>NZ_CP127832.1:0-600000 GCF_030389495.1 Ligilactobacillus cholophilus
GAATTTAATATTATTGATTAATTTTATTAATGTTAGAATTAATCATTTTGGAGGAATTATTAGTGGATACACAGAAACAAGATCATTCGTTCTTTGGGCAACCTAGAGGACTGCTTACATTGTTCTCTACAGAAATGTGGGAACGATTTAGTTACTATGGAATGCGAGCAATTTTACTATTCTACATGTACTTTGCAATTAGCAAGGGTGGATTAGGATTTAATGAGGCTACTGCAGCATCAATCATGTCAATTTACGGTTCATTAGTTTACATGGCCGGAGTTGTCGGTGGTTGGTTGAGTGACCGTGTATGGGGAAGTCGAAAGACAGTCTTCATTGGCGGTGTATTCATTATGCTTGGTCATATCGCACTTTCATTACCATTTGGTGCAGCTGCATTATATGTATCAATTGCATTAATCGTTATCGGTACTGGTTTATTGAAACCAAACGTTTCTGATATGGTTGGTGATTTATATAGCGAAGAAGACCGCAGACGTGATGCAGGTTTCAACATTTTTGTTTTCGGTATTAACTTAGGTGCTGCAATTGCACCATGGGCAGTACCATTTGTTGCTAACTTATTCGGCCACAATGGTAACATGAACTTCCACGCAGGTTTCGCATTAGCTGCTATTGGTATGTTCATCGGTTTAATCCAATACTACTTTGATGGTAAAAAATACTTATCAAAAGAAAGCTTGGAACCAAAAGATCCTATTAGTAAAGAAGATTTAAAACCATTAATCAACAAAATTATTATCGGTGTAGTTGCATTGATTGCTGTTTTAGTATTAATGGCTGTAGCTGGACAATTAAATATTGATAATGTAATTACATTAATTACAATTATCGCAATTGCCTTACCAATTATTTACTTTGTAATTATGCTTAGAAGTAAAAAAGTTACAAAGGTTGAACGTCACCGTGTAAGTGCATATATCCCATTATTCATTGCTGCTGCAATTTTCTGGGGTATTGAAGAATCAGGTTCAGTTGTTTTAGCTTTATTTGCTGAAAACCGTACAGTATTACATATTGGTTCATGGCACTTTGCTGCTTCTAACTTCCAAACATTGAACCCATTGTTCATCATGATTCTTACACCAATCTTTGTTTGGTTATGGGATCACTGGAAGAAACAACCAAGTGCACCTGGTAAATTCGCTGCTGGTTTGATTTTTGCCGGATTATCATACGCTTGGATGGCACTTCCTGGTATTTTAGAAGGAACAAGCGGCCGTGTTAGCCCATTCTGGTTAGTTGGTTCATGGTTCATTGTTGAAATCGGTGAAATGTTGATTTCTCCAATTGGATTATCTGTAACAACAAAATTAGCACCAAAAGCTTTCCGTTCACAAATGATGAGTATGTGGTTCCTTGCTGATGCTGCTGGTCAAGCTATTAACGCACAAATTGTTAAATACTACTCAACAGCTACAGAAGTACCATACTTCTTAATCATTGGTGGTGTAAGTATCGTATTTGGTATCATCCTTTGCTTCTTCGTTAAGAAGATTCATGCTTTAATGGATGGTGTAGATTAAAATTAAAGACTAACTCAAAAGATTATGCCAATTTGGCATAATCTTTTTTATTTTGTGCCCAAAATCTTTACCTGCATTTTGTAACAAAATAGTAATAAAAGCAAAATAAACAGTATATAATTAAAATACTTTAACAAGGGGAGAGTGTTAAGTATGTCAAATACTACTGTTTATTTAGATGATGATTCATCGATTCAATGGGATAAAAGATATAAACGGAATGTCTGGGTATATGTTTTAATTTATGGATTACTTGGTGGGGTTGCTGGAATTACACTTTATACGTTAGTTTCTTATTTAGATATTATTGCACCACAGGTAGTTACTGGATTAAATATGTATTCAGCGATTGGTCAAGCAATTGTCGCCATACTTTTGTTATATGTACATAAAGTGGGATATAAAAAGATTCTTTTAATTACACCAATCATTACAGTAATTTCAATGATAGTTACAGTCCTTTCTGATAATACGGCAATTGTTGCACTAGCATATATTTTGATAACTGCAGGAGTAAGTTTATATGATTTTATGTATCCACTAATGTACACTGTCTATGTTCCACGGGAAAAAAGAACATTTATGATGTCGGTAGTAATGTGTGTAAATTTAATCATGCAGGCAATCGTTTCGTTCTTTGGTGGCAAAATCGTAGTATGGGTATTTAGTCTTAAACAGGGAATTAGTTATCAAGAAGCGTCAATTTTATCCGCAGATTCAAGTAAAATGAATAGTTTACAACTACATAACTATATTATTGGATATAAAACAGTAATTATCATTGCGATAATTTTAACAGCATTAGCTTTTTTCAGTGCCTTTCTATTACGTGAAAAAAGAGACGATTATATAGAAACCAAGAAAGAAAAAGAGCAAAATAAAGCTAAAAATGCCTTAGATTTTAAGGTTCTAGCTAAAAAAGATGTTATTTTGTGGTTGGTTTTCCTTGGATTAACACAAATAGGAATATTATTGGTAGTACCATATTTTCCAATCTATTTAAATGAATTCTTACATATTCAAAGAGGAACAGTTTCTACTATTATTTCTTTCCAAACATTAGCAATGGTATTAGGGTACATGTGTGCACCATGGCTAGAAAAGACAATGGGTTCCGTTGTATCAAACGCAGTTACTACGATTTTATGTATTCCAATGATGCTATTAATTGCTAAAGGAAATATTTTTGGTGGAGCAGTTACGATCGTAATTGGAATTATTTTATTTATTCGTTCTGGCTTAGCTAATGCTGCAATGCCAATTCAACAATCATTACAAATGATTTTAGTCTCAAAAGATATGCGACCAGCATTTAGTTCTTTAATGACAATTATCAACGCAATTATTGGAATTTTAGTAGGATTATTTACCCAAAATGTCTTACTCAAAACGAGTGCAGGATATGCGACAGCTTACTATATCACTAGTTTCTTCTACTTTGCAGCTTCAATTCTTTTATTAATTTTCTTCACCAAGAAATATAATCGGGTAATGTCTCCGAAAAAACAAAAGCAAAAATAAAATTAAGCTCATTTCATTAAAAATGGAATGAGCTTTTGTTTATCACTTTACGCCTTACTTGATATAGTTGATAATATAAGAGTAAAATGTAAAGATATTATAAAGTTTTGAGGAAGTGAAAACATGGCGATTAATTTGACTCCAACTAATTTTGAACAAGAAACCCAAAACGGTTTGGTAATGGTAGACTTTTGGGGTGATTGGTGTCAACCATGTAAAATGCTAGATCCAGTTCTTGAGCAACTTGAGAAAGAATTTGGCGATAAAATAAAGTTTGCAAAAGTAAATGTTCAAGAAAATATGGAATTAGCTCAAAAGTGGGGCATCCAAAATATTCCTGCCCAAGTTTTATTTATTGATGGTCAAGCAAAAGAAAAGGTAACAGGATACAAACCCAAAGACCAATTTGAGAAATACTTGACTCAAAAAATTTCTGAATATAATAAGAGTGACCAAAATGAGTGATAAGACAAAAAATTATTTAAGTGTAGCATTTTTTGCATTTTTCGGTGGAATAAGTCGATATTATTTAGGAAAGATATGGCAATCTAATGGGACAATAGTTGCTAATTTAATTGGTTGTTTTTTATTAGCATTCTTAACATATTATGTAATTGAATCTGATTTATTAGCAAGTTGGCTTAATGTGGGGTTAGGCACTGGGTTTATTGGTGCTTTTACTACCTTCTCTTCATTTACAGTTGATTTTATGAAGTTGATAATGGCCAATCACTATTTGCATGCATTTTTATATTTATTTATTAGCATGATAGGTGGTTTTTTGTGCGTTCTTTGTGCATATTTATTAGCTAGCAAAATAATTAGTAAGAAAAAGGATGAATTTTAATGGTCGTAATGTTAGGTATTGGAGCCAGTTTAGGGGCAGTTGTTCGTTATTTTTTAACTAACTTGATAAAACAGCATCAACAGATTAACTTTCCTTTTGCAACCTTATTTTTAAATATTTCAGGTGCTTTTTTACTAGGAATGTTAATAGGAATTAAGACAACACCTACATTATATGCTGTAATCGGAACTGGTTTTTTAGGCGGTTATACTACTTTCTCAACTTTTAATACAGAACTATTTGCTCTAATTCATGATAAAGAATATCCTGGAGCAATCTTATATGCCATGATTAGTTATGTGATCGGAATATGTTGTGCTTTTTTAGGTGCTTTAGTCGGGAATTGGCTTTAATCAAGGCATAGTAAATTAAATTTTAAAATGGATGGTTTTTATGAAAATTGCAGTTTTAACGGATAGTACATCAATTATTGATCCGCAGATAAAAAGAAAGTTAAATATAAAAGTATTACCTTTGCCGTTATTGGTAAACGGAAAAACATATTATGAAAAATACTATCATGATTATGTTGAACTCAAAAATGACCTTGGTAAATCACAATGCTTTTTATCAGCAGGGCAAGTCTCAGTTGAAGCATTACAAGAAATTGTAGATGATTTGATTGAAAAGGGCTATACAGATGTAATTTGCGTACATATTGATGATAGTATTAGTGGATTAGGAAGTAATTTACGCTCATTTGCAATCAAACAACGTAATAAAATCAATATACATTTAGTTGATTCATATTCTTTTGGAATTATCGAAGGAAAATTAACGCAATTAGTTGGAGAATGGGTTGCAGCAGGTGAAGATTGGCAAACAATCAAGCCTAAAATTTTGCAAGCACGTAATAAGATGCATACTCTTGTGATTATGAAAAATTTGAAACACATCTCAACAACTGGCTACATAAAAAATGGAGTTTCATCAGTCGAAAAAACATTATTAAATCCTAAAACTCTATTACGTTTTGGACAAGATGGATGTTTAGAAGTAACTAATACTTTTTCTCAGTATGGACGACTTTTCAAAGAAGTTCGACGTGAAATTGCTCCAGCATACCAAGAAATGGCCGGTGACCTAAAAATTTCAATCATGATGATTCAAAATAAACGCAATCAACAGATTGTTTCAAAACTAATTACATTATTAAACCGCGTTTATCCTGTTGCTAAAATTGATATGCACGAAATGCCATTATCAATGATTGCACACATTGGAGAACAAAGTATTGTAATCAGTTGGAATTAACTAGCTGTAATAGTGTATTATATATAGGAGTGGTTCGCAAAAATCCCACTAAAAAAAACTAGGAAGAGGTAAATACCTGTGAAAAAGAACGAAAAATTATTAGGATTAGCTAAGGGTGGAATTATTGCTGCATTATATGTAGCAGTAACATTGGTGTTTGCACCAATCAGTTACGGAAGTATTCAATTCAGAATTTCCGAAATTTTCAATAACTTAGCAGTTTTCAACAAACGATACATTTGGGCATTAACAATTGGTTGTGCAATTGCCAACTGTTTCTCACCATTAGGAATCGTTGATGTAATTTTTGGCTCATTAGGAACATTATTAATGACTGGCTTAAGTTATCTTTTAAGTCGGCACGTCAAATCTACAACTGGTAAATTAGTGATTGCAGTAGTTGTCTGCACACTTATGACATGGACAGTTGCTTTAGAATTGAAATATGTCAACCACCTACCATTCTGGCCAACTTACTTAACAGTAGCAATTGGTGAATTTGTATCAATGGTAGTCGGTGCTTTTGTAATTGGCATTATTAGTAAACGAATCGATTTAACAAAATAATGGAGGAAACTAAAATGACATTTGAAGAAGTATTACCAGAGTTAAAAAAAGGCAAAAAGGCAGTCCGCACTGAAGGTTGGGGCGGTTCAGAAGAATATATTTTTGTAGTTGACAATGATACTTACAATGGTGAAAAAGTTAATCCATATTTGATGATTAAAACTAAAGAAGAACCATCTTTATCACAATTTATGCCAACTTCTTGCGATGTATTAGCAAATGATTGGAAGATTGTAGACTAATGAATCTTTATCCAGAATTTAAAAATAAAAAAATTATTTTAACTGGAGTTGCTTCTGGAATCGGAAATGCTCAAGCACGTGCATTTTTGGATGCAGGAGCAATTATTTTTGGAGCAGATGTTCAGCAAAACGAAGCAGTTGAAAAGTTAGCCCAGGAAGCTAATTTCCATTTTGCAAAAGTTGATGTTCGAAGTCTACAAGAGATTACGGACTGGATTAAACCAATTTTGGCAAAGAATCAAATTGATATTTTAGTAAACACTGCTGGAATATTAGATGGCTTTGCTCCAACATTAGAAACTTCAGAAGAACAATGGGATAATATTTTCAATACGAATTTAAAAAGCATTTTTCGTATAACTAATTTAGTATTGCCACAAATGCTTGAACAACATCACGGTGTAATCGTGAATATGGCTTCAATTGCAGGAATGGTTGCTGGAGGCGGTGGTGCAGCTTATACTGCTGCCAAATCAGGAATTATTGGTTATACTAAACAATTAGATTATGATTATGCAGCAAAGGGAATTCGTGCAAATTCAATCGCCCCAGGAGCAATTGAAACTCCTATGAATGCAGCTGATTTTGCTGGCGATGCTCATATGGCAAAATGGGTAGCTGATGAAACTCCCGCAAAACGTTGGGCAAAATCAGAAGAAGTAGCAGCTTTAACAATGTTTTTAGCAAGCCCACGAGCTGATTATATTCATGGAGTTGCTGTTCCTATTGATGGTGGTTGGATAGAAAAATAATTAGCATTATTACTTACTGGTAATGAAGAAAGGAAAAATTTTTGAATCAGCAAGATACGAATTTGAATATTGAGCAGCCGCAACGTTTATTACGAATGCGCGACACTTTTATGTTATTAATCGGTTCCGTAATGGGATCTGGGATCTTTTTTAAGCAAGCGGATGTATTGAAGTTTGCAGGATCTCCTTTTTTAGCTTTAATGGCATGGATACTTGGTGGGATAATTACTCTTACTGCAAGTTTGACGATTGCACAGTTAGGATCTAAATATACAACTGGTGGACTATATGCATATTTGAAACAAATTTACGGAAAATTTGCTGCATTTATGGCAGGCTGGGTTCAAGTTATTATTTATGGTCCTGCTACACTAGGAACTTTAGGAATGTATTTAGCAATTATGCTTGTTAAATTTGTTGGACTTCCTTTAAAATATTTTCCTTATTTAGCAATTGGAGCAATTTTGCTAATTTTAATTTTTAATTGTATTTCAAATAGTGCAACAATTAAAGTTCAATTTGCACTTTCCATATTAAAAATCTTAATGATCGGAGCAATTGTAGTTGCTGGATTAATGTATGGTAAATCACAGATTGTTATTACAGCTCAAAGTGGTGATAACTTACTAAGTCATCAATTTGGGGTTGCTGTAATTTCCAGCTTGTTTGCTTACGATGGTTGGTCAGCTGTGGCAAACATGGGAAGAGAAATCCAACAACCACATCGTACAATTCCACAAACATTAGTACATGGGGTCGTGATGATTATCTTACTCTACATGCTGATTACTATTGTATTTCTCCAAGTGTTGCCTTCCAACTTAATTTTACAACTAGGGAAAGAAACAGCTCCATTTTTTGGACATTATGCATTTGGTGAAATCGGCGGTAAAATCTTTAACATTGGTATCATTTTAACGATTTTAGCATGTTTAAATGGTAAAATGATGACTTTCTCACGAGTGGTATTATCAATGGCAGATGATGATCAATTACCATTTTCAAAATATTTAATGCGTTATAATCAAAAATCAAAATCGCCTATTTTGGCAATTTCATTAATTTCTTTAATTGCAATTATAATGGTATTGTTTTTTGATCCTGGTAAATTATCTCGAATTTGTATTTTTAGTATTTACCTATTTTATTTAATGGCATTTGTCGGTATTTTTATCTTACGACGTCGTAAAGTGGAATTACCATATAAGGTTCCTGGTGCAACAGTAATTGCTGTGATTGCAATTATCGCAACAACATTTGTATTATTCAGTGAAGTTTTATATGACTGGAAATCAATTTTAATCTTAGGATTTTGGGGAATTGTTGGTATTCCAATATATTATTTAATGAAAACAAAAAGAGCGTAAAAATCAATTCAGTGAATTGATTTTCACACTCTTTTTTTATTAGCTAAAATTAATTATTTTGCGTTTTTTTACGTTCAATTGCAACTGAGAATATGAGCAAAATTCCAACCCAAATAACAGAGATAAGCATTGCTAACTTGGTTTGTGGAAGGAATACAAGTAAGATTAAAATTGCAATAAAGAATACTAAAGAAATCCAGTCAGTAAATGGATATCCAGGCATTTTGAATTTTAATTCATCTGCATTTTGTCCCTTTTGTTTCATTTTTTGACGATATTTATAATGACAAAAGAGAATTACAATCCATACAAAAATAAAATTAATTGCAGCAACACTAGAAATAATTTCAAAAACTTTTCCTGGAATGATGTAGTTTAAAATAACAACAAAGAAAAGTAATAATGAAGAAAATTGCAACGCTTTATTAGGTACAGCTGAACTACTTAGCTTGGTAAAGCGTTTAGGTGCATGACCAGTTTTAGCAAGTGAATATAAAGAACGACTTGTACTAAATAAAGCACTGTTAGTTGCAGAAACGGTTGCAGTAATTACTACAATATTCAAAATAGTTGCTGCTCCAGCGATTCCAGCGCCTGAAAATACTTGAACAAAAGGACTTGATGAAGTTTGAATTTTGTTCCATGGATAAACAGACATAATAGCAATCATTGATCCAACATAGAATAAGCCGATTCGAACAGGTAAACTATTGATGGACTTAGGAATATCATTAATGGGATCTTTAGTTTCCCCAGCTGTTAGACCAACCATTTCAATTCCAGCAAACGCGAAAGCAACCATTTGGAATGATTCAATAAAACCGGATAAACCAGTAGGAAAGAATCCATGATGTGATGTTAGGTTTGATAATGAAGCCACTGAGTTGCCAATATGAGCATGCATGACCACAAGGATTGCACCTACGACAATTAAAGCAATAATTGCTAAAATTTTAACCATTGATAACCAACTCTCAAGTTCTCCAAACATGCTTACATTAACCATATTAATTAAAAGCAAACAAACTAATATTACTAGTGGTGGAATTCATTGAGGTAAATCAGGAAACCAAAATTTAAAATAAATACCAGATGCAGTTAAGTCAGCCATCGCACATGCTAAAAAGCATCCAAAATACATCCAGCCAATTACAAATGAAGTTTTATTTCCAAGATATTCTTTTATAAAATCAATAAATGAATGTTTACTTAAATCTGACATTAGCAATTCGCCAAGTGCTCTCATCATAAAGAAGACGAAAATACCAAAGATTAAGTATGACAGGATAACAGAAGGGCCGGCATTGCGAATAGCGGTCCCAGAACCAAGAAACAATCCAGTTCCAATAGCACCACCAATTGCGATCATCATTACATGACGACTTTTAAGTGATCGTGAAAGCGTGTCGATTTGATCATTCTGTTTCTGCATGATACTCCTCCTAAGCTTAAATATATCATTAATGTTAAATTAAAAATAAATTAAAATCAAATAAAATATGATCGATTTAACCAAAAATGAATGAATAATATAGCAAAAAAATAAAGAGATGATAAAACTAACTAATTAATGTTAACTTTTATCACTCTCTTTATTAACTATTTATATGATGAAATCTCGATTAGATTTTGATCATTATCAGTGATGTAGATAGAAGTCATTTTGCCTTCTGAACCTATTTTTTCAATTGGTCCAGCAACAATATTTACAAAGTAACTCTTTAAATGATTTTCAACACTTTCAATATCATCACCGACTACAATACAAAAATCAGCAGCACCAATTGTAGGATGTTCAGCCTTTAATTCAGTAGGGCGATCTGATTTTTGTAATCGAATTAATTGATGACCACAACGCAATGTTGTTACATTTTCATCTGTTTGATCATTGATAACTGGCATGTCAAAAACTTCATGATAAAAACGAGTAGCTTTTTCAATGTTGCTAACAGTTAACACGATGTGATCTAAACGTCTTACACGCATAATAAGATTCCTTTCTTAAATAATTTCAATTAATATTATACTGATTTTTTGATTTGAATTAAATATAAAGAGTTTTTACTTTTAAATGTAAGCGCTTTGATGTAAAATTAAGAAAACGTTTACTTTAACAAAAAGGAGATTATAAAATGTCAAAATTATATGGGGCAATTGAGGCTGGCGGCACAAAGTTTGTTTGTGCTGTTTGTGATGAAGATTTAAATATTATTAAACGCGTAAAGATTCCAACTACTGTACCTGCAGAAACGATGACTGAGGTATTTAAATTCTTTACTGAAAATCCAGTGTCAGCAATGGGAATTGGCTCATTTGGGCCAATTGACATCAATCGTAATTCAGCTACATATGGTTATATAACTAATACACCTAAAAAAGGATGGGCAAATTACAACTTTTTAGGCGAAATGAAGGCAAGGTTTGATATTCCATATGTTTGGACAACGGATGTTAATGTTGCTGCATATGGTGAGCTTAAACGTGGTGCAGCTCAAGGAGAAGACAGTTGTGTATATTTAACTGTTGGAACTGGAGTTGGTGGCGGTGCAGTAGTAAATGGTAAGTTACTTGAAGGTTTTGGTCATCCTGAAATGGGTCACATTATTTTAAAACGGCATCCAAATGATAAATATAAGGGCCATTGTCCATATCATCATGATTGTTTAGAGGGAATGGTTTCTGGTCCTGCGATTGAAGCACGACACCATGGCGTTAAAGCCTATGATATTCCTAAAGATGATGAAGATTGGCAAATTGTAGCTTATTATTTAGCACAAGCATGTTTAGACTATACATTAATATTATCGCCTGAAAAAATTATTTTTGGTGGTGGAGTATCAAAACAATCACAATTATTCCCATTGATTCGGCAAGATTTCAAAGAATTGATGAATGGATACATTAAAACTCCAGCACTTGATGATTATATCGTTCATTGTGATCTCGGTGATGATGCAGGAATTACTGGTTGTTTACTCCTAGCACAAGAAATAGAAAAAAAGAGTTAAAAAAGATTGAAGGACTATGCAAAATGCATAGTCTTTTTTATTAAGTAGTTTAATGTTTTTATAATGAAGTGATGATTTTAATGAAACCTATTCAAATTATGTCCAAAAGTGGTAAAATATTTTTGTTTATATAGTATTGGAGAGTTTTATACATGAAGAAAAAATTATTATCAGGAAGTTTTTGGATGATGATGGGAAGCATCTTATCCCGGGTGCTTGGTATTATCTATTTAATTCCATGGTTAATGATGATGGGAAGTCTCGAGCAACGGAATGCTGCTCAAGCGATTTTTAATTCTGCATATACTCCATATGCATTATTCTTAATTTTAAGTCAATCAGGTTTTCCATCTTCAATTGCTCGCCAAATTGCTGAATATAATAGTGAGAATAAATTCCGTAATAGTTTGCGTGTATTTAAATACGGTATGATGGTAATGCTCGGAATGGGGATTATTTCCGGGGTTATATTTTGGGTGACAGCTCCTTGGATTGCAGCAACTAGTCCAGTTGTCTCAGTTAAAGCAACCATAATTACAATTCGTTGTTGTGTACCAGCGTTGGTCATTTTACCACCAATGAGTTTAATTCGTGGTTTCTTCCAAGGAAATCAAGATATGCAACCTTATGGAATTTCACAATTATGGGAACAATTAATGCGAGTTATTTTCATCATTGCAACTACATTTGTAATTATGGAAGTCATGCATGGTAGCTATCTTGAAGCAGTTAATTACAGTACTTTTGCTGCTTTTGTCGGTGCAATCTTCAGTTTTGTCTATTTGATTTGGCATGGACTAAAAAAACGCGATGAGTACGTTCAGTTATATGAAGAAAGTTTACCAGCGGATAATAATCATATTCCTACTATTTTTAAGGGAATTATCCATGACGCAATTCCGTTTGTAGTTATTGGTTCAGCAATTACAATTTTTCAATTTGCTGATCAATTAACATTCAAGCCGATTGCGGTAAACTTAATGGGAATGCCATTGAAAACTGCACGAGATTTATTCACATATTTCTCAGCTAACCCTAATAAGATTACTGCTGTAGTAATTTCATTAACAACTGCTATTTCAGAGACTTCATTGCCATTATTGGCGCAAAAACAAAGTCATAAGGAAACAGGGAATATTCTTTCTCAAAATATTGAATTGAACTTGGCATGTTTGATTCCATCTTCACTTTTACTTTCAATATTGTCATGGGAAATTAATGGAATCTTCTTTGATTTTCAAAAACTAGGATCTGAATTAATGTCCTTTGCGTTAGTAAATAGTATTGTTTTAGCGTTGTTTATGAACTTCTTTACTGCAGTTCAATCAATGGGCTTTCAAAGATATGCTGTTAAGAAGTTTGGTGTAGGAATTATCTTGAAGTTAGTATTACAAACACCGGCAATTTACTTCTTTGGTGCTTTTGGTCCAACATTAGCGACATCAGTTGCCTTTGGATTGGTAACACTTGATGTTTACTTGATGTTGCGGCGGAATTATATTCAACCAGGTCAATTAAAATATGCTTCGAAGATTTTGAAAATCAATATTTTCTTATTGACAATTACCTTTGTAATTAATCGATTAATCAAATTATTCTTCGTTCCTGAATCTAAGATTACTGCTTTTATCTATTGTGCAGTAATAGCAAGTGCCTTTGGAATTGCATATTTACTAATCTTGAAGAAGACAGGGGTATTAGGCGTAATCTTTGGAACAGTAGATGAAACACCACAAGAAAAAGAAGATATTTTACTTGAATCAGCAACGGATTATGAAATTCAGACTGATGAAAACTTAGGTGGTGCTCATTTTGCTCCAGAAGATCTTGAAAAAATGAAGAATGAAACCCAATCAACTTCTGTTGCTAACAGGATGGAAAATCATGGTTCTAAAAAGAAACCTTATAAGTTAAAAGGTAAACATTTTGAATAATAAAAAAGAGACTATGTTTTCATAGTCTCTTTTTTTATTTTTTAATCATTAAAATTATTTGTTTCTACATTGTTTAAGAACTTCTTCAAATGAGCGAAGTATACTGGAGGATTATCCATCATATGATGGTGACCGCCACCAGGAGTTGTTTCTAAACGTGCATGTGGAATATCTTGAGCCATTCGACGTGCAGATTCTAATGGCATAGTTTCATGTTCACCAAATGTTAATAGTGTTGGTACATGAATATCTTTCATGCGATCACGAATATCCCATTCTTTAAGTTTTCCTGTAACAACAAATTCGTTGTTTCCTTGGAATGCATTATATACAGGAGTTGCCATTGTTGGTACTAAGTGACGAATTGCTTCTGGTTGACGCCGATCAACGAATTCACGGTTTAATACATCAACATATCCTTGATAACGAGCATTATCAAGATCATTTTTAGCTTCGCATTCTTTCATGTATGCAACAGCTTCAGGAGTTAAGGTTGTTTCGCGCAAATAATTAATTCGTTCAAGATACTCGTCGATATTATCGACCATTGATGAAATAATTAACCCCTTTAAGTGTTGACCATATTTTAAGGCATACATCATTGCTAATGCACCGCCCCAAGATTGACCAATTAAGTAGAAATTATCTAGACCTAATTTTTGGCGTAATTCTTCAAGTTCTTCAAGATAATATTCATATGTAAGATATTTTTTAGCAATTTCAGGGTCAGAATAGTCAGGTTGATCTGAATACCATGAACCTAATTGATCATACATTGTAACTTGAACTCCAAGATCAGATAATTCTTCACCAAAGTTTTCCCAATATTCATGATTACCACCAGGGCCACCGTGGAGACATAAAAGTTTAATATCTCCTTGTCCTGCAGTATGTGTCCAAATGTGATAACCATTATCTAACGTGATAATTTTTGTACCTTCACGCATTAAATTCACCTAATTTCATCATAAATTACTTTAATTGTAGCACTAATTTTTCGTTTTGAATCAAAATATATAGTATATTAGAAATAGTAGATAATATGAGAGGGTGAAAAGATTGTTTAATAAGAAGCAGTTTGCACATGTATTTGATATTACATCATTTGAAAACTTAGTAGTTGATTTAATAGGAACTGACTTAGTAATTCGGCAAGCAGATCAACCAGAAGTTATATATTATGATGAGAAAAATAACCATAAAAGACTAGAAATAAATCAAAATAGTACTACTTTGAAAATTAAAGAAAAAAGATGTCTAAGTGGATTGAAAAATTCGCTGGCATTTAAGTTCTTAATTGGAAAACGTCGGTTGGAAATAAAATTACCTAAAAAGGATTTTAAGAAGTTAACAGCCAGTGTGACATCTGGAGATGTAGCTATTAGTAACGTAGATATTAAAGATGTTGATTTATCAACAGGTTCAGGTGCAGTCACAATTGCTTATGCAAAAATTGAAAAATTCAAATTATTAACTAAAGATAGTAATTTAGTTATGAAAATGACTGATATTGATAAAGCAGCGATTGAAAGTAATACTGGTGCAATATTGTTCGACCAAACGAACGTTTTAAATAATATAATGGCTACAATTAGTGAAGGTGACCTGAAAATGCGCAATGTTGAAATTAATGATGGATTGATTACATTGGGCGAGGGTGATGTTAATATAAATACCTTTGAAAATACTGGTGATTTTAAATTAACGACTGATGTTGGTGACATTTCTTTGAGAAATATTAAGACACCTTCAATTACAATTGCAGCCGTACGTGGTAATGATCTTGATAATCCTGATGTAATTAAAGGATTCCCAATGCATAAGCAAGGAACACCAGGAGCTACATTTTTAACTACTGCAGGGCATTTAGATGTTTATAAAGACATTGAAATTATTAATAATCCAAAATAAAAAAGGCTGCCATTAGAGGCAGTCTTTTTTATTATAATGTTTCGTAATTTAGATCTAATTGACAGTTTTCAAGTTGAACTGAATAACTTAAATTCTCATTTCCACGAACAGTCATTTCCATATCAGTAGAATAAATAACTAATCCGAGTTGATTTCCTTTTACTAAGTGGTAAAACATTGGTTGAAGATCTAAATCAATATCATAAAATTGATTTGCTTTTACTTCACTGTTTTTCCAATTATTTTCACGGTTTTGTAAATTAATGTGTCCCTTCGTAATCATCTTCCATGGAGTTGGAGCTGTTAATTTGAATTCTTTCAAATCGTCTTCTTTCCATTGGAATCCTGCATCTAAAGCTTTAAGTGCTAAAGTAGAAGGAACTTCACCTAAACGTTTAATGTTACCAAAATCAACTAACATAAAGCTAAGCATTCCTTTGTCTTGATTTGAAGCAACTTTTAATTTCAAATGAGGGCAACCTTGAAGATAGATGTCTTTTTCAAATTTATTCGTTTTGAAAATTAAATGATTACCAGTTAAAGCATTTTCTTTCTCTGATAACAAATCTTGACGCCATTTATCCCAGTTTTTCTTATACAAGTTAAAATCTTCTACTTTAAGTTGATCAGAGAAGGTTACTGTGTCTGGAGAACTTTCATCCAAACTTAAAGCATTAGTTTGGAATTTGTAAGCATATGTTTGTGGATTCTCAGTTTGCCATCCATCAAATGCATGCCAAGTTCCTTCAGTACTATTATCTTGAACACAAACGTCTGGTATAAGTTCATTAGCGTGATTTTCAACGCCATATAGTTTATTCGTCAACCAAAGATTCATCATGTCAGTAAAATCAATTGATTGGAAATTATTAATATAAATATGCTGTCCTTGGTGAAGGAATAATTTCTTTTTAATAGGTAACTTATCTAATTCTTTGTATAGATTAAATACATTACGAGGTTTTACATTCCAATCATTTAAGCCATGAACCATTACTACATCGCACTTAATATTTGGAACATCCTTTAAATAGTTACGTGCATCCCAAAATGAATTGTAATTTCCAGAATCACGGTCTTGGTCTTTAGTAATTTGTGCTAAATCTTGATTGAATTGAGTTTTAATTTTAAGATAATCACCTGCTTGTTTTTGACGACTGAAACATTCTTCAGCTAATACATCAGCATCTTCTCCTGGATATCCACCAGGGGCAATAACAAGACCTCCATCACGATAATAATCATACCAACTAGATATTGCTGCTTCTGAAATAATTGTCTTTAAGCCCTTAACGCCAGTTGTAGCAGCAGCAGTAGCTAATGTTCCTAAATATGATTTACCTGTCATAGCAACAGATCCATTACACCACCAGGCTTTGATTTCAATATTGTCAGTTTTATTAGTGAAAGCTTTGCGGTTACCAGCTAACCATTCAATGATTGCAGTGGTTGACAAAGTTTCTTCTTTTGAACCACAAGTACGTTCACCATCTGAATCCTTTGTCCCAATTCCAGCGGCATAAACAACTGCAAATCCACGTGCTAAGAAATAATCATTGATAGTTACGTTATGATCATGACCAAAAGTTTCTTCAGCTGCTCTAGATGTACCGTTGACTTTACGTGCAGCAGGTAAGTTTGAGTTTTCGTATTTAAATTCGATTTCTTCATATGTAGTATTATTTGGTTCTTTACGTTTAAGTGGAACATCAACGTTATGAGTGATTTTATCTGTAGTTTTATCATTTGTTCCTTCATTATATGGACTAGCTGTATATAATACAGGAACTTTTAATCCTAACTCTGTATCCACTGGACGAATAATTTCAGCTTTTAATAAATCACGCTTACCATCATGATCAGTATCTAATGAAGATTCTACATATACAACTTCACGGATCAATTTTGATGTATCAAATACAGGTTGTGTTTTACCATTGAAAATTAGCGGCTTTTTATTAACATCTAATCCCCAAAATTGCTTAAAGTATCCATTAGCAGCTAATGAATCTAATAATGTACGACCATCTTTATTGTGAGTGCATAATAAGTCATACCATGCATTAATTAAGTCTTTTTCATCATTAAGTGCATCATGATGATATAGGTGAATTTCATCCATTTTCTTCAATGGATCATTGATATCAAAGTCATCATCCACTTCAAATCCAAGTAATTGCATTGCAATTGCATAAAAGACAGTGAGGTTAATTTCCTTATGTGCTAAGTAATCATATAAATCTTCTGTTGATGTAGCTAAAAATCCATGTAATTTTTGAGCTAGAGTAGCTTGACTACTTGCTTCAAATAAAACTTTTTCTAAAAAGTATAAATATAATTCGTTTAATGGTAAAAAATCAGCTTGTTCAGGATAAAAATTTATTTTTCTAAGTTCATCTACTTTTTGACTGAAAGGTGCATCCATGCGTGCGAATTGATTGATTTTCATAGTATTTCCTCCAGTATTAAGATTAGTTTTAGTATAACACAAGCGTTTTATATAAATAGTAAATGGCAAAGTAATTAGCAAAAATCCAAAGGAATTTTAACAGATCATTTTAATTTGGAATCTTAATAATTCTTAAACAGAATTACATTTAGGAATAGTGGTATCATATAAATGTAAGTTTATAAACTATAAAAAATAAGTTTTAAGGATGAGTGAAAATTGTTAAGTGAGTTTGTTAGAAAAATTAGTAACTTTTTGAAAACATTTAAAATTGAAATTTTTATGGAAATAATTGTTTTAGCTATAATTATGGTATTATATTTTAATGATTTCATAGTAATGAAAGATGCACTTAGCAATGGAACTTTTATTATTGGGGCAATTTCGATTCCACTTGTTATTTCACGATATGTTGCTAAGAAAAAATCTGAAAAGAATGAATTTTATCATTCAACATTAAATAATATTATTAAGTTAGCTTCTGAGAAAAAAGAACTTGACGATAATGATATAAAAGAAAACGTTCTTAAATTAGAGAATATGTACACATATGGTATTTCAAAAATTAGCGAGAAAGATGAACGTGAAAGATTATCAAAATTAGCTAAAAATGTATATTTTCAATTAATTACAAAAAATATTAATCTAGAAAAAATTAATAGTAATAATCTAAATGAAAGCAAAGACTATGTTAAAAACATTAATTTTGATTTAATTGATAAAATTGAGAAAGATGACGAAAAAAATGGTTGGTTACGAAAATTACGGAAAAATTTGAACAAATCAGAAGAGGAAACTATCGACGATGAAGAATGGTTTAGAAAAGAAATACAGTTTGTTCTCCCCAATTTATGCTGGAAGCAAGAAGTAGAATGTCCATCAGAACCTGAACAATCTGGAAGTGATTCCGATAATAACTTTATAATTTATTATAAATGTAACCTTGCATTTTCAAGCACAGACGACGATATGATTCAAACTTTCTTGTCAAATTCCATCCTTTTAGAAAGTATTTTTAATTTCAAGACTCAAAAAGTTAAGGAAAAACTTGTTAAAGATCTTTCAGAAAGCAAGGATAACAATGATGAGAATATATTGTTGATCAAGCCACAATTTATAGTTGATGATGACAGTTATAATACACCTAAAACCTTGAATCTTAACCTTACAAAAGTATATATTGATGTAATTACAAATATCAGCACTAAATCAGATTTAGATAAATTGTATGCCGATAAAAGTGTATTAAAGAAGTATTCTATAAGTTATTCAGAGGAAAATGAGTGTACTCTTAAATCTTGGTTCTCAGTTACTTTGAAAAAGTTAAATGCATTGAAAGATGAAGATATTGATAGTATTATCTTTACTATTCAAAATGAAAATAATGATCATTTTCCACCATTTACAGTATTGGAATTTAAGAAAGATGATTTTATAAAATTAACAGATCGAAAATTGAGTTATCAGAAACTTTCTAAATTGAATTTCTATTTCTGGGTAGATTTTAACAAAGAGAAACAGGTTGTTAAAGTTTACGATGCTTGGGATAAAGATAATTACATTGATATTGGTATTAAATCAATTAATGAAAAATAATTTTGTACAGATGAAGTTTGTTATCATAAAAGCAAACTTCATTTTTTATGTATGCTAATTAAAATAAAAAAAGAACTTAGTCACTTATTAAGTTCTTTTTATTTTGAGAAATATTTATAAAAAAACAACTTTGCTTTATCAGCAAAGTTGCCATATATGATTGCAATTTTAATTACAATGATTAAACATTAGATACATCTTTTTCCCATTTTGCCTGCTGAACATCTGTAGGAAGAGTAAATGAATTTTTGTCATCCCAATCATCAGGATTTCCACTACCAGCTTCAAAGTCGGTACTATCAACTTCCCAATGACCTGTTTTATTTGAATAAACCATTGTAACGTTAACGGCTCCATCATTTGATGTAATGTTATAGTCTTTGTCAGTATCAAGTTTATCTTTGTCAACTTGCAGTGATTGCTTTCTATTAATAAAAGCATTAAATTCAATTGTTGGTTGACTTTCAAAAGTTTCAATTTCGATTGAAGAATTATCAATTGTAACCTTGCTAAATTCGTTTGAATATGAGGTTCCGACTTCTTTTATAGAACTATATGCATAACCTAAAAGTTGCTTTTCATTATCAGTTGCAAATTTCAAATTAGAAAAATCCATCGGTGCAATTGATTTATTCCATGAAATCAAAAATGATGAAAAACTTGCTAACAAGACTTTGTGCAAATGATCATTTTTTTCGAAATCAGTTTTAGGACTAAAAACAATACTTTGATTATCTTTAATCAAATCAACTTTTTCTTTTTTCTTAACGGTTCCATATGCTGGGTTATAGATGTTAACTGTAAAATGATAATTTCCAGGTAAAAAATTTTGATGACCATTCTCTTTTAATGGAATTTTTTTCTGATTGATTATCAAGGATGCAGTCGTATTATCAACGTCATCTAATCCTGAAATTGAAATACTTCTCTTTTGTGGTTCCCAGTATTTCTGATGAAACCAGCCGTTATCGACAAGTTTACATTCATCTTTTAACATCCTTTGAATTTGCTTTTTCGAAGGATTGGATGCAATGAAAGCTTGATAAGCAGATTTATTTATTTTTGAATGATCACTATATTCAGGTAAATATTTTTCGACTGTTTTCAAATCTTTATCTTGAATAGCTGTGATTAAACGATTAGTTGTTGCCGAAGTTGAATGATAGTACCCAAAGCCAAAAATTCCTAATGTACAAATCAGAGTTAAAATAAAAATAATTTTCTTTTTCATATTAGTAACTTGATGCGATTCCAGCAAGGAATTGGTTTCTTAATGATGAGTAACTATCTGAATCTGAACCAGTTGTAACAACTTCCCATTTACCGTCTTTTTTCTGTAATTGGATTTGATAGCCAGAATTACTATCAGTTGAAATTTCTTGTTTTGAAATTAATTCTGGTAATTTATCAATAACATATTGTCCAGCTTCTTTTTCAACTTGTTCTTCATCGACATCGTCATCGTCTTTATGTTTATTAATAAAATCTTTTTCAAAATCTGACATTAATTTATCAAAATCAATATCACTAATATTAACTGTCTTTGCAATTACTTCAATTGTAACTTTATTTGGTGCTGCTTCGTAAATTTTGTATGAAATTTCATCACGTTTTGCACCGTCACTTACATAGTCTTGGAAAACTTTGTCAGCTTGTTGATCAGTGATGGCATCTTTATCAATTGTTTCACGAAATCCTTTTACAAAGTCATCGTGATATTGCTTAGCTTCTTCTTTGACATTATTTTCTAAGTTATTATTATCTTGGGCAGACTTATCATTTAAGAAAACAGCTTCAACATATTGTTTAGCTGCATTCTTAGCACTTTGACCAGGATCTTTATATTTGCTTGCGTTAACTTCTGTAGTTGAAGCTTTCAAATTATCATCTTTACTACTATCGTAATCAGTTGATTTTGGAGTAAACTTCAAGTCATACTTATCCTTCTTATCAACTTTAAAGAAGACGTAGCCACTCACTGATTCATCTTTATCTAATTTTTGATATCCAATATCATTTAATCCGTCAATTGATAATGAATCTTCAGCAGAAATAGTTTTGTCACCTTTCTTTAGCTTAAAATCACTATCTGAAACGGAAATTTCTTGTCCAGTTGTATTTTTGACATTCACTTTAAGTGCAAGGTAGCCCTTACCACTTTGTGTTGAATGTCCATATTCTTGAACATAACATCCATTTGATACCTTAACGTTAGCAGCTTTCTTAGCCCCACATGCTGATAACATAAATAAGGATCCACCAATTAATGACATGGCAATGATTTTCTTGCCAACACGAAGTCCTTGCTTTAATTTTGAAAACAAGCGGCTTTTGTAATTTTCCATACTACACTTCTCCTTTATATAAAAAGTGATGCATGCTATGTAAATATATTATTAAAATAAAACTTATAAAGTAAAATTATCAACGAGCATTGTACAATAATTTTGTCTGTTATTCAATATACCTTTAATATATTTATCTATTTTGGTTAGAAAATAAATATACGCGAATTTTTTAATCAGAGATTAAGAACAAAGGAGACATAATGACAAAAATAGTTAAGTGTGTTAAGCTAACCTATAGTTAAATATTTGTACGAAGTGGAGTTTGTCAACAGGGGCAAACTTTATTTTTTTGCGTGTTAATTAATAAAGAGAGAAATCTCTTTATTTTATTGGATTTGTTTAAGGAGGATTTTCCGTTTTGGAATTTTTAGGAACTTTAAGTCTTGTATTAATTACAACTGCTTTTGCCGGCCATTTTAGTAGAAGAGCTGGTATTCCAGCAGTAATTGGACAATTGTTAGTTGGGATTCTTTTAGGACCTGCAGTATTAGGATGGGTTCATAGTGATTCATTTATGCATACTTTTTCTGAAATCGGGGTCATTATTTTAATGTTTATTGCTGGACTAGAAAGTGATCTTGGGATGTTGAAGAAGTACATCAAACCAGCGACAGCAGTTGCAATTAGTGGTGTAATTTTTCCAATCGTTTTAGTTTATATTTTTGGTAGATTATTTCATTTTAATAACGAACAAGCAATTTTCCTTGGGGTTACTTTCTCAGCTACATCAGTAAGTATTTCTGTAGAAGTGCTTAAAGAATTGAAAAAGTTAAATTCTAAAGAAGGAACGACAATTTTAGGTGCTGCTGTAATTGATGATATCATTTCAGTAATTATTTTAAGCGTTTTGGTTAGTGCATTTAGTAATGTTCAAAGTGCAGAAGGTGGACATCAATCAAGTAGTCTAGGAGTTAGCTTTTTATTAGACGTTGCATATTTTATTGTGATCTTCCTACTATTTAAGTGGATTGCTCCTAAGATGATGAAAATTGGTGAAATGCTTTCGATTTCATCATCTGTAATCTTGATGTCCTTAGTATTATGTTTAAGTATGGCATGGCTTGCAGAACAAGTTGGCCTAAGCGATGTTGTTGGATCATTTTTCGCCGGAGTAGCAATTGCTCAAACGCCATATAAACAAGAAGTTGATTCTAATATTGAACCAATCGGATATGCGGTTTTCATTCCAATGTTTTTTGTAAGTATTGGATTAAATATGACTTTCAAAGGATTCTTTGATGATTTGATTTTCATCGTACCACTAACTATTTTGGCATTAATAACTAAATGGTTAGGTTGTGGTTTAGGTGCTAAAATGTTAGGAATGGATTTTGATTCAATGAATATTATTGGATCAGGTATGGTTTCACGTGGTGAAATGGCTTTGATCATTGCCCAAATCGGTTATGAAGCACATTTATTAAGTCCTGAATTTTACTCAGGTGTCATTTTTGTTATTATTTTAACAACATTAGCAGCACCATTTATGTTGAAAGCTGCAATTAAAAAGCAAATGTGTAGAAATAATTAAAAATTAGTAAAAAAAGTAAGATTTTAGCAATCTTGCTTTTTTATTTTGGATTAAAGATGTGAAAATACATTGAATTTACTGATTTTTTTAAGGAATTTGTACTTTAAAATATTTTAAAATGTATAATGAAAAGTAAAAGAGTGAAAAGTAGAGGAAAAATATAAATTTTATCTACTGTAACAACTAAGATAAGGAACTACAGAAAATGGAATTTTCACAAAAATTTGTAAATTTAACAATCAAAATGCGCGAAAAATCATTTGTTAAAGTAGTACGACAAACACTCGCAATGCTCTTTCCATTTGCAGCATTAGGAAGTATTGCCTCTGTAATTAATGATTCTATTTTATCGAGTGAAGGCTTTATTGGAAATATTTTTTATATTGCAAACTGGTTACCGCATATTGCACGAATTCGTTCAATGTTTTCGGCTTTTAGTATGCTAACAATTCAAATTATTGCAGTGTTAGCAGCATATCAGGCCGCTGTTTATACTGCTAAAATATATCATAAAAATTCAGAGTTAACCGGAATGACTGGAATGCTCGCTTTTTTAATTATCGCTTTAAGACCAGCACAGCAACAATATGGACTTCAGACATTATTAAAATTTAATGTCAATACGCGCCTTCTTGGAATTCAAGGTTTATTTGTTGGAATTTTTGTAGGGTTTATTACAGGACAGATTTTTCGGATAATTTGTAAAAAGAAAATTACAGATGATACAGATGTTTTTGAAAAAGCATATCAAACTGTTGCACCAGTATTAGTGGCATTAACTATTGCAATTTTAATAAATCAAATCATAATTCAGTTATATCATTATGAAATTCCAGATGCGATTTCTGATTATTATCAAAATCTATCAACGAAAAAACATGATTTACTCACAACTTTGATTGTAGGTGCATGGTCGAGTTTGATGGCATGGTTTGGTTTGAGTGGCCCATATAATAATCAAATAAATTATGATTCTAATCCTGCAACGGTTGCTAATGCAACTTTTGCTTTGAAGAACCATGACGTTTGGAATGTGCCATACAAATATACAGCAACTACTTTATATCATAGCTTTGGAACATTTGGTGGAGTAGGTTCAACTTTAGCATTAGTAATTGCAATAATTTTAGTTTCAAGAACAGAACATTATCACCGAGTTGCTCGTTGGTCAGCATTTCCAGTGCTATTCAATACAAATCAATCAATTTTATTAGGAATTCCAGTATTGTTTAATCCAATTTATTTGATTCCATTTGTATGTACTCCTGTTATCAATATGTTAATTGCTGCATTAGCAATTCATTTAAAGATTATGCCACCAGTCACATATCCTGTGCCGCTAGCTACTCCGGGAGTATTAAATGCTTTCATTGGTACTGGTGGAAATTTCATTGCACTTTTTATTGGGATATTAGTTTTGGCAATCGACGTAATAATCTACATCCCATTTGTGAAGTTTTCAGATCGGATAAAGGTTGAATTAGAAGTTCAATCATTGAAAACTAAAACAAAGTTAATGAAATAGGGAGATGGACATATGACAGTTAATCGTAAACATAGTCGAATCGTATTACTTGTTATTTTTATTTTATTAATTGGATTAGCAATTCCATCCTATATTTGGACAAAAAGAAATATTCAAGATTTAGGTAAATGGCAGAACTCCCGTTTATCACCAGTCATTATGATTCCTGGAAGTTCAGCAACAATTAATCGATTTGATGACTTAGTAAAGCTTTTAAATAAAAATGATCATCAAAAGCACAGTTTACTGAAAGTGAAAGTCTACAATAATGGCAAAATCAAATATTATGGCAAAATTCGTTCAGGAGATAATGAACCAATTATTGTAGTGGGATTCGAAAATAATCATGATGGATACAATAACATTTTAAAACAAGCTAAAATGTTTAATGAGGCTTTTAAATCATTGCAGAAACGGTACTATTTCAATAATTTTAAAGCGATTGGACATTCAAATGGTGGATTAGTTTATACGGCTTTTCTTGAAAAATATTATAAAGATTATGACGTTAAAATGACACGATTAATGACAATTGGATCACCATTTAACTTTGGAGAATCTAACTTAAAATATAAAACACAAATGTTAGCTGATTTTATCAAACAACGAGGTAACTTACCTAAAGATTTAGTTGTATATTCAGTTGCTGGGACTGAAAACTATGACTCTGATGGTTTAGTACCAGTTAACAGTGTCGAAGCTGGAAAATACGTATTTCAAAATCAGGTAAAAAGTTATACAGAAATTACAGTAACTGGGATTAATGCACAACATTCAGATTTACCTCAAAATCAACAAATTGTTGATTTAATTCAAAAATATATTTTAGATAATCAAATGCCAAAAAATGACAATGACGTCAAGAAGGATAACAAATAATTTAATTATAAGAAATTCTTGATTATGTTTAAGGAATGTACTCATTTTGATAAAATAGAAGTAAATTATCAATAAAGGAGAGGCAATTTCTTGCAAACGTTTGGGATTATTGTACTTATTATTTGGTTATTGAACTTGTTAGCTGCAATTATCACGGTTTTCCATGAAAAACGCGATATTTCAACTACTTGGGCATGGTTATTAGTGTTAGTATTTATTCCTGTATTAGGATTTATCTTGTATCTATTTGTTGGGCGTAAAATTTCGCATGATAAAATATTTACAATTCAAAAAGAACAAGAAAAAGTTATTAATGCATTAACGAAACGCCAAAAAGAAATGTGGCAAAAACGCGACTTAGATAAAGATAGTACTCAACAAGAGCGTGAATTAGAGCATTTATTCCTTGAGTCTGAAGGGGCTTTTTTAACTACTAATAATCAAACAAAGTTATTTGACGATGGAAAAGTCTTTTTTAAGGCGTTAATTGATGATATTAATCAAGCCAAGGATAGTATTCACGTTGAATTCTATACATTTTATGCAGATGATATAGGACATGAAGTCTTGCATGCCCTCGAAAATGCTGCTGCTCGTGGCGTTGAAGTGCGTGTTTTATATGATATGTGGGGTTCTAAAGGAACTAATTACAAATTCTTTAAAAAGCTAGAAGAACTTGGCGGAGCTGCTCAAGGCTTCATTTCTAGTTCTGCTAAACAAGTAATTACAACACCAAGATTAAATTACCATGATCACCGTAAACTAGTAATTATCGATGGTAAGACTGGGTATATTGGTGGATTTAATATCGGAGATCAATATCTTGGAAGATTACCTAAATATGGATATTGGAGTGATACTCACATGCGTGTATATGGCATGGCTGTAATTCAGATGCAAGCTCGTTTTATGATGGATTGGAATACAACTTGTCGTCGTACAACCAAAAAACGATTTGAATTCGAAAAACGTTTCTTCCCTGTGTTTGAAGGAAATGGCCATACAAAAATGCAAATTGTGTCATCTGGCCCAGATAGTGAAAGACAATCAATTAAACGTGGTTATCAAAAGATAATCTCTACTGCACAAAATTATTTATACATTCAAACACCATATTTGATTCCAGATGATTCAGTTCTAGAGTCATTAGTAATTGCTGCTTTATCTGGAGTGGATGTAAGAATTATGATTCCATGTAAACCAGATCATCCATTTGTATATCGTGCAACTGAATATTATGCAAAATATTTAGTTGATAATGGCGTAAAGGTTTACCGTTATGACAATGGATTCTTACATGCTAAGACCATGATTACTGATGATACAATTTCTTCAGTTGGATCTGCTAACTTAGATTTTAGAAGTTTCAAATTGAATTTTGAATGTAATGCATTTTGTTATGATGATGATTTGACTAAACAACTAAAAGCTATATATGAAAAAGATCTAGAAAATTGTACTTTATTAACACCTGAATATTTTGATAAACAATCTCGTTGGCGGAAATTTAAACAATATTTCTCACGTTTGCTTTCACCAACATTGTAATTGAAAAAGAAACCATAATTATTTATGGTTTCTTTTTTTCAAGCAAGAATTTTTGATATGACGCGCAGTTTCTTTGCATTCTTAAAAAATAATTAAGAAACGATTATAAAAATGATATAATTAAAGATAAAAGCATGAAAGGTGTGTATTTTATGGAATCTGAAAATGGTTCGCAAAAAAAGATGGGCCTTATCGCATTAGTTTTAATGATTGTTTCTTCAATTTACGGGATTGGAAATACAGCGATTGGGTTCTATCAAATGGGATATGCTGGGATTATTTGGTATGTTCTAGCAGCAATCTTATTCTTCATTCCTGCTGCATTAATGTTTGCAGAATATGGATCAGTTTTGAAAGATGCCCATGGGGGAATTTATTCATGGCTTGAATTCGCAGTTGGAGAAAAATTTGCTTTTACGGGGACATTTATTTGGTTAGCCTCATGGATTATTTGGCTATTAACAAATACTTCAATGAACTTTATTAATTTCTCAGAAGCAATTTTCGGTAAAGATACTACTCAAAGTTGGCATTTATTTGGGCTATCATCTAATGCTACATTAGGAATTTTAGGAGTAATCTTTATTTTTGCAGTTACATTTTGTGCTATACGTGGTTTTGATAAGATTTCTAAAATTGCTTCTATTGGAGGAATTTTTGTAATCTTTTGTTCAGCCTTTGTATTTTTAGGAAGTATCATTTGTATATTTATGCAACATGGACATTTTGCACAACCTTTAACTGCTAATGGATTTATTAAATCTCCAAATCCACTATTTTCAACACCATTAGGAATGTTATCATTTATTGTTTATGCAATCTTCTCTTATGGTGGAATGGAAACAATGGGTGGTGTAACAGATAAAGTAAAAAACTCTGAACGTACATTTCCACGTGCTGTAATCATTGCTGGTTTATTTATGATTATTGCATATGCGGTATTAATGCTATTCTGGGGTGTTACAGCAAACTGGAATCATTTATTAAACCATTCAAGTGTTGATTTAGGAAATGTTCCATATGTTTTAATAAGTAATTTAGGTTATACTTTAGCGATCCATTTTGGAGCAACTGTAGTTGTTGCAAATGAAATCGGTAAGTGGCTTGTTAGAATTATGGGATTAGTGCAATTATTAGCGTTTACCGCAACTTTCTTTGTAATGGTATATTCTCCATTAAAATCATTTATTATGGGTTCACCTAAACATTTCTGGCCTAAGAGTATTACAAAATTAAATGACAAAAAGATGCCTGCAAATGCTATGTTATGGCAAGCCGGATTGATTTCGGTCGCATTGCTTTTAATTTCATTTGGTGGTTCTACAGCACAAGATTTTTATACTATTTTAATTGATATGATGAATGTTTCTACTTCAGTACCATATTTATTTTTAATTGGTGCCTTTCCATTCTTTAAGAAGAAAATGGCAGGAAAAGAGCAATCATTTGAAGTATATAAGAGTCAACGAACAACATGGGTTGTTACAATCATTGCATGGCTAACAGTCTTATTTGGAATTATCTTTTCTGTAATCAAGCCAATTTTTGACCATGATATCAAAACTTTCGTTTGGACAGCAATCGGGCCAATCTTCTTTGGTATTTTAGCTTTAGTCATTTTATATTTCGATAATAAAAGAAATTCCAAATATGATTTAACAGATGACAATCAAGAAGATGAAGAATAACTAAAGAGATGAGAATATATTTCTCATCTCTTTTTTTTTGACATAAGACAGGATGAATGTTCGGGTATAAGTGGTTAATTTTTAAAAAATATGTTCAGTATTAAGTAAAAAATATTATATAATAAAAATATAAGTTATATTTTAACCAAGGGAGAGTTGAATCTTGAAAGTTTTTGATTATGAGAATGTTCAATTGATACCTAATAAATGTATTATTAAAAGTAGAAAAGATGCTGATCCAAGTATTGATTTTGGTCATCATCACTTTAAAATACCCGTTGTTCCTGCTAATATGGCAAGTGTAATTGATGAAAAACTTGCAATTTGGTTAGCGGACAATGGGTATTTTTATGTAATGCATCGTTTTGAACCAGCAAAAAGATTTGATTTTGTTAAAATGATGCATGCCCGGGGATTATTTGCTTCAATTTCATTAGGAATTAAAGACAGTGAATATAATTTAATTGATCAATTTAAAGCAAATGGGATTCAACCAGAATATATTACTATTGATGTTGCACATGGACATTCAATATATGTGATGAAAATGGTGGAATATGTAAAACAAAATTTACCTGATACATTTGTGATTGTTGGTAATGTTGCTACACCACAAGCGGTTATTGATTTAGAAAATTCAGGAGCGGATGCAACTAAAGTCGGAATAGGTCCTGGAAAAGCATGCATTACTAAATTAAAAACTGGCTTTGGAACTGCAGGATGGCAGTTATCAGCTATTTGGCAATGCAGTCAAGTTGCTAAAAAACCAATTGTTGCTGATGGAGGAATCCGGTATAACGGCGATATTGCGAAATCAATTCGTTTTGGTGCTTCAATGGTTATGATCGGTTCAATGTTTGCTGGGCATTTGGAATCACCTGGTGAAATAATTGAACGTGATGGGAAAAAATATAAAAAATATTGGGGATCGGCATCAAGCGTTCAAAAGCATGATATTCATAATGTAGAGGGAAAGGAACTTCTTGTCCCATATCGCGGAAAAATCGCTGATACATTGACCTCAATGGAAGAAGATTTACAATCTTCGATTTCATATGCAGGTGGTAAAGATTTAGATGCATTAAGAAAAGTTGATTTTAAAATAATTGAAAACTCAATAATTAATGGTGATTATTTAGGATAATAAAAAAGGCTGTGAATTACACAGCCTTTTTATATATAGAATAATTGCTAAAAATAGTCTTTAAAGACTTACAAAAGAATTAAACTTCATGTATTTATAATGTAATCTCATGTTAGAAAATTCAAGTGGGGTACCATTATCTAAGAAGAAAATTCCTTCCATTACTCCAGTTGGTTCGGTTGGAGTTAATTGTAATAACTCTTGATCATGTGCAGTTGATGGTTCTGCATACACAGACATAAATGATTTTGAAACGGATTGTTTGAGTTCTTGTTGAACATATTCAAAAATTGATTTTTCTAAAATGCTACTACTCAATTTAGGAAGCAATTTAATTGGAATATATCCAGTTTCAATCATGAATGGCTGATCATCAAAGAAACGAAGACGCTCGATTTTATAAACAAAATCTTCTGGTTGAATAAAAAGATCACGTTGTAATTCTTCGGTGGGACGAACTACATTAAAATCTAATACTTTTACTGTAGGCTTTTCACCATTAAGTTTAAAGTTATCAGAAACCCCTAAGTTTTTGCCAGAACCATAATTAAAAACTGATTCATTTTTTAAATATAAGGGATTAATAAATGTTCCTGATCCACGTTTTTTAAAAATAATACCATCATTTGCCATTCGACTTAGAGCACGTTTGATTGAACTTCGACTAACATCATATGATTCAGCTAAACTTCGCTCATCTGGCAATTTCATATCAGGAAATTTTTGTGCAAAAATTTTTTCTTTTAAATCACCAATGATTTGTTGATAAATTAATTCAGCCATGAGAATTTAGACTCCTTAAAGTAATGCTAATACCAGTTAAGCACAGGAAAGCAAACTTGACAAGGAAAATATTTCTTAATATAAATTGTAATTAGTGCAAAGCAAATTAAAAAAGTATATAATTAACCACAGTTAATTTATTTTATATTTAATATATATTAGTTTATAGTAAGCTTAGTTCTTACTACTAGGAGGAAATTATGGCATCAGTATTAGTTGTAGGTGGAGCTGGATATATTGGCTCTCACATGGTTGACCGTTTAATTGAAAACGGTGAAGATACAGTGGTTGTTGATAATTTATCTACAGGTCATCGTGCTTCAGTTAGCGATAAAGCTAAATTCTACGAAGGTGATGTTGCAGATAAAGACTTCATGCGTAAAGTCTTTAAAGAAAATCCTGAAATTGATACAGTTATTCACTTTGCAGCATATTCATTGGTTGGTGAATCAATGCACAAGCCATTGAAATACTTCGATAATAACGTTGCAGGCTTAATCAAACTTCTTGAAGTTATGAAAGAAGTTAATGTTAAGAATCTTGTATTCTCATCATCCGCAGCAACTTATGGAATTCCTGATCATATGCCAATCAAGGAATCAGATCCACAAAGCCCAATTAACCCATATGGTGAAAGTAAATTAATGATGGAAAAAATCATGAAATGGGCTGATGAAGCATATGGAATCAAGTATGTAGCTTTGCGTTACTTCAACGTTGCAGGTGCAAAGCCAGATGGATCAATTGGTGAAGACCACGGTCCAGAAACTCACCTAGTTCCAATTATTTTACAAGTTGCTTTAGGTGAACGTGAAAAATTACAAATCTATGGTGATGATTACAATACTCCAGATGGTACAAACATCCGTGATTATGTTCACCCATACGATTTAGCAGATGCACACATTTTAGCAATGAATTACTTGCGTGATGGTAAACCATCAGATGCTTTTAACTTAGGTTCATCTACTGGTTTCTCAAACTTAGAAATGTTAAAAGCTGCTCGTGAAGTAACAGGAAAAGAAATTCCTGCTGAAATTGCTGGCCGTCGTGGCGGAGATCCAGATTCACTTGTTGCAGCTTCAGATAAAGCACGTGAAGTTTTAGGTTGGGAACCTAAATATGATGATGTTCACAGTTTAATTGAAACTGCATGGGCATGGCACTCAAAACATCCACATGGTTTTGAAGATTAATTAAAAAGAGAATGGAAGTATTCCATTCTCTTTTTTTAAACATAAAAATAAATTTTTAAATTTAAATTATTTTTGCAAACAGTTATCGCATCTCATTGTGAAAACTGTTTCTAATGTTGTAAACTAAAATTATAGCAGGGAAAGAAAATGTTAGACGCTTTTACTTTTGGGAGGATTGGAAATGAAAATTTTACAAAAAACATTTGGTCGCTATAATAATGAAAAAGTTACAGAAATTAAATTAGTCAATGATAATGATGTAGCAATTTCTTGTCTTACAATGGGAGCAATTTGGCACCAATTTTTAGTTCCTACTGAAGAAGGCAAATATCAAAATTTATTACTAAGTTTTGATGGAATTGATGACTACTATTCAAATACACAAAACATTTGTAAATCAATTGGACGTGTAGCAGGAAGAATCAAAAATGCTTCATATGATTTAAATGGAAAGCATTTTGTATTGCCAGAAAATGACCATGGTAATACTCTTCATGGTGGTCCACATGGATTTTCAACTTGGAATTGGAATTATTCAACTTCAAGTAATAAGAATAGTGTGAGCGTAATTTTTCAAAAGAAGATTGATGAAACAATGGATCAATTTCCTGGAAACATCCTTGCTACAATTATCTATACTTTAAATAACAATAATAAAGTAACAATTACGTACAGTGCGATGAATGGTAAAGAAGATACATTATTCAATCCCACATGCCATGTTTACTTTAATTTGAGTGATCGGCGTGATTTAACAACACACGAATTAGAAATTAATAGTGATAATATTTTAGAAACTAATAGTGATTTAATTCCAACAGGAAACTTAATTCCAGTCGAAAATACGCCATATGATTTCCGCAATTTTAAGAATGTTGCCTTAACAGTTGGTGAAGTTCATGGTTTAGATACAGCATATGTTGTGAATGAACCAGGACATGGGATTAAACCAGTTGCTGTTTTAAGAGATAAAGCAAGTAATCGTCAAATTACTGTAAATTCTGATCGAAATGGATTAATAGTTTATACTCCTGAAGATATCCAGGGACAAAAGATTTCATTTAGTCGAGATAAGGGTAGTTTGGCTAATAAAAATGAAGGAATTGCACTAGAAGCACAAATGTTACCAGATGCAATTCATCAAGACAATTTTGGTGATATTGTATTACCACGTTATAGTAAACGGACATATCGGATGTCATTTACATTTAAACAATTACCTAAGAATGAGTAGAAAGATTTTAAAGATGGAGAATTTTTTATTTGATTTTGATGGCACAATCGCTGATTCAGGCGATGCAGCTACATTAGCAACGCAAGCATGTTTTAAAGATTTTGACTTGGAAATTCCTACAAACGATCAAGTACGTTATTATATGGGAGTTCCAATAGAGACATTTATTCCAGAGTTAGTTGAAAAGCAAGGAAAAGACTTCACTGAGGAACAATATAATGAGATGTATCAAAGTTTTAGAGAGCATTATAGTGAAATTGAAATGCAAACAACAACGTTATTTCCTGGTATGAAAACAACTCTAGAACAATTAAAAAATGAAGGGAAAAGACTTTTCGTTGTCTCAAGCAAGAATTCAATTTCATTAAAACGAAATTTAAAGCATTTAGGCATTGCTTCATTATTTGAAGATCTAGTTGGATCGGATCAAGTTGAAAATTATAAACCCGCACCTGATGGAATTTTAATTTTGCTAGATCGTTACCATTTGGATAAAAAACAATCAGTAATGATTGGAGATGCAAAGTATGATCTTCAAATGGGGAAAAGAGCTGACATCAAAACTTGTGGATGCTTATGGGATACCTTTGATAAAGAATTATTGGAAAAGGAACATCCAACATATTTAATTGAACATCCAAGTGATTTATTAAAATTATAAAAATTGAATAATTAAATCAATCAAGCTTTGAATGAATCTAAATATTTTTGATGCTAAAATCATCAATATTTTAATTTATACTAAGCTTGATTTTTTAGTATGTTACAATTTTGTTGCTATCTTGTATAATAAAAATATCGAAATAAGTTGAGAGAGGAATTAATTAATGAATTTATGGGAGAGATTTTTAAATAATACCCATTTACGTCGTTTTGCAGTATTAATGGTTATTATTGCAACGTTGTTTATTTTTAAAAGTATGATTAGCATTATTTTGCTAACATTTATTTTTTCATTCTTAATTATTAGATTAATTAATTGGATACAGAAAAGAGTTAAGATTCCATCGCCAGCAATTGTAATTGCAGTTTTTTCATTGCTGATTATTTTTATAATAGCCTTGGTAACCACATATGTACCTAAGTTAATTGTTCAGTCAGAAGCACTTGTAAAATCTTTAATTCATTTTTATAATAATTTGCCAGCTGAAAAGGGCACAATTTCAGCCTATATAGCAAGTTATATTAAACAATCAAACTTTTTACATCAACTTCAAGGTGGCATGACTGTAATCTTTGGCTATGTATCAAAAGCGGGATCTATGGGCTTTACCTTTGTAATCTCACTTTTATTAAGTTTCTTTTTTACAGTTGAAAAAGAAACAACATATAAATTTTCACGAAGCTTTTTAACAGGGCCATATTCATGGTTCTTTAAAGATATTTATTATTTTGCTAATATTTTTACTAATACTTTTGGGGTAGTATTAGAAGCACAATTTCTAATTGCAATTGTAAATACAATCCTTACATGTATTGGTTTAGGAATCATTGGTGTTCCTCAAATTGCTAGTTTAGGAGTAATGATTTTTATTTTAAGTTTAGTGCCAGTTGCTGGAGTAATTATTTCAGCTATTCCAATGTCATTTGTTGCTTATACAGATGGAGGAATACGCGATGTAATTTATGTATTAGTCATGTTATTAATTATCCATGCAGTTGAAGCATATATTTTAAATCCTAAATTTATGTCAAGTCGGACAGAACTGCCAATCTTCTATACATTTGTAGTATTATTTGTATCGGAAAGGCTTTTTGGAGCATGGGGATTGATTGTTGGAATTCCAATTTTTACTTTCTTTTTAGATGTTTTAGGTGTAAAACCGCTACCTGGTCGTCACCATAAATTAAGACAAAAAGCACAACGACACAAGAAAGGTGAAAGCAATGAATAAAGATGATTTTATTAAAGAATATGCAATAAATCGTGAGAATACTGATTCAGTTAAATGGGATGGTTTAAAAGATCGTTTTGGACAAACAGATTTATTGCCAATGTGGATTGCAGATACAGAATTTAAAATTCCAAAACAAGCTCAACAAGCAATGCAAAAACGCATTGAAGAAGGTGCTTTTGGCTATTCATTTGTTGATGATGGTTACTATGATGCATATTTTAATTGGCAAAAAGAACGTTATGGAATTGAATTACATAAAGAATGGGTTCGTTTTGGAACAGGTGTAGTTCAATCATTAAGCACAATTCTTCAACTATTAACACAAAAAGATGAAGCTGTAATGGTTTTACAACCTGTTTATTATCCATTTATGGACGTAGTTAAACAAAATAAACGTAATTTAATTGTTTCTAACTTAATTAATAATCATGGCCATTATGAGTTAGACCTAGATGATATGCGTCAAAAAATGGAAGAAAATCAAGTGCATGTTTTGATTTTCTGTAATCCTCATAATCCTGTAGGGCGCGTTTGGAATGAAACAGAATTAACAGAATTATTAGAATTATGTCGTCAAGAACAAGTTATTTTAATTTCAGATGAAATTCATCATGACTTAACGATTGATGGCAACAAATTTGTTTCAACATTAAATGTTCGTGATGGTTTTTACCGGGATAATTTAGTAGTTTTAGATTCACCTTCAAAAACCTTTAATATGGCAGGATTATTGAATAGTCATGTCATTATTCCAAATCCACAATTAATGAAGCGTTATGATGAATATGCAGCAGTTACAAAAGCACCAACTGGAAGTGTAATGGGAAGAGTTGCAGCACAAGCAGCTTATACATATGGTGTTGACTGGTTAGAAGGATTACAGGCTGTAATTGCATCTAATTATCGTTATATGCGCAATGAATTTAAGCAAGAATTACCGGAAGTTGTAATTTCACCACTCGAAGGAACATACTTAGCATGGATTGATTTATCAGCATTAATTCCAGAAGAAGATCTAGAGGAAGTTGTTCAAGAAAAAGCTAAGTTAGCGGTTGATTATGGAAAGTGGTTTGGAGATGCAGGTAAGGGTCATATCCGCATGAATTTAGCAACTACACCAGGCAATGTAGAGCAAGCAGTCCAAAGTTTAATTCAAGCAATTAAAGATTATCAAGAATAATTTAACTAGACACTATTATTTTTTTTGATTTCAGTGTAAAATATGATTTGTAATATCTTAATGAAGAAAGAGGTTTACACGAATATGTCAAAATTAGTATTCATCCGTCACGGACAAAGTGAATGGAATTTAAAGAACCTTTTCACAGGTTGGACAGACGTTAACTTAAGTGAAAATGGTGTTGCAGAAGCAAAAGAAGCAGGTCGCAAGCTTAAAGAAGCTGGTATCGAATTAGATCAAGCTTACACTTCAGTATTGAAGCGTGCTATCATGACTTTACACTACGCATTGGAAGAATCAGACCAATTATGGATTCCAGAAATGAAGTCATGGCGCTTAAACGAACGTCACTATGGTGCTTTACAAGGCCAAAACAAGGCAGAAGCTGCTGAAAAATTTGGTGAAGAAAAAGTTCACATCTGGCGTCGTTCATACGATGTTTTACCACCATTATTGAGCGAAGATGATCCTCGTTCAGCTGCTAAAGATCGTCGCTATGCTGACTTAGATCCACACGTAATCCCTGGTGGTGAAAACTTAAAAGTTACACTTGAACGTGTAATGCCATTCTGGGAAGATCACATCGCTCCAGATTTGATCGAAGGTAAGAACGTAATCGTTGCTGCACACGGTAACTCATTACGTGCTTTAACTAAGTACATTGAAGGTATTTCTGACGAAGATATCATTAACTTGGAAATCCCAACAGGCCAACCAATCGTTTATGATATGGACAAGAACTTAAATATCGTAGATAAGAAAGAACTTTAATATTTGTTCTGTGAAAGGCTGTGACCATTATGGTCGCAGCCTTTTTTTTATAACTTTAAATGGTGTATATAAAAAGGCTGTTAGGATGTTATGCAACATGAAAAATCGATAATTGCATTAAAAAATTCATATTTCTTCTTTTTATTATAATTAAGTGTTTGTTTTAACAGCTTTATTGTCATAAATGCTAAAATAAAATTAGTTAAATAGAGAGGAACTGTATTTATGATAAATGTACGAAAAAAATTTGATTGGCTAAGTTTGATTTTAGGTATTTTATTGATATCTTTAGGTGCGATGGCATTAAATGCTCCTCGAAAAACGTTAACCTTAATTTCAATTTTTGTTGGAATTGGAGCTTTAATAAAGGGAATTTATACAATTTGGTTTAGACGTGGAATGAAAGATTTGACGGGAATGAAATTAACATTTTTATTAATTTCATCAATCATTGATATTGTTTTAGGACTACTCTTTATTATTCATATTAATTTTGGAATAGTTGTATTAGCATATTTATTTGCATTCTGGTTTATTTTCGATTCAATCATTCAACTATTTACAGATCATTTTTTCAAAGCAATGAATTGCTCATATTTTGATCTTTTAATTGTATTAAACATAATTACATTGATTTTAGGGATTGTACTATTATTTAATCCAATGCTTTCGGTTTATACCTTAGTTGGTTTAGTTGCATTTTACTTATTCTTTATTGGAATTGTAAAAGTCATTCAAGCATTTTAGATATAAAAAAGAGCCTAAGATATTATTATCCTAGGTTCTTTTTTTAACACTATTAAATTAAAATTCCATTGCAATGATCAATTTCATGTTGAATTACTTGAGCGATGAAATCATCAAAAGTATCTGTATGATCTTTGAAATTAATATCTTTATATTTAACTTTAATATGTTGATATCTCTTGGTATTTCGAATTCCAGTTAGGGATAGACATCCCTCTTGTGTTTCATATGCACCACTTTGTGAAATGATTTGAGGGTTAATCATGATAACTGGTAGTTGACTAAAAGAGATAACGATGATTTGTTTATTTTGACCAATCATATTTGCTGCTAATCCTGCAGCTTTGTCAGCATTGGCAATAAAGGTATCACGTAAATCGTTAACGATTTGGATATCTTTAGGAGTTGCTAATGTAGACTTAGTTTGCAAAATTGTAATATCATGTATAATTTTTTGTTCCATAACTAATCCTTATTAAATAATGAAGCTAATTTATCTGCAATTTCAGGATCGAGAGAATCAGCTAAAGCATTACTGTTATCTTCTTCTTGAGTTGTTTGAGCATTAATTTGTTCTTGTTGTTTAATTACTTTGATTAAAGCTTCTTCAGCTTCAATGATAGGGTTAATAGATAAAACTCCACCAGCTGAATCTGCATGACCGCCGCCATTAAAATATTTAGCAGCAAAATGTGCAACATCCAATTTACCATTACTACGTAATGAAACACTATGTGCATCAATTACCAGTGCAGCTTGAACATCATGTTTTTGTAACAATGCATGAGCAATTTCTGATTTATAATCACTTGCATAAACAACTCCAAAAGAGTAACCATCAACATTAAATTCAGTAACGTTCTTTAAATGTTTGTCTAAATAACGTTGACGTCGTCCGTTTAAAGTACTGATTAATAAAGCATTTTGTGCACGGTATTGTTCCCAACCAGTGTTATAAACTGTTTCAACAAATTTTTGTGATTTAGAAAGTGGGTAGAACCAGAATAGTTGATTTAATTCATCAGCAGCCTTACGTTCCTCAACGCTCATATTAGGATCTTTTTGCCAATCCCAAGTATCATATGCACGAATTAATTCAACTAATTGTTCTAACTGCTGTTGACGTTGAGAAGGGATGTTAGTAAAATTGACATTCTTTTTTAGCCAATCCCAAACTAAACTAGTTGCACTAGGATTGATGTGTTCATTTGTAGGCGAAATGCAATTAGAAGCATATTGTTGACGCAATTCTTCAGCACTTTCGTGGTGATCGAAAATTAACCAATGATTAGCAAAATGGCTCTCTAGTTGTTTGAATGAGTATTCATTATCTGGAGTCATATCCATAATGTAAACATCAGTATAATTTTGAAAATTGTTTTTATTAAAAAAATTATCTAATTCTTTGCCTAGATTACCTGCAGAACAAGTTGTTAAATCGAAATCAACACTGTTAAAGAGATAAGGTTGCAAAGTTGTCAAAAGTAACGGAGCACCAAAACCATCTAAATCATTATGTGAAAATAATTTAATGTGTTGCTTTTTTTTCATTAAAAATCCTCGATTTTCTAATTAGTCTAAACCACCTTGCATTATACCATAATATAGGCATTAGTTTGATATGAATTAGCGATTTTGGTATCATATTTAAAAGGAGATAAGACATTTTTTAAGAATAGGATGGGGATTTTGACACGGGAAAAAATTCGCTATTTTAAAGATTTTGATGAAGATTTAGTTAAAACTAGCGATCAAAATTATCAAATAAGCCCAGAATTTAAATGGATTCGTAAAGATAACACATTTAAATTTTGGTCAAATATAATATCGAACTTGGCAAAGGTATTTGCTTGGGGATATAGCAAGATATATTTGAAGCAATCATTTGTAAATCTTGATATTCTTAAAGCATACCGAGATCAGGGCTTTTTTTTATATGCAAATCATACTCAACCAGTTGGTGATCCGTTTTTGCCAATGTTAGTAGGAAATGCACGTAAATACTATGCGATTTGTGTTCAAGCAAACTTAGGAGTGCCAATTGTAGGGCCATTAATGCCTTATGGTGGGGCACTTCCAATTCCAAGTGATCTACACCAATTACCGAAATTAGTTGAGGCAGTTAAATATCATATTAATCAGGGGGATTATATTGCAATTTATCCTGAAGCACATGTGTGGCCTTATTATACTAAGATTCGGCCTTTTTCAGAGGCAGCATTTCATTTTCCGGTAATTACAGATGCACCTTCATTTGTGATGACTAATACCTATCAAAAAGCAAAATACTCAAAAAGGCCTAAAATGATAACATATTTAGACGGCCCATTTTTTCCGGATAAATCATTACCTAAAAAGCAAAGACAAAGAGCTTTAATGGATCAAATTCATCAAGTAATGGAAAAATGTAGCCTTTTAAGTGATGTTGAATATGTAAAATATATTCGAAAGGATGGTTAATGGGAGCATGAATATTTTATATTGTGGTGATAAAAATATTCAAGACGGATTGTTAATATCAATTTTATCACTGCTTAAAAATGTAACAGAGCCATTATATATATACGTAATGACAATGGACTTACATACTGAAAAAAAGGATTATCATGCAATTTCAACACAAACAATTGAATATTTAGATAAAATTGTTACACAGAAAAATTCTCAAAGTTTTGTAAAACGAATCGATTGTACAACGTTGTTTGCACAAGAACTACCACGAATAAACATGCAAACACGATTTACACCATATGCAATGCTTAGACTATATGCTGACCAAGTTCCAGAAATTCCAGATAGAATACTATATTTGGACAGTGATGTGATTTGTTATCAAAACTTCAGTAATTTTTATCATCAAAACATTGATGATGTTGAAATGGTAGGGGTTCTAGATCATTACGGTCGATGGTTCTTCCATCATAATTTATTTAAACTAGATTATATTAATTCTGGAGTATTACTTTTAAATATGAAGTTAATTAAAAAAGACAAATTATTTGCGAAAGCACGAAAATTATGCCAGGATAAATGGATGTTTATGCCTGATCAATCTGCTTTAAATAAATTATGCAAAACGAAAAGGATTGTTAGCAGGAAGTATAATGAACAACATAAGTTACATTCAGATACTGTTTTTCAACATTTTACAACTAGTTTTCGCTTCTTCCCATGGTTGCATATTCAAACAATTAAGCCATGGCAAGTTGATTTAGTTCATAAAAAATTAAAAATTCACGAATTTGATGATATTTTAAAAGAATATCAAAAATTAGTACCATATTTTGATCAAAAATATAGTGCTGATTAAATCAGCTATTATTTATCTTTAATTATTATATTTATTATTTTTGCAATTTTATTTTGAAATTAAAGCAGGAACTATGCAAAAGTTGTTGATGACTAGAATGAACTTTTTAAGTGCAAGGAGAAAGAATTAAGTTATGATTATTTTCCCAAATCGTGATGCGGTAATTAAAAATATCCAAAAAAATGTGGCTAATAAAGAATATAATAAAAAAGTTGAAATTGATGATCCACAAATGACTACTAAAGAAAGTATAAACCGCATAAATGAATACTTTAGAAAACGAGCTACTCCAATTGGCAAAGTAAAAAATCTATGTGCACGTGCAATTTATCGTGGCGTAACATGGGTTGAAAATCGCCATACTGAAGTTGTTGGTTTAGAAAATTTAACGGCACTAGATCGTAAAAAGGGCGCAATTATAACTACAAATCATTTTAATCCGCTCGAAAATACAGTAATTCGTCGTTTTATGAATAAAGCAAAATTACACAAAAGATTGTTTATAATTTCGCAGGATACTAATCTTGCAATGAAGGGCTTAGTTGGTTTCTTAATGAATAACTATGATATTATCCCACTAAGCAAAAGTATTAATTATTTAGGTCAAACTTTTCCTAAAATTTTAAAGAAAATAATTAATGATGGCAATTATGTATTAATTTATCCTGAAGAAGAAATGTGGTTTAACTATCGTAAACCAAGACCTTTAAAACGTGGAACTTATTTTTATGCAGCAAAGATTAATGCTCCAATCATTTCTTGCTTTGTTGAACTAAAAGATTTGCCAAGTTTTGAACCTAATACAAATGATACAATTCATCGAGTAAAAGCAATTGTACATGTATTACCTGTAATTTTTCCTGATCCAAATAAATCAGCTAAAGAAAATAGCTTAAGAATGATGGAACAAGATTATAATCAGAAAAAAGAAGCTTATGAGAAAGCTTATGGTAAGAAATTAACATATGATTTTGAACCAGAAGATATCGCTGGTTGGGTTGGACCAAATGCAGATAAAAAGTAAAAAAATAGCAGTTTTGATTTTTCAAAACTGCTATTTTTGTTTAATTAAAATTTAAATGCAATTGATTGATATGGTTTTAGCTTGATTGAATCCGGCATAGTTATACAATCCTTTGTACCATAGTTATCAATAAGAACGGTTGCTTTTTTTCCTTGTAAATCAGTTGGAATATCTGTCCAAGGTTCATAACCATAGAAGTTATTAAGAACAAGTAATTGCTTAGAAGAATGATCTAAATAACGGCGATATGCAAAAACTTGAGGGTGATCAAGTAGCTCAGCTTTAAAATGACCATCTGAAATTAATTCTTCACTTTTACGCAATTTAATCAATTTTTGGTAGTAAGTGAAAATTTCACCATTCTTTAATTCATTTTCTACGTTGATTTCAGTTTGATCTGTAGGTTTTAACCAAGGTTTCCCAGTTGTAAAGCCTGCATTACGTGAAGCATCCCAATGCATTGGAACACGTGCGTTATCGCGTGATTTTGTTTTAATAATATTAAATGCTTCATGAGCACTATAACCGGCATCCATCAATTCTTGATATGCATTTAAACATTCGACATCCACATAGTTATGAATTGAATAGTAATGTGGATTGATCATGCCAATTTCTTCTCCCATATAAATATAAGGAGTACCACGTAATAAGTGCAAGGTAGTAGCAAGCATTTCAGCGGATTTTTCACGATAATTTATTGGATCACCAAAACGGCTCAATGCCCAAGGTTGATCATGATTATTCCAAAATAAAGCTTGCCAACCATCACCTTGATCCATGCCAGTTTGCCATTTACTTAAAACTTGTTTTAATTGCATAAAATCAAAAGGCTTTTGTGTCCATTTATTATCATCTTTATAATCAACTTTAAGATGATGAAAGGCAAAAACCATTGAAAGTTCATCATTACTTGGTTTAGTATATTCAATTGATTTTTCGATGGTAGTAGAAGACATTTCTCCAACTGTGATTGAATTTGGATCTTGTCCAAAACTATTTCGATTAAGCTCTTTAATGTATTTTTCAACAATAGGAGTGTCAGTATATAGTTTTTTCTCTTCAATAGGATCAGTTGAATCGATTAGATTTTCATCTTTACCAATTAAGTTTAAAACATCAAATCTAAATCCTTTGACGCCCTTATTTCGCCAAAAGTTTACAATATTGCTAGCTTCTTTGCGCACATCTGGGTTATGCCAATTTAAATCCGCCTGTGATTTATCAAATAAGTGAAGATAATATAAATCGGTGTCACCAAATTTTTCCCAAGCAGGGCCACCAAATTTCGATTGCCAGTTAGTAGGAAGTTCACCATTAGCTTTAGCTTTTCTTAAATAGAAATAATCCATATATTTTTTATTTCCCTTTAGAGCTTCTTGGAACCATTTATTTTCAGTTGAACAATGGTTAAAAACCATATCAAGCATGACATCTACATTGATATCTTTTAATTTACTTACCAATTCATCAAAATCTTGCATTGTTCCAAAACGAGGATCAATTTGATAGTAGTCTGCAATATCATAGCCATTATCATGTTGTGGAGAAACAAAAAAGGGATTAAACCAAATCATATCAATGTTTAATTTAGCGATATATGGTATTTTTTCGATAATTCCACGTAGATCACCAATTCCATCATTATTGCTATCATAAAATGATTTAGGATAAATTTGATAAATAACTTTTTTTCCTAAGTCCATAAAATCAACTTCCTTTCACTATTTCAATTGAATTTTTTGGCGACGTGCAAAATCACTAAATTTAAATTTATCAGGACGGTGGTATGATTCAGTTAACTGAAATAAAGTAGTATCTGCTAAAAAAGACATACTCCGAACTAGAACAACCAATTTATCTCCCGATAATTCTAATAGTTGTGCAATTTCGTCATCGGCTTGTTCAATAGTAATTTCTTTATTGGCATATGAAATCTCTAAGTTTAATGTATTTTCAATGTAATTATACAAAGAATTCGCTGCGGCAGAATAGGGCAATTGAGTAATTGGTGGATTTAATAAATAATCACGATCTACAACAGCAGGAACATCATCTATTATTCTTAAACGCTCCACAAAAAAGTTTTTTTGATTTTGCTTAACTCCATGTTCCACGAAATATGATGGAATGGGAATATCTGAAAGCAAATTCAAAACATTTGTTTTAGCATTCATATGTAATTTTTGATTCAGTTCTTGAAAACTGATAATTCCTGAAATTGGTAAAGTAAATTTTTTATAATCAAGTACAATTGACCCTTTACCTTGAACTTTTTGGATTAAACCTAAATCATTAAGCTGAGTAAGTGCATTTCGAACAGTTTCACGCGAAGTACCATACAACTGTGTTAATTTATTTTCACTAGGTAAATAATCACCTGGACAAAATAAATTATGATGGATTTTTTCTGCTAGGTCTTGTGCAATCATATCTTGCTTATTCATTTTGCACCTCCAAGATATAATCATTTCACTTTATATTTAATCATAGAATGTCTATGCAAGCAATTACAATAATTAAATAACTTTGATAAAGACTCACCTTAAAATTAATTGACAACTTGTATATACAAGTATAAAATATCACTTGTAATTATGAAAGCGTTTTATTTTAAGGAGGGGTAATCAATGACAAAGAAAAATGTTGCAATTTTAGCACCCAGCGATGGAAAAGTAATTCCATTATGTGCAACTAATGATAAAGTTTTTGCGTCAGGAACAATGGGAGACGGTTTTGGTTTGCAACCAATTGATGTGAATAAAATTCAAGTGGTCGCACCTGTAAGTGGCAAAATAACGATGATTGCAAGTACTAAACACGCAATTGGAATTACTACACCAAATGGACTTGAAGTATTGATACATATGGGAATTGATACGGTTAAACTAAATGGTGATGCATTTGATATTAAATGCAAAGTAGGGGAAAACATCAAAGCTGGTGCTCCTATTGCGATGATGAATTTGGATATTATTAAGAGTCATCATTTATCAGACATGATTTTAGTTATTATTACAAATTCAACTGATAAAATTACTGCTCTTAATATTTCTGAAAAGGAAGTATCAGTGGGGGATTTTGTTGTTGATGCATCGATAAAAGACCTGAAAAAGAAACAAAAGTCTAAGAAAAATTATGATGAAATGGCCAAACAGATTGTTCAATTGGTCGGAGGAAAACAAAATATCTCAAGCGTAATCCATTGTATAACTCGATTGCGTTTTTATCTAAAAGATGAAAAGAAGGCACAAACTGAAAAATTAAAAGATGTCACAGGGGTTATTGACGTAATTAAGGCATCAGGTCAATATCAAGTAGTAATTGGTAATGATGTAACTAATGTATTTGATGCAGTTATGAAACAATTAGGCCCACTTGAAGCTATGGACGAAAATCAAGAAGTAGATACAGAAAAACAAAATACAAATTTAGTTAAACGTGCCTTTAATGAATTGATAGGTTTTATTACTGGATCAATGAGCCCGGTAATTGGAGTAATTGCTGCTTCTGGAATTATTAAGGGGATTTTAGCCTTATTAACTTTGCCTCAATTAGGAGCAATTTTAAAACCTACAAGTACTATTTATTTAACAATAAGTTCGATTGCTGATTCAGCATTCTTCTTTCTTCCAATATTAGTTGGTTATGCAGCTGCCAAGAAATTAGGTTCAGATCCAATTGTGGCTGCAGTTATTGGTGGAGTTTTAACATATCCTCAAATAATAGAATGGGGCAAATCGTTTAAAACGATGTTTGCAATTGGTAATCTAAATTTTGAATTTTTAAATTATGCTTACTCTATATTTCCAATGATTGTTGCAGCTTGGTTAGCTAAGATTATTGGAAATTGGTTCAAAAAGCATTTACCTAGTTATTTGCAAATGATTTTTAATCCATTGTTTACTATTTTGATTGTATCTGCGATCACTTTAGTTATTACAGGTCCAGTGATTCAAGGCGCAGCAAATGGTATTGCTAACTTTATTAATTGGTTAGTACAAGCATCAGGATGGCTTGGTGGATTTGTAATTGGTGGACTTTACCAACTATTAGTAATTTTTGGATTGCATTGGGGTGTTGTTCCATTAGTTGCTCAACAAATTGCTCAAACTCATCAAAGTGCTTTGAACGCAATCATTTCAGTTACAATGGTTGCTCAAGGCGCAGCAGTTTTAGCAGTTGCAATTAAATCCAAAAAGAGTGAAATGAAAGAATTAGGTTTTGCTGCTGCTATTTCTGCATTTTGTGGAGTAACAGAACCAGCAATATATGGAATTAATTTACGTTTTAAGAAAGTGTTTGTTTCTGGTTTAATTGGATCAGCAGTAGGTGGTTTGATTACAGGATTAATGCATGGAACAATGTTTGGATTTACTGGTTCATTAATTGGTTTTTCATCATTTTTCAATCCAGCACACCCAACACAATTAAATAGTTTCTATGCGTTTCTAATTTCAAGTATTGCAGCGATTATTGTCTCATTTTTAGTAACATGGTTCTGGGGATATAAAGATAATATGAAGATTGGTCAAAAAGTAAAACAAAAGAAGGCTCCAGGTATAGAATAAAAGGTGAGTGACCGGTAGGAATCGTTTCCAAGCCGGTTTACTCACCTTTATGTATATATTCTAGTATACTGTTAATAAAGAAGATTGACTAGAAAAATTGCATTGTATAAAATGTAAATTATTATAACGAAATGAAGATGGATTTTTATGAAGAATAAAAAAACAATGACACTTGCACAAAAAATAAATATTTTACGTGCTGCGGTCATGGGGGCAAATGATGGAATTTTATCAGTTGCTGGGATTGTTTTAGGTGTTGCTGGAGCTTCCACAAGTAATTTTGCAATTTTTATTTCAGGAATTGCCGGGATGCTTGCTGGAACTGTTTCAATGGCAATGGGTGAGTATGTTTCTGTTAATGCGGAAAAAGATTCTCAAAAGCAAGCCATCGAAAATGAGAAATTAGCTTTAAAAGATAATTATGATGGCGAAGTAGATTATGTTAGACAAAAGTATTTGAAAAAGGGAATCAAACCAACGCTAGTTGAAAAAGCAGTAACTGAAATGATGAACGAAAATGCTTTAAAAACAATGGTACGTGAACGTTATGGCTTTAATTTAGGTGAATTTACAAGTCCATATGCAGCTGCTATTGTATCAATGATTTCATTTCCATTAGGGTCAATCTTACCATTATGTTCAATTTCTTTCTTTCCACGTTCAATTAAAGTGGTTGGGACATTTATTGCAGTTATTTTTGCACTGGCAGTAACTGGTTTTAGCGCTGCACGATTAAGTCATGCAAATAAATTACATGGTACAGTTCGAAATGTTATTTCAGGAGTAATTACAATGCTAGTTACATACGGCATTGGTAGTTTATTTGGACATTAATTAGGAGGCTTGAACGATGAAAGATAAAATGAATGAACCTCGTTCAGCTATGGGGGAACGCTTAAACGTTTTGCGAGCGGGAGTTCTAGGATCGAATGATGGTATTCTAACTGTTGTTGGAGTACTTTTTAGTGTTGCTGTAGTAACCCCAAATCGTTTTACAATTTTTATTGCAGGATTATCTGATTTACTAGCATGTGCATTTTCAATGGCATCAGGTGAATATGCTTCTGTAAGTACTCAACGTGATACTGAACAGGTTACAGTTCAAGAAGAACGAAAATTATTAAAAACGCATCGTGATGACGAATTGAATGCAGTTAAGGAATTTTATATGAAAAAGGGTGTTTCTGAGTCAACTGCAGCTGAAATTGCGGCTGATTTATTAGAGAAAAAACCTTTGGAAACAGTTGTAAATGTAAAGCATGGACTTGTTTTAAATGAATATATGAATCCATGGAATGCCGCTTTTTCATCATTGATTTCTGCAGCACTTGGAGGAATTTTTCCGCTTGCAGCTATGACATTAAGTCCAGGAGTATGGATGTGGCCAGTTACAATTTTAGCAGTCTGTTTATCAGTTTCGCTGACAGGATATTTGAGTGCTAAATTAGGAAATGGATTAGTAAAAGTTGCAGTAAAGCGTAATCTAATTGTTGGTATTATCACAATGATTATTCACTACACATTAGGTTTATTGATTTAAACTAGACATAACAGAATTACATTATTAAAATATAGATATATTTAATAAAATCTTATATTATTGAAGAAAATATGATGTGCATAAAGAGCTAGATGTTATAGTTTCCCATTATTGTTATGACTAAGCAGAATTGATGTATACATGTTTTATTGATAGTATCATATTTTCTTTTTCAGAGAGGAATTTTAAATATGACAGAAAAACCTATAATTTTAACTGGTGATCGTCCCACTGGAAAACTACACATCGGTCATTATGTTGGCTCATTAAAAAACCGTGTGACAATGCAAAATTCAGGTAAGTATATTCCATTTATCATGATTGCGGATCAACAAGCGTTGACAGATAATGCACGTGATCCTGAAAAAATCCGCAATTCACTTATTGAAGTGGCTTTAGATTATTTAGCAGTAGGAATTGACCCTGAAAAATCAACGATTTTTGTTCAATCACAAATTCCAGCTTTAGCAGAATTGAACTTATACTATTTAAACTTAGTAACTGTTTCTCGTTTGGAAAGAAATCCAACCGTTAAAGCTGAAATTCAACAAAAGAAATTTGAACGTTCAATTCCAGCTGGATTCTTTACATATCCAGTAAGTCAAGCAGCTGATATCACAGCATTTAAAGCAAAATATGTACCAGTTGGCGATGATCAAGAACCAATGCTTGAACAAACTCGTGAAATTGTGCGGAGTTTTAACTCAATTTATGGTGAAGTTTTAGTAGAACCAGAAGGAATCTTCCCACCTAAGGGAATGGGACGAATCCCAGGTTTAGATGGAAATGCTAAAATGAGTAAATCATTAGGAAATGCAATTTATTTATCTGATGATTCTGATACATTGCGGAAAAAGGTTATGTCAATGTATACAGATCCAAACCATATTCATGTTGAAGATCCAGGTAAGGTAGAAGGAAATATGGTCTTTACTTATCTTGATATTTTTGATCCAGATAAAGAAAAGGTTGCTGAATTAAAGGAACAATATCAACATGGTGGTTTAGGTGATGTGAAAATTAAGCGTTACTTAAATGAAGTATTAGAAAATGAACTTGGACCAATTCGTGAACGTCGTGCTGAATTTGCTAAAGATATTCCAGCGGTTTACGAAATGTTGAAAAAGGGAAGCGCACATGCAAATGAAGTCGCTAACCAAACATTAGAAGAAGTAAGACACGCAATTGGCGTTGATTACTTTGGATAAAAAAATGTCGGTTTAGAAATAAACCGACATTTTTTATAATTATTGAAATGCATAATTATAATAATAATATTTAGTAGATAATTCAGTTAACGTAGTTGCTATGCGAAGCTGATCAATTGCATGAGACACTTGATTAGCTAATTTGCGAGAATTACTAATAGCAATAATTTGTTGACTCAAAATATTTATATCATCAATTTTATAAAATTGATTTGGAATGGATTGATTATTGCTGTTATTGTAACTTCGCAATGGATGTTTATTTAAATATTCTGAATATTGGTATGCATTTAACATAGCTGCATCAATTTGTTTTTTATCTAAAGCACGAATTAATTGGTTGGCGTTTTTGAAATAAATTGTTTTAATTTGGTTATTATTTAAAAATTCTTGACTACCATTTTCTTGTAATATTCCAACTGTCTTATTTTTTAATTTAGATAAATTATTAATTTTATGGGTACTAAAAACTATATTTTGAATATATAAAACTGGTTTAGTTTGATATTTTAAATTAGTTGTACCTTTAGCAATTCCTAGTGCTAAATCAATTTTTTTATTTTTAAAAGCTTTAAGTAATTTGTCTTGATTACTATAGGTTTTGATTTTAACATTTTTATGCATTTGTTTGCCTAATTTCTTTGCTAATTCAACATTAAACCCAACTAATTTATGATTTTGAGAATAACAATCTGGTTTCCTTTGAACCATTCCGATTTCTAATTGATCATCAGCTGCTTGAACAAGTGATTGAGTGCTAAATAAACAGATGATTAAAGCAATTAGCGCAAAGAATATATTTAAATGTTTTTTCAAAATCATTTCACCTCTGCGAACTTTGATAAAATTATTATATAATATAGCATAGAATAAATTAACTAATGGAGAAAAAATAATGCGTGGATTTGGAAAATATTATCGCAAGACTTGGGAAGAACGACTTGCGATTTTAAGAGATACATTTTATTTAGATGATAATGATATAGCTGAAATCGAACACGTTTCTGGAAATGGTGAAATCGGAGATACAATGGTTGAAAATTTCATTACACAGTTTGAAATTCCTGAAGGATTAGGATTAAATTATGTAGTTAATGGCAAGGAGTATCTTGTTCCTATGGTTACAGAAGAACCTTCAGTTATTGCCGCTGCTAGTAATGGAGCTCGCTTAGTAAAAGCAGGCGGTGGCTTTAATGCAGAAGTTAAATCAAGATTAATGCTTGGCCAAATTGTAATTGAAAATATAACTGATGTAGATGAATTAGTGCGTAAAATTAAAGCTGATCAAGAACACTTATTGAAAGTAGCAAATGATGCTCATCCATCTATTGTGCGTCGTGGTGGTGGTGCTCGATGGTTAAGAACACGGATTTTAGCAAATGATTTATTATCAGTAGATTTGGCAGTTGATGTACAGGAAGCAATGGGAGCTAACATGTTGAATACTATGTTAGAGGCAGTTGCAAATGAAATTCAATGTACCTATCACCAAGATGTTTTAATGAGTATTATGTCAAATTATGCAACTGAAAGTTTAGTGACAACTAAAGCAAGAATACCGGTATCTGAATTAGCAAAAGAAAATATTAGTGGCGAAGAAGTCGCTCTTAAAATTCAACAGGCAAGCCGGTTAGCGCAATTGGACCCATATAGAGCAACTACTAATAATAAGGGAATTATGAATGGTGTGGATGCTGTTACTATTGCTAGTGGAAACGATTGGCGGGCAATTGAAGCAGGTTCACATGCATATGCAGCACGTGACGGTCAATATAAAGGATTAAGTCAGTGGTATTTTGAAGATGGAATTTTAATTGGTGAATTAACATTACCTTTACCAGTGGGATCTGTTGGTGGATCTATTAAAATTGTTCCATTAGTAAAAATTAATCATAAATTATTTAAAGCCAAAGACGCAAAAGAACTTTCAATGATAATTGCTAGTGTCGGTCTTGGACAAAATCTTGCTGCTTTATATGCATTAGTTACTGACGGAATTCAACGTGGACATATGCGATTACAATTAAAAAGTTTAGCCGTTTCAGTTGGTGCTAAACAAGATGAAATCAGCAAATTAGTTAATTTGCTAGAGAAAAACAAAAAACGAGATTCTGCAAGTGCTCGTGAATTACTTGAAAAGTTACGAAGGGAAGAATTATGATCGAACCAACATTAAATGACACTGTCAAAAAATTAATTAAAAAGGCAGAAGAAATTCAACCAAATGGTATTGATATTCAATATCATGACGAAAAGTCAGGATTTGTTAGACATGACCAAGCACAACATTATTTAAGAAATGGAAAACTAGTGATTGATGTTTTAGATCAAACAGATGTAAATTATGTCGTATCACATGAATTGTTACATTTTATGTTAATGTTTGAAAAGTTACCACAAATTTCATTTAATTTGGAAAGTGAACATCCTAACTTAGATAAGAAATACGTTGCAACTGGAATGGAATTATATGATATTTTAATGCATTTCTTTGTTTATCAACAACAACGTGAATTAGGATTAATTAATAAAGAAATTGAAGAATTATATTTTAAAGGAATATTGGCAGTTCTTAAACCAGAACCTAAAGATTCAAAAGATGAATGGATGGTATTACGGACTGTGAATGTTTTAGATGCATTGGTTTTCTTTAAAGATAATCAAGAAGAGATCTTGCCTAAGTTACGTGAACTATATCCTAAAGCTACAGCGCAAGCGGAAAAATTATATCAGGTTATTACAACTAAGCCTTTAGATTCAGCATTTAATGTTCATCGAGCAATTGTAAAGTTATATAAGGACTTTGATAAAGCATTAGAAAGCTATGGATTATATGGAATGAATTTAACGACCTATGTTTCTTTGACACCTGTTTTGAGTAAACGACAATTACGATTAGATGTGCGTCAATTATTTGAAATATTCCATACAGATTTAAAAGAAAATCTTCAATTTAAAACCGCATATGTTGGACGAATGAAAAATGACCAACAAAATGCTTTTGTTATTAGTGAACCGCAAGGAAACGATCAACAAAAAGCTCGGAAATTCCGTGAAATATACGAAATGCCAGTAGGTGAGTATTTAGATTCAATTGGAGTACCATTTATTGTACGATAGAGACTGAAAGGGGCGATTTTTTATGTCAATGTTAAATGATGAAATTCAAAATGCTAAAAAAGTCGTTTTCTTAACTGGAGCAGGAGTTTCTACAGCTTCAGGAATTCCAGATTATCGGTCAAAACAAGGAATCTATGCTAACGGAAAAAGTCCAGAATATATGTTAAGTCATGATTGCTTGATGAATGAACCAGAAGCCTTTCATGACTTTGTAGTGAAAAATTTATATTTTCCAGATGCTAAGCCAAATGTAATTCATCGAAAAATGGCAGCACTCGCTAATGAAGGTAAGGCAATTGTAATTACGCAAAATGTGGATAATCTTTACCGTAAAGCAGGAATAGATCCTACAAAATTAATTGAGTTCCATGGAAATCTTTATGATGTATATTGCCAAAAGTGTAAGCAAAACGTTGATTGGCATGAATTTATAAAAGATATACATCATCAAAATTGTGGCGGAATTTTACGTAGTCATGTAGTCCTATATGATGAAGGAATAGATCCACAAAATATCACTAAATCAATTCAAGCATTGAGATCTGCTGATTTAATTGTGATTGTAGGAACAAGTTTTGTAGTTTATCCATTTGCAGGACTATTACAATATCGAAATCCACATTCAAAAGTAATAGCAATTAATAAGGAACCAATTAATATTCCATCGAATGGAATGATGATTGTTAACGATGCAGTGAAAGAATTTGCACAAGTAACTGATTAAATTATGATATACTAAAATTATTATTTAATTGTACGGAAGGATTGAAAAAAATGGCAAATAAGCCTACTTTTTATGTGACTACCCCTATTTACTATCCATCAGGACGTTTACACATTGGAAATGCATATACTACTATTGCATGTGACGTATTAGCACGTTACAAACGTCTACAAGGATATAATGTTTTCTTTTTAACAGGTACAGATGAACATGGTCTTAAGATTGAACAAAAAGCTAAAAAGATGGGAATTACTCCTAAAGAATATGTAGATAAAATGGCTGCTGATATTCAAGAATTATGGGATAAACTTGAAATCACAAATGATAAATTTATTCGTACAACGGATGATTATCATGAAAAATCAATTCAAAAGATCTTTGAAAAATTACTTGAACAAGGTGATATCTATAAAGGAACATACAAGGGTTGGTATTCTGTTTCAGATGAAGAATACTTTACTGAATCTCAATTAAAAGAAGTTTTCAGAAATGAAAAGGGTGAAATGATTGGTGGAGTTGCTCCATCAGGTCATGAAGTTCAATTAGTTGAAGAAGAATGTTATTTCTTTAAGATGAGTAAATATGCAGATCGTTTAGTTAAATACTATGAAGAACATCCAGAATTTATTGAACCTGTTTCTCGTAAACAAGAAATGTTAAACAACTTTATTAAACCAGGATTAGAAGATCTTGCAATTACTCGTACAAGTTTTGATTGGGGAATTCACGTTCCTTCTGATCCAAAACATGTTGTTTATGTTTGGATTGATGCATTATGTAACTATATTACTGCTTTAGGATATGGTTCAAAAGATGACGAGTTATTTAAAGAATTTTGGCCTGCAGATATTCAAATGGTAGGTAAAGAAATTGTTCGTTTCCATACAATTTATTGGCCAATTATGTTAATGGCATTAGATTTACCATTACCAAAACATATTGTTGGTCATGGCTGGCTCGTTATGAAAGACGGTAAAATGTCTAAATCTAAAGGAAATGTAATTTATCCTGAAACGATTGTTGATCGTTATGGATTAGACTCATTACGTTACTACTTAATGAAGGCTGTTCCATTTGGAAATGATGGTCGCTTTACTCCTGAAGATTTTGTTGAAAAAATGAATTTCGATTTAGCAAATGACCTTGGAAACTTACTTAATCGGACAGTTGCAATGGTTAATAAATATCGTGATGGTAAGGTACCAACATTGCACACAAATGTAACTGATTTTGATATAGATTTAGAAGAAACTGCAAACAATGCAATTCAAGCATATTGCGATAATTTAGAAAAAACATATTTTGCCAAAGCTTTAGATAGTTTATGGAAATTAGTTTCACGGACTAATAAATACATTGATGAAACTGAACCATGGAAATTAGCAAAAAATGAAACTGCAGATGCTCAAGCTAAGTTAGACAGTGTATTAGCTCACTTAGTAGCAAGTTTACGTGTGATTGCAATTCTACTTCAACCAGTAATGATGCATGCACCAAAACAAATTTTTGAACAATTAGGTTTATCAGTTGATAATATGCAAATTAAGGACTTATCATATTTTGATATGCCTGCAGAAGCAAATGTTGTAAAGAAGGGAACACCAATTTTCCCACGCTTAGACAAAGATGATGAAATTAAATATATGCAATCAATGATGACTGCAAATGAGAAAGCTAAGGGTCGTAAAAATATGGCTAAAGAAGCTCAAGCAGCATTTGATCCTGAAAAAACAACTCTTAATTTAACTAAAAAAGAAATTCGTTTTGACAAATTCGAAAAAGTTGAAATGAAAGTATGTGAAATTAAGGCTGTTGAAAAAGTTAAGGATGCAGATAAATTATTAAAATTCCAATTAGATGCAGGAGATCAAGGTGATCGCCAAATTATTTCAGGAATAGCTGATTGGTACAAACATCCAGAAGAATTAGTTGGAAAGAAAGTAATTGCTGTAACTAATTTACAACCACGTAAAATGCGCGGCGAATTAAGTCAAGGAATGTTACTTTCTGCAGAATTTGGAGATCAAGTTCAATTATTGACTGTACCAAATAATATCCCAAATGGATCATTAATAGGTTAATCATATTAAATAAGGAGAGTGTGACGGAAGTTGCAGTCTCCTATTTTGAATTAAGTGTAAAAATGAAATTTTGAAAGGAGTGGATATTAATGATTTCAATTTTTGATTCACATACACACATTAATGCACCTGAATTTGATGAAGATATACCTGATGTAATTGAACGTGCTCGAGCTATGAACGTTAATGATATGCTTGTTTTAGGATATGATCGTGAAAGTGCAGATAAAATGGTTGAATTAATCAATCAATACGATAACATATATGGTGCTGTAGGTATTCATCCTGAAGATGCTGCTAAATATGATGAAGATCAATTACGTATTTATTTAATTGAACCAAAAGTCAAAGCGGTTGGTGAAATTGGCTTAGATTATCATTGTGATGTTGATCATGATTTACAAAAGGAAGTTTTTAGAAAGCAAATTGCATTAGCACATGAATTACATCTCCCAATTAGTATACATACTCGCGATGCATTTGAAGATACATTTGATATTTTAGAAGAAACCAATGGTGCCAAGTATGGTGGAATTATGCATAGTTTTAATGGTGATGTTCAGTGGGCACAACAATTTTTAGAATTAGGAATGGAAATTTCATTTAGTGGAGTAGTAACCTTTGATAATGCAAAAGAAGTTCAAGAAGCTGCTAAATATGTACCAAAAGAACATTTATTAGTTGAAACCGATGCTCCATATTTAACGCCGATGCCTTATCGTAATCAAATGAATGAACCAGGAATGACGCGTTATACAGTAGAATTTTTAGCAAAATTACGTAATGAAAGTGTAGATGAATTATCAAATCAAACAAGTCAAAATGCAAAGAGGGTTTTAAGAATTTAATGGATCAAAAAATGAAAATTCAAGAAGTAATTGTTGTCGAAGGTAAAGATGACACCAAAAGAATAAATATGGCAGTAAATGCTGATACAATTGAAACTCGTGGTTCAGCAATTAGTGATGAAACTTTAGATCAAATTGCTCGTTTACAAGACCAGCGAGGAGTAATAGTGTTTACTGATCCTGATTTTTCAGGTGAAAAAATCAGGAAAATTATCCAAGAAGCAGTTCCAGGTGTTAAACATGCATTTCTTAAAAGATGTGATGCTGTGCCAAGTCATCAAGGTAGTTTAGGAGTAGAACATGCAAGTGTAGAAGTCATTCGCGAAGCGCTTAAAAATCTATATACAGAAATGCCAGATGCCCCTGCATTGATTTCACGTGAAACGTTAATGCAAAAGGGATTGGTGAATGGTAAAAACGCTAAAGAAAAGCGAGAATTACTTGGGGAAATTTTAAATATTGGATATACAAATGGAAAACAACTATATAAAAGATTACGTTTATTTGAAATTACTCCAGGAGATTTTGAAGAAGCAATGAAACAAGTAAATCAATAGTTTGAAGGTGAAGATTAATGACGAATGAAATTGAAATTGCTAATCCAACACGGACAAGAGCAATAATGGAAACTTATGGCTTGGATTTTAAGAAAAGCTTAGGTCAAAACTTTTTAACTGATATTAATATATTGCATCATATTGTTTCTACTGCTGAAGTTAGTGCTGATGATGACGTAATTGAAGTTGGTCCTGGAATTGGTGCTTTAACTGAACAAATTGCAAAAGAAGCTCACCAAGTAATGGCATTAGAAATTGATGAACGATTGATTCCTGTTTTAGAAGAAACTTTATCACCATATTCTAATGTTACTGTTTTAAATCAAGATGTATTAAAGGCGGACTTATCAAAGCTGATCAGTGAAAATTTTGATGGAAAACATCATATTAAATTGGTTGCTAACTTGCCTTACTATATTACTACGCCAATTATTATGCACTTATTGGAAAGTGATATTAAATTTGACTCAATTGTAGTTATGATGCAAAAAGAAGTTGCAGAGCGGCTTACTGCACAACCTAAAACTAAGGAATATGGTTCTTTGTCAATTGCAGTTCAATACTACACTAATGCAGAAATTGCATTTATCGTTCCTAAAACTGTTTTTGTACCACAGCCAAAAATCGATTCAGCTGTGGTAAAACTTATTCCACAAAAACGAGATAAGGCACCAATTAATGAAAAACAATTCATGAATGTTGTAAAGGGATGCTTTGCACATCGTAGAAAAAATTTATGGAATAATTTACAAGGAATGTATGGTAAGAAAAAAGAAATCAAGGAAGCTCTTGAAAGAGTCCTAAAGCAAGTTGAAATTGATAAAAAAGTACGTCCAGAAGAGTTAACAATTAATGATTTCATAGATTTGGCTAATGCATTAATAGAATTTGATTAGAAATAACATTTCATTCTTGCATATGTTTTGGAGTTTGTGGTAAAATTGAGTTTTTTTGTTTTTTGTGATATACTATGACCCATGACGGGAGGATGAAACATATGCCAAGCACTTTAGCAAAAATCAAATCAATGTTAGATAATTGTATTGGAAAAAATTTGACAGTTACATCGCATATTGGAAGAAAAAAGGTCGTTAAACGTAAAGGAATATTAAGTGAGACTTTTCCTTCTATTTTTGTGGTAGAACTTGATCATGATGAAAGTGCTGTTGAACGTGTTTCATATAGCTACACTGACATATTGACAAAAAATATTCTAGTGGAATTTGAAGGTCAAGAAGCTGGGTTACTAGGTGGAACAATTGCTAATGAAGAATTAGTAGAGAATGCAGAAGACTTTTAAAATTAAATTAAAAATAATATAAAAGTATCTGTGATATTAATAGATATCACAGATGCTTTTTGTTTGTTAGAAAAGACCGATTAAGTGATGAAAAAGTTTTTAAAAATACTATTCAAAGTTTTAATTTCAATAGTAATAATTGCAATTTTAGTACAAGGAATTCTGTTAGTCCCAAGTCCACAAAAAGATTTGAGAATGAATCAATTGCGTAAAAATATTACATATTCTGATGTGCCAACACTTTTAATAAATGGATATGGTGGAAGCAATTATACTTATAATAAAATGATAAATTATTATCAAAAACAAAATATTGCTCAAAAGACAATGACAATTCATGTAACACCAACAGGAAAAGTCCATGTTACTGGAAGTGTAAAAAATAAAAAGAATGCATTGATTCAATTATTATTTGACTGGAATTTATCTCCTACATATGATCCACAAGTAAAGTGGTTAAAGAGTGTATTAAAAGTTTTGCATAATCAATATGGAATTAATGAATTAAACGTTGTTGGACATTCATGGGGTGGAACTGAATTTTTGCACGCATTAGGACAGTATAAGTGGATTCAAAGAAATATTGCTTTCAATAAGGTCATCTTATTAGGTGTACCAGTAAATGAAGCGGCAAACAATCATGTAACCTATGCAGAAGCAAAAAGAAGGAATATTACAGATGCTGAATATTTAGAATTAAAACATGAATATCAGGAATTGAATCCCGTGAAAAAAATCAAGTTTTATAATGTAATGGCTGATTATAAGGATAATACAGATACGTCAGTTCCTAATGTTCAATCTGAATTTTTGATGAGTATTTTAAATCCCGAATGGTCATCGTGTATGACTAAAAAAATAAGGGGGATTAAGCATTCTGCATTGCATCAAAATGTTAATGTATTAAAATATGTGGCACATTTATTATATTAGTATTTGCGAATTAAAAGAGACTATGCATTGCATAGTCTCTTTATTAACTTTAGCGATTAGTTAAATTAAATGGGCGTACAAGATATACTTCTTTGCAGAATCCACGTAAACTATTGTAAATATGTTGTGCACGAGATTCGGTTTGAGTGATACCAAAAACAGTGGGGCCAGTGCCACTCATTTGCGCTACTTGTGCACCAAATTTAACCATTTTTTCTTTAATGTTAGTAATTTCTGGATATTTTTGTGTAGTGATTGGTTCTAAGCTATTTCCCATGCTTTGGAAAAGTAAATTCCAATCTTGATTATGGATTGCATCAACAACTTTTTGTACATCGAGATGTTGAATTTCGCAGAAATCAATTTGTTTTAAAATGCTTGGAGTTGAAACACTTGCTTGAGGTTTAGCAACGACAAACCATAGAGAATTTAAACTGCCAATAGGAGTGATTTTTTCACCTTTACCTTCAACTAAAGCAGGGCAACTATATACGCAGAAAGGAACATCAGAGTCAATTTCAAGACCAATTTCTGCTAACTCTTGTAAGGATAAGTTTAAATTCCATAATTTATTTAAACCACGTAACACAGCACCAGCATCTGCTGATCCTCCGCCCATACCAGCAGAAACGGGAATTTTCTTTTCGATGGTTATTGTTACTCCTGCGTTTATATTAAATTTCTTTTGAAGGGTTCTAGCAGCTTGATATGCTAGGTTGCGTCGATCTTGAGGTAGGAAACCAGTATTAGTTTGAACAATAATTTCATTAGTTTGGTCGTTAGTATCAAGATATACATAATCTGCTAAATCAATAGCAGTCATAACCATTTTCCACTCAGGATCTCCATCTAAATGGCGAAATAAAGCGTCTAAACTTAAATTTAGTTTTGCAGGAGCTTTTTCTAAAATCTCCATTTGATCCCTCATTTCAGTAGAGTAATTATTTTTAATTATATCTGTTTTTAGGGGAATTTTAAATAGAAAATATATGGTCAAACTAGTTAAAGTTATTAAAAATTTATTCACAATAAAATATGCTAATGATGTATAAATAGTAATTTACGGAATTAGGGTTGACTAATTGTTTAAAGAATGATAGGCTTATTTTCATCAACTCTAAAAGCGAATGTTTACTTGAAAACGAAAATTAAATGATATATATAATGTTAATATATAATATATAGCGTTAAATTTGTACGATATTCAAGTTTATTGTTAATATTTTAGGATACGGGTTATTAAATTAATTGGAGGATATTAAAATGAAAGTACGTCGAAGTGAGCGACTAATTGATATGACAAGCTATTTTTTAGATCATCCACACAAATTAGTTTCACTTACTAATTTTGCAAAACATTATGAATCAGCTAAGTCATCAATTAGTGAAGATTTGTCAATCATCAAAAGAACTTTTGCCCAACGTGGTTTAGGAATTTTAGAGACGATTCCAGGAGCCGCTGGTGGAGCACGTTTTATTCCATCTATTGGTGAAAAAGAAGCTGAAAAATTTGTTTGGGAAATGGCAGCTGAACTTTCTCAAGAAAGTCGTTTATTGCCTGGCGGATATGTTTATTTATCTGACTTGTTAGGCGATCCTGAAGTTTTACGGCATATTGGACGAATGATTGCGCGCGAATACATTGGTCGTCAAATTGATGCTGTTATGACTGTAGCTACAAAGGGTGTTCCTATTGCACAAAGTGTAGCATATTATTTAAATATTCCATTTGTAATTGTTCGTCGTGATTCAAAAATTACAGAAGGTTCAACTGTATCAGTTAACTATGTTTCTGGTTCAAGTGAGAGAATTGAAAAAATGGAGTTATCAAAACGTAGTTTAGATCGTGGATCACATGTTTTGATCGTTGATGACTTTATGAAAGGCGGCGGAACAATTAATGGGATGCGTTCAATGATTGAAGAATTTGAATCTGAAGTTGTTGGGGTAACTGTTTTTGCTGAAACGTCAGTTAATGAAGGTAAACGTTTAGTTGACGATTATACTTCAATATTAAATGTTGATAATGTAAATAAATCAGGTGGTTCTATTCACGTTAGTGCTGGTAACTACTTAGAAAGAGTATTTGCTAATCCTAAAAAAGAACAAGTTGATTTAGGAGCAGAAACAAATTTCTTTAATTAAAAATATGGGCGATATCGGTATAAGGTATCGTCTTTTTATTTTATAAATTTCTTTTGAAAGTACAATATTATTAATTAGGCTTAAAAAATACAATTTATGTTTGAAAGTCAGCATTAATTAAGTTAAAATTTAGGCGTTAAGTAAGATAAATTTAAAGAATGAGGAATTTATATGACATCAAGATTTGCAATTATTTTAGCTGCGGGTCAAGGTACTCGAATGAAGTCAAAATTATATAAAGTTTTACATCAAGTTTGTGGTAAAGCAATGGTTGATCATGTATTATCACAACTTGAAAAAGAAGATGTTGATCAAATTTTAACAATTGTTGGTCATGGAGCAGAAAAAGTAAAAGAAACACTTGGAAATCGTACAGAATATGCTTTACAAGCTGAACAATTAGGAACAGGCCATGCTGTAATGCAAGCTGAAGATTTTTTAGGTGATAAAGATGGTATGACATTAGTTGTATGTGGTGATACTCCATTATTTACAGCCAAAACATTTGATAAGTTATTTGAATATCACGAAAAGAATCATGATGCAGCAACTGTGTTAACAGCTAAGACAGATAATCCATTTGGTTATGGACGAGTAATTCGTAATTTTGACGGCGAAGTTGAAAAAATCGTTGAACAAAAAGATGCAACACCTGAAGAAGCAAAAGTTAGTGAAATTAATACAGGTGTATATGTTTTTGATAATAAAAAATTATTTGAAACACTTCATCAAATTAATAATGACAATGCACAAGGTGAATACTACTTACCAGATGTAATTGGTATTTTGCAAAGTCAAAATGAAAAAATCGGTGCATATCAAATGAATGACTTTAATGAATCAATGGGTGTTAATGATCGTGTTGCATTATCAAAAGCTACTAAAATTATGCAAAAACGTATTAATGAACAACATATGAGAAATGGTGTAACAATCATTGATCCAGAAAATACATACATTGATGCTGATGTACAAATCGGTGCAGATACAATCATCGAACCAGGTGTTCAATTAAAGGGTAAGACTGTAATTGGTGAAGATTGTACAATTGGTGCTCATTCTCAAATCATTGATTGTGTAATTGAAGATGGTGTGACAGTAACAACTTCATACTTAGAACAATCCACAATGCATAAAAATTCTAATATTGGGCCATACAGTCATTTACGCCCATTAGCAGATATTGGTGAAAATGTTCATATTGGAAACTTTGTAGAAGTTAAGAAAGCACAAATCGGCAAAGATACTAAAGTTGGTCATTTGACATATGTTGGAGATGCAACTTTAGGTAAAGAGATTAATGTTGGATGTGGAACAATCTTTATTAATTACGATGGAATGAACAAGCATCATACTAATGTTGGCGACTTCTCATTTATCGGAAGTGGTGCTAATTTAGTTGCTCCATTAGAAATTGGTGATCATGCATATGTTGCTGCAGGCTCAACAATTACAAATGATGTTCCTCCTCATGCAATGGGAATTGGACGTGGCCGCCAAGTAAATAAAGAAGGCTATTATGATAAATATCCTGTTGCTGAAGCAGCAAAAAAGATTGAAAAGGCAGAAAATAATAAATAATTATGATTTTAGCTTGCTTTTAAGAAGATAAATTAATAATATATTAATAGAATAATCATTATTGGAGGCAATCATGGCTGAACAAAGTTATAGTTCAAAAGTAAAAATTTTTGCTTTGAATTCAAACAAACCGTTAGCAAAGAAAATTGCAGATGCTGTTGGAGTACCCCTTGGTAAGACATCTGTAGATCGTTTTAGTGATGGAGAAATTCGGATTAACATTGAAGAAAGTATCCGTGGTGATGAAATTTTTATTATTCAATCAACTTCAGCTCCTGTTAACGATAACTTGATGGAATTGTTAATTATGATTGATGCATTGCGTCGAGCAAGTGCTTCAACAATTAACGTAGTAATTCCATATTATGGTTATGCACGACAAGATCGAAAAGCTCGCTCTCGTGAACCAATTACTGCTAAGTTAGTAGCTGATATGTTAGAAAAAGCAGGTGCTGATCGTGTGATTGTACTTGATTTACATGCAGCTCAAATTCAAGGATTCTTTGATATTCCTGTTGATCATTTAATGGGTGCACCATTATTAGCTGATTATTTCTTAAAGAATAACTTAGAAAAAGATGCAGTAGTTGTTTCACCTGATCATGGTGGAGTTACACGTGCACGTAAGTTGGCTGAGTTCTTAAAAGCTCCAATTGCAATTATCGACAAGCGACGTCCTAAAGCAAATGTGGCAGAAATCATGAATATTATTGGTTCGGTTGATAACAAGCGTTGCATTATTATTGATGATATGATCGATACAGCTGGTACAATTACTTTAGCATCACAAGCATTAATGGATGCTGGTGCAAAAGAAGTTTATGCCTGTGCAACTCACCCAGTATTATCAGGTCCAGCAATTGAACGGTTAGATAAGTCTCCAATTAAGAAAATCATTGTAACGGATTCAATTCAAATTCCAGAAGAAAAGCAAATCGATAAATTGACACAAGTTTCAGTTGGTCCACTTATCGGTGATGCTATTCGTAGAATTCATGAAAATAAACCAGTTAGTCCATTGTTTAAGAATCGTTTTCGTTCAGATTCAACACCAAATGAAGACTAATTAAAAAAGAAGCTGTAAATTATTACAGCTTCTTTTTTTGCTTAAATTAATTTAATTAGTCATCAATTCTTTCGATAATCTTATACGATTTTGCGTGTTGCTTTTCTTTATATTCTTCTTCAATTGCTGCTTTTTCATCAAATACGATGTATGGTTTATCGTTTTCTTCTTTTACGACTAACACAGGTTTTTCAACTTTTTGATGATAAACCTGAGCTGCTATATAGGCTTTGTTATAATCATAATCACTTGCAATCGATTGTCCTGGGTTAAAGAAAACATCTTCATTCATACTCATTTTAATCACCCCTCTATATCTATATTTTATCATAGACAAATTTATTATTAGAAGTATAAGGGGCTTCAGTTGAAAAATGGTATAGTCCATTGTATAATTGGACTATACCAAAAAAATGTGGGGGAATTACCATGAAAATCATTATCGTTAAAGATCCAATTGATGGTGGTAAACAAGGATTAAAGAGATTCCAAAAAGCTAAAGCAAATGGAGCTAAAGTTTTTGGATTAGCGACTGGAAGTACTCCGATTACAACATACAAAGAAATTTGTAAAAGTGATTTAGATTTTTCTGATGATGTCTCAATTAACTTAGATGAGTACGTTGGATTAAGTGCAGATAATCCACAAAGTTATCACTATTATATGCAAGAACACTTATTTAGTTATAAACCCTTTAAACACTCATATATTCCGGATGGAACTAACTTGAATACAGAAAATGAAATTAAAAGATATAATCAAATCATTGCCGATAATCCTATTGATTTGCAATTATTAGGATTAGGAAGAAATGGACATATTGGATTTAATGAACCAGGAACACCATTTGATTCTAAAACAAATCGTATTAAATTAACGCAATCAACTATTGATGCGAACGCACGATTTTTTGATAATGAAAATGAAGTTCCTAAAGAAGCATATTCGATGGGAATCGGTTTGATAATGAAAGCTAAACATATTTTACTGGAAGCATATGGTAAGCAAAAAGCGCAAGCAGTAAAGGCAATGGTAGAAGGTCCTATTACAACGGACGTTCCTGCAAGTGTATTACAAAATCATCCCGACGTAACAATTATTTTAGATAAACTTGCTGCATCATTGTTAGAGAAAAAATAGATATAACCAAAATACCCGATATAAATGAAATGTAAAATTTTTAATTTATATTGGGTATTTTTATGTTTTTTTCTTTTAAATTTATGGGATGAATGGTATTGTTAAAGTTGATTTATTTGAGGTGATTTTATGCAAAGAAGAAAAGTAATATTTTCTGGTATATTAATTGCATTGAGTGGTATTATTCTTTGGATGTTTACGACTCACGATGCTTTTCTTTATAAACAAAGCATTGCAGAAGTGATTAATGTAAAAAATGAAGAGCCAGTTGAGACAGAAGATCCATATCAAAATAAAGATGAGACAACACAACAGATTTTAACTTTAAAAGTTCTTAATGGGAAAAATAAAGGAAAAATTGTTACCGCACAGAATGAGTTTTCGAAATCAGGTGCATATGATCAAAAATATCATGAAGGTCAACAGGTATTTTTAAATATCCATCATCATAAAAAGAAGTTAACAGCTAACATTTCACATTATAAGCGAGATACATATCTAATAATGCTTGTTTGGTTAGTAACCGTTTTACTTTATGTGTTTATGCATGTGAAGGGATTAAGAACATTATTAAGTGTGATAATGAACTTTATCATTTTTCTGATTTTTGTTGAAATTGATGTTAGTTATGACTTTACAAACTTTTTCTGGTTGTTTGCTACTAGTGCCATAATATTTACTGGGCTCTCGTTAGTCTTGGTAATTGGTTGGAACAAACAATGTTTAGTTTCTTTCCTATCTATTGTTTTCGGTACAACTGTGGCTTTGATATTAGGGATATTGATATTATACTTAACAGGTAATCAAGGAATTCATTATGAAGCGTTGGATTTTGCAACGCAAGAACCACAACAATTATTTTTATCAGCAACTGTAATTGGTCTTTTAGGAGCAGTAATGGATGCAGCAACTGATATTGTGTCGACTTTATTCGAAATGAAGCGAAAACAACCAGAAATTTCTGCAAAACAACTATATAAGTCTGGTCAAGAAGTTGGGCATGCAATCATGGGGCCACTAATTAATGTTTTATTAATGATTTTCTTTGCTGAAACTTTTGCTATTGCAGTATTGTATTTTAGAACTGGAAATACTTATGCATATACCTTTGAGTGGGCAATGGCTTTAGGGGTTGCACAAGCTCTAATTAGCGGAATTGGAATTACATTGGTAATCCCATCAGCTAGTTTCTTATGCTCACGCTTTTTAGGAAGGAGGAATAAAAAATGTCCTCAATCTTAGCACTAACGATTGTATTAGGAATTTTAATGACGATTTTTGGTGGAAAACAGGGAATATCCTCTTTCTTTAGTGTATTGATGAATTTTATTATTTTATTTTTAACAGTAATATTAATTTCAAGTGGTTTTCCTCCTTTAGGAGTATCTTTATTTGCAGGTATTTGTATTTTAGCAATTACTATTTATATGGGCGATAAAGATGAACATTCTGCTAATGTTGCATTTATTGCAACATTAATTGTTTTAGCAATTATGCTTATTTTGATTATTCCAATTGATCATTTTGCTCAAATTAAAGGATTTTCAATGGAAGAATCAGAGGAAATTGAAGCTTTTAATTTATTGATTGGAGTTAATTTTGAACAATTAGCAATTTCAACTGCAATTTTAAGTACATTAGGTGCAATTGCGGAAGCAGCAATTGCAATTGCAAGTGGCTTAGAAGAAATTATTGAACAAAATTCTCATATTACTAAAAAAGAACTTTTTGAAAGTGGAAGTAACATTGGTTCTCAAATTATGGGAATGACATTTAATACTTTATTTTTTGGAATGTTTGGTAGTGATTTAGCGCTATTTGTTTTGTTAAGTAAGTTACATGCAAGTCCAGGATATTATTTAAACTCTAAAATATTTGTTTCAGAGTGTATGTTGGTTTTGTATTCTGCAGTGGCAGTTATTGCAGTAATTGTAATTACAACATATCTAATGGCACATAAATTAGACAAAAAAACAAGTAAATAAAAAGAGACTATATTTTATAGTCTCTTTTTATTTTAATTATGATTATGGAAAAATTAAACGATCATTATGAAGGTAATTTTCAAATTCTTGATATACTGGGGTGAAAATTTCCAGTTGATTTCCCTTAGCAAGCATTTCTTTTGGAAAGAAGAAGCGTTCATCACCTAAAATTTTTCCACTAATTGAACTTACTAATTCACTTACTGAAGAAAGTTCAACTAAGGAACCATCGCTTTGCATCAACTCTATTTGAGTTTGAGGTTTCTTAGAATTAGGATTATAGGAGTCATAAGGAAGATCAAAACTATCATTTGTTGCTGAATAGTACACAGGATCAAATCCAGCTTCTTCGATTAACATTTTTAATTTAGGCAAAAGTTCACGGGTTTGAAGATTAACTTTTACTGATTTCAATGGCTTGCGGTTCAAGAAACGTGATGATAAGTCTTTTAAAATTTGGTCGTCACAGTGACTCCAAATACTAAAACAAGTATTTAAAATGCCATCATCTAAACTTAGATAATCATCAAGTGTAAAGTCATTATCAAAAAAAGGCTTTAGCATTTCAAAGGCATAATTTTGTGGTAATTTGTGTTGTTCATATAAATATTTAGCACGCTTTAAAAGTGAGTTCAAAATGACTTCCATTGATCGTGAAACTGGATGGAAATAGACTTGTTGATACATTTGAAAACGACTAACAACATAATCTTCAACTGCGTGCATGCCACTAAAATTAAATGCAATTCCATCCTTATATGGCCGCATAACGCGTAAAATACGATTTAAATCAAAGTTTCCGTAATTAGTTCCAGTGAAATATGAATCCCGTAATAAATAATCCATGCGATCAGCGTCAATTTGACTAGAAATCATTTGAACAATTTGTTTATTAGGATATGTTTTAGCAATTACACTAGCAACTTTTTGAGGAAAGTCATCACTTACTTGTTTTAAAACTTGATTAATTTCAGTTTCAGGAGAAGTGATAATTAACTGTGTCATTTTTTCATGATCAGTCTCAAAAATATGTTCAAATGTATGGGAATATGCTCCGTGACCAACATCATGCAGTAAAGCTGCACAAAGTGCTACTAATCGGTCTTCATCATTCCAAAGACCATCATCAGATGTTTTGGAGGAATAATTTCGTTGAAATAAGTCACAAATTTTACGTGCTATTTCATAAACACCGACAGAGTGGCCAAAGCGAGAATGTTCTGCTCCATGAAAGGTATAGCTGGTTGTTCCTAATTGCTTAATACGACGAAGCCGCTGAAATTCACGTGTATTGATCAAATCTAGAATCACTTTATGTTGAATGTAAATATAGTTGTGGATTGGATCGCGAAGCACTTTTTCCATTGGTAATAATTGGTCATTATAATGGTTAATAGTAATCTCTTCTTTCATTGAAAATAAATTTATTGTTATTAATTAAAGTCATTAGTTAAAATTTGTTGTATTATTATATTATTTAGTATTATAACGCATTTTAGTAATAGATTAACTTAAGACTACTATGTAAGTTAGAAGGGAGTGATTCAATGTCATCAAATAATGAGTATAAAGTTAAAATTCATGTCGAAACAATTCATAAACAAAATGGAGAAGTTGAACGATATGTAGAAGATAGAAGATTTTGAAGGCCAACTAATTCAATTAAATAATGCATTTTATTTGCGATATACTGAAAAGCTTCCAGATAATGAAGAAGCTAAGGTTACATTTAAAATTGAAAATTCGGGAATAGTGCAACTAACTCGTAAAATGGGACAACATAGAATGCACTTGCGATTTGAATTAGAAAAAACAAATCAAACATTGTATCATACTCCATACGGAAATGTTCCAATGAGTGTTGTAACTCGTGCGATTAATAGTGTTTTAGATGATGAAAATACTATTTGTGGGAATTTGAATATTGATTATGAATTATATAATGGAGAAGCATTTTTAGGAGATTATAAAATTAGATTGCAATTTAGTGCATAATATTGTATGATGAGAAGTAAACTGCTGAAAGGACGTGTACCATATTGGGGCTTGAAAAATTCGAAGGTATGAATAAAAACGAATTATCAATGATTGAAGTTTCACGTGAGATTTTGCATGAAAAAGGAGAACCCATGGCATTTGCCGATTTAACAAATGCGGTTCAAAATTTCCTTGGTAAAAGTGATGAAGAAATTCGTGAGAGATTACCACAGTTTTATACAGATTTAAATATCGATGGCAGTTTTATCTCACTTGGAGATAATATGTGGGCATTACGTTCATGGTATCCATATGAATCAATCGATGAAGCTCTTGTTCATTCTGAAGAAGAAGGTTCACAACAACACCAACAAAAGAAAGTTAATGCTTTCTTAGATACAAATAATGATGACGATGTAATTGATTACGATAATGATGATCCAGAAGATAATGATTTTGATGATGACAACAATCACCGTCAAGAATTAAAAGATTATCAAAGTGATCTTGATAATATGGATGATGGTGATGATCCAGAAGATGAATTGCCAGATGGTATTGAAGGTCAATTAAACGAATTTTCAGATGACGAAGACGAATAAAGACTTGACGTACATGTAATGATTGAGTAAAATCTTATATGGGCGCTCGGAAGAGCCATTTGAACGGAAATAAGCTCCCTATTCAATATGAATAGGGAGCTTGTTGTTTTTTATATTTCCCCGTAAAAGCAATAATTTTTATTTAAAGGAGTTTTAACAATGACCAAGTATATATTTGTTACTGGTGGTGTTGTTTCATCACTTGGAAAAGGAATTGTAGCAGCTTCATTAGGACGCTTATTGAAAAACCGTGGATTAAAAGTTACAATTCAAAAATTTGATCCTTACATCAATGTGGATCCAGGAACTATGAGTCCATATCAACATGGTGAAGTTTTCGTTACTGATGATGGTACAGAAACTGACTTAGACCTTGGCCATTATGAACGTTTTATTGACATTAATTTAAATAAATATTCTAATGTAACTACTGGAAAAGTTTATTCTGAAGTTTTGAAAAAAGAACGTCATGGTGACTATCTTGGAAAAACTGTTCAAGTAATTCCACACATTACAAACATGATTAAAGAAAAAATCATGCGTGCAGGTACAGTTACAGATGCAGATGTTGTTATTACTGAAATTGGTGGAACAGTTGGTGATATTGAATCACTTCCATTTTTAGAAGCATTACGTCAAATGAAAGCAGAAGTTGGTGCAGATAATGTTATTTATATTCACACAACATTATTGCCATACTTAAAGGCTGCTGGAGAAATGAAAACAAAACCTACACAACATAGTGTTAAAGAATTAAGAAGCGTAGGTATTCAACCTAACTTATTAGTATTAAGAACAGAAAAGCCAGTTTCACAAGCTATTCGTGATAAGATTGCTAATTTCTGTGATGTTGATCCTGAATCAGTTATTGAATCACGTGATGTTGATACATTATATCAAATTCCATTGAACTTACAAGCTCAACATATGGATGATATTGTGTGTCAAAAATTACATTTAGATACACCAGAAGCTGATATGACTGAATGGAAAGAATTAGTAGATCGTGTACGTAATTTACAAGGTACAGTGAAGATTGCACTTGTTGGTAAATATACTCAATTGCCAGATGCATATATTTCAGTTAATGAAGCTCTTCGTCATGCAGGATATCAAGTTAATTCAAATGTTGAAATTGAATACTTTGATGCTGAAACAATTAATGAAGAAAATGTTGCTGAAAAACTTAAAGATTATGACGGAATCATTGTGCCTGGTGGATATGGTTCTCGTGGCTTAGAAGGTATGATTCAAGCTATTCGTTATGCTCGCGAAAACGATGTTCCATTCTTAGGTGTATGTTTAGGAATGCAAATGGCAAGTATTGAATTTGCACGTGATGTATTAGGAATTGAAGATGCTACAACAGGTGAAGTAAATCCAGATGCACCACATAAGATTATTGATTTAATGGCAGCACAAGAAGATGTAGAAGAAATGGGAAATACACAACGTTTAGGTGCATATCCATGCAAACTTCGTCCTGATACTATGGCTGCTAAAGCATATAATAATCAAGATGTAATTCAAGAACGTCACCGTCACCGTTATGAATTTAATAATGAGTATCGGGAAGCATTTGCTGAAAAGGGAATGGTAATTTCAGGAACTTCACCTGACAACCGTCTTGTTGAAATTATTGAAATTCCAGAAAATAAATTCTTCGTTGCATCACAATATCACCCAGAATTCTTATCACGTCCACAACGCCCAGAAGGTTTATTTGCTGCTTTTGTTAAAGCTGCACATGAAAATCAATAAGCGTTATTTGCTTACGAATTCATTTAAGTATGCTATTCTTAAGTTAAGTGAGATAGTGAAACGGAGGCGATACTAATGAAAGAGAAAAAATTAGGACATCTTGCTGAGGAAATCGTTAAATATCAAGAAAAATATCATTTGACAGATGCCGAACTAGCATTAACAAGCCATTTTTCCGTTGAGAGAATTCATGCGATCAAAGTTGGCCAAGCTCAAGTGAATCCACAAGAGTATGAAGAATTACAAGAATTATTGGCCGATGAAAAACCTGTAACAAGTGACGATGAAATGTAATTACTTAACTTACTTTAAGAGTTTGCAAAGCTTTTCATAATAGAGCTTTACAAACTCTTTTATTTGGCATTAGGTATTTTTATACGTAGGAAGGAAGTTTATAATGGCAAAGCGAAAAAAGAAACAAAAAGTAACACCTGCACAAACAATTATTACTATTTTAACTGCAATATTAATTGTTTTATGTGGTGGAAGAGCTACAGGACAGTTCTCAAATATTAATTTAGGATATTCACAAAACGTAAAAACAAGTCAAAATACTCCTAACAAAGAATTAGCGTCAAGTGTTTTAACAGATAATGTAAAAAAACAATTAGGTAATTCGATTGTATATAATGGTCATGGTGCATTTATTATTAATAATAATAAAAATGATTTGAATGCTCATATTTCAAGTGCCCCTTATGCAGTGAATGAAGTAGATGAATTGGGACGAGCACATATTGGTAATGCATGGTTAAATAAGACTTCGCGTCAATATAAGAGTCGTGAAAAAACAGGAAATGGTCGAACAAGTTGGAAACCAAAGGGATTTCATCAATTGACGAATCTTCCTGGAGAATATAAACATGCATATGATCGTGGTCATTTATTAGGTTATGCACTAGTTGGGGGAGTTCGTGGATTTAATGCATCAGAATCAAATGAGGCTAATATTGCAACGCAGACAGCGTGGGCAAATGAAGCTCGTAGTAAAAATTCAACAGGCCAAAATTATTATGAAGGTCTAGTACGAAAAGCATTAGATCAAAATAAGCAAGTACGTTATCGAGTAACAGATGTTTATGATGGCAATAATGTAATCCCATCTGGAGCACATCTTGAAGCTAAATCTTCAGATGGTTCATTAGAATTTAATGTATTTGTTCCTAATGTACAGACTAATATTAAAATTAATTATGAAACAGGTTACGCTACAAAAAATTAATACTAATATTATTTAAAAATAATTGAAACCCAATTAGGTATCTTGTATTATAAAAAGTGATACGTCTATAGTAGATAATAGTACGGTATATAATTTGTAATAAGAGTGAGGATCTTTCAATGAAAAAAATGATAGTTAAGGGAGAGCAACGCCTTCGCGGTGAAGTTACAATTGGCGGAGCTAAAAATAGTACAGTGGCTTTAATACCAGCTGCTATTTTAGCTGATACTCCTGTAAAGTTTGATTCTGTACCTGAGATTTTAGATGTACATAACTTAATGTTGATTTTAGAAGCAATGAATGTAAAATCACATTTTGAAAATGGAAAATTAGAGATTGACCCAACTAATATTAAAAATTCCCCATTGCCAGGTGGTGCAATTCGGAGTTTACGCGCATCATATTATTTCATGGGTGCACTATTAGGAAAATTTGGAGAGGCAACAGTTGGTTTCCCAGGAGGAGATAATATCGGACCTCGCCCAATTGACCAACATATTAAGGGATTTAAAGCATTAGGGGCACATGTTGAAGAACAAGAAAATGCAGTTAAAATTACTACAGGTCCAGATGGGTTACATGGATCTAGAGTCTTTTTTGATATGGTTTCAGTTGGTGCAACAATTAATGTTTTACTTGCAGCTGTCAAAGCAAAAGGAACAACAATCATGGAAAATGTTGCTAAAGAACCTGAAATTATTGATTTAGCTACATTTTTGAATAATATGGGAGCACATATTCGTGGTGCGGGAACAGATGAGATTAGAATTGAGGGTGTTGAAACATTAAAATCTACTAATACTCATACAATTATTCCTGATCGAATTGAAGCCGGAACTTATTTGTCATTTGCAGCAGCAAATGGTGATGGTGTGTTAATTAAAAATGTTATTACAGAACATTTAGATCCATTTATTGCTAAGTTACGCGAAATGGGTGTAACAATGGAAATTAATGAAGATAGCATTTATATCCCAGGAAATGATGATTTAAAACCTGTAACTGTTAAAACTTCACCATTCCCAGGTTTTGCAACTGATTTACAACAACCAATCACGCCATTGTTGATGTGTGCAGAAGGAACAAGTAAAATCATTGAAACAATTTATCCTAAGCGCATTAAACATATTTCAGAAATGCAACGAATGGGTGCAGATATTTCATGTGAAGATGGAGTATTTACAATTAAACATTCAGATCATTTAGTAGGAGCAACAGTTGATGCGGGAGAAATTCGTGCTGGGGTTGCTTTATTAGGTCTTGGATTAATGGCAAACGGTACTACTGTAATTAATAATGCAGATAACATTTTGCGTGGTTACGATAGAATTGTTGAAAAAATGAATGAGTTATCAGTTGAAATTGAACTGTTAACAGTTGCTGAATAAGGATGTCGATAGAATAATGGAGAAAAAAACGGAAAAAAATAAAGACAATAAAACTGAAGATTTGCAAGGTGAAAAAGATGCGATAACTTTAAAAAACCTTGAAAAAATGACATTACGTGAAATTTATGAATATGCTCGAAAGTATAAGATTCCATATTATAGTCAAATGAATAAAAAAGAACTTGCAATGGCAGTAGTGCGAGCTCAAGCAGAAAAGCAAGGATATTTTTATATGGAAGGCGTTTTAGAAATTATTTCACGTGATTCATACGGCTTTTTACGTCCTATCAATTATGGACCTTCAAAGGAAGATATCTATATTTCTGTCAGCCAAATTAGTAAATTTGGATTAAGAAATGGTGATTTAGTTGCAGGATTGGCACGCTCTCCACGACATGGTGAACAGAATTATGGAATGATGCGTATTGATTCAGTAAATGGAAAATCACCTCAAGAAGCTAAAAGTCGTCCGCATTTTCCTGCATTAACTCCAATTTATCCAGATAAACAAATTAAGTTAGAAACAACAACTAAAAACATCTCAACACGAATAATTGATATGTTTGCTCCAATTGGATTTGGCCAACGTGGATTAATTGTTGCTCCTCCTAATGCGGGAAAAACTAGTTTATTAAAAGCAATCGCTGGAGGTGTTTCTCAAAATTATCCGGATGCGAAATTAATGCTACTATTAATCGATGAACGTCCAGAAGAAGTTACTGATTTAGAAAGAACCGTAGATGGCGAAGTAATATATTCAACATTTGATCAACGTCCAGAAAATCATATCAGGGTTGCTGAATTAGTTTTGGAACGTGCAATGCGTCTTGTTGAAGATAAGCAAGATGTGGTAATTTTACTTGATTCTTTGACTCGATTGGCAAGAGCATATAACTTGGTTGAAACACCAAGTGGAAGAACCTTATCTGGTGGGGTGGATCCTGCTGCATTGTACAAACCTAAAAAGTTCTTTGGTGCAGCACGAAACGTTGAAGAAGGCGGAAGTCTTACAATTTTAGCAACCGCATTGATTGATACTGGAAGTCGAATGGACGATGTAATTTATGAGGAATTTAAGGGAACTGGAAATCAAGAATTGCAATTAAATCGTACATTAGCTGAAAGAAGAATTTTCCCTGCAATTGATCTTGATAAATCTGTTACTAGAAGAGAAGATTTATTATTACCTACTGAAATGCGAAACGCTATTTGGAAGTTAAGACGTGAATTAATGACTAATGATTTAACACAGGATACAGCAGAAGTGTTAGGCATGTTGCGTCATACAAAGGATAATGAAGAGTTTATTGCAGAAATTAACAAAATTAAGTCAATTAGGTAATTAAAAATAATATTGCATGCATAATTATTTCATGTTATCATGATATCTGTTATACAACATGAATTTAACTCTGGCTCAGCAAATGAACCAGGGCAAAGGAGCGAAATTAAAATGAAACAAGGAATTCACCCAGATTACCATAAAGTTGTATTTATGGATTCATCAACAGGTTACAAGTTTTTATCTGGCTCAACAGCTACATCAAACGAAACTGTTGAATGGGAAGATGGTAACACATATCCATTAATCCGTGTTGAAATTTCAAGCGACTCACACCCATTCTACACAGGTAAACAAAAGTTTACACAAGCAGACGGTGTTGTCGATCGTTTCAACAAAAAATATGGCTTTACAAACAAATAAAGGATATTTTTCAGACTGCAAATTATCAATTGCAGTCTTTTTTGTTATAAAATAAGATATAGGAATATTTATATATTCTATTTAATAATGATTTTATAGAAGGGAAGTTAGCGCTATGTCAGTTAAAGAATTAACAGATAGTAATTTTGAAGAAGAAACAGCTAATGGAATTACATTTACAGATTTTTGGGCAACTTGGTGTGGTCCATGTAGAATGCAAAGCCCTGTAATCGATGAATTAGCCAAGGAACTAGATGGCAAGGTTAAATTTACTAAGATGGATATCGATCAAAATCCTAATACTGCAACTGAATTAGGAATAATGTCAATTCCTACAATGGTTATTAAAAAAGATGGCAAGATTGTGGATTCAATTGTTGGATATCATGATAAAGCACAATTAGAACAAATTATTAATCAATATCTTTAATATGAGGTGTCACAATGGCTGATAAATATGATGTAATTGTAATTGGTGCAGGGCCTGGCGGAATGACTGCAGCACTTTATGCTTCACGTGCAAATTTGAAGGTAGCAATGCTTGATCGTGGAGTTTATGGAGGCCAAATGAATAATACTGCTGAAGTAGAAAATTACACTGGATTTAAATCTATTTTAGGTCCAGATTTGGCAGAAGAAATGTATCAAAGTTCAATCCAATTTGGAGCAGATTTTGTTTATGGTAGTGTGCAAAAAATGACGGTTGATCAAGATAATATAAAACATGTTATTACTGATAGTGGTGAGTTAGAGGCACCAGCAGTAGTAATTGCAACGGGTTCCCAATATCGCAAATTACAAATTCCAGGTGAAGAAGAATATAGTGGTAAAGGTGTATCATATTGTGCAGTCTGTGATGGTGCATTTTACCGTAATAAAAAAGTTACAGTTGTTGGTGGTGGAGATTCTGCTGTCGAAGAAAGTGCATATTTGGCAAAATTAGTTGACCATGTAAACGTTGTTCATCGACGTGATCAATTACGTGCACAAAAAATTTTACAAGACCGTGCTTTTGCTAATGATAAAATTGGATTCACATGGAATACAGTTGTAACAGAAATTGTGGGTGATGGCCAAAAAGTGACAGGTGTAATGACTCATAATAAAGATACAGGCAAGGATACATTGGTAGAGACAGATGGGATTTTTATCTATATTGGAAATGTACCAATGACTGAACCATTTAAAGATTTAGGAATTACAAATGAGCAAGGTTGGATTATTACAGATGATCAAATGAAAACCTCAATTCCTGGGGTCTTTGCAGTAGGAGATGTACGTGATAAAAAATTACGACAAATTACTACAGCAGTAGGCGATGGGGGAATTGCAGGACAAGGAACATTTGATTATTTAGAAAGTCTCAAGAATTAATATAAAATACGGAAGTTAAATCCGAACAATCATTTTACATTGTTCGGATTTAACTTTTTATTTTTTAAGTTTTTAATTAAAAAACGCTTTCTATAAATTTATTATTTACAAACCTTAATCGATAATGTATATTTATCTTTGTAATTTACAATAATTCTTTAATTTAATGTTCGTGTTTACAAAGGAGTGTTTATCTTTGAAAGGTATTGCAAATTATTTTGAGTTTGATCGGTTACATACGAATTTTAAGCGTGAAATAATCGCTGGTTGTACGACTTTCGTGTCGATGGCTTACATTTTGTTTGTTAATCCGACAATTTTAGGAGCTTCTGGCATGAATCAAGGAGCTGTATTTACAGCTACTGCATTATCTGCTGCATTTGCTTGTTTAGTAATGGGATTATATGCTAAATATCCTTTTGCTTCAGCACCAAGTCTAGGTATTAACGCATTCTTTGCATATTCAGTATGTATTGAAATGCATATTCCTTGGCAAACTGCTTTAGCTGGTGTTTTTGTAGCATCAATTATTTTCTTATTACTTACAGTTTTAAAACTTCGTGAAACAATTATTAATTCTATTCCAGTTGATTTGAAATATGCAATTTCAAGTGGTATTGGATTGTTTATCGCATTTGTTGGATTAAAAGACGGTGGTTTGATTGTTGCCGATAAATCAACTTTAGTAGCTTTAGGAGATATTAAAGGTGTTGTATGGGTAACATTATTTGGATTATTAGTAACTGTAATCTTAATGTTATTAAATGTCCCAGGTGCAATCTTCATTGGAATGGTTGCAGGTGCAGTTTTTGGAATGTTCTCAGGATACATTTCAATGCCAAAGAGCTTTATTTCAAGTATTCCAAGTTTGGAACCTACATTTGGAGTTGCTCTTAGAAATATTGGTCATATAAATACAATGCAAATGTGGATTGTTGTCTTTACATTTTTATTGGTTACATTCTTTGATACTACAGGAACATTAATTGGATTAGCTCAACAAGGTGGTTTTATGAAAGATAATAAGATGCCACGTGTTGGTAAAGCTTTGATGGCTGATTCAACAGGAATGATGGTTGGTTCGGTTTTAGGAACATCACCAGTTAGTGCTTATATTGAATCTTCTGCTGGAATTGCAGTAGGTGGACGTTCAGGTTTCACAGTTGTCATAACCGGATTATTATTCATTGTGGGAATGTTCTTCTCACCATTGTTAGCAGTAGCAACTTCACAAGTAACAGCACCAGCTTTAATTATTGTAGGTGTATTAATGGCTCAAAATACAGCTAAAATCAATTGGAGTAAATTAGAAATTGCTATTCCTGCTTTCTTGATTTTAATTGGTATGCCTTTAACATATAGTATTGCAGATGGATTAGCATTAGGATTTGTTGCTTATCCTATTACAATGATTGCTGCAAAGAAATGGAAAGACGTTCCATTATTAATGTATGTATTATTCTTTGTATTCATTGCATACTTTGCAATTTTAGGCTTTAAATAATTAGAAAGAATAATGAATAGATTATAGGATTTTAATATTTATTTTTATTTTAACTGCTTTTTTGTATAATAGTGCTTGAGGTGTACTTATGTTAAAGATTAAAAAAACAGTTAATCTTGATCAGGAATTGTATAAAGATGCTGTTTCAATTAGAGAACAAGTCTTCGTTAGTGAACAAGGTATCCCAATTGAATTAGAAATGCAGGGTGAAAATGGTCCTTGTTATTACGTAGGATATGTAAATGATGTTCCAGTTGCGACTGCTCGTGTTGTGCTTGATGGACAACAATGGATAATCCAACGAATGGCAGTATTACCAGATTGGAGAAATCGTCATTTTGGTTCAAAAATTATCGAAGCAATTGAACATGATGCAAAAGAAAATCATGTAAATAAAATTACATTACATGCTCAAGACAATGCGGAAAAGTTTTATCAAAAACTAGGGTATAAAATACAAGGTGAGAGTTTTAATGAAGTTGAAATTCCTCATCATGTGATGACAAAAGAATTGTAAATTTGATAATTACATGTTATTATAACGCTATGCGATGAGTCGAGAATAGCCAATAGTATTTTTACTATCGTGTTGCGGCACAAGGCTAAATCGAATGGCACACATAAACTGCCGGATTGCAGCGTGTGATCTATTTTTAATGTGGATAAAAAATAGATTATTTTGATGTTAGTTATCAAAGTACCAACAAGAGGTGTGAGAACTAATTGTTCTCACACCTTATTTTATAATAGATGGAGTGGGAAAATGATTTTTATTATTTTAATAATTTTATTAGTTGTTATTATTGGTGGATATGTTATTTTATACAATAATTTGCAAACTGCAAAGGTTAATACAGAAGAGGCTTGGAGTCAAATTGATGTTCAGTTACAACGTAGAAATGACTTAATTCCTAATTTAGTAGAAGCCACTAAAGGATATGCTAAGCATGAACGTGAAACGTTTGAAGAAGTTGTTAAATTAAGAAATAAAATTATGACATTGCCTGCTGATGCACATCAAGAAAAAATGGAAATTTCTAACCAGTTAACAGATGCTTTAAAATCAATTTTTGCACTTTCTGAAAATTATCCTGATTTAAAAGCTAGTCAACAATTTTCACAATTACAAGAAGAACTAACGAATACTGAAAATAAAATTGCATACTCACGGCAACTATTTAATAGTTCTGCAGCAATTTTTAATAAAAAGTTGGTAGTCTTTCCATCAAATTTGGTGGCTAAATTTAGTCATTTAACTAAGATAGATTATTTACAAGTCCCTCAAGATGTTAAAGATGTGCCACAAATTCATTTTTAGAAGAAGGAATTTAGATGCTTTATCAACAAATTGCCCGAAATAAGAGAAAAACGATTTATGTAATGATTGGTTTCTATATGTTAGTTGGATTAATGGGAGCAGCACTTGGCTATTTCTGTTATGGCAGACCTTCAGTTGGAATTGCGATAGCAATTGGAATTGGAATCTTCTATATGATTACAACATTGAGTCAATCGACACAGATTGTTATGAAAATGAATAATGCACATCAAGTTACGGAACAACAAGCCCCAGAACTATATCATGTTGTTGAAGATATGGCAATGGTGGCAAAAGTTCCAATGCCAGAGGTATATATTATTGATGATCCTAGTCCCAATGCATTTGCTACTGGACCTGATCCAGAACACGCAGCTGTTGCCGCTACTTCAGGTTTACTTCAACGATTAAATCGTGAAGAACTTGAAGGTGTTATGGGACATGAAATTAGCCATATTCGAAACTATGATATTAGATTGCAATCAACTGCTTTAGCATTAGTATCTGTAATTTCATATTTAGCTAATTTTAGTGTAAATTCTATTTTCTGGGGAAGAGTTAATCGTGATGATGATGAAAATAATAATTCAGCGATTATTGCGATGATTCTATCTCTTTTAACATTAATTTTAGGGCCACTTGCAGCATCGCTTGCACAAATGGCACTATCAAGAAATCGAGAATATTTGGCAGATGCTTCTGCAGTTGAACTTACTAGAAATCCGCAAGGCTTAATAAATGCACTAAAAAAGATTTCTAATAGTGAGCCAATGAAAAATGCTAATACAAGTAGCGCTTCATTGTATATTGCAGATCCATTCAAAAAAGATAATTGGGCACATTTATTCGATACTCATCCTCCAATTGACCAAAGAATTAAACGGTTAGAAGAAATGTAGTATTTATTAAATGAAAAGATGCAAATGGATTATAAAGCTTTTTTTCGCTTTGACTTTCATTTGCATCTTTTTCAATTTTGTAATATCGATGAAGAATATCTTGGAATGTGGTACAATTACATAGAATTATGTGCAGTTTTAGAAAACTTATTACTGAAAGGAAGAGCAGATTTTATGAAGATGCAATTATCAGAAATTGCGCGGGTGTTAGAAATTGAAGATATTCCTAATGATTGGCAGAATATTACCATCACCAGTGTTAGCTTTGATAGTCGGAAAATGAAAGAAGGAGCTTTATTTGTCCCTTTGAAAGGTGAGCATGATGGACATCAATACATTCAAAATGCAATTGATGCAAATGCACAAGCAACACTTTGGCAAAAAGATCACCGTGCAATACCTACTGAAATACCTGCATTAGTAGTGGATGATACTCTTGAAGCATTACAAAAATTAGCAAAGTATTATTTGCAAAAGATTAATCCGCAAGTGGTTGCTGTTACTGGAAGTAACGGAAAAACAACTACAAAAGACATGATTGCTGCTGTCTTAAAAACACAATATAACGTTACAAAAACGTTTGAAAACTTCAACAATGAAATTGGGGTCCCAATTACATGTTTATCAATGGAACCTAATACTGAAGTATTAGTTGTTGAAATGGGAATGGATCGATTCGAACAATTAGATAAATTAAGTCACTTAGTAGATCCAGATGTAGCCGTTATTACTATGATTGGTGAGGCACATATTGAGTTCTTTGGAACACGTGATAAAATTGCAGATGCTAAAATGGAAATTACTCATGGATTAAAAGAAGATGGCGTATTAGTTTACAATGGCGATGAACCTTTATTACATGAGCGTGCACAGAAAATTGTACAAGAAACGCAAACATTTGGACTAAACAATAATGATGATGATTTAACTGCAGAAAACATAAAGAGTTTTGAAACTCGTACGACTTTTGATGTTCCTGAATTAAATCACACATCATTTGAAATTCCTATGTTAGGGGATTATAACGTAAAAAATGCCCTTGCATCGCTTTTAGTAGGTCGTTTAATGCATATTTCAACAGAAAATATGCAGTTAGCACTAAAAGATTTTGCACTAACTAAAAATAGAACTGAATGGGTACAAGGTGCTTTAGGAGAACAAATTTTAAGCGATGTTTATAATTCAAATCCTACAGCAGTTAAAGCAGTTTTGAATTCTTTTGAAAAAGTCGAAACAAAGGGTAAAAGAATTGTATTATTAGGTGACATGCTTGAATTAGGTGAAAAATCTGCAGAAATGCATGCTTCTTTAGCTCAAGAAATTAATCCTGATAAGATTGATGAAGTTTACTTATATGGTAATGAAATTAGAATTTTGGCAGATCAATTAGGAGCAAAAATGCCTGCTAAAAGAATTCATTATTTCCCATTGGGGACACAGGAGCAAATGATTGAAAATCTTAAAGCATCAATTACTAAAGATGACGTAATTATGCTAAAAGGTAGTCATGGAATGCACTTAGAAAATGTTTTACAAGCATTAAAAAAATAATATTTATAGAGCAGAATTGAGGAGATTTGGTTGAATTTTAATGATTTAGGTTTGGATGAACAAATGTTATCAGCAGTTGAACGAACAGGGTTTGAAACTGCAACTCCAATCCAAGAAAAAACAATTCCATTAGTTTTAAGTGGAATAGATGTAATTGGTCAAGCACAAACAGGAACAGGAAAAACGGCTGCTTTTGGTTTGCCATTACTACAAAAAATAGATTATTCTAAAAAACAAATTCAAGCTTTAGTAATTTCTCCTACTAGAGAATTAGCGATTCAAACACAAGAAGAGATATATAAATTAGGTAAAGAAAAACGAGCTAAAGTTCAGGTCGTGTATGGTGGGGCAAATATTTCACGCCAAATTAAGCAATTAAAAAATTATCCTCCTCATATTTTAGTAGGAACTCCTGGAAGACTTTTGGATCATATTAAAAGACACACAGCTGATTTGTCAGCAGTCAAAATGTTAGTTTTAGATGAAGCTGATGAAATGCTTGATATGGGATTTTTAGATGATATTGAAAATATTATTAAAAATGTACCCAAAGAACGTCAGACTTTATTGTTTTCAGCAACTATGCCTAAATCCATTCTTAATATTGGAAAAAAATTTATGCATGATCCAGAAATTGTAAAAATCAAAGCAAAACAATTAACTACTGATTTAGTTGATCAATATTTTGTAAAAGTACGTGATAATGAGAAATTTGATGTAATGACACGTATTTTAGATGTACAATCTCCGGATTTAACAATTGTGTTTGGAAGAACAAAACGACGCGTAGATGAGTTATCTCGAGGATTAGAAATTCGTGGTTATAATGCCGCTGGTATCCATGGTGATTTATCTCAACAACAACGAAGCGAAGTATTGAAAAAATTTAAAAATGGTTCGCTTGATATTTTAGTTGCTACAGATGTTGCGGCTCGTGGTTTAGATATTTCAGGCGTAAGTCACGTATATAATTATGATATACCTCAAGATCCAGAAAGTTATGTACACAGAATTGGAAGAACAGGTAGAGCTGGTAAGCATGGAATTTCAGTTACTTTTGTAACACCACATGAGATGGATTATTTACGTGTAATTGAAAACTTAACTAAAAAACGAATGATTCCAATGAGACCACCAACAGAAAAAGAAGCATTTGCTGGGCAAATGTCAGCAGCTGTAGAGGAAATTGGAACATTAATTGAACAAACTGATTCTGAAAAATATTTAAAGACTGCAGACCAATTATTGGAAGAATATAGTGCTTTAGATATCGCATGTGCTTTATTAAATAGCGTTTCTAAAGAAGATGCAAGTTCAACACCAGTGAAGATTACTCCAGAACGACCATTACCAAGAAGAAAGAAAAGACAATCATTTTCTAAAAAGAAAAAATATGGTAATTCTAAGCGAAGCCAAGGCAGACGTTATCGTCATGAATATGATAAGCAACGTGAAAATAAGAGAAAGCCAAAGTATAAGATTCGTAAAAAAAGTCGGGGATAATCATGATTTATGGGCTAGGTGTTGATATTACAGAAATTGAACGAGTACATAAAATTCGTCAGAAAAATGAAAAATTTATAACTAAAGTATTAACTGATAACGAGTTTGACTTTTATCAAAATTTAACTGAAAAAAGAAAAGATGAGTTTTTAACTGGACGATTTTCTGTAAAAGAATCATATAGTAAAGCATTAGGAACAGGAATTGGAAAATATGTGACCTTTAAGGATTTAGAAATTCTTGATAATGAGTGGGGAAAACCAGAATTTAAAAAGCATCCATATAGTGAAAAATTGAATGCACATGTTTCAATTTCGCATACCGATGAATTAGTGATGACAGAAGTTATTTTAGAAAAAAAATAGGAAAGGGACGTTTCAAATGATTATTGGGCGACATAGAAATACTTATGCCACAATAGATTTAAGTGCAATTCAACATAATATTAATGTTGAAAGACAACATATGAATGATGGTCAAGCATTATTTGCAGTAGTAAAAGCAGATGCATATGGACATGGTTTAGTTCCAGTAGCAATTGCAGCACAAGAGGCAGGTGTCGATGGCTTTTGCGTAGCTTTAATTGATGAAGCAGTTGCATTACGCGAAGTCGGAATTACAAAACCTATTTTGATTTTAGGAATTACACCTGTACAACAAGCTACTTATATGGCAAAATATAATCTTTCTACTGCTGTAGGCGACTTACAGTTTTTAAAAGAAGCTCAAGTTCAACTTGAAAAAAGTCATTTGAAATTAAGGGTTCATCTTGCATTAGATACTGGAATGGGAAGAATCGGCTTTCGTAATCAAAAAGATTTGAGTGAAGCAATTGAATTTCTTGAAAAATATCCAAATGAATTTGATTATGAAGGTATTTTTACTCATTTTTCTACTGCAGATAGTTCCGATGATACTTATTTTGAAATGCAATTAAACAAATTTCAAAATTTAATGGAAGTAGTAAAAAAACGGCCAAAATATGTTCATGTAGCCAATTCTGCTGCTTCAATTTGGCATAAAAAATGCGGTGGCGATTTAGTACGATTGGGAATTGGAATGTATGGATTGAATCCATCAGGAAAAGAAGTGGATTTACCAGAAGATATGCAAATTAAGCCTGCATTTTCATTATCAAGTGAACTGGTAGCAGTAAAAAAGGTTCATGCAGGTGATTCTATTAGTTATGGTACGACATATACTGCTGAAAAAGATGAATGGATTGGTACAGTTCCAATGGGATATGCAGATGGATGGTTACGCCGAATGCAAGGTTCAAAAGTTCTTGTTGAGGGCCATGAATGTGAGATTGTTGGAAGAATTTGTATGGATCAATTTATGATTCGATTACCATATAAAATGGATATTGGCAAAGAAGTTACCCTTATTGGTGAAAATAATGGTAAAATAAAAACGGCACAGGATGCAGCCGACTTTGCTGGAACTATTCATTATGAAATCGTTTGTTCGATTGCGCAACGTGTTCCACGCTTTTATAAGAAGTAACTAACGGAGGTTGTTGAAATGAACGCAAGTGATGCTTTGAAAAAGGTTTTGAATTGCGAGAATTTACAAATTTATTGTGATTACTATTCGATTTCGGTTGAACAAATTAAAGAAAATCCTAAAATTGCAGTTTATATTTTAGAGCATCAGCAATCTTTAGATAAAATGATTGCTGGATATAATGAGATGAGTTCAATTAATCAACATATTTGTAGTGAATTTCAACTATGCGAACATGAGTGCCAATTTTAAACCTAATTTATGAATTGAGGCACTTATTATGAATGAAGAAGAACAGGTTAGTAGAGGAGATATTTATTATGCAGACTTATCCCCAGTAGTGGGTTCAGAACAAGGGGGATTACGACCTGTATTAATTATTCAAAATAATATTGGAAATAAATTTAGTCCAACAGTCATAATTGCAGCAATTACATCTAAAATTTCGAAACCTAAGATGCAAACACATGTTGCAATTGAAAAATCAAAAAATGGATTAGAAAAAGATTCTGTCGTTTTGTTGGAACAAGTTAGAACAATTGATAAAAAACGTCTAAGAAGAAAAGTGACTCATTTAAAAGCTAAAGTGATGAAAAAAGTCGATCATGCTTTAGAAATTAGTCTAGGATTAAAAGTATTAAAATAAAAAGACTGTGTATAATTTGTAATTATACACAGTCTTTTTATGCATGAAGATCTTCAATTGCTTCAATTTCAAAACGATTTCGTTTTAAACTAGCAACAATGCGTTTTAATTTTGATTTGTCAACATCTGAAGGTAGTGTAAATAATATTCTTTGAACATTATTACTTTCATGTAAATCAAGTGAAATGCAACTTGCAATTGATGTATAGCGAGTGATGATTTTTGAAATTTTTGCAAGGTCACCACGATTTCCTGAAGATAGGATGGTTAACACATAACTACCATCATTAACATTCCATGACTGCGAAAGCATTTTTAATAAACTGCTGTGAGTAAGAATACCAAAGAAGTTATTATTTTCATCTAAAACTGTAATATATGGCAAATCTTTGATTGTAAAAAAGATATTAAAAAAAGCAGAATCAAGTGAAATAAATTTATTAGCGTTTTTTAATAATTGAGTTACTGGAAGATTCATATCTCCCCCACGAGATTTATGACGATAAATGTGCATCTTATAAATATTTCCGCGAAAAATATTTCCACTTTTATCAAGAACTGGTACGCAACGAAATCCAGAGGTTTCTAAGATATCCAATGCTTCCTCTAAAGTTGCATTTTCATTAATTAAAGTCAGTTCATCTTTAGGTTTAACAATTTCTTTTAAAATCATTACAATTCTCCTAGAATATCCAATCGAAGTTTCAAATTATATAATACCATACTAAGTTAATTCTAAGAAATATTTAATTTAAAATTGCTCATTAAATGGGAATAAATATAAATGTGATATACTTAAACACGACATAAAGTTGGAGAATGTAGTTCTAATTTATAGAATATCTTCTTCATAACGTATTAAGATTGGAGGTTATAAAAATGAAAATGATTGTTGGATTAGGAAACATTGGTGCACGTTATGATAAGACACGACACAATACAGGATTTATGATAGTTGATGAATTAGCAGAACGTAACCATATTGATTTTGATAAAGAAAAATGTAATGCGATGATTGGATTAGGCATGATTGAAAATGAAAAAGTAATTCTTGTAAAGCCTAAGACATTTATGAATGAATCTGGACGAGCTGTTAAGCCATTGATGGATTACTATAAGATTGATAAAGATGATATATTAATTATTCAAGATGATTTAGATATGGAAGTTGGCAGAATCAGATTACGCCAAAAAGGATCTGCTGGCGGGCATAATGGGATCAAAAGTATCATTCAACATGTAGGAACACAAGAATTTAAGCGATTAAAAGTTGGAATTGGACGTCCTAAAATTATGACAGTTGTTGATTGGGTATTAGGAAAATTTAAGCCATCAGAACAACTTCAATTTAATAATGCAAAAGATCAAGCTGTTGATGCAATTGAATATTGGATTGCATCAGGTGATTTTATGAAGACAATGAATAAATTTAATTAGAGAGTGATGTGATATGCGACTAGATGATTTTGTTGAAAAATCTATAGAATTTAAAGATTTTCAACACAACATTGAAAATAATGGAAGACATTTACTAACTGGTGTATTAGGGTCAGCAAAGACAATTGTGTTACAAACATTATTAAAAAAAGCACAAAGTCCAATTTTAGTAGTTACAGATACTATTAGTAATGCCCAAAACTTAGTAAATGATTTACAAAATGTTGTTGCAGAAGACCAAGTATACTTATTTCCAGTAGAGGAACTTATTGCTACTGAGATTGCAACAAGTTCCCCAGACTTTAAAAGTCAACGTGTACAAGCGTTAAGTGCAATGGCAAAGCAAGAGCCAGCAATAATAGTAACGAATACTTCTGGACTTCAACGCAGATTACCTTCTGTAGAATCTTGGAAGAAATCAATTTTAACCTTAAAACAAGGGGAAGAACTTGACCTAGAACAAGTAGCAACTAAGTTAATTCAAATGGGGTATACTCGGCAAAAGTTAGTCGATCATCCTGGAGATTTTGCTATTCGTGGATCAATTCTTGATATCTATTCATTAAATTATGCTTTTCCGCTCAGAATTGATTTATTTGATACAGAAATTGATTCGATTAGATCATTTGATATTGGAACTCAAAGAAGTATTAAAGAATTAGATGAAGCAGAAATTTTTCCTGCTACGGATTTAATTTTTGATCATAAGTTATTAAAAAATGCAGCATTGAAGTTAACTCAAATAGCACATGATGTAAATAGTTCATTAACTGAAGAGAAGCAAAATCAGTTAAACGATAAAATTGATGAAATTATTAATGATTGGCAAAATGATACTTTGCTTCCACTTCATCGAATTTTTGCTCAGGTATTGTATCCAGAACAGACTTCATTATTAGATTATTTAAGTACTAAAGGCTTATTAATAGTAGATGATTATGCTAAGATTTTGGATAAGTCTGATAAAAATAATCAAGCAGAGCAAGTTTGGATAGATGAAGAAAATAATTTAACTCCAATTTTTAACAAAATAAAAATTAATTTTGATATCCGTAAGATAATTCGAAATACACAGCAAAATAGTATTTTTATGTCTTTATTTAAAAAGGGAATTGGAAGATTAAAATTTACTAGCATAAATGATTTTAGAGTGCGCGCTGTTCAACAATTTTTTAGTCAATTATCATTATTAAAAACTGAAGCAACACGCTGGATCAAACAAAACCAGACGGTAATTATAATGATTCAGGATGAAGAAAGACTCAGTAAAATTTCAGAAACTTTAGATGATTTTGAAATACCAAATATTTTAACTAAAAGTGATGCTATTCAACAAGGTGTATTACAAATTATTCATGGAAGTTTACAGACAGGGTTTGAAATTCCAAGTTGCGATTTAGTAGTTTTAACTGAGAATGAATTGTTTGCAAAAGCAACTAAAAAACGTGCAAAACGTTTAACAATGGATAACGCTGAACGATTAAAAAGTTATACTGACTTAAAAGAGGGAGACTATGTTGTTCATGTTAATCATGGTATTGGTCGCTTTCTTGGAATTAAAACAATGGAAGTTGATGGTAAGCATCAAGATTATCTTACATTGGAATATCAAAATGCAGCAAAATTATATGTGCCAGTTAATCAATTAGATAGAATTCAGAAATATGTATCTTCTGAATCGAAAACACCTCATTTAAATAAGTTAGGTGGGACAACTTGGCATAAAACTAAAATGCGTGTTGCAAATAAAATTGAGGATATTGCTGATGACTTAATTGATTTGTATGCTGAACGAGAATCTTTAAAAGGCTTTGCTTTTCCTAAAGATGATGCATATCAAAAAGAATTTGAAGAGGCATTTCCATATACTGAAACACCAGATCAATTGCGAAGTACTGCAGAGATAAAAAAAGATATGGAAAGTACACACCCAATGGATCGATTACTGATCGGAGATGTTGGGTATGGTAAGACCGAAGTAGCTTTAAGAGCAGCATTTAAAGCTGTTGAAGCAGGGAAGCAGGTTGCTTTCTTAGTACCAACTACAGTTTTAGCACAACAACATTATGAAACAATGGAACAGAGATTTAGTGGTTTTCCAGTTGAGATTGGCATACTTTCAAGATTTAATACACCTTCAGAATCTAAAAAAGTAATTGAAAATCTAGCAAGTGGTAAATGCGATATTGTTGTTGGGACACATCGATTATTATCAAAGGATGTTAAATTTAAAGATTTAGGTTTATTAATCATAGATGAGGAACAACGATTTGGTGTAAAACATAAGGAAAGATTAAAACAATTAAAGCAAAATGTAGACGTTTTAACATTAACTGCAACGCCAATTCCACGAACTTTGAATATGTCTATGTTAGGTGTACGTGATTTATCAGTTATTGAAACTGCTCCAGTTAATCGCTATCCAATTCAAACGTATGTTATGGAACAAAATTATCAGGTAATTGCAAATGGAATCCGACGTGAAATTGAGCGTCACGGTCAAGTTTTTTACTTACACAATCGTGTAAAAGATATTGAAAAAGTGGTTGCAATGTTACAAGACTTAGTTCCAGAAGCAAGAATTACTTATATTCATGGTCAAATGACAGAGTTGCAGATGGAGAAAATTTTAATCGATTTTATTCGCGGAGATTTTGATGTTTTAGTTACAACAACAATCATCGAAACAGGTGTTGATATTCCAAATGCAAACACTTTGTTTGTTGAGGATGCAGATCGAATGGGCTTAGCACAGTTATATCAATTGCGAGGAAGAGTTGGACGTTCAAATCGCGTAGCCTATGCATATTTTATGTATAAAGCAAATAAAGTTTTAACAGAAGAAAGCGAAAAACGACTTGAAGCAATTAAAGATTTTACTGAATTAGGTTCAGGGTTTAAAATTGCTATGCGAGACTTGGCAATTCGTGGTGCAGGAAATTTATTAGGTAAACAACAACATGGTTTTATTGATTCGGTTGGATATGACTTATATATGCAAATGCTAAATGAAGCAGTTGCTAAAAAACGCGGTATAAAACCAAACGAAAAGACAGATTCAGAAATTAATTTTGATGTTGAAGCATATATTCCAAATTCTTATATAAATGATGAACAACAAAAAATTGAAATTTATAAACGAATTCGACAATTTAATAGTTTTGAACAATATCAAGAAGTACAAGATGATTTAATTGATCGATTTGGAGATTATCCAGATGAAGTATCTAATTTGTTAGAAATTGGTTTATTGAAGATGTATGCAGATCAAGCATTAGTTGAGAAAATTTATCAAGTAAAGAGAAAAGTTACAATTATATTTTCTAAAAAAGCGACTGATAAATTGACGGGTCAGATATTTCTTGAAGAAATTTCAAAAACAAAATTAAAAACACAATTAAATGTTGAAAATGGAAAAATGAAGATTATAATTGATGAGAAAGCTCATCAAAATATTTATGAGATAATTTTAGAACTACAAAATATGCTTAAAAACTTAGCTAAAAAGTTAGTTAAATAGGGAGCAAAAAATGAAAAATGATCAAATGAAAACGGTAATGCATGGGGCTTTGATCTTATCAGTAGCTTCATTAATTGCTAAAATTTTAAGCGCATGCTATCGCATTCCATTTGAAAATTTAGTAGGAAATACGGGATTTTATGTATACCAGCAAGTGTATCCTATTTATGGAATTGGAATGACATTTGCTCTTAGTGGATTTCCAGTATTCATTTCTAAACTAATTGCTGAGCAGGAAGATAGTGGTGCAAAATACCAAGTTGCACGTCAAGTGTTTGTTATTTTGGCTATTTTTGGAATCATATGTTTTCTTTTTTTAAGAATGTTTTCAAATAAGATAGCTTTTTTAATGGGAGATTTAGGGTTAACTACATTGCTTAAAAGCGTGGCATGGATGTTTCTTTTTATGCCAATTTTAGCTGTTGGTAGGGGATTCTATCAGGGAATTTTTGATATGAAGCCAACGGCAATTTCTCAAGTAACAGAACAGTTTATTAGGGTAGCGTTTATTATCTTTGTTGCAATGATATCTGTTTGTGATCACTGGAATGTGTATAAAATGGGAAGCTGGGCAATGTTTGCTTCGACTTTAGGAGCGATTGGAGCAAGTTTAAGTTTTGTCACATTTTATATAAAAACTATCTGGCGATATCCTAATGAAAAGAAAAAAAGTTATTTTACTTTAAGTAAAAGAATTTTTTCAGATGGATTGATTATATGCTTGTTTGCTTCGATGATGGTTTTATTACAATTGGTAGATTCGTTTACCATTAATAACTGTCTTGTATCATCAGGAATTGCTCCAGATGTTGCTAAAAATATTAAGGGTGTATATGATAGAGCTCAACCACTTGTTCAACTTGGAATGGTAATAGCGGTTAGTTTTTCATCTACTTTATTACCTGCACTGACTAATGCATTAAAAGAGGGGAAATTAGCAAGTTTTCGTCGCATTGCTAGAACATTAATGAGGGTTAGTGCTACAATTGCTGCAGCCGCTACAGGTGGCATGATTGTACTTATGAAATACATTAATGTGATGTTATTTGGAAGTGGTGAGTTATCTGGAACAATAGCAGTTTATGTGATAAGTGTATTAATAATTACGTTAATAAGCACATATAATTCTATACTTCAAAGTTTAAATCAATTTAAAATTACAGCAGTAGGGTTGATTTTAGCAGTTGTTATAAAGGCATTAACTAATTCGTTTATGATACGTAATTTTGGGATTGTTGGTGCTAGTTTGGCAACTATTTTAAGCCTATTTATTGCCTTATTAGTAGTATTATGGGCTTTACCAGCAAATGTTAAAAATTTATTTTTTAACGGGGATGGTTTTGTAAAAAAATTGATTTTATCAGTGTTTGTGATGTGTCTATGTGTATGGATGAGTTCCAATTTATTACAGTTATTTTTACCATTTGGACGTAAAGCAGCAGTAATGATCGTATTTGTTGCAATAGCTATTGGAATTATTACATTCTTATTTATGATTATATCTCAACGAATGTTTACAATAAGAGAATGGTTTTTGATTCCTGGTGGTAAAAAGATTATTAGTTTAGTAAAAAAATTAAAAATGGAAGGGTAAGTTATGCGATTAGATAAGTTTTTAAAAGTATCAAGAATTATTAAAAGACGTTCGGTTGCAAAAGATATTGCTGATCAAGGTAGAATTGACATAAATGGAAAAGTTGCTAAGTCATCATCAAATGTAAGCATAGGTGATGAGTTAACTATTAATTTTGGAAATAAAACATTAGTTGTTAAAATCGATAATATTAAAGATACTACTAAGAAAAATGAGGCAGAAGATTTATATACTGTTATTGAAGAAAAATATCAAGAAGATTATCGTATTTAAAATACATTTTTGTTATGATATTTGTTATAGTTTTAACTAAAGATAATCATGTTATTTAATAAGGAGATTAACATGGCGCAAGATAATAAATCGAAAAATGTAAAAATTTTAAATAAGGAATACTATAATCAACAAACAAGATTAACAGAAACGCAAAAATTACAGCTGGCAATGACTAAAAAACATCGATTGAGAATGTTAATTCTTTTGGGAGTAACTTTATTTTTTTCACTAATATTAGGTGCTCGCATTATTCAAAACAACATTCAGGCTGGGATTTTAAATAAAAAAGCAACACAAGCTAAAGTTGAATTAAAAGATGCTAAGAAACAGAATAAAGAATTAAAGCAACAAGTTGAACAATTAAAGGATTCTGATTATGTTGCAAAGATTATTCGCCAAAAATATTATTACTCTAAAGATGGTGAAACAATATACAGTTTACCAGGAGATAAGTCAAAGAGTATAACAGATAACTAAATTTAAATTTAGCATTTATTTAAAACAATAAACAGTGGTATACTAAAATAAATATCAGAAAGATCTTGGAGGATTAATTTTTCTTATGACAGTTGAAGTGGGAACGAAAGTTTCAGGCAAAGTTTCAGGAATTACAAACTTTGGTGCATTTGTGGATTTAGGCGAGAAACAAACTGGATTAGTGCATATCAGTGAAGTTTCTAATAATTATGTAAAAGATATTCATGATGTTTTAAAAGTTGGCGATGAAGTTCAAGTTAAAGTTCTTAAAATTGGTGACGATGGGAAAATTTCATTGTCAATTAAGCAAGCAATGCCCAAACCTAAGAAAAATGAATCAACTAGCCGACAAAATAATAACCATCAAGGAAATCATCAACGTTTCCACGGAAATAAATCAAATCATCAAAATCATTCAAAGAAAGATTTTGATACATTATTAGCTGGATTTTTAAAGGAAAGCGATGAACGCTTAACTTCTCTAAAACGAAATACTGATGGTAAGCGCGGTGGTCGTGGCGGTCGTCGAAGCTAGAAGCTAGAAAACAGAGGTTGTGATATTTACAACCTCTGTTTTTACATTCAATATTTGGTCTTTATTTAATGTGAGGAAATCTTATGAAAATCGATAACTTTAATAACCATTTTCGAAAGTTTAATTTGGAACAAAAAAAAGTACTTGTAGCTGTATCAACCGGAGTAGATTCTATGAGTTTATTAAAACTATTAATGGATTTACCTGTAAAAAGCCGTCCCAAAATTGAAGTTGCATATGTTGATCACAAATTACGAAAGCAAAGTATAGTTGAAACAGAATTTATTCAAAAATTTTGTAAAAAAAATAATTTGAAACTGCATCAAACTGTTTGGCAAAAGAAATTTCATCCTAAATTAGGAATTGAAGAACAGGCGCGTAATTTTCGATATTCTTTTTTTGAAAAGGTTATGGATGAGAATAATATTAAATATTTAATGACAGCACATCATGCTGATGATCAAGCAGAAACTTTTTTAATGAAACTAGTTCGTGGTGGCCAACTTCAACAACTGGTAGGAATAGAAAGTTTACGTGATTTTGCAGATAATAAGTATATTATTAGGCCTTTATTACCCTTTTCTAAATTAGAAATTTTAAATTTTGCACAAAGGAATCAAATTAAATATTTCGAAGATGAAACGAATGCAATGGATGATGCTTTGCGAAATCGTATACGTCATCAAATAATCCCATTATTAAAAAAGGAGAATCCAAAATTTTTAGAACATATCCAAGAGTATGAATCTCAAATAAAGATAGCTCTATCCTGTCAAGAATTGGAGCAGCAAAGAATAGTAGAAAAATTGAGAGATTCTGATGGATATAATTTGGAATTGTTTTCTCAATTAAATGCTAATCAACAAGAATTAGTTATGAAACAAATTTTAAAGTTAACTGATATTCCGATAAATCAGCATCAAGTAACTGAAATTATACAATTTTTATTAAATTTGAATAAACCGCAAGGAATTTATCAAATAAATCAAGAAAAACAATTGCGAAAAGAATATCAAACTTTTAAAATTGAATGTAAGAATAAAAAAACTATTAAAAAAGAATTAGCAATTTTGTTATCACTAAACCAATGGATTAAATATGAAGATTTTAAAATTGGAATTTTTTCTAAGGATAAAGTAGTAATTGAAAAAACAGATAAAACCATTGGTCTATCTAATTGTCCGTCTAAATTAGTTTTACGATTTCGAAAACCAAAAGACTATTTTGAAATCAATGGCATGCATAAAAAGTTAAGACGCTATTTTATCGATAATAAGATACCTTCAGAAGATCGTCAGACGATGCCTTTGATTGCAGATGGGAATTTGATATATGCTGCTTTAAATCCACAGCAGTTGTATTTGTCACATTTTAGCGAAAATGCTACAATTCGATACACAATAGTAATAAAGAAGTACAGAAAGAGGTAAAAACATGAACAACGATATTTTGAAAGTTCTTTATAGTAGAGAACAAATTCAAGATGTTACTAAAAAATTAGGTAAACAAATCACTAAAGATTTTGCTGGTAAAGATCCACTTGTAGTATGCATTTTAAAAGGTGCAGCTGTGTTTTATTCAGATATTGTACGTGAGATTGATACATATTGTGAATTAGATTTTATGGATGTTTCAAGTTATGGAAATGAAACAGTTTCATCTGGAAATGTAAAAATTATTAAAGATTTGGATACATCAGTTGAAGGAAGAAACGTACTTATTATCGAAGATATCATTGATACAGGTCGAACACTTCAATGTTTGGTTGATTTATTTCAAAGTCGCAATGCTGCCTCTGTTAAAATCTGTACTTTATTAGATAAACCAGATCGTCGTGTTGAAGGTATTGAAACAGATTATTATGGATTTAAAGTTCCTAATGAATTTGTAGTAGGTTATGGTTTAGATTATTCAGGTCATTATCGTAATTTACCATATGTTGGTGTTTTAAAACCTGAAGTTTATGCTAAGAATGAAAATGGTCAAAATTAGTCAAGTATGATATGATTAATCTTGATAACATTTTAGTTATTTATTGGTGCCTAAGGAGGAAATAAATGAATAATAACAACAAAAAGAATGGATTATTCAGAAATAGTCTTTTCTATATTGTGATTTTCCTTGGAATTATGGGAGCTGTCTATTACTTCACTGGAGGCAATAGCAATTCTCAAACTCAACAAATTCAGTCCAGTACATTTATGTCTGAGATGAAGAAGGATAATGTGCGTAAGTTTACGTTAGAGCCTTCAGGGAGTGTTTATAAGGTAACTGGTGAATATCGTAAACCAGTTACAGTTAAAAATAAAAAGAATACTTTAACAGGCGCAACGGAAAGTACTAAAGTTAAGAGCTTTACAACAAATATTGTGACTAATGGTGATACTGTAAACCAAGTCATGGATTATGCACAAAAGAATCATGTTACAAATAATGCAAAAGAAGAACAATCAAGTAATATTTGGATGCAACTTCTTTTAACATTACTTCCAGTAGTCTTCATGATTTTCTTCTTCTATCTAATGATGGGAAATGCTGGTGGCCAAGGCGGAAGCGGACGTATGATGAATTTTGGCAAGTCAAAGGCTAAGCCAATTAATAAGAGTCAAAATAAGGTTCGTTTCTCAGATGTAGCCGGTGCAGAAGAGGAAAAACAAGAGTTAGTTGAAGTCGTTGAATTTTTACGTGATCCAAAGAAGTTTAGAAAATTAGGAGCACGAATTCCATCTGGAGTATTACTTGAAGGACCTCCAGGAACAGGTAAAACTTTATTAGCTAAAGCCGTGGCTGGTGAAGCTGGCGTGCCATTCTTCTCAATTTCAGGTTCAGATTTCGTTGAAATGTTTGTTGGTGTTGGGGCAAGCCGTGTTCGTGATTTATTTGAAAATGCTAAGAAGAATGCTCCATCAATTATCTTCATTGATGAAATTGATGCTGTTGGTCGTCGTCGTGGAAATGGTATGGGCGGTGGCCATGATGAACGTGAACAAACATTGAACCAATTATTGGTTGAAATGGATGGGTTCGAAGGCGATGAAGGCGTAATTGTAATGGCTGCTACAAACAGATCTGATGTTTTAGACCCAGCCTTACTTCGTCCTGGTCGTTTTGATCGTAAAATTCTTGTTGGTAGACCAGATGTTAAGGGCCGTGAAGCTATCTTAAAGGTCCATGCAAAAGGAAAACCATTGGCCAAAGATGTTGACTTGAAGATGGTTGCTAAGCAAACACCAGGATTTGTTGGTGCTGATTTAGCTAACTTGTTAAATGAAGCTGCATTATTAGCTGCAAGAAGAAATAAAAATGAAATTGATGCTTCTGATGTTGATGAAGCAGAGGATCGTGTAATTGCTGGTCCAGCAAAACGTGATCGAGTTGTAAGTGAAAAAGAACGACGGACAGTTGCATTCCACGAAGCTGGTCATACAATTGTTGGTTTAGTTTTAAATGACGCACGTGTTGTGCATAAGGTAACAATTGTACCACGTGGTCGTGCAGGTGGTTATGCAATAATGCTTCCTAGAGAAGACCAAATGTTAAACTCAAAGAAAGATTTGACAGAACAAATTGCCGGTTTAATGGGTGGTCGTGCTGCGGAAGAAATTATTTTCAATCAACAGTCATCTGGTGCTGCAAACGATTTCCAACAAGCAACACAATTAGCACGTGCTATGGTTACTGAATACGGAATGAGTGAAAAATTAGGTCCTGTTCAGTACGAAGGACAAGCAAATATGCAACCAGGAGAATTTGATGGACAACATAGTTACTCTGGAAAAGTTGCTAACTTAATTGACGAAGAAGTAATGCGTTTGTCAAATGAAGGAATGGAAACTGCTAAGAGAATTATTCAAGAACACCGCGAACAACATAAAATTATTGCAGAAGCATTATTAAAATATGAAACTCTTGATGAAAAGCAAATCTTAAGTTTATATAAGACAGGTAAAATGCCAGTTGAAAATGAATTTCCTAGTGAAAAATCGGGATCATTTGAAGAAGCTAAAAAAGCCTTAGAACGAAAAGATGCACAACGCCAAAAGATTGATGAACAAGAGGTTGCTGAAGAGAAAAAAGCTGATAAACGTGATGATCAGGCTTTACCAACTCAAACTTTCTATCCAAGCAATCAAAACGACGTAGAAAAACATCAAGACAAAGATAATAAGGATTAATTAAAACTTATTATAAAAAATAGAGGATGTACATTTTTGTACGCCTCTATTTTTATTGATATATATTTTTTAATATTATTTTTGAAATCTGAATTTTAATCATGATAAAATAATAGTTTGAGTAAGAAAGGAAATTAATATGAGTGATTATTTAGTTAAAAGTTTAGCATTTGATGGGCAAATTCGTGCATATGCAGTTGATGCAACTGAAACAGTGAGAAAAGCACAAGAATTACACGATACATGGAGTGCAGCTTCAGCAGCATTAGGACGTAGTTTAATTGGAACATTATTATTATCATCTGCTTCATTGCAAGATGATGAAAAAATGACCGTAAAGATTAATGGAAATGGACCAGTTGGTGGTATTGTTATTGACGGAAATGCAAAGGGTACAGTTAAAGGATATGTGCAACATCCTCATGTGCATTTACCATTAAATGATAAGAATAAAATTGATGTAAAAGGTGCAGTAGGAACAAATGGTTTTTTAGCGGTAACTAAAGATTTAGGACTAAAAGAACCATTTACTGGTCAAGTTCCTTTAGTGTCTGGAGAATTAGGAGAAGACTTTACTTATTATTTAGCAAAGTCAGAACAAATCCCTTCATCTGTTGGATTATCAGTATTTGTGAACAATGATAATACAATTAAAACAGCAGGTGGATTTATGTTGCAAGTTATGCCAGGTGCTAAAGATGAGGTTTTGAGTAAAGTTGAACAAAAATTAAATGAAATTCCAATGGTATCTGAAATGATGCAACAGGGTATGACACCTGAAGATATGTTATATGAAATTTTAGGTAAAGATAATGTTAAAATTTTAGATAAAATGGAAGTTAGTTATAAATGTGATTGTTCACGCGACCGTTTTTACAATATTATAAAAACATTACCTAATGATCAAATAAAAGAAATGATTGATGAGGATCATGGTGCAGAAGTCATTTGTCATTTTTGCGGTAAGAAGTATAAATTTACTGAAGATGAATTAAAGAAATGTATAAAAAAATAGAAAGGAAAAAATTATGGAGTGGAAAATTGGTGATATAACAATTCCAAATCAAGTCGTGGTAGCTCCCATGGCTGGAGTTACTAACGTTGCATTTAGATTAATTTGTAAAGAATTTGGAGCAGGACTAGTTGTGTGTGAAATGATTTCAGATAAAGGAATTCATTTTAGAAATAAAAAAACATTAGGAATGTTATTTGTAGATGAAACTGAACATCCTGTTAGTGTACAGATTTTTGGCGGTTCAAAGGATTCCTTAGTTGAAGCAGCACAGTTTGTTGCTGAAAATACAAATACTGATATTATTGACATAAATATGGGTTGTCCTGTACCTAAGGTTACAAAAACTGATGCTGGTGCACATTGGTTACTAGATCCTGATAAAATTTATGAGATGGTAAGTGCGGTGACTAAAGTTGTAAAGAAACCAGTAACAGTTAAAATGCGTACAGGTTGGGATGATGATCACATTTTAGCAGTTGAAAATGCTTTGGCAGCTGAAGAAGGTGGAGCAGCTATGCTTGCTATGCATGGTAGAACACGTAAACAACTTTATTCTGGCCATGCAGATTGGGGAATTTTAAAAGAAGTAAAGGATAATTTGAAGAAAATTCCTTTTGTTGGAAATGGTGATGTGACAACTCCACAAGAAGCTAAGAAAATGCTAGATGAAGTAGGTGCAGATGCTGTAATGATAGGTCGTGCAGCATTGGGTAATCCTTGGATTGTTAAACAAACAACTCATTATTTAGAGACTGGTGAAATTTTGTCTGAACCAACACCTGATGAAAAAATTGAAGTTGCTAAAGAACATTTACATCGATTAGTTAAAGTTAAGGGTGAAAAAATTGGTCCAAGAGAATTTCGCTCTCAAGCTGCATATTATATTAAGGGAATTCCACGTGCAGCTCGTACAAAAGCAGCTTTAAATTCTGCTGATACTGAAGAAGAAATGATAGAAATTTTTGATCAGTTCTTAGCTGATACGAAAGAACGTATGAATGTAAAAAGAAAATAGTTAAATAATTATGATATAATAATTCAGAGACAGAAATTAAGAAAAGAGGATTATCAATGAGCAACGAACAGTCAATGAACGATCAACTTAGAGTTCGTAGACAAAAAATGCAAGAACTTCGCGATGAAGGAATTGATCCATTTGGTCATAGATTTGAACGTGATGCAATGAATGCTGATTTGCATGAAAAATATGGTGATATGACAAAAGAAGAATTGAATGATTCTGGAATTACAGCCACAATTGCTGGTCGAATGGTCGGTAAACGTGGAAAAGGGAAAGTTGGTTTTGCTGATTTACAAGATCGTACAGGAAAAATGCAACTTTATATCCGTAAAGACGTGGTTGGTGAAGAACAATATCACATTTTTAAACGTGCTGATTTAGGAGATTTCCTTGGAATTACAGGTGAAGTTATTAAAACTGATATGGGAGAGTTGACATTACGAGTTACTAAATTAACTTTCCTTTCGAAAGCTTTACGTCCTTTGCCAGACAAGTATCATGGTTTGCAAAATATTGAACAAATTTATCGTCAACGTTATCTAGATTTAATTACAAATAGAACAAGTTATGATCGTTTTGTAAATCGAACAAAAATCATAAAAGCAGTGCGTGACTATTTAGATAATGAAGGCTTTATTGAGGTAGAAACACCAATTTTGAATAATCAAGCTGGTGGTGCTGCTGCACGTCCATTTATTACACACCATAATGCATTAGATATTGATTTATATTTGCGTATTGCCTTAGAATTGCCATTGAAACGATTAATTGTTGGTGGTATGGAACGCGTATATGAATTGGGCCGAGTATTTAGAAATGAAGGAATCGATACTCGTCATAATCCAGAATTTACATCATTAGAAACATATGCTGCATATTGGGATTTCAATGATGTAATGAATGAAACAGAAGGAATTTTTAAAGCAGCTGCTAAAGTGGTTTCTGATAATGGGATTATTACATACCAAGGACAAGAAGTTAATTTAGACAAACCATTTAAACGTGTTCACATGGTAGACTTAATTAAAGAAGTTACTGGTGTTGATTTCTGGAAAGAAATGAGTGTAGAAGAAGCTCAAAAAATAGCAGATGAACATAATGTTCGCTATGAACCATATTGGGGAGTTGGCCATATTATAAACGAATTCTTTGAAGAATTTTGTGAAGATAAATTAGTAGATCCAACTTTTGTATATGGACACCCTGTAGAAGTTTCTCCATTAGCAAAGAAAAATGAAAAAGATCCTCGATTTACTGATCGATTTGAATTATTCATTCTAGGTGGGGAATATGCTAATGCTTTCACTGAATTAAATGATCCTGTTGACCAACGTCAAAGATTTGAAGCTCAAGTTCAAGAACGTGAGAATGGAAATGATGAGGCAGAAAGTATTGATGAAGATTATCTAGAAGCAATGGAATATGGAATGCCTCCAACTGGTGGATTAGGTGTCGGAATTGATCGATTGGTTATGTTGTTAACTGATGCACCATCAATTCGTGATGTATTATTATTCCCAACAAGAAGACCTGAAAAATAGCATTTAAAGAGATTACAATTGTAATCTCTTTTTTTTATAAAAATGCTTGACAGTAGTTCATTTAAAATGATAGACTATAAAAGTTGTCAGATGAAAAGGTAATTGATTTTTTTAATAAAAAAAAGATGTTGACAATTATTGATTCGTCTGATAACATAATAAATGTTCCGTTGATAAGGAATTTATAAAATAGATCTTTGAAAACTGAATATGTTTCGATGAACAAATGTGCAGGGCAATTCATGAAAATGAATGCAAAAACATTTGCGAAGTCAATTCGCTAGTAAAATTTATGAGTCACAAAACTTTTAAAATGAGAGTTTGATCCTGGCTCAGGACGAACGCTGGCGGCGTGCCTAATACATGCAAGTCGAACGAGAAAATCTTACACCGGATGCTTGCATCCACCGTAAGAATTTCGAGTGGCGGACGGGTGAGTAACACGTGGGTAACCTGCCCAAAAGAAGGGGATAACATTTGGAAACAAGTGCTAATACCGTATAACCATGACAAGCGCATGCTTGTGATGTGAAAGATGGTTCTGCTATCGCTTTTGGATGGACCCGCGGCGTATTAACTAGTTGGTGAGGTAAAGGCTCACCAAGGTGATGATACGTAGCCGAACTGAGAGGTTGATCGGCCACAATGGGACTGAGACACGGCCCATACTCCTACGGGAGGCAGCAGTAGGGAATCTTCCACAATGGGCGCAAGCCTGATGGAGCAACGCCGCGTGAATGAAGAAGGTCTTCGGATCGTAAAGTTCTGTTGTTAGAGAAGAACACGTGTGAGAGTAACTGTTCATGCGTTGACGGTATCTAACCAGCAAGTCACGGCTAACTACGTGCCAGCAGCCGCGGTAATACGTAGGTGGCAAGCGTTGTCCGGATTTATTGGGCGTAAAGGGAACGCAGGCGGTCTTTTAAGTCTGATGTGAAAGCCTTCGGCTTAACCGGAGATGTGCATTGGAAACTGGAAGACTTGAGTGCAGAAGAGGAGAGTGGAACTCCATGTGTAGCGGTGAAATGCGTAGATATATGGAAGAACACCAGTGGCGAAAGCGGCTCTCTGGTCTGTAACTGACGCTGAGGTTCGAAAGCGTGGGTAGCGAACAGGATTAGATACCCTGGTAGTCCACGCCGTAAACGATGAATGCTAGGTGTTGGAGGGTTTCCGCCCTTCAGTGCCGCAGCTAACGCAATAAGCATTCCGCCTGGGGAGTACGACCGCAAGGTTGAAACTCAAAGGAATTGACGGGGGCCCGCACAAGCGGTGGAGCATGTGGTTTAATTCGAAGCAACGCGAAGAACCTTACCAGGTCTTGACATCTTTTGACCACCTGAGAGATCAGGTTTTCCCTTCGGGGACAAAATGACAGGTGGTGCATGGCTGTCGTCAGCTCGTGTCGTGAGATGTTGGGTTAAGTCCCGCAACGAGCGCAACCCTTGTTGTCAGTTGCCATCATTCAGTTGGGCACTCTGGCGAGACTGCCGGTGACAAACCGGAGGAAGGTGGGGATGACGTCAAGTCATCATGCCCCTTATGACCTGGGCTACACACGTGCTACAATGGACGATACAACGAGTCGCGAAATCGCGAGGTCAAGCTAATCTCTTAAAGTCGTTCTCAGTTCGGATTGCAGGCTGCAACTCGCCTGCATGAAGTCGGAATCGCTAGTAATCGCGGATCAGCATGCCGCGGTGAATACGTTCCCGGGCCTTGTACACACCGCCCGTCACACCATGAGAGTTTGTAACACCCAAAGCCGGTGGGGTAACCTTTATGGAGCTAGCCGTCTAAGGTGGGACAGATGATTGGGGTGAAGTCGTAACAAGGTAGCCGTAGGAGAACCTGCGGCTGGATCACCTCCTTTCTAAGGAAAAATACGGAAACTGCACATTGTCGAAACTTATTCAGTTTTGAGAGATCTATTTCGGGGCCTTAGCTCAGTTGGGAGAGCGCCTGCTTTGCACGCAGGAGGTCAGGAGTTCGACTCTCCTAGGCTCCATTGATGAATTAGTTCATCAAACTTGTTCTTTGAAAACTAGATAATAATTTATTTCTTAATAAACCGAGAACACCGCGTTTTTAAGAGTTTTAACAAGAATCAAAGTTCTTAATTCGCTAAACTCATAAACCAACTGATCAAATCAGTTCAGGTTAAGTTATTAAGGGCGCATGGTGGATGCCTTGGCACTAGGAGCCGATGAAGGACGTGACTAACTGCGATATGCTTCGGTTAGCTGTAAGTAAGCAATGATCCGGAGATTTCCGAATGGGGAAACCCGAAACCGTTAGGTTTCATCACTAAGTGAATTCATAGCTTAGTTGAAGGAAGACGCGGGGAACTGAAACATCTAAGTACCCGCAGGAAGAGAAAGAAATTCGATTCCCTGAGTAGCGGCGAGCGAAACGGGAACAGCCCAAACCAAGAAGCTTGCTTTTTGGGGTTGTAGGACTGAACATCCGAGTTACCAAGAAATAACGTAGTTGAATGATCTGGGAAGATCAACCAGAGAAGGTGATAGTCCTGTAAACGAAACGTTGTTTCCTCAGTTCAGGATCCTGAGTACGGCGGAACACGTGAAACTCCGTCGGAATCCGGGAGGACCATCTCCCAAGGCTAAATACTACCTAGTGACCGATAGTGAACCAGTACCGTGAGGGAAAGGTGAAAAGCACCCCGGGAGGGGAGTGAAATAGTTCCTGAAACCATGTGCCTACAAGTAGTCAAAGCTCATTAACGAGTGATGGCGTGCCTTTTGTAGAATGAACCGGCGAGTTACGCTTGCATGCGAGGTTAAGACCGCAAAGTCGGAGCCGCAGCGAAAGCGAGTCTGAATAGGGCGCAAGAGTATGTAGGTGTAGACCCGAAACCAGGTGACCTACCCATGTCCAGGTTGAAGGTGCGGTAAAACGCACTGGAGGACCGAACCTGTGTATGTTGAAAAATGCTAGGATGAGGTGTGGGTAGCGGTGAAATTCCAAACGAACTTGGAGATAGCTGGTTCTCTCCGAAATAGCTTTAGGGCTAGCCTCGGAGTTGAGGATCGTGGAGGTAGAGCACTGTTTGGACTAGGGGCTCATCAAGAGTTACTGAATTCAGATAAACTCCGAATGCCACAGATCTATATCCGGGAGTCAGACTGCGAGTGATAAGATCCGTAGTCGAAAGGGAAACAGCCCAGACCACCGATTAAGGTCCCTAAATATGTGTTAAGTGGAAAAGGATGTGGGATTGCATAGACAACTAGGATGTTGGCTCAGAAGCAGCCACCATTCAAAGAGTGCGTAATAGCTCACTAGTCGAGTGATCCTGCGCCGAAAATGTAACGGGGCTAAACACATTACCGAAATCGTGGATGCACGTAGTGCATGGTAGGAGAGCGTTCTAAGGGCAACGAAGTCAGACCGTAAGGACTGGTGGAGCGCTTAGAAGTGAGAATGCCGGTATGAGTAGCGAAAGATTAGTGAGAATCTAATCCACCGAATGACTAAGGTTTCCTGGGGAAGGCTCGTCCGCCCAGGGTTAGTCGGGACCTAAGCTGAGGCCGAGAGGCGTAAGCGATGGATAACAGGTTGAGATTCCTGTACTATTAATTTTTGTTTGAACGATGGAGGGACGCAGGAGGCTAGAGATGCGCACGAACGGAAATGTGCGTCCAAGTAATAAGTCGGTATGAGAGTCAAATGCTTGAATACACAACGACAAGTTACGATGGGGAACGAAATTAAAGTAGTGAAGTGATCGACGTCACACTGCCAAGAAAAGCTTCTAGTGAGAAAATTAATACCCGTACCGCAAACCGACACAGGTAGTCGAGGAGAGTATCCTAAGGTGAGCGAGAGAACTCTCGTTAAGGAACTCGGCAAAATGACCCCGTAACTTCGGGAGAAGGGGTGCTGACCTCCGGGTCAGCCGCAGTGAAAAGGCCCAGGCGACTGTTTATCAAAAACACAGGTTTCTGCAAAATCGTAAGATGAAGTATAGGGGCTGACGCCTGCCCGGTGCTGGAAGGTTAAGAGGAAAAGTTAGCTTCGGCGAAGCTTTGAATTGAAGCCCCAGTAAACGGCGGCCGTAACTATAACGGTCCTAAGGTAGCGAAATTCCTTGTCGGGTAAGTTCCGACCCGCACGAAAGGCGTAACGATCTGGGCACTGTCTCAACGAGAGACTCGGTGAAATTATAATACCCGTGAAGATGCGGGTTACCCGCGACAGGACGGAAAGACCCCATGGAGCTTTACTGTAGCTTGATATTGGGTGTTTGTATAACTTGTACAGGATAGGTAGGAGCCATTGAAGGCGGAACGCTAGTTTCGCTGGAGGCGTTGGTGGGATACTACCCTAGTTGTATGAACACTCTAACCCACGCCGGCAATCACGGCGGGAGACAGTGTCAGGTGGGCAGTTTGACTGGGGCGGTCGCCTCCTAAAAGGTAACGGAGGCGCCCAAAGGTTCCCTCAGAATGGTTGGAAATCATTCGCAGAGTGTAAAGGCAGAAGGGAGCTTGACTGCGAGACCTACAAGTCGAGCAGGGACGAAAGTCGGGCTTAGTGATCCGGTGGTTCCGTATGGAAGGGCCATCGCTCAACGGATAAAAGCTACCCTGGGGATAACAGGCTTATCTCCCCCAAGAGTCCACATCGACGGGGAGGTTTGGCACCTCGATGTCGGCTCATCGCATCCTGGGGCTGTAGTCGGTCCCAAGGGTTGGGCTGTTCGCCCATTAAAGCGGTACGCGAGCTGGGTTCAGAACGTCGTGAGACAGTTCGGTCCCTATCCGTCGCGGGCGTAGGAAATTTGAGAGGATCTGTCCTTAGTACGAGAGGACCGGGATGGACATACCGCTGGTGTACCAGTTGTCTTGCCAAAGGCATCGCTGGGTAGCTATGTATGGATGAGATAAACGCTGAAAGCATCTAAGTGCGAAACTCACCTCAAGATCGGATTTCCCATTCCGTAAGGAAGTAAGACCCCTGAGAGATGATCAGGTAGATAGGATGGAAGTGGAAGTGCAGCGATGCATGGAGCGGACCATTACTAATCGGTCGAGGACTTAACCAAAGGTTAAAAAAGCGGTGAAGGTCAAAAGAATAAATTATTAGCTAGTTTTGAGAGAACAAGGTTTTCTCAAAAGCACAAAGTGCGGTGATGATGGCTTGAAGGATACACCTGTTTCCATTCCGAACACAGAAGTTAAGCTTCAAAACGCCGATAGTAGTTAGAGGAACGCCTCTTGCAAGGGTAGGAAGTCGCCGTGCTTAATTATTCCGGCATAGCTCAGTTGGTAGAGCATCTGACTGTTAATCAGGGTGTCGACGGTTCGAGTCCGCCTGCCGGAGTTTGTATATGGACTAATGAGTTTTCACGATAGTGATCAGCATAGTTTATATGACCCGTTGGTCAAGTGGTTAAGACACCGCCCTTTCACGGCGGTAACATGGGTTCAAATCCCGTACGGGTCATCTTTGTTGCCAGTTTAGCTCAGTTGGTAGAGCATCGGTATCGTAAACCGGCGGTCACAGGTTCGAATCCTGCAACTGGCATGAATAACTGGTTTTTATTCATATTACGGCTAATAATGAGATTATGTTAAATTCATGATCTCATATTTTTTTATATAAATATAATTTAAATTTTTCTAAATTTACCGTATTTTATAATTTAATTTTTAGAATAGAAGGTCATCTTATGCTTCCAACAAATTCAAATTCCACTAAAACATTTTTAGGACATCCTCGAGGTTTAGCTACACTCTTTTTCACTGAAATGTGGGAACGTTTTAGTTATTATGGAATGCGAGCAATTTTATTATTTTATATGTTTTATTCTGTAATGGATGGCGGCCTTGGTTTCACTAAAGCTCAAGCAGCATCTATAATGTCTATTTATGGTGCACTTGTATATTTAACAAGTGTACTTGGAGGTTTTATTAGTGATCGAATCTGGGGAAGTAGAAGAACGGTTTTATACGGTGGAATTTTAATTATGTTGGGACATATTGTACTTGCAATATTTACTGGAAGGATTGCACTATATGTTTCTATTGGATTAATTACATTAGGAACAGGAATGCTAAAACCTAATGTTTCTGAAATGGTGGGAGAACTCTATGATAAAAATAATTATCGTAGAGAAAATGGATTTAATATTTTTATCTTTGGTATTAATATGGGGGCATTTATTGCTCCAATTATAGTTGGATATATGGGACAAACCTATAATTTTCATATAGGCTTTTCTATTGCTGCAATTGGAATGTTTTTTGGTCTTATTCAATATATGATAGATGGTAAAAAATATCTTTCATCTGATAGTTTATTTCCAACAGCTCCATTAGAGCCAGAAGAGGTTAAAAGTTTAGCACGGAAAATTTTTATTTGGATTATTGGAATAATTTTAATTGGAACAGTAATGACTGCATTTAATATTTTAAGCATTTTAAATATAATTACAGTTCTATCTATCTTGACTATAATAATTCCAATTTATTATTTTATTGTAATGATTGTAAGTAAAAAAACATCAAATCAAGAAAGAAGAAAAGTTTTTTCTTATATTCCTTTATTTTTAGCAGCAATAATGTTTTGGATCATTGAAGAACAGGGGTCAGTAACTTTAGCAATATTTGCGGAAGAACAAACTAAATTAACAATTTTTGGTCATAGTTTTCCAGCTAGTTGGTTTCAGAGTTTAAATCCATTATTTATAATGATTTGTGTGCCAGTTTTCATTTTTCTATGGAAAAAAATGAAGAATAATCAACCATCTGCACCAACTAAATTTTCTATAGGTTTATTTTTTGCTGGAATATCTTTTTTATGGATGATGATACCTGGAATAGTATTTGGAACAGGAAAACTAGTATCACCTATTTGGTTAATTGTTAGTTGGATTCTAGTAATTATCGGAGAGATGTTTATCTCACCTATTGGGCTATCTACTACGACTCAATTAGCTCCAAAGGCATTTAAATCTCAAATGATGAGTATGTGGTTTTTAAGTGATGCTGTTGCTCAAGCTATCAATGCACAAATTGTTAAATTATATTCACAAGATACAGAAATTCTATATTTTGGCATATTAGGAATAATCTCAATTATCTTTGGAATAATTCTTTTTTCATTTTCAAAAAGAATTAAAATATTTATGACAATAAAAAAATAATTTTTTTCAGAAAAACACTTGCATTTTTTTCGAATAAAGGGTAATATAATTAAGTCGGATGCGTTAGTTATCCAATAGATATTATTGTGGAGGGGTAGCGAAGTCTGGCTAAACGCGGCGGACTGTAAATCCGCTCCTTCGGGTTCGGTGGTTCGAATCCACTCCCCTCCACCATTATTGGGGTATAGCCAAGCGGTAAGGCAACGGTTTTTGGTACCGTGATGCGCTGGTTCGAATCCAGCTACCCCAACTATTTAAGACTGTGACTGTGGTTACAGTCTTTTATTGTATATAAGTAAAGCTAAGATTTATGTTTAAGAAAATTTTATAAGGGTGTAATTTCATGGGATCTCCAATTTATATTCGAATTCATAATAGTATTAAAGAATCAATTGAAAATGGGAAATGGCAGGTTGGAGAAAGAATTCCAGCAGAACGTGAGCTAGCTATTGAATTTGGGGTTAGTAGAATGACGCTTCGTCAAGCAATTCAAACATTAGTTGATGAAGGAATTTTGGAACGTCGCGTTGGTTCTGGAACTTTTGTTGCTCGTAAAAAAGTTCAAGAAAAGATGTCTGGAATTACTAGTTTTACACAGATAATGGAAAATCAAAATCGTCATCCATCTAGCAAAACTATTTCATATCAAGTAGCAACACCATCATTAAGTGAACGTGAGCATTTAAAGTTAAATGATAAAGTAAATGTATTAAGAATGGAAAGAATTAGATATGCAGATAATGTTCCTATTTGTTTTGAAGTAACTACATTACCTTATGATTTAGTAAAAAAATATCAACGTTCACAAATAACTAAGTCATTATACCAAACGCTTGAGGAACATGGATTACATATTGGTCATGCACAACAGATTGTATCTGCCTCTAGTGCATCAGAAAGAATTTCAGATTATTTAAACATTAAAAGAGGAGCCCCAATTTTAAAATTACGGCAAATTACGCAACTTAATTCAGGAAAACCATTCGAATATGTACGAACAGAATATGCTGGAGAACGTTTTGAATTTTACTTAGAAAAATAAAGTATTCCCTAAAGGAATACTTTATTTTTTTTGTTTAAATTTCTCTTTATAGATTAATAATAGATATTTTGGAAGAGCAAGCATACGTATAAAACGTTTAGGTTCTTGAATTAAACGATAAAGCCATTCTATATGATGATTAATCCAAAATTCAGGTGCACGATTAATATTTCCTGCTAAAATATCAAAACTTCCACCGACTCCCATCCAAATCGAATTAGAGATTTCTCTATATTTTTCAATGAAATAGTCTTGTTTCGGAAATCCCAAAGCAACGAAAATAAAATCAGGTTGTTTTTGTTTAATGTCTTTAATAATTGGATCAGGATTTTTGAAATAACCATTATGATATCCACTAATAATAATATCAGGGTAATCTTTTTGTACATTAATAATGGTATCCTTAATTATTGTTTCTTTTGCACCTAAAAAATATACTTTACATTTATTTTTATTGGAATACTTTAGTAATTTAAGCATAGTATCAAATCCAGTGACTCTTTCAGGTAATGGTGTGTTTAGTATATTTGCACCTTTTATAATTCCAATTCCGTCAGCAGTTACATAATCGGCATGATTAATAATTTTTTGATATTCTTTGTTTTTTCTTGCTGCTAAAACAATTTCTGGATTTGCAGTAACAATAAAACGATTTTTTTTATGTTTATGATCATCAATTAGGGATTTAATTAATTGATTTTCAGTAATCTTAGTAAAATTAATTCCTAATATATTGATATGTTCAAAATGCAAAATATCAGCTACTTTCTAGAAGATTACTTTTAATTATAAACAAATTTTTTATAGGTGTGAATAATATATTAAAAAGTGATAAAATAAGTACAACTATAATAAATTAAAGAATTATCTTAAAGAGGATTAAAATGACACATAAATATGCAGACGATAGTTTAGCACTTCATACAGATGCGTATGAACTAAATATGATAGAAACATACTGGAGAAAAGGAATTGCAGATAGAAATGCAATCTTTGAAGTTTATTTTAGGGATTTACCATTTGATAACGGCTATGCTATTTTTGCTGGATTAGAAAGAATTATTCAATATTTGCAAAACTTACGCTTTTCAGAATCTGATTTACAGTATCTTAAAGAAGTAATGAATTATGAAGATGATTTTATTGAATACTTACGTAAGTTTAAAGTACGTTTGAGTATACGTTCAATGGTTGAGGGAGAAGTAGTATTTAATAATGAGCCATTAATGCAAATTGAAGGACCACTTGCTGATTGTCAGTTAGTGGAAACAGCAATTTTAAATATTATCAACTATCAGACTTTAATTGCAACAAAAGCAGCACGAATTAGATCAGTTGTATCTGATGATGCATTACTCGAATTTGGTAGTCGTCGTGCTCAAGAAATGGATGCAGCAATTTGGGGAACTAGAGCAGCTTATATTGGCGGATTTGATGCAACAAGTAATTTGCGTGCAGGTAAAATTTTTGGTATTCCAGCTAGTGGAACACATGCACACGCTTTAGTCCAAACATATCAAAATGATTATGAAGCATTTAAAGCTTATGCAGAAACACATAAGAATTGTGTATTTCTTGTGGATACTTATGATACTTTACGTTCTGGTGTGCCAAGTGCAATTCGTGTTGCCAAAGAAATGGGAGATAAGATTAATTTCCTTGGTGTCAGAATTGACTCTGGAGATATGGCATATATATCTAAATGTGTTAGAAAACAACTTGATGCTGCAGGTTTTAAAGATGCTAAAATATATGCATCAAATGATTTGGATGAAAAGACTATTATGAATTTAAAAATGCAACATGCGAAAATTGACGTTTGGGGCGTTGGAACTAAGTTAATTACCGCATATGATCAACCTGCATTGGGAGCTGTTTATAAAATGGTTGCCATTGAAAATAGTCAAGGAGAAATGGAAGATACTATTAAGATTTCAAATAATGTTAATAAGATTTCTACTCCAGGTAAAAAACAAGTTTGGCGTATTACTAAAAAAGCTTCAGGAAAATCCGAAGGTGATTATATTGCTTTAAGTAATGAACAACCACAAAGAAGAAAATCCTTATTAATGTTTCATCCGCAATATACATATATTAATAAAGAAGTAACAGATTTTAATGCTCGTCCATTATTAGCTAATATTTTTGAAAATGGCAAATTGGTATACAAACAACCAAGTCTTGATGAAATAAAGAAATATTCACATGATAATTTAGAGAGTCTTTGGGGAGAATACAAACGCCTTTTAAACCCTCAAGATTATCCTGTAGACTTATCCAAAGAGTGTTACGATAACAAAATGAATATAATTCAAAAAATTAGAGAGACAAATAGTAAAAAGCCAATGCCTAATGACATTTAATATGATTTGGAGTGATTGTAATGCGAAAATTACAAGCTGAGATTATTAATACTTTGAAAGTAAAATCTGAAATTGATCCAAAAGTAGAAATTAGATCATCAATAGATTTTTTGAAAGAATATTTGAAAAAAAATTCTTTTCTTAAGACATTAGTTTTAGGAATTTCTGGCGGACAAGATTCTACTTTAGCAGGGAAACTAAGCCAAATGGCAATTAAAGAGATGCGTGAAGAAACAAATGATGATACATATCAATTTATTGCAGTTCGGCTACCATATGGAAATCAAGCAGATGAAAAAGATGCAATGGATGCAATCGACTTTATCGATGCTGATCAAGTAATGCGTATTAATATAAAAGAAGCAGCTGATAAGATGACAACAGCTGTAGAAGAAAATAATATTAAAATTAGCGATTTTAATAAGGGAAATATTAAGGCACGTGAACGAATGATCGCACAATATGCAGTAGCTGGAGCAACTAGTGGTGCAGTTGTAGGGACTGATCATGCTGCCGAAGCAATTACTGGGTTCTATACAAAATATGGTGATGGTGGAGCAGATATTACTCCTTTATGGCGTTTAGATAAGCGACAAGGAAAAATGATGCTAGCATATTTAAATGCACCTAAGCATTTATATGAAAAAACACCTACTGCTGATTTAGAAGATGAACGTCCTGCATTACCTGATGAAGTTGCTTTAGGAGTAACTTATGATGATATAGATGACTATTTAGAAGGTAAAGATATTGATAGTCATAATGCAGAAATTATAGAAAATTGGTATCAAAAAACAGAACATAAACGACACATGCCAATTAATATTTATGATGAATTTTGGAAATAACGATAAGGATGAATTAAATGAAAAAAATTAGTATGAGCCAATATTTAGGTACAATAAATGCAGTACTTGATAGTACACAAAAAATGAGCAGCAAAATGGATCCATATTTTAAAATTTTTAGAAATGCATTAAATAATAATGAACAAATTGAATCTGCTGATTATGCTGATACAAAAGAAAAGTTTGCTGAGGGCATTAAGCAATATGAAGAAAATTTATCTAAATTAACTCAAGCTAAACCACCAGTAAAAATTATTGGTATCCACAAAATGTTTGTTTCTCATTATCGTGAGTTTGTAAATGCTTGCATAGAAATGAATAAAAGTATTGATTTTGAAAATGAAAGTGTTAATAAAACAGAGTTTGATAATGCAGAACAATTGCAAGAACAAGCAATGGATAAGATTAATTCAAATGTGCAAAAAATAGTACAAAATTTAAGATTGGTTTAATGATAGATAAATTTAAAGTTGGAGGTTGTGACAGATATTGTCATAGCCTCATCTTTTTATTTAAATTTAAATCTAAAGGAAGAAATATAGATGGAACAAAAATGTTTAAAAATAACATATGAAAAATTACCAAAATATCAAGCAAAACAAATCAAAGCGACGTTAAATTTATTGGAAGATGGTAATACAATCCCATTTATCGCACGTTATCGCAAAGAAAAAACAGGAAGTTTAAATGAAGTTGAAATTCATGAGATTCAAGAAACATTTGAACAAGTTGCTAAGTTAGAAAAAAGAAAAACAGATATTTTAGAAAAAATAGAACAACAAGGAAAATTAACTGCACAATTAAAACAAAAAATAAATCTTGCAACAACAATGCAATTGCTAGAAGATTTATATTTACCATTTAAGAAAAAAAGAGAAACTAAGGCAGAAATTGCGAAAAAAGCGGGACTGGAAAACTTAGCATACTATATTTTAAACTTTAATGAACAAATTGAAAATGAGGCTAAAAAATATTTAAATGAAGAACATAAAATTTTAACAGTAGAAGATGCATTAAATGGTGCTCATGAAATCATTACAGAGGCATTTGGAGAAAATGTACAATTACGTGAATGGGTGCGTAACAACACATTTAAATATGGAACTTTAGTTTCTCGTGTTAAAGATAGCGAAAAAGATGAGAAACAAGTCTATATGAATTACTATGATTTTAATAAGAAATTAAATAAATTGGCATCTTATCAAATTTTAGCTTTAGATCGTGGAGAAAAGGAAAAAATTTTGAAATTAAAGATAGATGTGGATGAGAATTATATTTTACATTATTTCCATTCGCGGTTTATTGGTTCAAAAAAAGGTGAAGCAGTTAAATATATTGAACGAGCATATACTGATGCTTATCGAAGATTTATTAAACCAGCTATCGAACGTGAAATTCGTAAAAAATTAACTTCATCTGCTGATGATCAGGCAATTCATGTATTTGGAGATAATTTATATCATTTATTAATGCAGGCACCTTTGAAAGGGAAAATTATTCTTGGATTAGATCCGGCTTTTAGAACAGGATGCAAATTAGCAGTAATTGATTCAACGGGTAAATTTCTAACTAAAGCGGTAATATATCCACATGAAAAGGCAAAAGGACAAAAGCCTAATAAAGAATTACGTAATAAAGCAAAAGAAATATTAAAAAAATTAATTCTTGATTATCATGTTGAAATGATTGCAATTGGAAATGGAACTGCTAGTCGTGAATCAGAACATTTTGTTGCAGAGGTATTAAAAGAAATTGATAATAAGGTATATTATGTAATAGTCAATGAAGCAGGGGCTTCAGTATATTCTGCTAGTCAAATTGCGCGTGAAGAATTTCCTGATTTTAATGTTGAAGAAAGATCTGCAGTAAGCATTGCTAGAAGATTACAGGACCCACTCGCAGAATTAATTAAAATTAATCCAAAATCAATTGGCGTAGGACAATATCAGCATGATGTACCACAAAATAAATTAAATGATCAACTTAAACAAGTTATTGAAACAGCTGTTAACCAAGTCGGAGTTAATTTAAATACAGCTAGTATTCAATTGTTGACACATATTTCAGGATTAAATCAAGGAATTGCAAAAGAGATTGTAAAGTACAGAGATGAGGAAGGCAAGTTTAATTCAAGAGATCAGCTTAAACAAGTACCTCGTTTAGGTAAAAAAACTTTTGAACAGGCAGCAGGATTTTTGAGAATTAATAGTGGCATAAATCCTCTTGATAATACTGATATTCATCCTGAAAGTTATGCGATTGCGGAAAAAATTTTACAGGAAAATAAAATATCTTCTAAGAAGATTGGAACAACAGTTATTAAAGAACAACTTAATAATTTTGATATTCAAAAGTTTGCAAATGAAAATAATGTTGGATATGAAACAGTAAAAGATATTATTAGTGGACTAATTACACCGGGAAGAGATTTTCGTGATACGATGCCAATGCCATTATTAAAATCAGAAGCATTACATATTGAAGATTTAAATAACGGCATGCATTTGCAAGGAACTGTTCGAAATGTTGTAGATTTTGGAGTATTTGTTGATATTGGGATAAAGCAAGATGGGTTAGTCCATATTTCTAATCTAAGTAAATCACGTGTAGAAACTCCACAAGATTTTATTTCTGTAGGAGATATTGTAGATGTATGGGTTAAAGAAATTGATGAAAAGAGAAATCGAATTCAATTAACGATGATAAAACCAGAAGATGAGGAAAATTAAAGAATATGAATTGCAAAAATTAGTTGAGAAAATTTCTTGTGATTATTTTAATGCACCATTTAATCATACAGTAACTTTAAATCAGCGTTTAAGAACGACAGGTGGGCGCTATTTACTGGCTAGTCATAATATCGAAATAAACCCCAAAATTATTGAAAATTATGATAAAGGTGTTCTAATAGGAGTAATAAAACATGAATTATGCCACTATCATTTACATATAAATCATAAGGGTTATCAGCATAGAAATACTGATTTTAAATTATTATTAAAAAAAGTGAATGGTTTAAGATACGCTCCAGCAACTTTAAATACAAAAATTAAAGTTGTTTATGAATGTATAAAATGTAAAAAACAATATCCGAGAAGAAGGCATATAAATACTGATCATTATTGTTGCTCAAATTGTGGAGGAAAGTTAAAAATAATTCAAGAACATTCAAATTAGACTTGTACATGCTAATTTAATTTGATATAATTACTAATGTTGTCGCGGGTATGGCGGAATTGGCAGACGCGTCAGACTAAGGATCTGGTGAGCATTGCGCTCGTGATGGTTCGAATCCATTTACCCGCATAATGTTAGTAATATAAGGAATAACAAGACTCAATTGAGCCTTGTTATTTTTTTAGTTATAATTTAACATCTTAGATAAAATTTTCTTATTTTTAATAAAACTATAGTATATTAATTGCAAAAAATAAATTTATGGTATATCTTTTAAAATGGAATTCGAAAAGGATAGTATAATACTTTGTGTTTTGAGGTGAAAAGAGATGTCAGAAGGAATTAAATTAACTGCAAGTGCGTCATATTTACCAGAACGTGTGGTAACTAATGATGAATTAAGTGAAATTATGGATACTACGGATGAATGGATTCAGGCGCATACAGGAATTAAAACTAGACATTATGCAATTGATGAAGATTCTTCAGAAATGGCAACAAAGGTTGCGTTAAAATTATTAAAAGAAGCTAATGTCGATGCTAAAGATATTGATTTGATTATTTTATCAACAATTTCTCCAGATGCCTTAACGCCTTCAACTGCTGCGTTAGTACAAAAAAATATTGGTGCATCAAATGCTTTTGCATATGATTTATCCGCAGCATGTGCAGGATTTATTTTTGGATATAGTACCGCTGATAAGTTTTTACATAGTGCACAGTATAATAAAGCTATGGTTATCAGTGTTGAAAATAATTCTAAAATGATGGACTTTAAAGATCGTACATCTGCAGTATTTTTTGGCGATGGTGCTGCGGGAGTATTATTAGAAAAAGAACCTAACTCTTCTGATACTTTACTTGCTGAAAAAATGTGTACAGATGGAGATATGGGATCAGTTAACAGTGGTAGAATTAAGCCATTAAGTAAAATTTCAAGTGAAAATTACCCTCAAGCGAAAGCTTTTTATCAAAATGGACCAGCAGTATTTAATTTTGTTACTTCAACTGTAATTGATCATATGAAAGAATTTATGAAACAAAATAATGTTAAACCAGATGATATTGATTTAGTAATCCCTCATCAAGCTAATTTAAGATTATTAGAAAAAATATCTGAAGGGTTAAATATTCCATTTGAAAAATTTGCAGTAAATGTAGATTATGCAGGAAATACATCTTCTGTTGGAATCCCACTAGCTTTGGATGAAGAATTAAAGAAGGGAAATAAGCCTAAAAAAGCATTATTAACTGGATTTGGTGCAGGATTAGTTTATGGAAGTTTATTATTAGATTTGTCATAAGTTAAGTAAAAAAAAGCCTATCATATACGTGATAGGCTTTTTTTTAATATCCAAAATTACCAGTAGTAGTATTACCATTATTATAACCATTGGTATTTTGATTATTATATGTATTTCTATTTTGATTGTATTGGTTATTATATGTATTTGTATTTCCTTGATAACGGTTAGAATTATAATTTGAATTTGTTCCATATGAATCATATGAGTTATATCCATTATTATAAGACGTTGAATCTGTACTTGAAGCAAAAGGTGAATCACTTTCAAAATCATGTGTGGAATCTTTTAACCCTAGTTGATGGCGAATTCTATTTGATGTTTTTTCTTTTTCAGAAGCAGAAACTACTTGATAAGAAAGTCCACCAAGAGTAGCGTCTTCACCTTGTAAAACATATGATTTAATATGATTTCCAGCATCTGCATAATATGATTCGATTAACATAATATCATCATATGAAAGATTTGTTTTAAGATTTCCATTGATACTCTTTAATGTATCATTATATTTTGTTAATGAAGATGCAGACATTGCTTTTTTTATAATTGCAGTAATTATTTGTTTTTGTCTTTTTTGTCGTCCATAATCGCCTTGTGGGTCATCATCACGCATTCGTGAGTATGAAAGGGCTTCTGAACCATTTAATGTTACTTTTTCACCCTTTTTTACTGAAACATTTTCATATGAGAATGTTAGCGGTGAAGTAACAGTTACGCCACCTAATTCATTAATGATTTTAGTAAGTCCGCCCATGTTAATTAACATGTAAAAATTAATAGGGATATCAAGTGTCTTTTCGACAGTTTTAACTGCTAATTTAACTCCACCATATGTATATGCTGAGTTAATTTTGTCATATGAGTTGCCAGTTCCAGAAATTTGAACGCAGGTATCACGTGGAATACTTGTCATTGTAATTTTTTCTTTCTTAGGATTGACCGTTGCTACGATAATAGTATCGGTTCGTCCTTTAAAAGTTCGTCCTAAGTCTCCTGTATCAGTTCCCAATAATAAAATTGAGAAAGGTTTTTTTTGTTTTAAAATTTTTGAAACTTTTTTTGAGTTTGAAGTAGGGGAATAAGCTTCTGAAAGTGTATTCTTAGCAGTATTTAAAATACTAGCCCCATAAATACCAAGTCCATAAAAAGCAATTAAAAGTAAAACTAAAAAAATTGTACATATGCGTTTACGTAAATGGTGCTCATTTTTCTTTCTGTTATATTCTTCTACACGAGAAGGAATTTTATCAAAATCTTCTTGGTTATTATTCATAAAAAGCTCCTTATTAATTTTTTAACTAATCTCTTAAATTATACTAGTAAATTTCTAATTTTTATAATTAATTTGATACTCCTATGAATTATACCAAAAAATTATTTTAAAAAACATGAATAATTTTCGAAATTATATATAGGAGGTTATTTATGTATAAAAGAATATTTTTTACAACATTAATATCAGTATTATTTTTATGTACGTCAAAGGTTCATGCTCAAAGGTTTAATTGGATTGAAGACTTTGATGAAAATATAGATCCGAAAATTGAAATAATATTTGAAGATTCTGATGGAATTGATGATACTTTTATTAATTTTAATTCAAATGCAATTAATGAAACTGGTAATAAGGTGGTTGAGATTGCACAAAATTATATTGGAGTACCATATATTTGGGGTGGTGTATCTCCTAATGGATTTGATTGCTCAGGTTTTGTACAGTATGTATACAATAAAACAGGTAAAAAATTACCAAGAGTTACAACTGAACAAGAGAAGTGCGGACATTTAATTAATATTAAAGATGCTTGTGCAGGTGATTTGTATTTTTGGGGAAAGAGAGGTCACAGTTATCATGTTGCAATTGCATGTGGTAATGGAAAATTTATTCAGGCTCCTGCTCCAGGACAAAATATTAATTACAGTAATATTTTTATTTTTAAACCCGATTTTGCAATACGTTTGGAATAATGTGGACAATATTTTTATTGAAAACTATATGCATTTTGCAATTAATTGTAATAACTATATTATTTAATAAAACATAGTCCTTTTTAGTTATTACGTTTCATTGTGATATTGCTTTATAATAGGATAAAAATTTGGTATTATATTTTTGGTTTAAAACGTAAAAGAAGGTGGACTAATGGTTAAGTTAGTATTATTACGTCATGGGCAAAGTATTGCTAATAAAAAAAATGAGTATACAGGTTGGTCAGATGTTCCATTAACTCCATTAGGAGAAGAACAAGCACGTGCTGCAGGAAGATTGCTGAAATCGACAAATATTCAATTTAGTGATGTTCATACTTCCATTTTAGTTCGAGTTATAAAAACGGCTAATATTGTTTTGGAAGAAATTAATCAATTATTGATTCCTGAACATAAAACATGGCGACTAAATGAACGTCATTATGGCGCATTACGTGGATTAAATAAAGATTATACAAGAAAAATTTATGGGAAAAAACAAGTTGCTTTATGGCGACGTTCATATTATTCTATTCCACCTAAATTAGAACAATTTGATGATGACCGTCGTTATCAAAATATTCCACATGATTTATTACCTTTGTCTGAGAGTCTAGAGATGGCTTCAAATAGAATTTTGCCTTACTGGAATGATGAGATTGCTCCAAGACTAAAACAAGGAAAAAATCAGTTAGTTGTTGCTCATGGAAGCTCACTACGTGCTTTATTAAAATATTTAGAAAAAATAAGTGATGAAGGTATTGATGGAGTGGAAGTATATAACGGTGAACCCATTATCTATACTTTAGATGACAAGACATTAGATGTAGTTGAAAAAGAAGTTTTATCATTCAACGATTAATAAAAAAGACTAGCATGTTGCTAGTCTTTTTTATTAAGCTAAACTCCCCATAGGGTCCCAAGGTGTTATAATTTAATTTTTAAAACCTTGATATATCAATGATTACTTGCTGTTATTTATTTTTGGCTTTGTTATTGGCTAGGTTTAAAAATCTGCATACCTAACTAATTTATTTACAGCCTTCTTCTCTTGTTGCTCATCAATATGTGTATAAATTTGCATTGTAGTATTTAAATCTGAATGTCCTAGGCGTAACTGTGCTTCTTTTATATCAACACCACTTGCATATAATAAACTAGCGTGAGTGTGTCTTAATCCGTGTATGGTTATCCTAGGAATATCAATTCGTTTTAAAATCTGGTCCATCCATTCTTTAGGGGTATAATTAATCAAGTAATGATTACGAGTATTAGCAAAAATTAGTTGCTGGTTATCAGGCTTAATCTTACAATAATTATTATTTAAAAATTGAAAGTAGGACACTTGTTTCTTTTTCCATTCAGATAAAGTTTCAAGTGTCTTTTTGTCTAATGGTATCTTACGAATACCAGCTTTTGTTTTTGGTAACTGTTCAATCATCTTGCCACGATCTCCTTGAGAAAGAGTTTTTGAAATATTCAATATTCCATTCTTAAAATCAACATCAGACCAATAGAGAGCAAAACTTTCACTTTTACGAATTCCAGTAAATGCTAATAATCTAAAATACGTGTATTGTTGGAATTCTTTTTGTTTATCAATAGCATTTAAGAATTGCTCTAGTTCTTTTTTAGTCCAATATTTTCTTCTTGGATGTAAGTTTTCTTGTGGCTTAGGTTTAATAACATCTTCGCATGGATTACGGTCTATATAACGTTGTTTCCGTGCATATTCAAGGATTTTCTTTAAATACTTAAAAGCACTATTATATGACTTATAGCCAGATTTATACCATTTGATTATTAACTCTTGGCAATCTTTGGTAGTTATTTTATCAATGTAATAATCTTTAAGATTAGGTAGTATTTTATTTTTAAAATATCCGTAAGTTCTAATTGTCGTTGACTTACGAACAGTAGTAATATAAATTTCCCACCATTCATTAAATAGTTCTTGAAAAGTGATTTTTTCTTTTGATTTAATTTCACCTTTATCAAGAAATTCAACTTTCAATCTTGAATAAGTGATTTGAGCTTCACTTTTCGTTTTAAATCCACGCCTACGAGTAACTTTATCTTTACCAGTACGTGGATCCTTTCCTAAATACATTTGAAATTGATAACGTGTTTCACCTTTTTTAGTTTTATATTTTTTAAATTGTACCATTTTTTCCTCCGTAATTTTGCACAGGGTCAAGGGCATTATTACGGTTGGAAATGGGGCGACGTCGTCATATTATTACATTCAAAATGGACGATGTCGTCCATTTTTGAAAAATCACGTCTTAATTATTTTTCTTCTTTATTTAATAAATCTAATAATTTTTGAAATGATTCTTTTACATCACTTTCATTTCTATTATCTTCATGCATTATATAACCTAAAAGCACTCTCAAAAATGTTTGTAACGTAGTATAAATTTCATCATTTTCTTTGAATAAATTTATAAAAGTATTAGCTAAGGAATTTAGTAATAACAAGTCTACTAAATTCAATTTATCATTTTTTATTATTTTTATTAAATTTTGCTGTTCTTGAGAAATTGAAGTCATTTGTTGTTCTCGAATTATATTTAATTGTTTAATTAAATTATCTCTAGCAGATTCAATTTCTTTTATTTTTTGTTGTAGTTGTTTTTCTGTAGTTTGTAAGTTTGATAATGATGAATTTGGAACGTTATTAATAAAATCAAATATATCAGTAAAGGGAGCTTCACCATTTGCTAAATAAATCACTGATACATTAAAAAAATTTGCTAAATTTTTTAAATATGAAGCTCTTGGTTTAGATGCATCAGTTTCCCACCTTGAAAAAGTTGCCTGTGTTATAGGTGATAAATCAGTTTTATTTTCTAAATAAGCATTAAATTTTTTTGTTATTTCTTTTTGAGATAATCCTAACTTTTTTCTTTGTAATGCAATTCTATTGCCTAAAGTCTCACTCATAATTTCCTCCAGATGTAATAAATTTTAATACACTTATTATAAATACAATGTAATCAAATGTAAAATAATGTATTTAAATGTATTGACTTATCATTGTTATTACGTTATTATACATTATGCCGAATGAATTGAAAGGGGTAAATCATAATGACAAGCAATAATAAATGGCTTACATATAAGCAAGCAATGGATTATTTACAAATCAGAAGTTATACAACCTTATACAAATTTATTGCTGATGGCTTGAAAGTATCTGAAATTGGTAAAGTAAAGCGTATTTCAACAGAAGCGCTTGATGAATTTATGAATGAACATACGATTTAAATAAACATGCACAGGGTCAAGAGCATTGTTTAGGTTAGAAAGGAACTAAATTAAATGAGTATTGAAGAATTAAATTTACAAAATGAAGCTTTAATCACTTTATTAGATGATGCAATGGAAAGTATTTCACGAACTGAGAATAAGTTAAAAGATTATGAATTTAACCGTTTAGAAAAATCAATTTTTTATATTACTGGACAACTAAGTCAAAATACAAAAGCAATTAATAAATTGATTGAAAAAGAATTATCTAAAAAATAATTATTAATGAGGTGAAAATGATGAATTACAAACGTTTATCAGAAGTATTAAAAAGTACAGCTAATTTAATTGAAGATTTTGGTACAGCTTTAGATTTTGATGATATTGAAACTGATATTTCAAAAGAAGATTTAAAAGTATTTTTAGATATGGCTGATGATATAGAGGAAAAGATGTTAAATGTTGCTCAAGAATGTGGAGCAATTGTTATAGAAAAAAGCCATTAAAAAACAAAAAATCGTGGCAATAACCACGATTACAGCAGATAAATAAAAAATTCACTGAGTTAATTATACCAGAAAAATAAAAATTAGGTAAGGAGGATAAAATGCAATCATTAATAAATTCTGCAGTAGCATACTTTAAAACTGGTATGAATGTTATTCCTATTAATCCGCAAAATAAGCGACCTATGATTAAATTTACAACTGAACCATTAAATACAGAAAGCAAAGTTAAAGATTATTGGATTAAATATCCATACGCTAATATTGCTTTACAAACTAAAAACTTTTTTGTGATAGATGTTGATAGACATGAAGGAGGAAAGAATGGTGTAAGTAGTATAAAATCTTTGCACCATGATGAATGGTTTAAAGGAACATTAGTTCAGAAAACACCACACAACGGTTATCAATATTTTTTCTTAAAACCTGATTGTTTTAAGATTTCACAGCATATTAATTTTTTAGATGGAGTAGATATTAAAGCACACCCTAATAATTACGTAGTGGTTGCTCCTAGCAAAATAAAAGGCAAAGCGTATGAATGGCTAAATCATAATCCAATCATTAAACCTTGTTCTGAATTAGTTAGTTTCATTAAAGAAAAAACGAATAAAGAAAGTGAAACGAATGATTTTAATTTTGATGTTAAGTATAGAAAAAATGCTAAGACAGCATTTAGCAAATACGCACCAATGTTTTTACATGGTTTAGGAGTTAAAGGAACGCGAAATGATAATTTGCATAAATTAGTGTCTTATATGGTTGGATATGGACAAGTTAAACCAACTGACGCATATAAACTTGCTCAGTTAGCGAATAATGCAACAGATGAAAAATTAAATGAAAAAGAATTTGACGCAACATTTAGAAGTTGTTTAAAGAAAGAAGGGTTATTGTGATTAAATTAAAAGAGCTCAAGGAGGCGGAGAAAAAACAAAAAGAAAAAAATAAAAGAAGTGTAATTAGTTGGATTAAAACAGAAAGAGGTAATATTAAAGCTTCCTCACCGACAAATGTAGCGCTTTTTATTGAAAATCAACCTATCTTTGATGGATTATTTAAATTTAATAAATTTACTGGAACAGTTGAATTAACTAAATCAATCTATAAGGATAAATTAAATATTGATAGAAACGAAAACGAAGGATCACTATATGATGAAGTTAATGCTGAAATTAGAATGTATGCTGAAAGAGTAATGAATATTACTTTTACAAAGGACGCCACAGATGATGGAATACAAAAAGTTGCAAGAGATCATTCATACAGTCCAATTTTGGATTATATGAATGAGGCATATAAAGAATGGGACAAGAAATCAAGATTACAACATGTATTTCATGATTTTTTAGGAGTTGAAGAAAATGAAGTAACAGATTTAATAACAAGATTATTTTTTGTTGGTGGAGTGGCAAAAGCATATGATCCGAAAACTAAATTTGATTTTGTTTTAGATTTGGTAGGTAGTCAAGGAACAGGAAAAACTGAATTTTTAAAAAGATTAACGCCTTTAGAATATTATACAGATCAATTTACAAGTTTTAGTGATAAAGATGATATTGCCACAATGGCAAGAAATTTTATTGTGAATGATGATGAAATGGTTGCTACAAATAAGTGTAGTTTTGATGAATTAAAGAAATTTGTTTCATCAACTGAACTTAGTTTTAGACCACCTTATGGACATAGTAACGTTTATAGAAGTAAAGGTTTTATTATGGCACGTACAACCAATAATCTTTATTATTTAAAAGATAAAACAGGAGATCGTAGATTTTTACCAGTTCGTTGCCATCACAACCATAAAAATATATTTACTGAATTTACTGACGAATATGTTAAACAGCTTTGGGGCGAAGCCGTTAATTTATATAAATCTAAGACGGTTGATATATCAGCACATAGTAAAGAAGAAAATGAGTTACTTAATAAACAAAGGAGACAGTTTAAGTATACTGATTTTTTTGATGACGCAGTATCTGATGTTGTTGAAAATTATTTAGCAGATAAAAATTTTATTTCGAATGAAGAGCTATATAAGAAGACAACAGGAAAAGCTTTTTATGATTCTAGAGATAAAAAAGTAACTAATAAAATTAGTGATGTTATGGTAAATGTTTATGATTGGAGAAAATCAAGAAAAACTATAAATGGTAAACAAGTTCGTGGATTTACTAGACAGTAAAGACAGTATAAGACAATAAAATTTTGCTTATTGTCTAGTGGATAATCGTTGTCATATCAATACTTTATAACGATTATTAGACAGTAAGACAGTATATTCAATATAAAAAGTATAAATAATACTATTAACGTATAAATGCGTTATTTGTATATATTACAGAAAAATTACTGTCTACTGTCTAGAAAAGTGTTGAAAGTGTTGTTAAATCAACGATAAACGACTAGACAAAGAAATGTTTTAAGTGTCTATGTATCAGTTCACTGTCTAATTACAGAAAGGAAAGATAAAAATGATACAAGTAAAAGAATTTAGGGGTAGAGATTTAGTAGAAAATATTAATTTGTTTTTAAGTGCTAATCCACGTTATAAATTGATTGATATTAAATATAATCAAGGATTTTATGGAACGTTAGAAGATATTAGTTCATCATCTCAAGCATTGGTTATTTATGAGGTAAGCGGCAATGAAAGTAATTAGATACGTAGATAAAAACATAATAGAAAACATTAAGAAGAATATTAAGGATAAAGAAGAACAGATCAGTATATTAATAAAATTACTTGAATGGTATAATCATGAACATTCAATAATTTTCAATAAGAAACACAAAACACGCAAAGAATTAAATCGCCTTAAAGTTTTGGAAGAACGACAAAAAGTATTAGCTGATATGGCTATGGAATTAACTAATGAGCTGAAGGAGATGTAAAGATGTGGTTGTTTTAATTATTATTTTTATGATAGTAAATTCTTTTATAATGAATTATTTCTTTGACAAAAAACAAAGAAATAATATTAAACAATGTTTAAAATGGACAGTAATTGATTCTGTGTTATCGATTATAGTAATGCTTGCGTTGTATTATGGGGTGATTAAATGAAACAGTATCAACTATCAAGATTAAAGCATACAGCAGAATTTGGAATATATGACTATCAAGAAGGAGCAAATGGTATAACAGTAGAAGTTTTTAAAACATTATTTACTAAGCGTTTTGGCTATGTAACTCAAAGTATTAATAGTCAATTATCAAATACAGGATTAAGTCAGACTTATCAAATTGCTATCTTTGTAAAGCATGATAAAAGATTGAAAGATACTTTAATAGTTAAGATTGATGAAGAAGAATATAAGATTGCTACCTTGAACATTGATGATAGTTTGAATGGTTATGATACATTGACATTGAAAAAGAAAACAGGGATAGGATGAAACCAGTTAAACAATGCGAACATGCAGGTTGTACAGTATTAGTTCCTTATGATGTTAAGTATTGTGAAGCACATAAGAAACAAGCAGAGAAAGAACGATACAGTTATCGTATGAAGCGTGAAGGCAAATATCAACGTTTCTATAAAACAACAGCATGGAGAAAATTATCACACAGTTACATGATTGCTAATCCATTATGCGAATGGTGTTTGGAAGATGGTATTATGCGAAAAGCTGACATTGTAGACCACATTGAACCAATCAGAGAAAATTGGAGCAAGCGATTAGACAGAAATAACTTACGAAGTCTTTGCAATTCTTGCCACTGGAAAAGACATCATAAAAAATAAACAGGGGGCTATAAATTTTTTACGCAGGAGCGGACACGGACTTTTCTGTGAATAAAAATCCCTTTAAAATAAAAAATTTTTTATAATCCTAGATTAAAATAAGTATTTCTTATTTAAATTGTACTTTTTATAAAAAAATGTTATAATAATTATATGATAGAGAGAATGTGGGAAAACGTTGTTACATTGTAACAGCGTTTTTTTGTTAATAAGTGAGGTGAGAAGATGAGTAGAAATGTAAAAGCATTAGGAGATATGACAAAACATTTAACCAATGAAGAAAAGGCGCAACGCAAAGAAATGGAAGAAACATTAAACCAATATTCTAAATTGGATATTATGCCACCTGATTGGTTAACTGATTATGCTCTTGAAGAATGGAATAGAGTAACACCAATTTTATTAAAAGAGACGCCTGTTAGTGAATTAGATAAAGGATTATTAGTTGCATATTGTGAAACATACTCTTTAATTAAAACATGTACCTTAGCAATAAAAAAAGAGGGTACAGTGGTTGGTGGTAAGGAAAATAGAAATTTACGTTTACGAGAAAAAGCAGTTAAGGATTTAAGATCTTTAAGTAATGATTTAGGATTGTCAATTTCATCAAGAGCAAAGTTAGCTTTAAATAAAGCACAGGAAATTGAAAAAGATGAGATTGGTGATTTACTTGAATAATCGTGTGCAAGAATATGCTGATAAAGTTTTAAATAATGAAATCATTACATGTACAAAAGTTAAACAAGCGTGTGATCGTTTTATTAAAGATTTAGCAAAACAACGGACAAAAGATTTTCCTTATTATTTTAATGAAGAGCTAGTAAATAAAATATTTCATTTTGTCGAGCTTTTACCAAGGACAGATGGTAAACCATTAAAGCTTGAATTATTTCAATGTTTTATTCTAGGTAATTTGTATGGTTGGCGTTCTGTAAAAGATGACTCACGTCGATTTAATCGTTGCTTATTATCTTTTGCCCGTAAGAATGGTAAAACGTTCTTAATCGCAATTATGGGCATAATTGAACTATTGCTTGAAAAAGACCCACCTAGAGGTAGACAAGTATTATTTACTGCTAACAGTAGTAAACAAGCACATTTAGCATTTGATATGATGGCAGACCAATTACATTTGCTTAGTGGGCAATCAAAAATTGTAAGACAAAGAGTAAAGATTAATAAACAAATAATTGAAGATCGTAAAACAAATTCATTTGCTGTTCCGCTTGCAACTGATAAAAGTTCACTAGATGGTTATAATCCCACTCTAGGCGTTGTTGACGAATTTCACTCAAGTAAAAACCGTGATATTATAAACGTTTTAAAATCTGGTATGGTTCAGCAGCCTAATAGTTTATTAGCAATTATTTCAACAGCTGGATTTAATACCAATTCGCCTTTTAAAGAAGAATGCGATTATGTTTCTGATATATTATCAGGTGAAGAACAATCAGACCGTTATTTTGGTGTTATTTATACTCTAGATGATAAAGAAGAGGTTAATAATCCTGATTGTTGGATTAAAGCTAATCCTTTGTTATCAAATAATAAAGTACGTGATACTATGTTTGAACAAATTAAATCAGATGTTGAAGTTGAGATGAAACAAGAGAACATGGTAAACGTAATGGTTAAAAATATGAATGTGTTTATGCAAGCTCAAGAAGATAGTTTTATTAGTGCTTCTGATTGGGAAAAGGGCAAAACAAAGAGACCTAATATAAAAGGCAAAGATATTTATATTGGAATTGATTTATCTAAAAGTAATGATTTGACCGCTGTAAGTTGGATTATTCCAATAAATGGGAAGTTCTATTGTGATTCTCATTCATGGGTTGGTACTCATTATGGTCTTGAAAGTAAAATAAAGCGTGATGGAATTGATTATATTTCATTAGAACACAAGGGTGAATGTACAATTACAAAACTGGATAGTGGAGTAATTGATTATGATGATGTGTTTAGTTATGTTCAACGTTTAATTTTAGAAAATGAATTAAATGTTAAATATATTTGCTATGATCCATGGAATTTTGCACCATTACTTACTAAATTTGAAAAAGAGGGTTACCCTTTATTTGAAGTTCGACAAGGTACAAAAACAATGAATATACCAACACGAGACTTTAGAGAAAAATTATATAATGGAAAAATTAAACATTATAATAATAAAATTCTATCTTATTCAATAAGTAATGCAATTTTAAAAGTTGATAATAACGGTGTGATTATTGATAAGGCTAGGAATAGCAATCGAATTGACCCAGTTGACGCATTATTAAATGCTTATGTGGCATGTATGAATTATTTTGATAATGAGGAGGCGAATAAGCAACGTGAAGAAATTATTAATCAAGGTGCTTTCATTTTTTAAGAATTATATTCAAACCATTCTCTTAATTTTGGGAATGGTTTTTGTTATGTTTGGATGTTTTATTAATTTTGGTGTGGGTACGGGAATGATAGTTACAGGCACATTAATAATTATGCTTGCTTTCATTATCAATTACAACATGAAAGGAGGCGAATAAGGTGGCTTTTTTTAAATCTAATACAAAACAAACTACATTAACAGATGATCCTGTTTTTAATGCTTTAATTTCATATACAGATACAGGAGGCGAGTACGTTTCTCCTGTTGTATTAAAAAATAGTGATATTTTTAGTGCAATAAATATTATTGCTTCTGATGTTGCCAGTAATGAAGTGTATTGTGATACTGAGATATTAACAAAAATGGTTAATTTTAAACCATGTAGTTATATGGACGGTTGGCATTTCAAGTATGCGTTGTGTGCGAATATGCTTTTAAATGGAAATGCTTTTGCATTGATTGAGAATAACCATAATTTACGTTTTGTTCCTAATTCTCAAATGGCAGTATTACAAGATGACGTAACTAATGAAATTTCATATCAGTATACTCCAGAGAATGGCAGGAAAAGAGAATTAAAAGCTAAAGATGTTTTACATTTTAAATATTCAACTATCAACGGAGTAACCGGAATTAGTCCATTATATTCATTAGCAAATGAAAGAGAAATTCAAGGCTTAGCTAATAAGTTACTTATTGGATTTTTTAATAATGGTGTGATTGGTGCAAAAGTATTAAAAGTAAAAAATACTGATTTAAATCAAGAAGCTTTAGATAATATAGCTGAAAGATTTCAAAATTTAAAATCAGGAAAAGCAGGGATTGTTGCTCTTGATGACAATATGGATTTACAAAATCTAGAAATCAATTCAGATATTTTAAAATTAGTAAATTCAAACGATTGGACAACAAAGCAGATTGCAAAAGCTTTTGGGTTACCACCTGAAAAATTAGGTGTTGAAAATGAACATAGCAACCAACAAATGAGTAACTTGCAATATTTACAAGGATCATTACAAAAGTATTTTGATTGTTTTACATCAGAATTAACTTTCAAACTTGGTAGTAATTGGAAATTTGATACTAGCAAGTTATTATCCTTAGATCCTACAACACAGCAAAATAATGCGATTGAGGGATATACAAATGGTGTACTTACATTGAATGAAGCACGCGCAAAAATTGGAATGCCAGAAGTTGATAATGGAGATAGTTTTATAGAAAGGAATGATATAAATGAAACAAGATCGCAGATTGACACAACAAGCACAAATGAAAGCGAATGATGTTCCAACAGATAGCTCTAATGATGAAAAAGAAGAGCAAGACGAAAATAAAGAAACATCAAAAGTATTATCTGGTTATGCTATTATTTGGAATACACCAAGCAAAGATTTAGGCGGATTTAAAGAAGTCGTAGCACCTAATGCTTTAGATGATGTAGATTTATCTGATGTTTTAATGTTGAACAATCATGATTTTACACAGGTTTTAGCAAGTGTAAAAGCTGGAACATTAGAATTAGAACCAGATGATAAAGGATTACATTTTAAAGCTACTTTGCCAAATACATCATTTGCTAATGATGTTTATGAAGAAGTTAAAAGTGGTAATGTTGATGCTTGTTCATTTGGTTTTGAAGTAAATGATGGTGGCGATACATGGACTAAAGATGATGAAGGCAATATTACACGGACAATTAATCAAGTAAAGAATTTATTTGATGTGTCTGTGGTTGCTATACCATCTTATGATGATACAAATGTCCAAGTTGACACACGTAGTTATGAAAAATTTATAAATCAAGGAAAAGAGGAAAATAATATGAAAAAGAAAATCTTAGATAATGAAGAAAAAACAGAAACACGCTCATTTGAAGAATATATTCGTAGTCGCGGTGAATTTCGTGATGGTGTTACAACGCAAGGTGCAAGTGCAGTTATTCCTGATGAAATTATTACACCAGTTTTTGAATTAAAGAATTCAACATATGATTTAGCAAAAATTTGTACAGTAAAACAAGTTTCAAACGGTCAAGGACATTATCCAATTGCAACTAATCCTCAAAGTGCAATTCTAGCCACTAAAGAAGAATTAGCAGAAATTGGTGATGTTAATGCTAACATGTTCCAAGATGTGAAATTTGATGTAAAAACACGAGCTGGTAAGATTGCTCTATCAAATGAAGTTATTGAAGATAGTGCAGTTGATATTGTTTCAGAAGTGAAAAATCAATTACAAAAATTAGTTCAAAATACTAATAATAAAAATATCATTGATTTATTAACTGGTTCATCAAGTCAATTTGCTAAAACAACAGCTAAAAACATTGATGATTTAAAGAAAGTATTTAATGTTACTCTTGATCCTGCTTTGAGTAAAACATGGGTAGTAAATCAAAACGGATTTAATTTCCTAGATACATTAAAAGATAATGAAGGACGTTACTTATTACAACCTGATGTAACAGCACCAAGTGGTTTTAGTTTATTAGGTGCGCCAGTGATGGTAATTTCAAATACAATTTTATCTGATAATTCAGATGGTACATCACCTGTTTTAGTTGGTGATTTTGCTCAAGCTTTAGTTGTATTTGAAAGAAATCAAGTTACAGCCCAATGGGATAAATTTGATAGCTTTAGTGAAGGGTTATCAGTTATCTTACGTTCAGATTATGAAGTTATTGATAAAAGCGCAGTTGTAAATATTGCATTAACAACAACCACTGCTGAAACTGCAAAATAATTAAAAAGTAGGGCTTAGGTTTTACCTAAGCTCTTTTTTTATAGGAGGTGAAGATATGACTGTACAAGTAAGTGATGTGAAAAAAGCATTATGTATTGATATAGATGATGATGACGAAATTATTCAAACGTACATTGATAATGCTACTGAATATATAAAAACAGCGGTATCAGAAACAGCAGATTTAACCAAGTATAAACAATTTGATTATGCTGTTACTTTATTAACCCAATTCTGGTACTTAAATCGTGATATAGATATGAAAAAGCAACCGTTTCAAGTTGTATCATTAATTCAACAATTAAAATCTAAAGTAATATCTATAAATTAAATTTATTTCTATTTACTTATTGATAAATATTTGTTATAATGTATTTATGGTTAGATATTATAAGTTTGTTGCATTTTAAATAGTACCATTATAACTCTTCGAAAGCTCTATCATTTTGATAGAGCTTTTTTTATTTTATAAAGAAGGTGGTTAATTTGAGAAGTGATGTAAAAATGATTAAATCAATTCTAAATAAGTACATAAAATTAAAAAAAGATTTGCAAGAATTCACAGTATTATCAAGCCCACTAATTGGTTCAATGGGTAGCAAAAGTAAAAAGAATAATGTTGAGAGTAAAATTTTACAACATGCAGATTATGAATTAACCATCTCAAAAATTGAAAAGGCGATACAAAGCGTCTCTGATGATCGTTTAAAATTCATTTTGAATAACTACATAATTAATAAACAGTACAGTGTTTCAGAGATGTGTGAAAAATTATCAACATCAAAAAGTAATTTCAATTATTTAAAGAATAAAGCATTAAAAGAGTTTTATACATTATACGCTGGGTGATTTCCATGAATGACAAAGAAAAAGAAATAATAAAACAGGTAAAACGATTTTTTTATAAGGATTATCCTAAATATAAACAGTTATCAGTTTTTGCGGATTTGAGTTCAGTAAATTTTGATGGTGTAAAAAGTTCTAGTAATATTAATCACCAAGAGCAAAGAATGGTAAAGGCGATTGAGGCTAAAAACATTGTAGAAATGGTTAATACAATTATTGATAATATTTGTGATAGTCGGTATAAAACGATTTTAAAGAAATGTTATTTACAGAATGTGCCTAAATGGCAAGTTGAAAATGAATTGATGTATAGTCATAGTACATTTTATAAATTACAAAATGAGGCACTTTTGCTGTTTGCAGAGTTGTTTAATAAAATTATTGAAGTAACCATATAAGATTGAAGTAACCATATAAAAATGATAAACTTCTTTATAAAGAAAGGTGATTACGATGATTTATTCAAGTGAAAGGCAGTTAGCCATATCTGGTTGGCTTAAAGAAAATGATCAGAGTAGTTTTAATATATCATTAAAATTGCAAAAGTTTTTATTTTTTTATGAAAGCATGTCAAAAGTTGATGGTGACGATTATGATTTCCGTAAATTGAGAGGTTATAAGAATGGTCCTGTATTTAGTAACGTATGGGGAGATTACACTAAAGAAAGACCAAGTTTCGATCAAAAGTGTGATGAAGTTTATACAAGTAAAAAAGATATAGTTTGCGTTAATAGGGCAAAAACTGTAGATTTTTTTATACAAACATGTACTGAACATGAGTTATCAGAAATTTCGCATACTATGAATATTTGGAAAAATAAAAAAGAGCGCATTAATAGCAATGAATATCAAGTTGATTTAGATGAAAATGATTTTTCTTCTGAAGATACTATATTAATTAAAAACATAGAACAATTATACCCGCCTGAAATGATAGATAAAAATAAAGTAATTAGATGTGGAGATAAAATATTTATTCTATCTAACGAAGATTATACTAAGATTAATCCTGAACAAATGGATACTTTAATGGAGTTGTCTAATGATAGTACGTTAGAAAACCCTGTATATGTTGATATAGATGAAGGGGTTCTTTTAATTGATTAGACAAAAAGATGTTATAACCATTCGGATGCCTTATCCAAATATACACAGCAGGTTAGCTAAAAAAGCTCATATGTACATATGTAAAAAACATGACATTGAGTCGGAGTACGAGTTAATAAAGTGTCAATCTTATAAAACTAAAGATTTGCCTTATTTAAATCACAGAATAATTGAAGATGCCGATATTAGAAGAAATCCATTTAATCATAGGTCATTGATAGATTGCGACAAGTTATTTTTATGTCAGAATATTAATATATCAGATGTTTTTTTAACTTCTAAAAGAAGAGATGTTTGCTCTGATTTATATGATGATATTATTAATGAGTTAAATGAAGATGGATTTGATACAATTTCATTACCGGCAGAAGACATGAAATGTATAAATGATGTATTGTAAAATAAAATTTCACATTTTTAAACTTTCTTTTACAAAAAAAGAAAGTTTTTTTATACAAAAAAACTGCTAGCAATCAAGCTAACAGTTACGCCCTTGACCTAGATTTTTTGGCTAAGTTTTGGCTAGGTTTTATGTTAAATTTAATGAAATAGCATGAAACGTAATTAAAAACTAAATTCTTAATAAACGTTGATATTACGCGGTTTATTAAACAATATGAAAAGAAATAAAATGTTAAGCTAAGCTTCCCATGGGGTCCCAAGGCTTTAAAATTGTAGGTTTTTCATTTAAGATTTTTTGTAGTTCTTTTGGAAGGTACTTTTTGTTTACAACAATTTGATAACAAAATTCTTCCATCCAACTGTCACTCATTACGAAAAAGCCTTTTTCACCAACTTTTTCGCCCCAAGAATTTTCGACTTTCCATTTTGTAGGTTGGTCATTAACTAAATCTACACCAGTAAGAACCATTGCGTGTGTCATTAAACTTTCACAATAATCTAAACGTTCAGCTTTTGACATTGAAAAGTCAATATCAAAAAGTTCATCTTGATGGTACAATTCTGGATCCATAATACCTTCCTTGCGATCTGATTCTTGTCCAACATCTGATCCAAACCAGACACTTTGACCATTCTTTAATTGTTCGATTGCAACTTTTCGAAAAGTATTCATATCAACATTCAAATGTCTTACTTCTCGACCACCTAGAACGTTTCCAAGCATTTCAACGGTATACATGTGATTGAATGGCTTGTCTTTAGTAGGAGCGTTGATAATTGAAACATAATCATCTAAATTCCAACCAACATATTTGTTGAAAAATTCTTGTGGTGTAATATTTTGAATACTATGATATTGATTATCCTTATCATAGTATTCAAAATTAAATTCATTGACTGGTTCTCCAAATGAATATGCAAGCATACGATATACTTCTGTTAACATTTCTTGTTTGACTCTTCTAACTTCAGTCATATCAGTATTAGCATGAATTAACTCTCTAAGCTTAACTGCATCTTTACGTAACTTTAAATTTAATTGTTTATTTATCTCAGTTGAATTTGAAGAGTTAAATGTTTCTGGCATAACAGATTTAGGAACTACACCATATTTTTGGATTAGAGCAACGATCATATCCCATTGACCACCATCTTGTTGAGGGGTTTGCAATAACCAACTTACTTTACGATCAGATGTTTCTAAATCTGCAGTTGCAATGATATTTTCGTAAAAATAATTTGATTTTTCTAACTTATCCCAGAAAAATGTATAGTTTTGCGATAATTCAAAATCATCGCGCATATTTAATTTTTCACGCATAGAATGACGCATAGTATTTAAAGCGGCAAACATCCAGCAACGGCCAGATCTTTTTTGATCTGCTACTTTTCCAGTTTCTAAATTAATAGAAAAAACCGGATCCATATTAACTTCTGAACGATAATCTTTGCATACATTTAAAATACCATTTTTAGTTACGGCGCGTTCAGAAATTTCATGTCCTTTAAGATCATCTAAGTTTGATTGAAAATTTTTTAATTGTTCTAAACTAATTTCCTTTTTCATAATAAAGCACCTTCAATTAACGTTTTACAGGAATAATTTCTGGCCCGTTTTCACGACCAACGATGACAGTATTTACCATATCTAGGAAGAGACCTTGTTCTACAACTCCTACTTGATTAATTAGATATTCTGCAAGTGAATGTGGCTCATCAATTTCATGTAAATATAAATCGATGACATAATTATTTGAATCAGTACGTACTAATTCATTTGTTTGTGCATCTCTTCTAAATTTGGGATTTAATCCCTTTTTTTCAAAACGCTCAAAAACTTTTTGACTTCCATATGGAATTACTTCAACCGGCAATGGAAATGAACCTAATTTAGGTGAAAGTTTAGTTTCATCTACAATCCACATTACCTTATCAGAATTTGTAGCAACAATTTTTTCAAAGAGCAATGCAGCGCCGCCACCTTTAATTCCTTGGAAGTCAGAACTAATTTCATCAGCACCATCAATTGTTAAATCAATATGATCCACTTCATCAACAGATTTTAATGGAATCCCTAACTTACGTGCCTGTTCAGCAGTTCTATCTGAAGTAGTCACACCGACAATATCTAATCCTTCCTCTTTAACACGTTTACCTAAAGCATCTACCATATAACGAACGGTTGTACCTGTTCCTAAACCTAAAATCATGTGATCTTCAACGAATTCAACTGATTTTTCACCAACTAATTTTTTTAATTGATTTTGATCCATTATATTTCCTCCTTTAGTGTATAAAAATCATAGGAGAGTAATCTCTTATATTTTGCTGTACATCTAATTAAATTTTATCATACTGAAAGAAATAAAGTTATTAAAAAAAAACCTTTAATGTTATGATATATTAAATGGCAAAAAGAAAGAGGATAATAAAATATGAATCGTGGATTTGAAATTGTATCGAAATATAAAAATGAAAATTTAATTCTCCCTAAGAGACAAACAAAAAATGCGGCAGGATATGATTTTTGTGCTTCACAAGACTTTGTTCTTCCAAGTATTTGGAAACTTAACTTTGTGAAAATTTTTAAAGCACTGCGTAACCAGAAAGAATTAACTAATCAAGACTATGAAGATGCAACTCAAGTACTAAAACCTTATTTAGTTCCAACTGGAATTAAAGCATATATGAAAGATAATGAATTTTTAATGCTTGCAAATCGCTCAAGTGCACCATTAAAACGTGGTTTGATTTTACCAAATGGTGTTGGAATTGTGGATGCAGATTATTATAATAATCCATCAAATGAAGGCGAAATTTTCTTTCAATTAGTTAATTTTGGTGTTAAAGATTATACAATTAAAAAAGGAGAAAGAATTGGTCAGGGAATTTTCCTTCCATTTCTAACTGCAGATAATGAGGATGCACCTATTACTGAAAGAGTAGGCGGTTTTGGTTCATCAGGAAAGTAAGGATTTAAAATGGCAAAAACAAAAACACAGTATGTCTGTCAGGAATGTGGTTATGTTTCACCAAGATATTTAGGAAGATGTCCTAATTGTGGTGCATGGAATACATTAGTGGAAGAAATTAAAGAACAGGCAAGTACATTGAAACAAAAGGCACGGGTATCTTTTTCAGGTAATGAGATTAAACCTAAACTTATTGGTGAGGTTTCAACTAATGAAACACCAAGAGTAAAAACAAATTATGAAGAGTTTAATCGTGTTTTAGGAGGAGGAATTGTTCCAGGATCGTTAGTATTAATTGGAGGAGATCCTGGGATTGGAAAATCGACTTTGCTATTACAAGTATCTGGCCAATTAGCGCAAAAACAGACGGTTCTTTATATTTCTGGAGAAGAAAGTGCAATGCAAATTAAGTTGCGTGCTAATCGTCTAGGTGTAGGAAATAATAATTTTTATTTATATCCTGAAACTAATATGGATCGTATTAGACAAAATATTGAAGAATTAAAACCAGACTACGTCATTATTGATTCAGTACAAACAATGCAGGAACCAGAAATGACATCAGCAGTAGGTAGTGTTGCTCAAATTCGTGAAGTTACTTCTGATTTGATGAAAATTGCTAAAACTAATGGAATTACTGTTTTTGTTGTTGGACATGTAACCAAGGGTGGCGCAATTGCTGGACCAAAAATTTTAGAACATATGGTAGATACTGTTTTATATTTTGAAGGCGATCAGCATCGTGCATATAGAATTTTACGAGCAGTAAAAAATCGTTTCGGTTCAACAAATGAAATTGGTATCTTCGAGATGAAACAGGGCGGATTAGCAGAGGTCGATAATCCATCTGAGGTTTTCTTAGAAGAACGGTTAAAGGGTGCGACAGGATCCTCTGTTGTTGTATCATTGGAAGGTACACGTCCGATTTTAGTTGAAATACAAGCTTTAGTAACACCTACAGCATTCGGTAATGCTAAACGTACTACAACTGGTTTAGATCATAACCGTGTAGCATTAATAATGGCTGTTTTAGAAAAAAGGGCTGGATTATTATTACAAAACCAAGATGCATATTTAAAAGCAGCTGGTGGAGTAAAGTTAGATGAACCAGCAATTGATTTATCCATTGCTATAAGCATTGTTTCAAGTTATCGTGATGCAGAAACTGCACCAACAGATTGTTTTATAGGTGAATTAGGACTTACTGGCGAAGTACGTCGAGTTAATCGAATTGAGCAAAGAGTTGCAGAAGCAGCTAAACTTGGATTCAAACGTGTATTTATTCCTAAGAATAATCTTGATGTGTGGAAGATTCCACAAAACATTCAAGTAATTGGAGTACAAACATTATCAGAAACTTTAAAATATGTTTTTAATTAGAAAAGAAGTGATAGAATGCGGAAAAAATTAATTCATATTGTGCTGATTGTACTTGGAATAGGAGCGGGTTATTCTTTCTTACCTATTTTTTGGTCATTAATACATTTTTCTAATCCTTGGATAACAAACCCACTAACGAATATGATTATTGGAATGGTTATTTTTACAATTATTTCATTTTTAATTGCAGATATACTTGATCAGTTTATTCAAAAAATTGAAAAGTTATTACTTAGACAAAAAACTGAAAATTTATTATCTGAGGTAGTTGCAATTATCTTGGCTTTAATACTGGGATTTTTAGTGACTACACCTTTAACGAGAGCACATTCAATTTTTGTAAATACCTTTTTACCAATTGTATTATTACTGATTTTTGGTTATTTAGGATTTGTAGTAGGAAGATCACGTACTCGTGAATTTAGAGGATTATTTAAGCGTAAAAAAGAAAACTCCAAGGGAACAATTTTAGAAAGAAAAGCTGGCCAAAATTTCTATCATTATAAATTATTAGATACAAATATTTTAATTGATGGTCGAATTTATGATTTGGCAAAAACTGGTTTTTTGGAAGGAACCTTAGTTGTGCCTAATTTTGTTTTGTACGAATTACAATATATTGCTGATTCCGGAGATAGTATTAAACGAGTACGTGGAAGACGAGGCTTAGATATATTAAATAAATTACGTGAAGAAAAAATAGTGCCTATTGAAATGTATGATGGGGATTTTGATGATATTCAAGAGGTAGATAGTAAATTAATTAAATTAGCTAAATTAATAGATGCTGAAATTGTAACGAATGATTACAATTTAAATAAAGTAAGTGAGTTTCAAAATGTCCGTGTTTTAAATATTAATCAGCTTGCAAAATCACTTAAGCCACGTGTAATTCCTGGTGAAAAATTGCGTGTTACTATCATAAAAAATGGAACAGAACGACAACAAGGGGTAGCATATCTTGATGATGGGACTATGATTGTTGTTGAGGATGGAAAATACTTTATGAATAAGACAGTTGATGTGGAAGTTACTAGCGCTCTTCAAACGGACGCTGGAAGAATGATTTTTGCAAAATTAGCTCATTCTAGTCGAGAGATTAAAGAAAAAAATTAATATTTGTTAATAGAAACATTTATTTTTTAATAGAATCAGTGTAAAATTAATTAATAGTATATAAAGATTTGAATTTATAATCTAAAAGGAAGAGGCGTTAAAATGGCTAAACAAAAAGTCAGAGTGCGTTATGCACCAAGTCCAACAGGGCACTTGCATATTGGTAATGCCCGGACTGCATTATTTAATTACTTATTTGCTCGTCATAATAAGGGTAAATTTATTTTAAGAATTGAAGATACAGATACTAAACGGAATGTTGCTGATGGTGAAAAGAGTCAAATGGATAATTTGGCTTGGCTAGGAATTGACTGGGATGAAGGCCCAGATAAACCAGGTAAATATGGCCCATATCGTCAATCTGAACGTAAAGAAATATATACTCCTTTAATTAAGGAATTATTAGAAAAAGGATTAGCATATGAATCATATATGACAGAAGAAGAACTTGAAAAGCAACGTGAAGACCAAAAAGCACGCGGTGAAGCTCCTCGTTACGTATATGAATATGAAGGTATGACAGAAGAACAGATTAAAGAAAAGCAGGAAGAAGCTCGTGCTAATGGTATTAAACCTGTTATTCGTATTCGAGTACCACACAATAAAACATACGAATGGGATGACATTGTAAAGGGACATATCAGTTTTAATTCTGACACTATTGGTGGAGACTTTGTTATTCAAAAACGTGATGGAATGCCAACATATAATTTTGCTGTGGTAGTAGATGATCATATGATGGAAATTTCACATGTATTACGTGGAGATGACCATGTTGCAAATACTCCAAAGCAACTTGTAGTTTATGAAGCATTTGGATGGCAACCACCAGAATTTGGACATATGTCATTAATTATTAATTCAGAAACTGGTAAGAAATTAAGTAAACGTGATGAAACAATTTTACAATTTATTGAACAATATCGTTCATTAGGATACTTACCTGATGCAATGTTTAACTTTATTACATTATTAGGTTGGTCCCCAGTTGGAGAATCAGAAATCTTTAATAAACGAGAATTTATTAAGATGTTTGATCCTAACAGATTAAGTAAATCCCCAGCTGCTTTTGATGAAAAGAAACTAGAATGGATCAACAATCAATATATCAAAAATGCAGATGATGATATGATTACTGATTCAGCATTGAAACAATTAATTAATGCTGAAAAAGTTCAACAAAATCCAGATGCAAAAACAATTGAATGGGCAAGACAATTAATTCGTTTATACAAACAACAAATGTCATACACACATCAAATTGTTGAAATGGCAGATGTATTCTTTAGTGAACCAGAAAAATTATCTGATGCAGCTAAAGAAGAATTAGCTAATGAAACAGCTCCTGTTGTATTAAATGAATTTGCTAATCGAGTAGCAGAATTACCTATTTTTGATGCTACTGAAATTCAAGCAACAATTAAAGCTATTCAAAAAGATACAAAAATTAAGGGCCGCGCTTTATATATGCCAATTAGAATTGCTACAACACGTGCAATGCATGGACCAGATTTAGCACCATCAATTGAATTGTTAGGTCGCGAAAAAGCATTAGAACATTTAAAACAAACATTGAAAGAAATTGGTAAGTAATTTTTACAATCATAATTTTAATGTGAACTAAATAAAATGAGGAAGAGGCTGCTACTTAATAGTTACAGCCTCTTTGTGTAATAGGAGAGCAATATGCAAATTTATAATACATTAACTAATCGCAAAGAGGATTTTAAACCAATTCATAAAGGTAAAGTAATGATGTATGTATGTGGTCCTACTGTATATAATTACATTCATATAGGAAATGCAAGAAGTGCAGTTGCTTTTGATACTGTTAGACGTTATTTAGAATATCGTGGGTATGAAGTGACTTACGTTTCTAACTTTACTGATGTTGATGATAAGATTATTAAAGCAAGCAATGAAACAAATGTTGAAGTTCATGAATTAACTGATAACTTTATTAACGCTTTTTATGAAGATACAGATGCATTAAATATAAAAAGAGCGACATATAATCCTAAAGTTACGGAAAATATGGAAGATATTATTAATTTTGTTACTGATTTAATTAATAAAGGCTATGCATATGTTGTAGATGGAAATGTTTTTTACAAAACACGAAAATTTAAAAATTATGGCGAATTATCTGGACAATCGATCAATGATTTAGAACAAGGTGCTAGTGAAAGAATTACAAGTGAAGAACAGGCAAAAAAAGCTGATCCTCTTGATTTTGTATTATGGAAAAAAGCTAAACCAAATGAAATTTCTTGGGATTCACCTTGGGGAAAGGGTCGACCAGGATGGCATATTGAATGTTCTGTGATGGCTACTAAATATTTAGCGGATACAATTGATATTCATGCGGGGGGAATTGATCTTGAATTCCCACACCATGAAAACGAAATTGCTCAAAGTGAGACTAAAACGGATCAAAAATTTGCAAATTATTGGATGCATAATGGCTTTGTAACTATTGGAAAAGAAAACGAAAAGATGAGTAAGTCATTAGGGAATTTTATTACCGTTCATGACTTATTAAAAAAAGTTGACCCACAAGTAATTCGTTTCTTTATGTCAACAACACATTATCGACGTCCAATCCAATATACAGAAGAAAATTTAGCAGATGCAAAAACTAATTTAGAAAAATTAATTACTGCTTATCGTAATTTGGATTATCGTTTAAATGATGCAGGAAAAGTAGAATCATCAGAAGAAAAAAAGGCATTTGAAAAATTAATTAACCAATATGTTGAAGCAATGGATGATGATTTTAATGTTCAAAATGCGATGAGTTCGTTATATGAAATGGCTAAATTAATGAATATATATGCGCAAAAAGATCAAATTGATCATGAAGTTGGTCAATTCATGGTTAATGAATTTGAAAAATTAATTGGTGTTATAGGAATTAAAATACCTAAAAAAGAATTATTAGATTCTGAAATTGAAGCAATGATAGAAAAGCGCAATCAAGCGCGTGCTGATAAAAATTATGAATTGAGTGATGAGATTCGTGATTCTCTAAAACAACAAGGTATTATTTTAGAGGATACTGCTCAAGGTACTAGATGGAGAAGAGACTAATGATTGCAGATTATAATCAAATGAACGGAATTGCTTTAGCATATATTGGTGATGCAATTTATGAAGTATATGTACGACAACATTTATTACAAAAGGGTTTTACTAAACCAACCAAATTACATCATTTAGCAACTAGATACGTTTCAGCTAAAGCACAGGCATTTTTAGTAAATGAGATGGAAAAAGCTGATTTTTTAAGTCAAGATGAATTAGAATATTTCCGACGTGGTAGAAATGCTAAAAGTCATACATCTGCTAAAAATACTTCAGTAATGACTTATCGAATTTCTACTGGATTTGAAGCATTGTTTGGCTATTTATATCTTAGTGAGCAAAATGAACGGTTAACAGAATTAGCTAATTGGTGTATTGCAAAGATTGAGGAGGGAAATTTGCATGGAAAAGCAATTAAATAATGAAACGATAATTGGAAGACATCCTGCAATTGCGGCTTTAAAGTCTAATCAAACGATTAATAAAGTTTTTGTCCAAGCCAATTCTAATTCTGATGCAATTGCTGAGATTGTAACAAAAGCTAGAAAAAGGGGGATAATTGTTTCCCAAGTTCCTAAAAGTAAATTGGATCAAATGTGTGATAATCAAAATCATCAAGGAGTTGTTTTAAAAGTTGCTGCATTTGAATATGCAACATTAGATGACTTATTTTTGAGAGCAAAATCTAAGAATGAGGATCCGCTATTTTTAATTTTAGATGGGATAGAAGATCCGCATAATTTAGGATCTATCTTAAGAACTGCGGATGCAGTTGGAATTCATGGAATTATTATTCCTAAAAGAAGGGCAGTACAGCTAACAGCAACAGTAGCTAAAACTTCAACAGGGGCAATTGAATACGTACCAGTGGTTCGTGTAACTAATTTGGTACAGACTGTAAAACAATTAAAAGAAAAAGGCTTATGGGTTTTTGGTACTGATATGAAAGGTACAGATTTTCGTAAATGGAATGCTAAAGGGCCTACAGCAATGGTTATTGGTAATGAAGGTAAGGGAATTTCACCATTACTAAAGAAAGAATGTGATGAAATGCTTACTATTCCAATGGTAGGTCATGTACAAAGTTTAAACGCAAGTGTTGCTGCTAGTCTATTAATGTATCAAGCCTTTACCTCTCGAGGAGTATAAACGACTATGAAAAAACGAATTTTAATCGTTGATGCATACAATATGATTGGTAATTGGCCAGAACTAAAACGATTAAAAAAGGCAAATAGACTTGAGGATGCACGAAATCAACTATTAAGAGTACTTTCAAACTATTACAAGCAAATACAAATGGAAATTATCGTTGTTTTTGATGCGATGTACGTTTCAGGACAATCACAAAAATATGAATAGTATAATTTGAAAATTGTTTGGACAGATGAAGGTCAAACGGCAGATAGTTATATAGAATCACTTGCAGGAGAATTGCTTAATCCATTAACTATAGTAACAGTTGCAACAAGTGATCAAGCAGAACAATGGACCATTTTTTCACAAGGTGCTTTACGTAAACCTGCATGGGAACTTTATCAAGATATTAAAAATGCTAGAATACAAGTTACTCAAGCAACTAAAAAGTATCAATTACAAGGGACTATAAAAAGGAGATCTCCTTGGGACAATACACAGTTGAGTAAACTTGCGGAATTGCGAGATAATTTGTCACAGGAATCTTGACATTTATATTAGATTAATTGTATATTTACCTTTAGGTTTTAGAAGGAGAAAAGATATGTCTGCAAAACGAAAAATTGCATTAGCATGTTCTGAATGTGGTTCTCGAAATTATACAATCACAGAGAATCCTAATCGAACAGAAAGACTTGAAGTAAAAAAATTCTGTAAATATTGTAATAAGCATACTATTCATCGAGAAACAAAGTAAAAGGGAGTGGAGATAGTGAGATTTATTAAAGAAGTAATTCAAACAATGAAAGACACAACTTGGGAAACAGCAAAAGAAACGCGTAAGGATACCTCAACAGTTGTTGTAATGTCACTAGCATTAGTAGCTTTCTTTGCGATTGTAGACGCATGTATTCAAGGTTTAATCGCCTTAATCTAGTCAAAAAATGAAAATTCTGTTATACTACAGATAACTGAAAAGCTTCGCAGTGCGGAGTTTTTTTATTTTACATCAATGAAGGGATTTTTTATGTCAGAAACAATGGAAAAGAAATGGTATGTATTACATACATACTCTGGATATGAAAATAAAGTTAAAGAAAATCTTTTATCACGAGCTCAATCAATGGGAATGGAAGATTATATTTTTCGTGTAGTTGTACCTGAAGAAGAAAAGCATGAAACAACTAAAACAGGAAAAGAAAAAATTGAAAAATTAAAAACTTTTCCTGGATATGTTTTAGTTGAAATGGTTATGACAGATCAATCATGGTATGTTGTTCGTAATACCCCTGGAGTTACTGGATTTGTCGGTTCTCACGGTTCAGGAAGTAAACCAGCTCCTTTATTAGACTCAGAAATTAATAATATTTTACGTCAATTAGGAATTAGTACACATGAAAATAATTTTAAAGTTAATGTTGGTGATTCAGTTTCAATTATTGACGGACCATTTAAAGGTCAAGTAGTTAAAGTTACTGATGTTGATGGCGAGCATCAAAAAATTAAGGGAAACATCTTGATGATGGGCCACGAAACAAATGTTGAAGTGGACTTTGATCAAGTAGATAGTTTAGTTTAATATGAATAAGTATTCAATAGCAGCTCTGTTTACAGCGCTGCTATTCGCATATCGAAGCCATTATTCATCAGCAAATAAAGGAAAGCAAAATTTTGAAATCAAAGAACCAACATTATTTATACATGGATATGCAGGAAACTATTTTTCATTTGTACGTATGATTAAAAGATTCGAAAGAAAAAAATGGGGGAAAAAGAATTGTACAATTATAGTATCTCCTAAAGGAAAACTTTTAATAAAAGGGGAACCTAAGTCATTAATTCAGGTTTTATTTTTAGAAAATCGTGATATTGTTGATCATCAAGTTAATTGGATTTGGAAGATTTTGAATATTTTGAAAAATAAATATGGAATTTCCTCAGTTAATATAGTTGCTCATTCGATGGGATGCATTTCTATATTGAAGTATCTAAACCAATTTGCATATAATTCAATTAATGCACACATTTCAAAAGTTGTAACAATGGGGGCACCGTTTAATGATGTTGAGGTTGGTAAGAGAACACCTTATATTGAAAATCATCGTTTAACAAATGATGGGCCAGTTAAAATGTCTCCATTATATAAATGGATGAGAAAAAATAATATAGGGATTCCATTAGAAACCGAATTTCTAAATATTGCTGGTAATTTGCAAAATGGAACTAAATCTGATGGTCAAGTATCTGTCAATTCGGTACTATCATTACGTTATCTTTTAAGAGATGCAACTAGACAGTATCATGAATTTATCGTTTATGGAAAACATGCAGCACATAGTTTGTTACATGAAAATGAAGATATAGATAATAAAATTGAAGAATTCTTACGTTGATAGTTGATGCTTTAATAGCTGTGCAGATATAAATTATTTATTAATAAAAGATTAAAGTATGAGGTGATGATTTGAATACTATTGCAATTATTATTGGGTTAGGACCATTAATAGGATGGGGAATTTATCCTACTATAGCATCAAAATTTGGTGGGAAACCTGTAAATCAAATTTTAGGATCTACGATTGGAACATTGATTTTTGCAATTGTTTTTAACCAGGTTTTAAACCTAGGTTTTCCTAGTGGAAGAAATTTAGTATTTTCAATTATTTCAGGCATTGGATGGGCTATTGCTCAGATTATTACATTTTATTCCTTCACTTTGATTGGATCTTCAAGAGCAATGCCGATTACAACTGCATTTCAACTTTTAGGGGCTTCTTTATGGGGCGTAATAGCTTTAGGAGATTGGCCTACACTTATGGACAAAGTTGTTGGATTTATTGCTTTAGTTATAATTATTATTGGAGCATGGATGACAGTTTGGAGTGAGAAGAAAACTAAAGAGTCACGCGGAAATTAAAAAAAAGCAATTTTAATTTTATTAATTGGAGAAATTGGATATTGGGCTTATTCAGCTGCGCCGCAAGCAACATCAATTACTGGAAAACAAGCCTTTTTACCACAGGCAATAGGAATGGTAATTGTAGGAATATTATATGGTGTAATTAAATCTGTTAGATCAAATGAAAAATCACCATTTTCGCAAACTGTAACATATAAACAAATTATATCTGGTTTCTTTTTTGCTTTTGCTGCATTAACGTATTTGATTTCCGCACAACCTAATATGAATGGACTAGCAACAGGATTCATTTTATCACAGACATCTGTTGTATTAGCCACATTAACGGGAATTTGGTTCTTAGGACAGAAAAAAACAATTAAAGAAATGTGGATCACAGTATTAGGATTAATTTTAATAATTGGAGCAGCAGCAGTTACAGTAATTGTATAAAATAATTATATATAGGATAATGTTCCCCTTGTATAATACATTTTTTTATGCTATATTATGTAAGTATGTTTTAGACATATTTAGTGGGAGGTCAAATTTAGATGACCAGCCGAACCACAAACACGGAAAGAGGAGGTTTTTACCGTGGCAAAGAACGTAGTAAACGTTGTTAAATTACAAATTCCTGCTGGAAAAGCAACTCCAGCTCCTCCTGTAGGTCCAGCTTTAGGACAAGCAGGTATCAATATTATGGGATTTACAAAGGAATTTAATGCTCGTACAGCTGATCAAGCTGGTATGATTATTCCTGTTGTAATTAATGTATATGAAGATCGTTCATTCGATTTCATTACAAAGACACCACCTGCTTCAGTTTTACTTAAGAAGGCTGCTGGTGTAGAAAAAGGCTCAGGCGAACCTAACACAAACAAAGTCGCAACAGTGACAAAAGCACAAGTTAAGGAAATCGCTGAGACAAAAATGCAAGATCTAAACGCTGCAGATGTTGAAGCTGCTATGCGCATGATTGAAGGTACTGCACGAAGCATGGGCTTTGTTGTTGAAGACTAATTAAGCACTTGTTTCCCAGGCGGACACTTTATGAAAGTAAAGATGTCAAGTGGGAGGTTTATCCGATGACCACATTTTGCAAGGAGGAAAATCACTAATGGCTAAAAAGAAAAGCAAAAAATATTTAGAAGCTGCAAAGCAAGTTGATAAGAATAAGAGTTACACAGCTGAAGAAGCTCTTAAGTTAGTAAAAGACATTGACTTTGCAAATTTTGACGCAACAGTTGAAGCTGCATTTAACTTAAATGTAGATACAAAACAAGCAGACCAACAATTACGTGGCGCTATGGTTTTACCTAATGGTACAGGTAAAGACCAACGTGTTATCGTATTTGCAAAGGGTCCTAAAGCTCAAGAAGCTAAAGATGCCGGTGCAGATGTTGTTGGTGATGATGACTTAGTACAACGCATTCAAGACGGTTGGTTAGACTTTGATGTTGCAATCGCAACACCAGATATGATGGCTCAAGTTGGTCGCTTAGGTCGTGTACTTGGACCTAAAGGTTTAATGCCAAACCCTAAGACTGGTACAGTAACAATGGATGTTAAGAAAGCTGTTACTGATGCTAAGTCAGGTCAAGTTACATACCGTACTGATCGCGATGGTAACGTTCATGTACCAGTTGGTAAGGTATCATTTGATGTAGATGCATTAGTTGGTAACTTTGAAGCAATTTATGAAGTTATTGCTAAAGCACGTCCAGCTGCTGTTAAGGGTACTTACATCAAGCACTTATCAGTTGCATCAACATTTGGCCCAAGTGTAACAATCGATATTAATTCACTTTAATATTGACTCACTTGTGAGCAATATGTTAAACTATTAAAGTTATAAATAGTTCTACCTAAGACTCAGGTGGCGTACGCCTTAATTAACCTGCCGAGGAGAATACGGTTCTTTCTCTATGTCTTAGTGTAGACATAGAGTTTTTTTAACTCTAATTTTACATTAGGAGGTGAAATTATGAGTAAGGAAATTATCGCTAAGAAAGCTGCAATTGTTGATGAAGTTGCTGAAAAATTAGACAGTTCAGTTGCTAACGTAGTAGTTGACTATCGTGGTCTAACTGTTGAAGAAGTAACAGATTTACGTAAACAATTGCGTGAAGCAGGCGTAGAAATGCGAGTTATCAAAAATACTTATTTAAAACGTGCAGCTGCTAAAGCTGGTATCGAAGGTATGGATGATGTATTTGTAGGACCTACAGCTGTTGCATTTTCAGAAGAAGATGTTACAGCACCTGCTCGTATCTTAGTTAAATTTGCTGAAGATCATGAAGCTCTTGAAGTTAAGGGTGGTATGATTGAAGGTAAAGTAGCATCACTTGATGAAATTAATGCATTATCAAAACTTCCAGATCGCGACGGATTACTTTCAATGTTGCTATCTGTATTACAAGCACCAGTTCGCAATGTTGCATACGCAGTTAAGGCTGTTGCTGAAAGTAAGGAAGAAGATGCTGAATAAAAGCATCATTAACTATTAAATAGAATTTAAATATTTCGGAGGAAAATAAAATGGCATTAGATACAGAAAAGATTATTGCTGACTTAAAAGAAGCTAGCATTCTTGAATTAAACGATTTAGTAAAAGCTATCGAAGATGAATTTGGCGTTTCAGCTGCAGCTCCAGTTGCTGCAGCAGGTGCAGCAGGTGCAGATGGCGCTGCTGAAAAATCAGAATTTGACGTTGAATTAACAGACGCAGGTTCAGCTAAGGTTAAAGTTATTAAAGCTGTTAAGGACATCACAGGTCTTGGCTTGAAAGATGCTAAGGGCTTAGTTGACAACGCTCCTTCAGTAATTAAAGAAGGCGTTGCTAAGGACGAAGCTGAAGATATGAAGGCTAAACTTGAAGAAGTTGGCGCTAAGATCACTCTTAAATAATTAGTTGATTTAGCTATATCTAAAAAAAGACTATGACAATTGTCATAGTCTTTTTTTATTACGCAATTATCAAATTTAAATTATTATACCTTTTATGATATTGAATATTATATTATTATAAAATATGTATTTAAATAATTTAGAATTATATTAGGAGGATATTAATGTATAAGGGGCTAACACGAATAAAAGAATTTTATAATAAACATGCAGTTTTATTAAAAATGATTTTTATTTTTTCTGTACTACTTTTTGTATTTACAGAATTAGGGAAAATTTTTCATCAATTAAATTGGCACCAAGTTGGGGTGGCTCTCTCTGATCAATCTCCTATAGTAATTTTAGTGATGCTAATATGTGGTATTATTGCTGTTTGTCCAATGTTGATTTATGATTTTGTAATTGTAAAATTTTTACCTGGAAATTTTTCTAAAAAATATATTGCTAGAAGTGGATGGGTGACAAATACATTTACAAATATTGCGGGATTTGGAGGATTATTAGGTGCTACTCTTCGTGCTAGTTTTTATAAGAAGGGTGCAAATAGAAAACAAATTTTATATGCAATTTCTAAAATTGCTTTATTTCTATTAGCAGGATTGTCAATTCTTTGTTGGGTTTCACTAATAATGATGTTTATTTTACCATCAGAAAATGGTTTTCATAAATATTCGATTTGGTTGCTCGGTGGGGGAGCATATTTTCCAATTTTGTTTTTAGTAACAAAATTTAAAAATAACAGCTTTTTTAAAGACTTAACATGGAAGCGAGAGTTTGCATTAATTCTAGGCTCAACAATTGAATGGGCTTGTGCAGCATTATTTTTTATGATTATTGGTTGGTTAATGCAAGTTCATATCCATCTAATTGATGTAATTCCCTTATATATTATTGCCGAAATTTTAGGAATAATATCAATGGTTCCAGGTGGATTAGGATCATTTGATGTTTTTATGATTTTGGAATTAACAAAACTGGGAGTTTCAAGTGAAATTGCGGTTGTTTGGATTTTATTTTTCCGCTTATTCTATTACGTTGTTCCATTTTTAATTGGAAGTGTGTTTTTTGTTCATGATATGGGACATCAAATTAATGAAAGTTTAGATGGTATTCCACAAACAATTGTACAAAAAGTAGCCCATGGTTTAGTAACGCTTTTTATGTATTTTTCAGGAATTTTTATGTTATTAGAATCTGCAATTCCTAATTTTACATTTTCTAATTCTATACTTGCACGGCTTGTTTCATATACATTTTTCTTCCTAAATCAAATGACAAATATAATTTTTGCCTTTTTATTATTAGGAATGGCACGTGCAATTCAATTAAAGCAAAAAAAAGCTTTTATTCCAACAATTATAATTTTAGGAGTTGGAGTAATTAACACTCTTTGGAAAGAATATACGCCTACTTTAGCAGTCTTTCTTGTATTTGTAATGATTTGTATTGTATTTTCGCGAAAAGAACTGTATCGCGAAAAAATGCAATTTTCGTTTGAAAGTATTTTATTAAATATGTTGATGTTTGGTGGAGCATTTTTGTTATATATGCTTGTAGGATTATTAAATCGTCCAACAAATCATCATCATATACCTAGTGGACTTCTATTTCCTGATCAACAAGTTTGGTTATATGGGTTGATTGGAATGATTATCGCAGGAATTATTCTAGTAGTAATGATGCATTATTTTACAAAGGGAAAAGATCCATTTATAAATCAAAAATTTCCGGAAAAACGTGTTACTCAAATAATTGAAAGTTATGGAGGCAACGAGGTAAGTCATCTAGCATATTTAAAAGATAAAATGATTTATATTTATCGGAAAGATAATGAAGATCAATTATTCTTAATGTATCAAATTAAGGCGGATAAAATTATTATTATGGGGGAACCAGTTGGAAATCAAGATTATATTCAAGAAGCTGTTCATGAATTAGTAATTTTATCAGATCGATATGGCTATCAACTAGTTTTCTATGAAATAAATTCTGAACTTACTATGCTATTACACGAATATGGATTTGATTTTATAAAAACAGGTGAAGAAGGATTTGTTAAGTTAGATGAATTTACTATTAAAGGTAAAAAACATCGTGCACAAAGGGCTCTCATGAATAAGTTTGATCGTGAAGGTTTTATATTCTCAATAGTTGAACCACCTTTTTCAAATGAATTTATTGCAGAAATGAAAGAAGTTTCTGATAGTTGGTTAAATGGAAGGATGGAAAAGGGATTCTCATTAGGATTTTTCGATAAAAATTATATTCAAAGAACTCCTGTTGCGATTGTTCGAGATAAAAATGGAAAATTAGTTTCATTTGCAACATTAATGCCAATGGAAAAAAACACCTTATCAATTGACCTAATGCGTCATAGAAAAGATGCACCGTCAGGCATAATGGATAAAATTTTTATTGAATTGTTCAGCTATGGTCAAAGCAAAGGATATAAGTATTTTGATTTAGGAATGGCACCATTATCTAATGTTGGAAGTTCTAAATATAGTTTTATAGAAGAACGTGTTGCTCATTATATATATGAATATGGATATCGTTTATATGGGTTTCAAGGATTAAGAGCTTTTAAGAATAAATATGCTAATATATGGAATTCTAAATATACAACTTACCGAAAACGAAGTTCGATTGCAATAACAATGTTCCAATTAGTAATGGTAGTTAATCAAAAACATGGGCAAAAAGAATTTTCTAGAATGATAATTACGCCTAAATTTTTACAAAATAAATAAAAAAGAGATCTCATAAAAGAGATCTCTTTTTTAATGAACTGGAATAACTAAAAGTTGAGCAATTACGTGTTCATTTATTTTTAACCATGACGAAGTAATTGTGCCATTTTCATCAGTTGTATTTGGTTGATCATTGATCGACAATGGATCAAATTTTTGAAAATGATGAGCAATTTCAGGATAATTATCATATACTAAATCTCGAATATTAGTGTCATGAGACTGCAAACGAATTGCAGTATACCAGATATTATTGTGTAGAATTTGTTTTGCGTAGTTTTGAATAAAACAAATATTTTGATTTTCTTCAGAAAAATCAAGATATAAATTATCTACGTCTATTAATCCTGAAATTGGATTATTTTTTTTAAATTGAATAATATTACGGAATTTATTTTTTTCTTCTACAGGTTCCATCGATAAAACTCCCCTTATTTGTTCTCTGGATCTTCATTAGCCCATTTAGTATAATCTTCATCACTCATTGCCTCAACTTCTCCTAAACGATAACCATTACCTACTTGTGAGAAGAAATCATGATTAGATGTTGTAGTAGAAATACCATTGATTACAGTTGGTTCTACATCTTCAGCTGTATCTGGGAACATTGGGTCTTGACCAAGATTCATCAAGGCTTTATTAGCATTATAACGAACAAAGGTAAGTACCTTATCAGTCCAACCAACTGGATTATAAAGTAGGTGAGTATACTTTTCTTCGTTTTCATAGAGTTTTAATAGGAAGTCATAAAGCCAATCTTTTATTCTTTGTTGTTCATTATCTGTACGTTCTTTTAATCCTAATTGGAATTTGTATCCAATATATGTTCCATGAACAGATTCATCACGCAAAATTAATTTAATAATTTCGGCTGTATTAGGCAATTGATTGTGACCTAAGTAGTAAAGTGGTGTATAAAAGCCGGAATAGAATAAACAAGTTTCTAAAAATACATTTGCAACTTTTTGTTTTAAAGGATCTTCAGCTGTATCTTTATAAATATCACTAATCCATTTAGCTTTATTTTGCAAAAATTCTTCAGAATCGCTCCATTCAAAAATTTCATCGATTTCATCAGGCGTATTTAAAGTTGAAAAAATTGTTGAGTAACTTTTAGCATGAACAGATTCCATAAATTGGATATTATTTAAAACAGCAATTTCATGTTGTGTACGTGTATGGCGTCTTAATGAAGCCATACCATCTTGTGATTGAACAGTATCTAATAATGTTAAACCACCAAATACATGGCCAACCAAATATTTATGGTCATCATCTAATTGATGCCAGTCTTTTAAGTCATTTGAAACAGGAATTCTTGTATCTAACCAAAATTGTTCAGTTAGTTTTTCCCAAGTTGCTTTATCAATTTGATCATTAATTCGATTCCAGTTAATTGCTTTATAATTACTCATAAAATAAATTCTCCTTACTTTATTTTATACATTCTGTTAAAGTTTGATAAATACGTTCAACATCATTTTTAGTTCCGCGCAATTCATAATTATCTAAAAAGGGAACATTAAATTCTTGTGCATATCGACGAGCGGTTAGACAATATTGTTGATTAAAGTTCCGATTGCCAGAACCAATAATCCCTAAACATAAATTGGCGTTATTATCATAACTAATATATTCGCCTAATGCATTTGTCATTAATTCTTTGACGCCATTATCAATTCCATTCCCTCCATCCAAGTATGTTGGAACAAACACAAAATATTGTTGTGTTTCATTTTCAAAAGGAGTAGTATCATCAATTTCTTTTGCGTTAATCAATGGATTAGCAGGATCTTTTTTATTAAGATCAACAGCGTAATCTTCTAATTTTTCAATAAAAGCTTTAGTATTTCCCTCAATGGATATGTATAAAATATTAATCATTTTTTTCTCCCTTAAATTTAAATTGAACAACTTTCACATTCATTTACGCTAAAAGCTTCTGAACCATCATCAGTATATGTCCGAACATAATATAAACTCTTGATTCCTTTATGCCATGCATAATTACGAATGATTGATAAATCACGTGTGGTCATTTTATCAGTATGATTTTGTTTCCATGGATAAAGACCTTGATCAATTGTTGACTTAAAGTAAAGTGTAATTGAAATTGATTGATCAACATGTTCTTGTGCTGCAGCATAAACATCAATCATTTTACGCATGTCCAAATCATATGCAGATTGATAGTATGGAAGGGTATCACTTGATAAATATGCAGCAGGATAATAAATTTTCCCAATTTTACCTTCTTGACGTTCTTCGATTCTTTGGATAATTGGTTGTAATGATGCAGTCGTATTACCAACGTATGAAATAGATCCAGTTGGAGCAATAGCCATTCGATATGCATTATATAGACCATCTTTCATTACATTTTGTTTTAATTCTTTCCAATCTTTAATTGTTGGAATATGAATTCCTTCAAATAATTCTTTAACTTTAGGATTTTCAGGTTTAAATTCATTATTGATGTATTTATCAAAGTATGAACCATCAGCATATGCACTTTTTTCAAATTCATAGAATGTTTCTTGACGTTCTTTTGCAATTTTGTTGGAGGCAACTAATGTCCAATAATTTAATAACATAAAGTAAATATTAGTAAATTCGATTGATTCTTTTGAACCGTATTGTATATGATTCTTTGCAAGATATGCATGTAAGCCCATTGCACCTAAACCAACTGAATGTGATAATCTGTTTCCTTCATAAATTGATGGAACAACTTTGGCGTTTCCTTGGTCTGATACAAAAGTTAAAGCACGCATCATTGTCTCAATTGATTTACCAAAATCTGGTGATTTCATTAAATTAACAATATTTGTAGATCCTAAATTACAACTAACATCACTACCTAAGACTTCGTATTCTTGCATATCATTGATTTTAGATGGACGTTGAATTTGTGCTATTTCAGAACACAAATTACTCATAATGATTTTACCAGCCACGGGGTTAGTTTTATTCATTGTATCGATGTTAACAATATATGGATAACCAGATTCTTGTTGAAGTTTACTAATTTCTTCTTCAAGATCTCTTGCATGAATTTTAGTTTTATGAATATTTTTATTATTAACTAAATTGTCATATTCTTTGGTAATATCAACATAAGAAAATGGTTTACCATATTCTTTTTCAACATCATATGGTTCAAATAAATACATATCTTGGTTTTTTTCTACAAGTTCATAAAACTTATCAGGAACAATTAATCCAAGAGATAATGTTTTTAAACGAATTTTTTCATCGGCATTTTCTTTTTTAGTAGCTAAGAAATCAATGATATCTGGATGGAAGACACTTAAATAGACAACTCCTGCACCTTGTCTTTGGCCTAATTGGTTTGAGTATGAGAAACTGTCTTCTAACAATTTCATTACTGGTACAACACCACTAGCAGCATTTTCAATTCCTTTGATTGGTGCACCAGCACTACGTAAATTATTAAGTGTAATTCCAACCCCACCACCAATTTTAGAAAGTTGGAGTGCAGAATTTATGCATCGACCAATTGAATTCATATCATCAGTTGGTTGAAGTAAAAAGCAAGAAACAAACTCTCCACGACGTTTACGACCAACATTTAAAAAGGTTGGGGTAGCTGGTTGATATCTTTGATGAATAAGTTCATCAGCTAAATTCATCGCTAATTCTTCATCTCCATCAGCCATATATAATGCATTAATTGCAATTTTATCTTCATAGTTTTCAAGATAAAATTGACCGTCATTTGTTTTTAACGCATATTGATTATAAAACTTATATGCTGCCATAAAAGATTGAAATTCAAAATGTTGTTCATTTAAATAATGATATAATTTTTTTATGAATTCAAAACTATATTTTTTAATAAAATCTTCTTCTAAGTAATTGTTTTCTAATAAATATGAGAAACGTTCTTCTAAAGAAGAAAAATGTTTTGTATTTGGAATTACATTTTCATTTAGAAAAGCTTCTAATGCTTCTTTATCTTTATTTAATGGAATTTTATTATCTACTGGTATGTTGATTTGATTGTTAAGATCAAAATAACTTACATTGCTAATATCGATATCTTTGATACCCATAGTGAACCCCCATGTTTATTTGAAATTAAAGTGTTGCAATAAGTTCTTTTAATTGGTCTGGACGAAATCCATTAATAATAGGTTCAGAATTATTTTCTAAAACGGGCACACTTTGAAATCCCTTATTTTTTAAATATTCAATATATTCTGGTTCATCAGTTATATTACGTTCTTCAAATTCAATGTTGTTTTGTTCTAAAAAGCGTTTTGTCATTTTACATTGAATGCAGTTATTTTTTGTATATAAGACTAAATTCATATTAATACTTCTTTCCAATTAATTTATTGTACATCATCAAAGTATACACATTTTTGGCGTCCGATACAATATATAGTAATAAATTTTTTTGTCAAGTGTATATATTGTATTTTTACATAAAAAAAGATTAAAAGAAGTTTGATTTTGTTTAAAAAAATTCGTATTATGAATGTGATAGAAAGTAGGAGAAATTGTGGCAAATTATTATTATTCAAAGAACCCAGACGTTAAACATCAAGAACGAGATTGGAATTTTGAGTTATTAGGAAATCAACTGAAATTTATTACTGATAATGGTGTCTTTTCTAAAAATACAGTTGATTTTGGTACAAGAGTGTTATTAAATGCACTAGAAAAAAATAATGAACTAATTAATAAAAGCAAAATTTTAGATGTAGGTTGTGGATATGGTCCAATTGGTCTAGCAATTGCAAAAAAATATCCACAAGCACATGTGGATATGGTAGATGTAAATGAGCTTGCATTGGAACTTGCTAAAAAAAATGCAAATATAAATGAAATTAATAATGTTTCAATATACAGTTCTGATGTTTTTGATAATATTACTTCAAATGACTATCAAATGATTATTTCTAATCCACCAATTCGTGCAGGGAAAAAGGTAGTACATGCAATTTTAAATGATGCGTTTGATCATCTTGCAGAAGATGGGTTATTAACAATTGTTATTCAAAAGAAACAAGGAGCAGCATCTGCTAAAAAGAAGATGGAAACTGTTTATGGAAATTGTCAGTTAATTGCTAGAGATAAGGGATATCAAATTTTACAGAGTAAAAAGAAAAATGAAATATAATAAAAGACAAGCGGAAAATTTTATGCAACTTGCACTAGTAGAAGCAAAAAAAGCATTTAAATTAGGAGAAATTCCAATTGGTTGTGTAATAGTTAAGGATGATAAAGTAATTGCGAAGGGACATAATTTGAGAGAACATTCACATAAAACTTTAGGTCATGCAGAAGTAATTGCAATAAATCAAGCTAATGATTTTTTGAAAAGTTGGCGCTTAAATGGATGTTCATTATTTGTGACCTTAGAACCATGTATTATGTGCAGTGGTGCTATATTAAATGGTCGTTTTGATGAGGTTTATTATGGTGCTCCTGATTCTAAGTCTGGAGTAGCTGGGACTTTATATGACTTGCTAAATGATCCACGGTTAAATCATTCTGTAAATGTTCAAAAGGGAATTTTAGAAAAGCAATGTTTGAAACTTTTACAAGATTTTTTTGAACTTAATAGAAAAAAATAGTAAAAAAGACTGGATTTTTTATTTGATTTACGGTATTATAATATTGCCGTAAGGCCTTAAGACAATATCATCTTAACGAATCGTGTCAGGTCCGGAAGGAAGCAGCACTAAGTTTTGTTTGGTATGTGTCTTAAGTTGATATGAATGTTAAACTCTCGGTCTTTTGGATCGAGAGATTTTTTTTGAATTATTATAGAAGAGGAGATTCTTTGCATGTATCAAGCATTGTATCGAATATGGCGACCACAACGTTTTGAAGATGTTGTAGGTCAGGAAATGATTACAAAAACTTTACGTAATGCGGTTGCTACGAAACAAATATCGCATGCTTATTTGTTTACTGGACCTCGTGGAACAGGAAAAACTTCAACAGCAAAAATTTTTGCAAAAGCAATAAATTGTCATCATCAAGTTGATGGTGAACCATGCAACCAATGTGAAATTTGTAAAGCTATTACAAATGGAAGTTTAAATGATGTTTTGGAAATTGATGCTGCTTCAAATAATGGTGTTGAAGAAATTCGTGATATCCGTGATAAGGTAAAATATGCACCGACTCAAGCAGATTATAAGGTATATATAATTGATGAAGTGCACATGTTATCAACCGGAGCATTTAATGCATTGTTAAAAACATTAGAAGAACCTCCTGCAAATGTCGTATTTATATTAGCTACAACAGAACCACATAAAATCCCAGCAACAATTATTTCGCGGACTCAACGATTCGACTTTAAAAGAATTACTAGCAAAGTGATTTTAGAACGGATGCGTTATATTTTAGATGAAAAAAATATCTCATATGATGATGAAGCATTAAAAGTAATTGCAAAAGCTGCTGAAGGTGGAATGCGTGATGCGTTAAGTATTTTAGATCAAGTAATTTCATTTGGTGAAAATGAAGTTACTCTAGAAAATGCACTAATGGTTACTGGGAGTGTTACAAAATCGGATTTACTTAATTATTTAAGAGCTGTATGCAATAATGAAACGTCTATTGGCTTAGAAACAATGCACAAACTTTTACAAGATGGAAAAGATGCAAGCCGAATAGTTGAAGACTTAATAGATTATTGTCGTGATTTGCTATTATATCAACAATCACCTGCTATGGTAGAAGAAAATGAATTAGGATTATTAGATGATGATTTTAAAGAATTTGCTTCTACTTTGAAAGCAGAAACATTATATGAAATGATTAATATATTGAATGAACAGCAACAAAATATGCGTTTTACAGCTCATCCAACTATTTATTTAGAAGTATTAACTGTGAAATTATCTACGTTAAAAAGTTCAGGACAGAAACCAACATTTGATGATGTCCCAAGTAAGTCAGTAACTGAAGCTAAGATTGATCAATTAAACAAAAGAATTGAGCAGTTACAAAATCAATTAAATAGTATGCATCAAACACCACAAAATAAGACAGTGCATAAGAAAGTTCCAACAAGTAAAAATATAAAGGTAAAAGAAGTTAAGGTTAACTTTGATAAAGTAAATGAAGTTCTAAATCATGCAACTCGCAAAGATTTAAATAAATTTCAGCAAATTTGGAACGATTTGATTAGTATGCTAACTGTGCCACAACGAGCAATTATGAATGTTAGCCAACCTGTGGCTGCTAGTGAAAATGGTGTTGTTATTGGATTTCAATATCCATATTTATGCCAAAAAGCAATTGAAGACCAAGCGTTACAAGATGCATTAGAAAATGGATTAAGTAGACTTGTAAGTGGCAAATTAAGTTTGATTTTTTTACCAAAGGAACAATGGTTAAAAATTAGAGAAGATTATTTAAATAATAGAAAAACTTCAGAAAATAATTCTACAGATAATGATTCATCAGTAGACGATGTTCCTGAAGTTGTAAAAAAAGCACAGGAGATTTTTGGAAAAGAGAATATTGAAGTTTCAAAAGACTAAGAAGGTGACTATAAATGCAATATCCAGAACCAATTGCAAAATTAATTGATAGTTATATGAAGTTGCCAGGTATAGGAAGCAAGACTGCTACGAGACTTGCTTTTTATACTTTAGACATGGATGAAAAAGATGTTTCTGATTTTGCAAAAGCGTTAAAATCTGCAAAAAAAGATTTACATTATTGTAGTATTTGTGGCAATATAACTGAAAATGATCCTTGTATCATTTGTGCAGATAAGACTCGTGACCAAAGTCAAGTAATTGTTGTAGAACAACCTAAAGATGTAATGTCATTAGAGAAAATGAGAGAATATCATGGGTTATATCATGTTTTACATGGGGTTTTATCACCAATAGAAGGCAAGGGGCCAGAAGACATAAATGTAAGAAGTTTAATACAACGATTACAAAAAAATGAAAAAATCAAAGAAGTTATTCTTGCAACTAATGCAACTCCCGAAGGGGAAGCAACTGCATCATATATTGCACGGTTAATTAAACCAGCAGGTGTAAAAGTTACTCGCTTAGCACATGGATTAGCAGTTGGTAGTGATATTGAATATGCTGATGAAATGACCTTATTTAAAGCAATTGAAGGACGGACAGAATTATAATGTTTGGATTTAAAAAAAGAAAAAATAAAGAACCTTTAAAAAAACAATATGATCGCAAATTACTTGCTGATATAGAGACTGCTAAAAATGAATGGGATGGCATTAGAACTAATGATGATTTATTGGCAACGATGTCAACTGAAGATTATTTAGTAAGTGAAGAACTTGCACGTGCAAAATTTGAATTTTTATTTAGAGAAGCAAAGGCAAGAAAAGTAAAGGCAAAAATACAAGAATCGGTTATTGTACGTTAAAAATAAGAGGGAGGCTATGTAATTTCCATAGTCTCCTTATATTATATTAATCTGGAGATTTTTTAATTTTTAAAGTACAATAATACTGATTAAATAGTAATAGGAGTTGTACCTTGTGGACGGAAAATTTATTACTTTTGAAGGCTTAGATGGGTCTGGAAAAACAACAGTTATAAATAACGTAATTGAATATTTAAAGGAAAAAAACAAATTTGATAACTTTGTTATAACGCGAGAACCAGGTGGAAATAGAATTTCAGAAGCAATTCGCGAAATTATTTTAAATCAGGAATTCACTGAAATGGATAAAAGAACAGAAGCATTATTATATGCAGCTGCTCGACGTCAACATTTAATTGAAACAGTTTTTCCTGCATTGGAAAGTGGTAAATATGTAATGAGCGATCGCTATGTGGATAGTTCATTAGTTTATCAAGGTGCAGGACGTGAAATTGGGATGGATAAAATTGATGAAATTAACCAATTTGCAACAAATGGTCTTGAACCTGATTTGACAATATATTTTGATATTGAACCACAAATTGGACTAGAGCGCATTCAAAAAAATCGTCAGAATGAAGTAAACAGATTAGACCAAGAAAAATTAGACTTTTATAAACGAGTTCATCAAGGATACTTAAAACTAGCAAAAGAAAATCCACAACGAATTAAAACGATTGATGCAACTCAGAGTATTGATAAAGTAACTGAAGATGTATTAAATGTTTTGCTTCCATTTATAGACTAAAGGACTAATTATGAAACTGATAATTGCAATTATTCAAGATAAAGACAGCGATAAACTTAGTAATCGATTTATTGAACATAATATTCGTGCTACAAAATTAGCTTCAAGTGGAAGTTTTTTAAGATCTGGGAATTCTACATTTTTAATTGGAATTGATGATGAAAGAGTTGCAGAAGTAATTGATTTGATTAAGCATACGTCTAAACAACGAAACAAATATATTACTCCGCCTGTAGCATTAGACACCCATGTAGAAGGAATTTATAATAATTATCCAAGAAAAGTAAGAGTTGGCGGAGGAACGATATTTGTATTAGATATTGAAGATTTTGAACAATTTTAGGAGGATAGGCATGGAACAAGAAATTACTGTACTTCAAAGTAAATTAACAAAACATTTTGCACATTTAATTCAAAATAAAAAACTTGTCCATGCGTATTTATTAAGTGGTGCAACTGGATTAGGAAAATTAGAACTAGCTATTTGGATTGCACAGGCAATTTTTTGTAATAATCCGACAGTAAATGCTTTTCCATGCTTAAAATGTAATGAATGTATAAGAATTAAAAATAATGAGCATCCTGATGTAATTCAAATTATTCCTGATGGTCAATCTATTAAAGTAGATACAATAAGATATTTAAAAGACGAATTTTCAAAAAGTGGTTTGGAAGGTAACCGAAAAGTTTTTATTATTAAAGATGCAGAGAAAATGACAATAAGTGCAGCAAATAGTTTATTAAAATTTATAGAGGAACCTTCAGGGGATATTACTGCATTTTTGTTGACAAGTCATTTAAATCAAATGTTACCAACAATTGTATCGCGTTGTCAGGTAGTAGAACTTGATAATTTAAATCAAGAGGTTCAAATTGAAAAATTAATAAATAATCAGATAGACCCGTCTATGGCACGGTTATTAGTTCATTTGAATGGAAATATAGAAAAATTAACTGAGTTAGGTACAAATGAACATTTTCAAAAATTAGTAACAGAAGTTTTTAATTGGATTAAGTTGGTTTTGGAAAATGATTTACGAAGTTTTGTTTTTATTCAAACAAGGTTAATGTCATTGACAGAAGATCAGGAAATGCAACAGTATTTATTGGAATTAATGTTATTAGTTAATCGAGATTTATTGTTAATCAAATATAATCAGCCTGATGAAATAGCCTTTCAAAAATATAAAAAAGAACTGGTTGTTTTTACTGAAAGAATTTCATCTTCAAGTTTAACGACTGGAATAGAATGTATATTAGATACATGGAATCAAAAAGCATTAAATGTATCATTTCAGAATATATTAGAATCATTAACATTGAAATTATGTCAAATTTATCATAAAGGGTAGGATTAAAATGGATAAGGGAGAATTATACGACAGTTTTGAAACGATGGAACAACAAGCATTAACAATGTCTCAATTATTATCATCAATGCGAAAGGAAATGACACAGATAATTGAGAAGAATGCACAATTGGAAGTTGAAAATAGTCACTTACGTGAACGTTTAAGTGAATTAGAAAGTAATAAGAAGTCTAAAAAGACTAGTCATGGACTGTCAAACTTAGAGAAATTATATCATGAAGGTTTTCATGTTTGTACACAGTTTTTTGGTTCACGCAGAGAGGATGACGAGTGCATCTTTTGTCAACAAATAATTTATGGGGATAAATGGAGAGAAATTGATGGCAATTCAAAAGAATAGTAGTTTTCGTAATTTAGACTCAAAAGGTGCATTATATTTAGTACCTACTCCAATTGGTAATTTAAAAGATATGAGTCCTCGAGCAGTTGAGACTTTAAAGCAAGTTAATCTTATCGCTGCTGAAGACACACGTAATACTCAAAAGTTATTAAATTATTTTGATATTAAAACAAAACAAATTAGTTTTCATAAATTTAATACAAAAGAACGTATTCCAGAATTAATACAAAAACTTAATAATGGACAAGACATTGCTCAAGTTAGCGATGCAGGAACACCATCAATAAGTGATCCTGGACATGAACTAGTTGAAAGTTGCATAAAAAATGAAATTAGAGTAATTGCTATTCCAGGACCAAGTGCATCTATTACTGCTTTAATAGCATCAGGTATTCTACCACAACCATTTATTTTTTATGGTTTTTTGCCACGGAAAAAATCTGAACAAATAAATGAATTAGAAAAATTAAATGGTCAGGAATATACTCAAGTATATTATGAAGCTCCTCATCGTTTGAAGAAGACATTAGAAAATATGGTGACAGTTTTTGGAGAAAAAAGAAAAGTGGTTTTATGTCGTGAATTAACAAAACGTTATGAGGAATACATACGGGGAAATTTACAAGAGGCACTCGAATGGAGTACTAATGAAGATGTTCGAGGAGAATTTGTAATAGTTGTTCAGGGAAATGAAAAATGTGAAAATGAGATACAAGATGTGCAGTGCAAGTTGACAATTAAAGAACAGGTTCAAAGATTAATTGATCAACAAGGTATTAAACCAAATGCTGCAATTAAGATAGTTGCTAAAAATAATAATTTAAAAAAACAAGAAGTGTATAATGAATTTCATGGATTAAGATAAGGATGTGGCATAATGTCAGGCAAACAATATACAGAAAATCATAAAGTTATTTATTATGAAACAAATGTAACAGGAAAATTAAATATTGGAAATTTAGTCGATTTATGTATGCTTGTATCAACGAATCAAAGTGAAAAGTTGGGGGTTTCAAATGAAAAATTAGATGAAATGGGCTTAGGTTGGGTTGTTACGCAAAATATCATTGATGTAAAACGACTACCACAAGAACATGAAACAGTGAAAATTACAACAATAGCCCAAGCATACAACCGATATTTTTGTTATCGAGACTTTTATATGTATGATGAAAATGATCAAGAAATTGTTCATATGCATACAATTTTTGCTTTAATGGATAAAACTAAGCGAAAGATAGTATGTATAAAAAATGAGGTTATTGATCCATATGAAGGGGACTATACTACTAAGTTAGAACGTTTGCCTAATCCTGAAAAAATTAATCATATAGACTATCAAAAAGAATATCGAGTAAGATTTATGGATATAGATAGTAATCAACATGTAAATAATGTTCATTACTTTGATTGGATGTTAGATACATTACCTGAAGAATTTTTACGTACACATGAAGTGAAAAAAATTAATATTGTTTATAAAAATGAAGTAAGATATGGAGAAGTAGTTGAAAGTAATACAGAATATATTACTAGTCAAAATATTTCTTTACATGAAATAAAAGTAAAAAACAAAATAAGTTGTATTGCCGAAGTTCATTGGCGCAATTTATAATATTTATGATTTTAGTAATGAGGAATAAAAATGAAAATATTAGCAATTGATACATCGAATCAACCATTATCTGTTGCTGTTTTAGATGATGAAAATTTATTAGCTACTAAAACAACGAATGTTTCAAGAAACCATAGTGTTACACTAATGCCAACTATTCAAGAAATTTTGAAAGGTTGTAAAATAACAGTTCAAGATATAGACCGATTTGTAGTTGCACAAGGACCAGGCTCTTATACAGGATTAAGAATAGGTGTAACAGCTGCCAAAGTATTAGCTTCTACATTAAATAAAGAATTAGTAGGAGTTTCTAGTTTAAAGGTGGTTGCTGCAAACATTTTTCCACAAGAAGATTGCTTAATTATCCCATATTTTGATGCACGCAACCAAAATGTATTTGCGGCTGCATATCAGTGGAAAAATGGAATTTTAGAAACTAAAATAGCAGATATGCATATAAGTTTTGATAATTTGCTTAATAAATTATCTGAATTAGATCAAAGAGTTATTTTTGTGGGAAAAGAAAATGATGAATTTGTAAAAATGGCTCAAAAAAATTTAAAATTGGCATTTACATTTGCTTCTGCTGATTATCAAATTCCACAAGCTGCAATTTTAGGTAGACTAGGAGCAAAGGAAAATACTTCTGATATTGATTCTTTTGTACCACAATATAAACGATTAACACAAGCAGAATTACAATGGATGGAAAAGCATCCGGAGGAGAAAAATAGTCATGGGAGTTATGTTGAAAAAGTTTAAAAATAAAATCCAACATATTCTAGGAAAGCAAACGGATTTACAAGATATTGATTTTGAAAACCAAAATATTATTTTGGATAATAAAGAATATCTTTTTTGTCGAGGAGTTGTATCGGCAATTCCAGAAATGCTATCAGTTGAACGAGCTGTTTATAATGGTAAAACACCGATAGATTATGGATTTTTTGAAAAACAAGTACAAAATCAAACTCAAAATTTGGTGTTACTTGTTAGATTTGAAGATCAAGTAGTGGCTTATGTTATTTGTAGTTATTCATTTAACGAAGCTAAAATAAAAGATATTGCCATTGTTCCACGTTTTCAAGGCAAGGGCATTGCAACTAAAATGATTCAAATCATTATTAATGAGGCTAAAAAATATGGAAGTGAGAAAGTATTACTTGATGTACGGCAAAGTAATTTGCAAGGACAAAAGTTTTATCATGATTTAGGTTTTAAAGAAACTCGAATCAAACACCATTATTTTGCAGATAATGATGAGAATGCTTATGAATACGAATATCAGATAAAAGGTGAGTAGCAAACATGGAAGAGAAAAGAAATTTAATTTTATCATTTGAATCTAGTTGTGATGAAACTAGCGTAGCAGTCATTGAAAATGGATGTAAAATTTTATCTAATATCGTTGCTACTCAAATTAAAAGTCATCAACGATTTGGTGGAGTAGTACCAGAAGTAGCTAGTCGGCACCATATTGAGGTAATTACAGTATGCATTAAAGATGCTTTAGCTGAAGCAAATGTAACGTACGATGATTTAGATGCTGTTGCTGTGACATATGGACCGGGTTTAGTTGGTTCATTGCTAATTGGAGTTACTGCAGCAAAAGCGGTGGCATTTGCACATAATTTACCTTTGGTTCCAGTTAATCACATGGCAGGACATATTTATGCAGCACGTTACGTAAGTGAAATAAAATTTCCAGCATTAGCCTTATTGGTTTCAGGTGGACATACTGAATTAGTTTATATGCCAAAAGAAAATGAATTTAAAATTATTGGTGAGACACGAGATGATGCAGCTGGTGAAGCTTTTGATAAAGTTGGCCGTGTTTTAGGAATTAAATATCCAGCAGGGAAAGAAATTGATGAATTAGCTCACCAAGGACAAGATACTTTCCATTTTCCACGTGCAATGGAAAATGAGGATAACTTTGATTTTAGTTTTAGTGGATTAAAAAGTGCATTTATTAATGTAGTTCACCATGCTGATCAAGTTGGAGAAGTATTAGATAAAAAGGACTTAGCAGCAAGTTTTGAAGCTAGTGTTGTAGATGTTTTAGCTGAAAAAACACTTAAAGCTTTGGAAAAATATCCTGTAAAACAATTTATTTTAGCTGGTGGAGTTGCAGCAAATAAGGCTTTACGGGATCGTTTAGATTGCGAGTTAAGCAAATTTGAAAATGTTGAATTTATTAAAGCACCATTAAAATTATGTGGAGATAATGCAGCGATGATTGGGGCTGCTGGTTTTGTGGCCTATAAACATGGAGAACGTGCTAATTTAGATTTAAATGCTAATCCAAGTTTAGAATTTGAATGGATTGATGAATAAAAAAAGACACTTAAAAAGTGTCTTTTTTTATTCATCCTAAGTTATCTTGGAATTCTTCTAATTCTATTGATTTTTCTTCCCATTCTTGTTCTAAATTATCTAATTCCTTTGAAATCTTATCAAGTTTCATTTGTAAATCATTCATTTTATTTATGTCATTGAATGCATCAGGTTGAGTCATTTCATGTTCAACTTTTTCTTTTTGAATTTCAGAATTTGAAATCATTTCTTCAATTTTTTGTAATTCGCGATTTAGTTTGCGTAATTTTTTTTGTTGTTCTTTACTTTGCTGATAATTTAATTTTGCATTTGAAATTTGACTTTCTTGAATTTTATTTTCATTTTTTGATGATTTTAAAAATTCTTGTTCTTCTTTTTTTGTAACATAATAGTCATAATTTCCAAGATAGAGAGTACTTCCATCAGGAGTAATTTCTAATACCTCACTTGCAACTTTATTAATAAAGTAACGATCATGTGAGACAAACAATACTGTACCATTAAAATTTTGAATAGCTTGTTCTAATACTTCTTTACTTTCAATATCTAAGTGGTTAGTAGGTTCATCCAAAATCAAAAAATTATCATGTTGCATTGCCAATTTAGTTAACATTAAACGGGCTTTTTCGCCACCAGATAGATTATGGACAATTTTTTTAACTTCATCTCCTTGAAATAAAAAACTTCCTAAAATTGATCGAATATCTTTTTCAGGAGTCGTTGGATGGTCATCCCAAATTTCATTTAGTACCGTTTTATTACTATGTAGAGTTTGTTGTTCTTGATCATAATAACCAGGTTGTACATTTGAACCTAAACGGATTTTTCCTTTAATTAAAGGAATTTTATTTAAAATACTTTTTAGTAAAGTTGATTTACCAATCCCATTTGGACCAACAATAGCAATAATTTGATGTTTTTTAATTTCAAGATTAATTGGTTCAGATAATATTTTTTGATCATATCCTATTGCTGCGTCATTAACTTGAAGTACTACATTTCCACTATCTTTATCACTAGTAAATTCAAAATGAGGGCCTTTTTCATAACCTTCTGGGCGATCTAATCGGTCTATTTTTTCTAGTTGTTTGCGTTTGCTTTGTGCTCTCTTTGTCGTTGAGGCTCTAACAATATTTTTATTTACAAATTCTTCTAAATGGTTAATTTCGTTTTGCTGTTTTTCATATGCTTTCCATTGTGCTTTAAGACGTGCTTGCTTTTCTTTAATATAGTCAGAATAGTTTCCAGTGTAGTGGTTTGAATGTTTATGTGTAATTTCATAAATTTCGTTAACGACTTTATCTAAAAAATAACGATCATGTGACACAATTAATAGGGCACCTGAATAATTTTGAATATAGTTTTCAAGCCATGTTAATGTCTGAATATCTAGATGGTTAGTAGGTTCGTCTAAAATTAATAAATCACGTTTTTCAAGCAATAATTTTGCTAGTGCAAGTCTTGTCTTTTGACCACCAGATAATGAATTAACAGGACGATCAAAATCTGAATCATTAAAACCTAATCCTTTTAAAACTCCCTTAATTTCGTTCTCATATCCATATCCATTAAGTTCTTTGAAATCATGACTCAATTGATCATATTGATTCAGTAATTGTTGATATTGTGGAGAATCTGAATCTACATTTGGAGAAGCAATTTGCGTTTCTAGTTTATGAATTTTTTCTTCCATTTCAATCAAAGATTTGAAAACTGATTTCATTTCAAGATAAATTGATTGGTTAGATTCAAGACCGTTACTTTGGGCAAGATACCCAATTGATAAATTTTTCTTTTTTGTAATTTTACCTTCGCTTGGTTCTTTAAGTCCCATTATCATTTTGATTAGAGTAGATTTACCGGCACCATTACGTCCAACTAGTCCAATGCGCGAATGATCTTGGATATCCATATTTATATCTTCAAATAAAATATCAGCGCCAAAATGTTGTGCAACATGTTGAGCTTGAAGTAGTAACATATAATTCCTTCTTTCTACATTATATAAATTTCAATTCAAAAAAGAGTAGGATAAATAAGTTTAGTCCCATATGACTTATCATAGAAGCTCTTAAGTCTTTTGCTTTGTAGTATATTAATTCAAAAATGCATCCCATTACAAAATAGGCAATAAAGTGGCCATCATGATGTGCTATCGCAAATAAAGTACTAGAAATAATTCCACTAATAATAGGATTAAAGTAATAAGTTAAATTGCCAAAAAATACTTTGCGAAAAATTAATTCTTCAATTATTGGGGATGCAATAATAATATCTAATCCATATATTGGAAAGCTTTGAAAAATAGTTAATAGTTGATTAGTATTTTGAGAAATTGCAGTAGAGTGTGTTGTAAAATGCCAAATTGCTCCGATTATTAATTGACTGATTAAAACTATTCCAATTCCAATAAATCCCCAGATAATAAAATGAGATTTTTTTGGCTTTTTTTGATATTCTACTAAATTTTGATAACTAAATTTATGATTCAAAAATAAAAGTAATAGTGCACCTATAATTCCAATAATAGTTAACAAAATATATAGAATTGAAGAAGACCAAAAAATTTTTTGAATAATAAGTTGAGAAATCAATATAAATAGATATCCCAACAAAATGGAAAGAGAATTCTTTTCAATTGCCACAATGATAAACTTCCTTTATATGTAATTTATTAATATTGTAGCATGTTTATGATTAATTTCGAAATCGAATTAGCACTCTAAGATGTTAAGTGATAAAAAATGCTTGCTTTTTAATGGCAAAGAGATTATAGTAATAATTGTAATCAGTTAGCACTTAATACTAACGAGTGCTAAAAAATGGAGGGATTTATTGTGCTTAAACCATTAGGAGACCGCGTAGTCTTAAAAGTTGAAAAAGAAAAAGAAGAAACTGTTGGAGGAATTGTATTAGCAAGTAATGCAAAGGAAAAGCCTCAAACAGGAAAAGTCGTTGCAGTAGGTGACGGTAAGTTATTAGAAAATGGACAAAAAGCAGTTCCTAGCGTTAAAGATGGCGATAAAGTCTTATTTGATAAATATGCTGGTACTGAAGTTAAATATGATGGAGAAGATTATTTAATTGTTCGTGATAGTGACATCATGGCAATTGTAGACTAGAATTTATTTTTTTGAGGTGATTATTTATGGCAAAAGAAATTAAATTTTCAGAAGATGCACGTGCAAAGATGCTTGCAGGTGTTGATAAATTAGCAAATACTGTAAAATCAACAATTGGTCCTAAAGGACGTAATGTTGTATTAGAACAATCATATGGTGCACCAACAATCACAAATGATGGTGTTACAATTGCTAAAGCTATTGAATTGGAAGATCATTTTGAAAATATGGGAGCAAAATTAGTTGCAGAAGTTGCTTCTAAAACAAATGATATTGCTGGTGATGGTACAACAACTGCTACCGTACTTACTCAAGCAATTGTTAATGAAGGTATGAAGAACGTTACTGCAGGTGCAAACCCAGTTGGAATCCGTAAAGGAATTGAAAAAGCAACAAAAGCAGCTGTTAAATCATTACATGAAATGTCACATAAAGTTGAATCAAAGAGTGATATTCAACAAATTGCTTCTATTTCAGCAGCAAATGAAGAAGTAGGTAAATTTATTGCTGATGCGATGGAAAAAGTTGGTAACGATGGTGTTATTACAGTTGAAGAATCAAAGGGAATTGACACTTCATTAGATGTTGTTGAAGGTATGCAATTTGATCGTGGATACTTATCACAATACATGGTAACTGATGAAGATAAAATGGAAGCAGATCTAGATAATCCATACATTTTAGTTACAGATAAAAAGGTTTCAAACATTCAAGAATTATTACCATTGTTACAATCAATTGTTCAACAAGGTCGTCCATTGTTAATCATTGCAGATGATGTTGATGGTGAAGCATTACCAACATTAGTATTAAACAAGATTCGTGGAACATTCAATGTAGTTGCAGTTAAAGCACCAGGATTTGGTGATCGTCGTAAAGAAATGTTACAAGATATTGCAATTTTAACTGGTGCTACAGTTATTACTGATGACCTTGGCTTACAATTGAAAGATACAACAGTTGATCAATTAGGTTCAGCAGCTAAAGTTACAGTAACAAAGGAAAACACAACAATTGTGGAAGGTGCTGGAGATAAGAGCAAGATTGAAGAACGTGTTGCTCAAATTAAAGGTCAAATTGCTGAAACAACATCAGACTTTGATAAAGAAAAATTACAAGAACGTTTAGCTAAGTTAGCTGGCGGTGTTGCAGTTATTAAAGTTGGTGCAGCTACAGAAACAGAATTAAAAGAACAAAAATATCGTATTGAAGATGCATTAAATGCTACACGTGCTGCTGTGGAAGAAGGATTTGTTCCAGGTGGTGGTACAGCATTGGTAAATGCTATTAAAGATGTTGAAGAATTAGACGAAGCAGGCGATATTCAAACAGGTGTAAACATTGTAAAACGTGCTTTGGAAGAACCTGTACGTCAAATTGCTGAAAATGCAGGATTAGAAGGCTCAGTTATTGTAGAAAAACTTAAAGAACAAAAAGATGGTATTGGATACAATGCTGCTGCAGATAAATGGGAAGACATGGTTGATGCAGGAATTGTTGATCCAACTAAAGTTACTCGTTCTGCATTACAAAATGCTGCTTCAGTTTCAGCTTTATTATTAACAACAGAAGCTGTAGTTGCAGATAAACCAGAAGAAAAGAAAGATGCTGCTCCACAACAAGATATGGGTGGCATGATGTAATTTATAAAAAAGGGCTGTGTGTTTACACAGCCTTTTTTTTTATTAAGATGAACTTTTTTTGAAAATTCAATGCGATTTTAATTTCATTTGGTTTATTTAATTGTTAAATATGGTATGATATCAATTAGTATGATAACGCAATGAGAGGAATAACCATTCTCTTACATAGCGGATCTAAAAGAGATTATATGCATATAATCTCTCATGAAATACAGAAAGAGGACATTTTATGTATAAAATTTTTGCGTCATTGTTCGCAACAATTTTAATTTCTGCATTACTTGTTCCATTTGTACGTCATCTAGCGTTTAAAGTGGGAGCAGTTGATAAACCAAATGCACGAAGAGTGAATAAGAAAATCATGCCTACAATGGGAGGCCTTGCAATTTTTATTGCATTTAATTTTACTAATTTTGTTTTATTAGGTAGAAACTATCCTTTTAAACAAACTGTTGCTTTGTTTATTGCTCAATGTGTGATAATAATTACTGGAATTATTGATGATATTTATGAACTGAAACCATATCAAAAAATAATTGGAATTGTTGCTGCATCATTAATTGTATATTATGCAGCTCGTATTAGAATGACTACAATAACATTGCCATTTATAGGTTCGATTGAGTTAGGAATTTTTAGTTTACCTATTACATTAATTTGGATTTTGGCAATTACTAATGCAGTAAACTTAATTGATGGGTTAGATGGTTTAGCAACAGGAATAGCCATTATAGCTTTAACTACGAGTGCTCTAACAGGATATTTTTTCTTGAATGTTACAAATACATTTATTTCAATTATGATGTTTACATTAGTAGCAGCATTGATTGGCTTTTTGCCATATAATTTTCATCCTGCATCTATTTATCTAGGTGATACAGGATCGTTATTTATTGGATTTATGATTTCGGTATTTGCATTATTTGGATTGAAAAATGCAACTTTCATTTCAATTATTATCCCATTGATTATTCTAGGAGTGCCAATTACTGATACTGTCTATGCAATTATTCGAAGAGCGTTAAATAAAAAACCAATTATGAAGCCAGATAAACACCATTTACATCACAGGTTAATGCAAATGGGATTATCTCATAGACAAACTGTTTTAGTGATTTATGGAATTGCATTGATTTTTTCTTTTATCTCATTGCTTTATCCATTATCAAACATTTTAGGATCAATATTGTTAACAATTGCTACATTATTTGGGTTAGAAATATTTGTTGAGTTGATAGGGCTAGTTGGACCTAATCATACACCTTTATTAAATTTAATTAAGAAAATTGTATTAATGCCAAATAATCATTCGCACGATAAATAAAAGAGACTGTTTTAATACAGTCTCTTTTTTTAACTAAAGTTCCATATCTTGATATTTTTCTTCGCCAATTTGTATTTCAATTGGCTTGTTAAGATAATTTGTAAATGACTTATAAAAGTCTTCAATTTCTGATTTTTTTGTACAAACAACTGCAGTGATTTGCTCACTATATTCAATATCAATTAACGGAATATTGTTTTGTTGAAAAAAATATTTAGCACGTTCAAAATCGCTATATGACAAAGCAATAATAAGTTCACTCATTAACGTTCTTTTAATAATACCAATAGTACTAATAGTTTGGTTTGTTGTACCACCATATGCTCTAATCAGGCCTCCAGTTCCTAATTTAATTCCTCCAAAATATCTGACAACAACAGCACATACATTATGTAGAGAAGCCTGTTTTAAAGCATTAAGAATAGGAACGCCAGCCGTGCCAGCGGGCTCTCCATTATCACTTTCCCATTATCACTTTCGCGTTGAATTTCATCATTTAATCCAAGTAAATATGCATAACAAATATGTCTAGCTTTATTATGTTCTTTGTTTATTTGATCAATAAAATTTTGAGCTTCATGTTCAGAATCTATGCGATTTATGTAACAAATAAATTCTGATTTTTTGATTACTTGTCTATATTGACCGTTCTTTTTTATTGTAAAATAATTTTTTTTACACATATATCCTCCAAAATTGACTTTTTTTGCGTAGTTATATAATAGGAGGTGCTGTTATGAATTTAAATAATTTTTATGGAAGAATTTTTACGCAGAAACAAATTTCTACATCTAATATTATACAATTAAAATTATCAGGAAAAAAAGCGCTAATTGAGAAAGGAAAGTACGTAGAATGTCAAAGATGTTACTTTAAAAATCTAAAAGCAGAAGTTAAATTACCCAATAATGAGTTTTATTGTCGAAACTGTATTCAATTAGGACGGATAACAAGTTTAGACATGTTATATCATCTTAATGAACCAAATATATTTGATATTCCCCAAAAGGTTTTAACTTGGAAAGGAACTTTGTCACCATATCAAACAAGGTGTGCACAAGAATTATGTAAAAAAGTAAAACAAAAAAAGGATCATCTGATATGGGCTGTTACAGGAGCGGGGAAAACAGAAATGTTATTTCCAATGTTAGAAGAAAATTTAAAAGCTGGAAAAAGAATTGCAATTGCTTCACCTCGAATTGATGTATGTAATGAGCTTTATCCACGACTTCAATCAGCATTTAAAAATATAAAAATTGCATTATTACATGGAAAGAGCTCAATGAAATATTTTTATGCTCAATTAACTATTTGTACAACACATCAATTGATGAAGTTTAAACATGCATTTGATATTTTAGTAATTGATGAAATTGATTCATTTCCTTTTGTAAATGATCATAATTTGCATCTTACAGCAGAACGTTCCTGTAAAAAAGATGGTGTTAAGATTTACTTGACTGCTACTCCAGATGAAAAAAGTATGCAGCTTATAAAACAAAAAAAGTTATCAGTAGGATATTTTCCTTTGAGATTCCATCAATTTCCATTACCAGAAATTAAATTTAATTTGGATAAAAATTTATATAGAAACTTAAAAAAGAAAAAATTATCACAATTTGTTAAAAATACAATTCAAAAGTGGGAAAAACAAGGTACGCCATTTTTAATTTTTGTACCAGAATTAAAATATTTAGATCCGGTGTTAAGGTGCATTCAAAGTGAATTTCCAAATTTATTAGGTGAAAGTGTATATGCAGCAGACCCACAAAGAATTAAAAAGATTCAGGCTTTACGTGATGGAAAACTTCGCTTTTTAGTTACAACAACTATTTTAGAAAGAGGAGTTACTTTTAAAAATTTAGACTTGATGGTATATGGAGCTGAAAATAATAATTTTACATGTTCAAGTTTGGTGCAAATTGCAGGAAGAGTTGGAAGAAATAAGACCAAACCAGATGGTGATGTATATTTCATAGTTAAATATTATAACCAGAATGTTAAAAAGGCTGCAGGACAAATTAAATATCTTAATCGAAAGGCTCGGAAATTGTTGAATGAATACTAAATGTAAACTATGTCAGCAAATGATCAATTATAAAATTAACTTAGCATGGATTTTCTCTTTTAAACCAATTAAAGAAAAATTTATATGTAAAGATTGTTATCAAAAATTTGAATTTATTCAATTACCAATTTGTGAGGGATGTGGAAGAAAATCAAACGATAAGACTTGTTTAGACTGTGTAAAATGGGAAAAGAAACAGAAAAAATTACTAAAGAATCGTGCATTACTTGTTTATCAAAACCAAGCAACTAAAGAATATTTTAACTTATACAAATTTATAGGAGATTATCAATTACGAAAAATATTTCAAAACAAATTTGAGAAGATGATTATGCAAAATTATCCCCTTAAACATTGGATATATGTTCCAATACCAGTAAATAAAAGTACGCAAGAACATGAAAGAATGTTTAATCAAGTAGTCGGATTAATTGAAAATCTTCCATATGTTGAATTACTAGCAGTTGATGAAAATTTACATCAAATTAAGCAAGTAGAAAAAAATCGTATAGATAGAATACATACTCCGCAACCGTTTAAGTTCAATGGCAAAATAGATTTAAAAGGGAAAAATATTTTGTTGGTTGATGATGTTTATACAACTGGGACTACTTTATATCATGCACAACAAATAATGTTTGAACATGGGGCGAAAAAAGTGCACTCTATTACTTTGGCACGTTAAAAGAGAGAGTACATTGTTTGTTAATTTAAACGCTTTCTATTATAATAAATATATGGAAGGAGTACTTCCTTTGAGTAGAAATACTCAATGTGAAAGGAGAGTTTTATTATGTTAAAAATTAACGTGCGTGGGGAAAATATTGAAGTTACTTCAGCAATTCGGGATTATGTAGAGAAAAAGATATCTAAATTAGATAAATATTTAGACTCAAATGCAAATGTTACAGCACATGCTAATTTGAGGACTTATCCAGATAAGACTACAAAGGTTGAGGTAACAATTCCACTTCCATATTTAGTTTTAAGAGCAGAAGAAACTTCACCTGATATGTATGGCAGTATCGATTTAGTTACGGATAAATTAATACGTCAGATTAGAAAGCATAAAACAAAAATCAATCGCAAGTCGCGTGAAAAGGGTTATAAGCATTTAGATTTTACTAATGAAAATTTAGATGATGCAGATGCAGAAGAAAATAAAATTGAAATAGTACGAACAAAAAATATTGCTGTTAAACCAATGGACAGTGAGGAAGCTGTATTACAAATGGAAATGTTAGGACATAATTTCTTTATTTACGAAGATGCTGATACAAATGATATTAATATAGTTTATCGTCGGCGTGATGGAAAATATGGCTTGATGGATATTAATGAAAATTAATTGATTTAAATTTATAGTTAAGAACCATGCATTAATTGCATGGTTCTTTAATTTTTTGCTTGAAAAAGTCTAATGATTTAAGTTTAGGATAAAGAATTATATGTTTAAAATTATTTGGAAAAATGCTATCATTAAAACTGGTATATTTTAATTAACCAAATGAACACTTTAGAAGGGAATCACACATGGTTAATATTCTTAAAAAATGGGTTGAAAGTGATAAACGCGAAATTAAACGCCTAGACAAAATAGCAAATAAGGTTGAAGCACATGCTGAAGAAATGGCTCAACTTTCAGATGAAGAATTAAAAGCAAAAACACCAGAGTTTAAAAAACGATATCAAAATGGTGAATCATTAGATGATATGCTTCCAGAAGCTTTTGCTGTTGCTCGAGAAGCAGCTAAGCGAGTTTTAGGATTATTTCCATATCACGTACAAATTTTAGGTGGTATTGTTTTACACCAAGGTAATATTGCAGAAATGAAAACTGGTGAAGGAAAGACTTTAACAGCTACTATGCCTGTTTACCTTAATGCACTATCAGGTAAAGGAGTTCATGTTGTAACTGTTAATGAATACCTTTCTGAACGTGATGCTACTGAAATGGGTGAACTATATCAATGGCTTGGTCTAACAGTAGGACTAAATGTATCAAGTAAATCACCAGAAGAAAAACGAGAAGCATATAATGCAGACATTACTTATTCAACAAATAGTGAATTAGGATTTGATTATTTAAGAGATAACATGGTTGTCTATAAAGAAGATATGGTTCAACGTCCTTTGAACTACGTAATTGTTGATGAAGTGGACTCTATTTTAATTGATGAAGCTCGAACACCATTAATTATATCTGGACAAGCAAAGGGTTCAACTTCTTTATACGTTCGTGCAGACCGATTTGTGAAAACGTTAAAAGAAGATGAAGATTATAATATTGATTTGGAATCTAAGACAGTTTCTTTGACTGAAGAAGGAATTCAAAAAGCTGAAAAATATTTTGGATTAACTAACTTATTTGATCCAGATAATACGGCATTGAATCATCATTTAGACAATGCTTTACGTGCTAACTACATTATGCTTCGTGATAAAGATTATGTTGTGCAAAAAGGTGAAGTATTGATTGTTGATCAATTTACTGGACGTGTCATGGAAGGCCGTCGTTATTCTGATGGATTGCATCAAGCAATTGAAGCTAAGGAACATGTGAAAATTGAAGAAGAAACGAAGACAATGGCCAACATTACTTATCAAAACTTCTTCAGAATGTATCATAAATTAGCAGGAATGACAGGTACAGCAAAAACCGAAGAAGAAGAATTCCGTGAAATTTACAATATGCAGGTAATTACGATTCCAACTAATAAACCTGTAATTAGAGATGATCGGTCTGACTTACTATATCCAACATTAAAAAGTAAATTTAATGCAGTTGCAGATGATATTGAACGTCGTCATAAAGCAGGCCAACCAGTTTTAGTTGGTACAGTTGCGGTTGAAACTTCAGAATACTTATCACAATTATTAGATAAGCGTGGAATTCCACATGCTGTTTTGAATGCTAAAAACCATGCTAAGGAAGCTGAAATTGTTGCAAATGCAGGTCAAAAAGGTGCAGTTACAATTGCTACTAACATGGCTGGTCGTGGTACTGATATTAAATTAGGCCCTAATGTACGTGAGTTAGGTGGTCTTGCAGTAATTGGAACGGAACGTCATGAATCTCGAAGAATTGATAATCAATTAAGAGGACGTTCTGGACGTCAAGGAGATCCAGGATTATCTCAATTTTATCTTTCTTTAGAAGATGATTTGATGCTTCGTTTTGGTTCAGAAAAAATTAAAGATTTGCTTCAAAGTATGAAAATTGCAGATGATGATGCAGTAATTCAATCTAAAATGATTACAAAACAAGTTGAATCAGCACAAAAGCGTGTAGAAGGTAATAACTATGATACGCGAAAACAAGTTTTACAATATGATGATGTAATGCGTGCTCAACGTGAAGTTATTTATAAACAACGTCAACAAATCATTTTAGAAGAAAAGTCACTTAAAAAAGTTATTATGGATATGATCCGACGGACTGTTAAACATGAAGTGGAAATTCATACACAAGGTGACAAATCAGAATGGAATTTAAATGAATTAGCAGAATTTGCAGAAGCAAATATGGTTAAAGAAGGAACTATTTCTGCTGATGACTTTGCAGGTAAGACACCAGACGAAATGATTGATTATTTAATGGATCGTGCAGAGGAGAATTACAAACATAAGGAAAAGCAATTAAATGATCCAGAACAAATGCTTGAATTCGAAAAAGTTGTAATTTTACGTGTTGTAGATGACCATTGGACAAACCATATTGATGAGATGGATCAATTAAGACAATCAATTGGATTACGTGGATATGGTCAATTAAATCCATTAGTTGAATATCAATCAGATGGATATCAAATGTTTGAAAGAATGGTTGCGGATATTGAAACAGATGTAACTAAATTATTCTTGAAGGCTGAAATTCGTCAGAATATTCGTCGATAATTTTGCTAAATTTTATATATTTGATAGGGTATACCAATATTTTATTTTTATTGGTATACCTTTTCATTTGGCCAAATCTGTTATCTAAATTGAAATCATGTATAATAATATTAATAGTTATGAAAGGAAGACTTTTAAATGGAATTAGTAGATTATCGTAATCAAATTCAAGAAATGAATGAAAAAATATCAGACTTTAGGAGGTCTCTTTGACTTAGATAGTCTAGAGGAACAGATTGCTCAAAATGAAGATACAATGAGTGATCCAAATTTTTGGAACGATAGCAAAAAAGCACAAAATTTAATTAATGAAAATAATATTTTGAAAAATAAGTATGATAATTTTCATCAATTAAATCAAGCGATCGATGATTTAAATGTTTTATTTGAGTTACTAGAGGAAGATTTTGAAGATCAAGATCTTCAGAATGAACTAAATGAAAAAATAAAAAATACACAAAAACAATTAGAAAATTATCAATTATCTTTATTATTGAATGGCGAGTATGATAAGAATAATGCTATTTTGGAAATACATCCTGGTGCTGGAGGCACAGAGTCACAAGATTGGGCATCTATGCTTCTAAGAATGTATACAAGATGGGCAGAACAGCATGGATTTATAATTGAAACTGCAGATTATCAAATCGGTGATGAAGCAGGTATTAAGAGTGTTACTTTGTTAATCAAAGGAACAAATGCTTATGGTTATTTGCGAAGTGAAAAGGGTGTTCATCGGTTAGTAAGAATTTCACCATTTGATTCGGCTGCTCGTAGACATACCTCATTTGCTTCTGTTAATGTAATGCCAGAATTAGATGATAGTATTGAAATTGATCTAAGACCTGAAGATATAAAAATGGAGGTTTTTCGTTCTAGTGGAGCTGGTGGACAACATATTAATAAAACTTCATCAGCAGTAAGATTAATTCATATTCCTACAGGTATAGTAGTATCAAGTCAGGCTCAACGTTCACAGTTTCAAAATAGAGCAACGGCAGAAAAAATGTTAAAAGCCAAACTATATCAACGTGAATTAGAAGAAAAAGAGAGACAGAAAGCAGAAATACAAGGAAAACAAGTGGATATTGCATGGGGATCACAAATTCGCTCATACGTATTTCATCCTTATTCAATGATAAAGGATCATCGTACGGATTATGAAACCGGCAATGTTCAGAGTGTTATGGATGGAGATTTAGATGGATTTATTAATGCTTATTTACAATGGAAATTAAAGCAAGAGAATCCGCAATAAAAGAGGTATTTAAGTGGAAATAATAAAAGTCATTGGAGAATTTTTTATTCAACCATTATTATGGTTAGGTATTTTGTATACTTTATTACTTTATCAATTAAGAATAAAAAATGAACGTAATAATTTTAGAATTGCGATTAATAAAGATTGGTATGAAATTAGACATTTTGTAAAAAAAGGTCTGGTTTGGGGATTAATTTTATCGATTTTTTCGGTAATAATAGGGATCTTTATTCCAATCAAATATGTGTTTATATATGAAATTTTTGCAATGGTATCAATGTTATTTTTACCTGTCATAGATTTAAGTGCATTGCCATTGTATATTTTAGGTGTTATAAGTTACCAACATGGGGAGATATCCAGTTCTATATTCATGTTGCTCCTATCACTTAACTATTTTATGAAGGCACATTTAACTGGAAAAAATGATAAAATTTGGTTTTCTCCTAGAGAACGTCAAGGAAAAAGAGGAAGACGAATTGTGCAATACTGTTTTCATGAATTAACAGTTTTGCCTTTGTTGATTTTGATTCCTGGAAATTTAGTAAGTAATTTTAAATTTATTCCATTAATTCATTTTGGTGAGTTAAAATTTAGTTTCTTTATTTTACCGTTTTTTGTTGGAAGTGTAGGCAAAATTTTTAAAGAAACTGCCAAAAATGCTCTAGAATATTATCGTAAACAAAATATGTTGATGTGTTTAATTGCATTCGCTGGCTTTATAATTGGGACTATTTTCCCTAAATCAAGTTTAGTTTTGACGATTTTTATTCTATTAGCTAGTGTATGGATGATTTTCAAGCGAAAAAAGAAAGATGAAAAGTCAAATCAATGGTATGTTGAAACAAATATGGGTATTAGAATCGTTGCTATTAGACCAGATACTCCTGCAGCAAAGATGAATTTGGAACCTGGTGACATAATTTTAAATTGTAATGGACGTCATGTAACCAATGAAAATCAATTTTATGCTGCTTTACAACTAAATTCTGCTTATTGTCATTTAAAGTTGAAAACATTTAATGGCAACTTGAAAATTGCTGAAGGTGCTATCTATAATGATTCACCATATGAATTAGGAATTGTACTTTTTCAAAATAAATAGTAGGAGGGCATTGATGAAAAAGAAACTTTATCGTTCAAGATCACAACGAATTCTTGCTGGTGTGTGCGGAGGGATTGCTGAATATTTTAAGGTGGATCCTAAATATATCAGAATTGGTTACTTAGTTTTTACTTTAATTTGCTCACTATTTATTCATACAATGATATTGCCAATTTTAATATATTTAATTTTAGCCTTTGCTATTCCTAATAATCCTAATCAAAATGATAACAATTGGAAATCAATGTATGAAAAATATACTGGAAGAACATTTACTAAAAGTACATCAAATAGAAAAATCATTCATGATGTGAAAGAAAAAGATATAAAAAAATAAGAAGGGATTTTTATGGGATTTTGGAAAAGATCAATCCTTGATACATTAATTTTCATTGCAGTTGCAGGTTTCTTTCCTAATTTATTTCATGTATCAAATATTTGGATGGCATTTGTTGCAGCTGTAGTAATGGGACTATTAAATCGATTTATTAAACCAATTATTGTATTGTTTTCATTGCCAATTACAATTCTTACATTTGGCTTGTTTTATATTTGTATAAATGCGTTTATGTTGCAATTAGCATCATGGGCTTTAGCACCAGATTTTTATTTTAGTAATTTTGGCAGTGCAATTATTGTTGCTATTATAATAAGTATTGTAAATATGATTGTATCCGATTATTTTGAAAATTAGTTGTATTCAAGTTTATGAAGGGTTTCTTCAGAAATGAGGGATTTAAAGTGAGAAATGTAACTGTTAAAGAATTAGTTGATGGTTGTGACCTGATTGTTTATTCAGGAAAAGAATTTTTAGAGACTAATAAAATTGAAACAGATGATATTTCACGTCCGGATCTTGAATTAACAGGATATTTTGATTATTATCCTCAGAAACGTGTTCAAGTATTTGGAATGACTGAAATTTCATTTTCACAGCGTTTAACAAATGAAAATCAAGACAAGGTAATGCAAAAACTATGTACAAATGAAACTCCTTGTTTAGTTGTTGCACGAATGTTACCTATACCAGAAAGTATGGCGAAAGCAGCATCTGAAAATCATATTCCAATTTTGAGGACTAAATCACCAACATCACGGATTGCTTCAAAAATTACATATTTTTTACAAGGACAACTTGCAGAAAGACAATCATTGCATGGTGTTTTAGTGGATATTTATGGTTTAGGAGTTTTGATAACAGGTGATTCTGGAGTAGGTAAATCAGAAACAGCGTTAGATTTAATTAAAAGAGGTCACCGATTAATTGCAGACGATCGCGTTGAAGTTTATAAGCAAGATGAAATGACAGTTCATGGCGAACCACCTAAAATTTTACGTCACTTGTTGGAAATTCGTGGAGTTGGAATAATTGATGTAATGAATTTATATGGTGCTGGAGCAGTACGTTCACATGCTCATATTTCGTTAATTGTTCATTTAGAAAATTGGAGCGAAGATAAGCAATTTGATCGTCTTGGTAGTGGTGAAGAAAAACAAGAAATTTTAGGTGTAACAATTCCTAAAATTACTATTCCAGTTAAAGTAGGTCGGAACATGGCAATTATTGTTGAAGCTGCTGCTATGAACTATCGTGCAAAAACAATGGGATATGATGCAACAAAGAAGTTTGATGAAAATTTAAATTCATTAATTAAAGAAAACTCTAATCATAATAGATAAGGTTGAAAAGAGGGTTACTTGTGTTTGATACAACCATAGCAATTAATAAAATTGCTTTTAGTATAGGGCCAATTATGGTTCACTGGTACGGAATTATAATTGCAATAGGCGTACTATTAGCTGTGATGCTTTCAATAAAAGAAGGAAATAAGCGAGGACTTGATGAGGAAAATATATATGATTTTCTTCTATGGGCATTGCCAATTTCTATAGTTTGTGCGCGAATTTATTATGTAGTTTTTCAATGGCCATATTATTCGTTACACCCAGAAATGATTTATCGAATTTGGGATGGCGGAATTGCAATTTATGGTGGATTAATTGGAGCAGCAATTGTATTAATTATTTTTTGTTATAAACGGAATTTATCGGCTTGGGAGTTTCTAGATATTATTGCACCAACTGTAATAATGGCTCAAGGAATAGGTAGATGGGGAAACTTTATTAATCAAGAAGCACATGGAAGTGCTACAACATTGAATTTTTTACAAAATACTTTACATTTACCTCAATTTATTATTCATCAAATGAATATAAATGGAGTTTATTATCAACCAACATTTTTATATGAATCAGTTTGGGATTTATTAGGATTTGTTTTATTAATATCTTTAAGACATCGTAAATCCTTGTTTAAGCGTGGTGAAATTTTCTTAACATATGTTATGTGGTATTCATGTGGACGCTTCTTTATTGAGGGAATGAGGACAGATAGTTTGATGCTTGGACCATTAAGAGTTTCACAATGGCTCTCATTCATTTTGTTTTTCGGTGCTTTAATATTATTTATTATTAGAAGGTATCATAATAATGAACCTTGGTATTTAGATAAGAATGCTATAAATAAATAAAAAAAGTTTAATTATATTTACTATAAAAACGCTTTTATTGTAAAATGAAAGTGTTAGTTTTAGGAGGGTGATCGTATGAGTTGGGAAGATAATTACCAAACTTGGAAAAATTATCCTGATTTATCATCAGATTTAAAAACAGAATTAGATAATTTAGCAAATAATCAAGAAGAATTAGAAGATGCATTTTATGCACCATTAGAATTTGGAACTGCTGGAATGCGTGGAGTAATTGGAGTAGGTATAAATAGAATGAATATTTATACTGTTCGTCAAGCGACTGAAGGTTTAGCAACATTTATGGATACCTTGGATGATGAGGTAAAGAATCGAGGAGTAGCAATTAGTTATGATTCTCGTCATCATTCTCAAGAATTTGCATTTGATGCTGCACGAGTATTAGGAGCTCATGGAATTCCAACTTTTGTATTTGAAAGTCTACGTCCAACACCTGAACTTTCATTTACAGTACGTCATTTACATACATATGCAGGAATTATGATAACTGCAAGTCATAATCCTAAACAATATAATGGTTATAAAATTTATGGCGAAGATGGGGCTCAAATGCCACCTAAAGAGTCTGATTTAATTACAAAATATATCCGTCAAGTTAAAGACTTATTTGATGTTACAGTTGCTGATAAGGATTCATTAATTGAAGATGGCACAATGAAAATTATTGGCGATGAAGTTGATCAAGCATATTTAGCTGAAGTTAATAAAGTAACAATAAATCGTGAATTAGTTGCCGAAGAAGGCAAATCAATGAAATTGATTTTCACACCATTACATGGAACAGGTGCCATGCTTGGCGAAAAAGCATTGAAGCAAGCTGGATTTGAAAACTTTACAATGGTACCAGAACAAGCAATGCCAGATCCTGATTTTTCTACAGTTAAGAAGCCAAATCCTGAAGATCCAGCTGCATTTGACTTAGCAATAAAATTGGGAAAAGAACAAGGAGCAGACTTATTAGTTGGGGTTGATCCTGATGCAGATCGTCTCGGAGCAGCAGTACGTCAACCTAATGGTGAATATAAATTATTAACAGGTAATCAAATCGCAGCATTATTATTAAATTATATTTTAACAGCACATAAAAATGCAGGCACATTACCTGAAAATGCTGCAGCAGTAAAATCAATTGTTTCAAGTGAGTTTGCAACTAAAGTAGCAAATAATTTTAATGTTAAAATGATAAATGTATTAACTGGCTTTAAATTTATTGCAGAACAAATTAAAAACTTTAATCAAGATCATTCTCATACTTTTATGTTTGGATTTGAAGAAAGTTATGGATATCTAATTCGTCCATTTGTACGTGATAAAGATGCAATTCAATCAACGGTTATGCTTGCAGAAGTTGCTGCTTTTTATAAGAAACAAGGTATGACTTTATACGATGGGTTGCAAGAATTATTTGAAAAATATGGTTACTTTGCAGAAAAGACATTATCATTAACATTTGATGGTGTAAATGGTGCACAAGAAATTAGTGATTTGATGACTAAATTCCGTGAAGAAGCACCAGAACAATTTGCAGGTTTTAAAGTTAGTGCACTTGAAGATTTTGAAAAGTCTACAAAAACATTGATTGATGGTAAGACTGAAAAAATTAATTTGCCAAAATCAAATGTACTTAAGTATATTTTAGAAGATGGAACTTGGATTGCAGTCCGTCCTTCAGGAACTGAACCTAAGATTAAGTTCTATATTGGAACACAAGCAGACACACAGGATGAAGCAATTGAAAAACGTGATCAATTTGAAGCAACTGTGATGGCTTTTGTAAAGGGCTAAGATATTAAAAAGTTAATAATAATAAAAAGAGGTTGTAGTTAATGGCCTCTTTTTATTTACATTTATATAAATAGAACAAAGATTTATACGAAAATACGTTCGATGTGCTAGAATGTTTATGATTAAGCTTAAAGAGAAAGGAGTGTTTTTGATGATAGAAAAACAAGTTGATAAAAAGTTTGATCTTGTTGCTCCATATAAACCAACAGGAGATCAGCCTAAAGCGATAAAAGAATTATCAGATGGATTAAAAAAGGGAGAAAAATCTCAAATTTTATTAGGAGCAACAGGTACAGGTAAAACGTTTACTATTGCAAATGTTATTAAAAATAATAATAAGCCAACATTAGTTTTGGCTCATAATAAAACTTTAGCAGGGCAATTATATGGGGAATTAAAAGAGTTTTTCCCACATAATGCAGTAGAATATTTTGTTAGTTACTATGATTTTTACCAACCTGAAGCATACGTACCATCTAGTGATACGTATATTGAAAAAGATTCAAGTATTAATGATGAAATAGATAAATTGCGGCATTCAGCTACAAGTGCATTACTTGAAAGAAATGATGTAATAGTAGTTGCTTCAGTATCATCAATATTTGGATTGGGTAGTCCTTTTGAATACCAGAAACATACAATCTCATTACGTGTGGGACAAGAAATTAACCGAGATGAATTATTAAAAAATTTAGTAGATATTCAATATGATCGAAATGATATAGATTTTCAACGTGGAAGATTCAGAGTACATGGGGATATTGTTGAGATTTTCCCTGCTGCACATGATGAACGAGCATTAAGAATTGAATTTTTTGGTGATGAAATAGATCGTATACGTGAAATTGATCCACTGACTGGCCAAGTATTTGGTGATCGAAAGCATGTTGCGATTTTCCCAGCAACTCATTTTATGACAAATGATGAACAATTAAAACATGCAATTAAGAGTATTGAATCAGAATTAGATAAGCGCACGAAAGAATTGCATAAAGAAGGTAAATTACTAGAAGAACAACGATTAAAACAACGAACCACATATGACATTGAAATGCTTAAAGAGATGGGATATACGAATGGTATTGAAAATTATTCACGTCATATGGATGGAAGAAAAGCTGGTGAACCACCATACACATTACTAGATTTCTTCCCCAAAGATTTTTTAATTGTTGTAGATGAATCACATGTAACAATGCCACAAGTACGTGGAATGTACAATGCCGATATTTCTAGAAAGCAAATGCTAGTTGATTATGGATTCAGGTTACCTAGTGCTTTAGATAATCGCCCATTAAAATTAGCTGAGTTTGAAAAACATGTGCATCAAATTATTTATATGTCAGCAACCCCTGGCCCTTACGAAAAAGATCAAACAAACCATATTGTTGAACAAATTATTCGACCTACTGGATTACTAGATCCAACAATAGAAGTTCGACCAGTTATGGGGCAAATGGATGACTTAGTTGGTGAAATTAACAAGCGTGTAGAGCGACATGAAAGAGTTTTTGTAACAACCTTAACGAAGAAGATGGCTGAAGATTTAACTGATTACTTTAAAGAATTGGGGATTAAGGTAAAGTATTTGCATTCAGATATTAAAACTTTAGAGCGGACGCAAATTATTCGAGACTTAAGATTAGGAAAATTCGATGTTTTAGTTGGAATTAATTTACTTCGTGAAGGAATTGATGTTCCTGAAGTATCTTTAGTTGCTATCCTTGATGCAGATAAGGAAGGATTTTTAAGAAATGAGCGTTCCTTAATTCAGACAATTGGACGAGCTGCTCGAAATGCTAATGGTCATGTAATAATGTATGCAGATGAAATTACAGATTCAATGCAAAAGGCAATTGATGAAACTAAAAGACGGCGAAAAATTCAAGAAGAATACAATAAAAAGCATCACATTGTTCCGAAAACAATTCAAAAAGACATTCGTGCAGAAATTAAAGCTACTGAAAATGATGAACAAACAGACAATACAAATATAGATTTTGAAAAGATGAATAAAGCTGAAAAACAAGAAATGATAAAACGTCTAAAAGAACAAATGAATCAAGCATCAAAAGATTTAAACTTCGAAGAAGCAGCATCTTTACGTGATACAATTTTAGAATTACAAGCACAAATAAGTTAGGAGGTAGATAAATTGGTTCAAAATAAAATTGAAATTCATGGGGCACGTGCACATAATTTAAAAAATATAGATGTAACAATACCTAAAAATAAACTTGTTGTTATTACTGGATTATCTGGTTCTGGAAAGAGTTCATTGGCGTTTGATACTTTATATGCAGAAGGACAAAGACGTTATGTAGAAAGTTTATCATCATATGCACGACAATTTTTAGGACAAATGGAAAAGCCTGATGTTGATTCGATTGAAGGACTTTCGCCAGCAATTTCAATTAATCAAAAAACAACTTCAAATAATCCAAGGTCAACAGTCGGTACAGTTACAGAAATAACTGATTATTTAAGATTGTTATGGGCCCGAATTGGAGTACCAATTTGTCCTAATGATGGTCATAAAATTACAAGCCAATCGCCTCAACAAATTGTGGATCGAATATTAAAACTTGAAGATCGAACAAGAATTCAAATTTTAGCACCAGTAGTTCAAAATAAAAAAGGTCAACATAAAGAAATATTTAAAAAGATTCAACGTAAAGGTTTCGTTCGAATGATTGTTGATGGAGAACAACATGAGATTAGTGATGAAATTGAGTTAGATAAAAATAAAAAACATTCTATATCTATTGTTGTAGATCGGATTATTATCAAAGAAGGAATTCGATCACGTTTATTTGATTCAGTGGAAGCAGCATTAAAATTGACAAATGGCTATGTTTCAGTAGATGTGATAGATGGTAAAACATTACAGTTTTCTGAAAAATTAGCATGTCCATATTGTGGATTTTCGATTAAAGAACTTGAACCTAGACTTTTTTCATTTAACGCACCTTTTGGAGCTTGCCCGGATTGTGATGGATTAGGAGAAAAGATTGAAGTAGATCCAGATTTAATAATTCCAGATAAAAATAAGTCTATACAAGAAGGTGCAATTGTTCCATGGAGAGCTGAAAGTTCAAAATATTATTACTCTTTACTAGAACAATTTTGTATTCTTAATAAGATTGATATTACAAAACCATATAAAAAATTAACTAAGAAACAGCAGGAAAAATTATTATATGGTGATGCTTCAAAAGAATTTCATTTTAATTTAAAAAGTGAATTTGGGAAAGTAAGAACTGTTGATATGAAATTTGAAGGAGTAATTCCAAATATTGAGAGAAGATATCGTGACACTTCAAGTGCTTTCAATCGAAATATTTTACGGCGGTTTATGACTAGTCAAATTTGTAAAATGTGCCATGGATATCGCCTAAATCAGCAGGCATTAGCGGTGAAAATTAATGGCATGCATATTGGGGAAGTTTCAGATTTACCAGTTGATCAATTAGTTGATTTTTTTGATAATTTAACATTTACTGAACAAAAGAAACAAATTGCTGAACCAATCATTAAGGAACTTCATGATCGGCTCACATTTTTAAAAAATGTTGGATTAGATTATTTAACATTGTCTCGTTCTGCACGCACTCTTTCTGGTGGAGAAGCTCAACGAATTCGATTAGCTACACAAATTGGTTCTAATTTATCGGGGATAATTTATGTTTTAGATGAGCCATCAATTGGACTACACCAACGTGATAATGATCGTTTAATAGAATCATTAAAAAAGATGCGTGATTTAGGGAATACATTGATTGTTGTTGAACATGATGAAGACACAATGAAAGCTGCAGACTATTTGATTGATATTGGCCCGGGTGCAGGAGCGAATGGTGGACATATAATGGCCGCAGGAACTCCAAAACAAGTTATGCGAAATAAAAATTCACTCACAGGTCAGTATCTATCAGGAAAAAAGATAATCCCTATACCTTCTGAACGTCGGTTGGGAAATGGAAAAAGTATTAAATTATTTGGGGTTAGTGAAAATAATTTAAAAAATATTAATGTAGAATTTCCTTTAGGTAAATTTATTGCAGTAACTGGAGTTTCTGGATCTGGAAAATCTACTTTAGTTAATCAAGTATTAGAAAGAATTTTAGCTCAAAAACTAAACAATAATACGACAGATCGTCCGGGAAGATATCAAAAAATTACTGGAATAAAAAATTTAGATAAGGTAATTAATATTGATCAATCTCCTATTGGACGTACCCCAAGAAGTAATCCAGCTACCTATACTGGAGTTTTTGATGATATCAGAGGATTGTTTGCACAAACAAATCAAGCGAAAATCAGAGGATATAATAAAGGCCGTTTTAGTTTTAATGTTAAAGGTGGCAGATGTGAAACATGTAAAGGCGATGGCATTATTAAAATTGAAATGAATTTCTTGCCAGATATTTACGTTGATTGTGAGGTTTGTCATGGTTCTAGGTTTAATTCAGAAACTTTAGAGATTGAATATAAGGGGAAAAACATTGCCGAAGTATTAAAAATGACAGTTGATGAGGCTTTGAAATTCTTTGATGCAATTCCTAAAATTAGACGTAAACTTCAAACAATTTCAGATGTTGGATTAGGTTATGTTCAATTAGGACAATCGGCAACAACATTATCAGGTGGAGAAGCTCAAAGAATGAAATTGGCTTCAGAATTGCATAAAAAGGCCACGGGAAAAACTTTATATATACTAGATGAACCTACAACTGGATTACATGCAGATGATATAAATAGGTTATTAAAGGTGTTACAACGTTTAGTTGATAAAGGTAATACAGTATTAGTAATTGAACATAATTTAGATGTTATAAAAAATGCAGATCATATAATTGATTTAGGCCCAGAAGGTGGAGAAAATGGTGGGAATGTTGTAGTAACAGGTACGCCAGAAGAAGTTGCTTTATGTAAAGAAAGTTATACTGGCCAATATTTAAAACAATTATTAAATAAGCAATAGCAATATATGATAATATGAAATATATAAGTAATGGAAATTAATAATTTAGTATAGCAGATATATTGAGGTGAGGGAGGAAATTACATGAATGAACCTTATGAATTAGTAATTGTCACCGGAATGAGTGGTGCTGGGAAAACAGTTGCAATGCAAAGTTTTGAAGATTTAGGTTATTTTTGTGTTGATAATATGCCACCAAAATTATTGCCTAAACTCTGGGAATTAGTAATGGAAACTGGGAAAATTCATAAAGTTGCATTAGTAATTGATTTACGTGCACGTAATTTTTATGATGAAATAAATGAGATTTTACCAAAACTACAAAAGCAGCATGTAATTAAGACTAGAATTTTATTTTTAGATGCCTCAGATGAAGAATTGGTTGCACGATACAAGGAAACTAGAAGATCACATCCATTATCACGTGATAGTCGACCTTTAGAGGGAATAAAATGCGAGCGCAAGCTTCTAGCTGATATAAAATCTCAAGCACAATTAGTAGTGGATACAACAAATATTTCACCACGGAAATTACGTGAAGAAATATTTCACAATTTTGAAACAAATAGTGACTATCCATTTAGAATCGATGTAATGTCATTTGGATTTAAATATGGATTGCCAATCGATGCTGATATTGTTATGGATGTGCGATTTCTACCTAATCCATACTATATTCCAGAACTTCGAGATAAGACCGGATTAGATAAAGTAGTATATGATTATGTGATGAATTCTAAAGACACAGAAGCTTTTGTTAAGCAATTTAAAGGATTACTAAAGACAGTAATTCCAGGTTATATCAAAGAAGGAAAAACTAATGTTGTGATTGCAATTGGCTGCACTGGCGGACAACATCGATCAGTTGCATTAACAGAACGAATTGGCAATTATTTGAAAAAAGATTATCAAGTGTCAATCTCACATCGTGATATAAATCGAAGAAAGGAGACAGTTAATCGCTCATGAGTAGATTACGACCAAAAATAGTAATGATTGGTGGCGGAACAGGATTACCAGTAATTTTAAAGGGATTACGTAAACAAAATGTAGACATCACTGCTGTCGTTACAGTCGCAGATGATGGTGGATCATCAGGAATTATTCGTGATTATATTAATGTTGTTCCACCAGGCGATATTCGGAACACAATGGTCGCTCTTTCAAATATTCCAGAGTTAAGAAAAGAAATTTTTCAATATCGTTTTAAAACTGATGATCAATTTTTCTCTGGACATGCGATAGGTAATTTGATAATTGCTGCTCTATCAGAAATGAATAATGATAATATTTTTGAAGCAGTCCAGCAGTTGTCAAAAATGATGGATGTACAAGGACATGTGTATCCAGCATCTAACATTCCTTTAATTTTAAATGCTAAATTTAGTGATGGGACACAACTCGCAGGTGAGTCAGAAATTTCTGCTGCAGGTAAAACGATAAAAGAAGTCTGGGTAACAGCAATTGATGATACTAAACCTAAAGCGGTACCTGAAGTCATAGATGCTATTTTAGATGCAGATCAGATTGTATTAGGACCAGGTAGCTTATTTACAAGTATTTTGCCTAATTTGATGATTAGTAATGTTGGACAAGCAGTTTTACAAAGTAAAGCCGAGGTTGTATATATTTGTAATATAATGACTCAAAAAGGTGAAACAGAACGTTTTACTGATGCTCAACACGTAAAAGTTTTACACCGCCATTTACATCAGAAATTTATTAATACAGTTTTAGTTAATACTGAACCAGTTCCAGCTGATTATATGGATCGACAAAAATATGATGAGTATTTATATCAAGTTAAACATGATTTTAAAGGCCTTAGAGCAGAGGGCTGTCGAGTTATTTCTGATAACTTTTTAAAATTAAAAGATCATGGTGTATTTCATAATGGAAATCGAGTGGTTGAAGAATTAATGCAATTAATTGGACGACCAAATTCTTGGATTGATTAATTCAAAAAGAAGGGATAGATTGCATTGTCTTATGCAAGTGATGTAAAAAAAGAACTAACAATGCTTGAAGTTCATGATGAAGGAAATGGAAAAGCAGAATTAATGGCACTTCTTCGAATGAATGGATCTTTAAGTATTGAACACCATCATTTTGTATTATCAGTACAAACTGAAAATCCTGCAACTGCACGTAGAATATATAAGTTATTAAAACAATTTTATAATATTGAAAGTGAACTTTTAGTTAGGCGCAAAATGAAATTGAAGAAAAATAATTTATATATTGTAAAATTAAGACATGATAGTGAAAAGGTATTAAATGATTTAAATATTTTAGAAGGTTTTCAAATACAACAAACCGTTCCTTTAAATTTTTTAGATAATGATTTAAAAGTACGTTCATATTTAAGAGGTGCTTTTTTAGCAACAGGGTCTGTGAATAATCCAGAAACAGGACGATATCATTTGGAAATTTATTCATTATATGAAGAACATAATGACACTATTTGTGAAATGTTGAATCGTTATCATCTTAATGCTAGGAAAACGCAGCGTCGAAGTGGATATATCACATATTTAAAAGAAGCTGAAAAAATTGCTGATTTTTTATCTTTAATTGGTGCAACGAATTCAATGTTGAAGTTTGAAGATATTAGAATTGTCCGTGATATGAGAAATTCAGTTAATAGGATTGTTAATTGCGAAACTGCAAATTTAAATAAAGTTGCAGATGCAGCTAATAAGCAAATAGAAAATATTAAATATTTAGATGAACACTTAGGCTTAGATAAAATTCCAAGTAAATTGCAAGAAGTTGCATTGGTTAGAGTAGCTCATCCTGAATTAAGTTTGAAAGAATTGGGAGAGTTAGTACCAGGAGGGCCCATTTCTAAATCTGGAATAAATCATCGACTTAGAAAAATAAATGAAATGGCTGAAAAAGTACGTCAAGGTGGTAAATAAAAAAAACATCAAATCGATTATTCGATTTGATGTTTTTTTATGTTTTCAAGAATTATTTATCCATCTTTTTCTTGTTTTCCATAATTTGATCAATCAAGCCATATTTAAGTGCTTCTTCAGCAGTCATGAAATTATCACGATCAGTATCATTATTAATTTTTTCGATAGGTTGACCAGTGTGATCAGCTAAGATTTCATTAATCAAATTACGAGTTTTTAAAATATGTTCTGCAGCAATTTGAATTTCAGTTGACTGTCCTTGTGCACCACCAAGTGGTTGGTGAATCATTATTTCTGAATGAGGTAAAGCAAAACGTTTTCCTTTTGTACCAGCAGTAGCTAAAATTGATGCCATTGAAGCAGCCATGCCCATCACAATTGTTTGAACATCAGCATTAACAAAGTTCATTGTATCGTAAATTGCTAAACCAGCTGAAACGGACCCACCTGGAGAATTGATGTACATGTAAATATCTTTTTCTGAATCTTGTGCATCTAAGAAAAGCAACTGCGCAATGATTGCATTTGCCATATCATCATTGATTTCACCAGATACCATAATAATTCGATCTTTTAATAAACGTGAGTAAATATCGTATGCACGTTCTCCTTGACTTGATTGTTCAATAACTGTAGGTATTAAAGCCATAATTAAATAGCCTCCTTAAATATATAAAAGTTATTAACTTGAGTTTAACATATAAAACTTACAAATTCATTTTATAATAATGGTCAACAAAGGTCAAATTAACTATAATGTTTTGCGTTCTTTTGAAGATGGAATATTCATTATTGAACGATATTTTGCAACAGTTCTTCTTGAAATTTGGATTTTTTTAGTTTGGAGTAATTCTACAATTTTCTGATCTGATAAAGGATTATTTTTATCTTCATCACTAATTAATTTTTTTATATTTTGTTGTACAGTATTGACACTAATAGAACAGTTTTCAGCATAACTAGCAGCTGTTGTGAAAAACGATTTTAATTCAAATATACCAAAATCACATTTTAAATATTTGCCACTGATGGCTCTACTAATTGTAGATTCATGTAATTGTAATTGGTGAGCAATATCACGTAATAAAAGTGGTTTTAATGGATGAGAATCTTCAAGAAAAAATGAAGATTGTTTTTTTACGATTGCTTGACCAACTTTTAAAATTGTTGCTTCACGTTGTGATAGTTCAGCAGTTAATTGTTCATATTCAATTTCTTTCTCTTTAAGATACTTTTGAACATCGTTATTTGTATTTTTTGAAAAATTATTAAAATATGCTTTTTTAAATAAAATTTTAGGAGTATTAGATGTAGTAAATTGAACTGATAGTGTGTTTTTATCTTGTTTAACTATCAAATCGGGATATATAAATTCAGTTTCATTATTTTGATATCCAGCACCAGGAGCAGGGGATAATGTACGCACATATTTAAGAACTTTTTTGATATGTGCACAATCAGTTTTATATTTTTTAGCTAATTTATTCCATTTTTTTTCTGTAAAATCGATAAAATCATTTTGTAAAATTGGCAAAGCAAGTTGAGGTGCAGAAGGATTATCTTGTGTTTGTAAAATTAGACATTCTTGTAAGTCACGTGCACCAATTCCAGGTGGATCAAGGCGTTGCAATAGAGTTAAAGCATCTAAAACTAATGTTTTATTAAATTTTTGTTCTTTGTATAGTTTGTCAATATCAATACTTAAATATCCGTTATCATCTAAATTTTCGATAAAATAAATTACTAGAGTTCTAATTGGGGTATTACGCATAGTCAAATGAACCTGTTCTAATAGATAATCGTCAAGGGAAACTTGATGTTTGCTTTGAATAAATTGATTTATATCATAATCTTTTGAGTTCAAATTTGAGTGAAATTCTATATCAATAAAAGGATTTTCTAATGCTTTTTGTTTTAAATATGAGTACAGTTCATCATTTGTAGATTTTAAAATTTTAATCGATTGTTGCATTTGTTGAGTCATTGCTAATTTTTGTAATTGCTTTTGATTGATATTTTGAGAAAGAGTCATAATATTCCCTCGTTAATTTATTTCTGTTGCAATTTATACTTTTATAAGATAATATAATAAAAGTAAATGCGCCGATAGTGTAATGGATCGCACACAAGATTCCGGTTCTTGTAATCTGGGTTCGACTCCCAGTTGGCGCATTTTTGCCGTGATCAATGATCACGGCTTTTTTTATTAAAAATACATAAGTAAGTGTGCTTAATAAAGTATTTTCTAAAGTAAATATTACTAGATTATTTCAATAAATGAAAGCGCAATCTAAAAGCGCTTATAATTAATAAGATTAATTTAGGATCTTATAAGTTGAATATGCTTGCACGTGTCAATTTTTACTGATATAATTCAAAGGTGTTAAGGGTAGTTAAAATTTATTAACGATCCTTTAGTATAAATTTACCTTTTAGGAGGAATATTAATATGACTACAAAAGTAGGTATTAATGGTTTTGGTCGTATCGGCCGTTTAGCATTCCGTCGGATTGCTGAAGTATCAGATGATTTGGAAATCGTTGCTATCAACGACTTAACATCACCAGCTATGTTAGCTCACTTATTGAAGTATGACACAGCTCATGGTCAATTTGATGCAGAAGTATCTGCAACAGATCACTCACTTATCGTAAACGGTAAGGAAATCCCTGTATATGCAGAAGCAGATGCAACAAACATTCCTTGGGTTAAGAACGATGGTGTTGATTTAGTACTTGAATCAACAGGTTTCTACACATCAGAAGAAAAGGCATCAGCACACTTGAAGGCTGGCGCAAAGAAAGTTCTTGTATCAGCACCAGCAGGTGACATGCCAACAGTTGTTTACGGTGTAAACGATGACATCATCACACCAGATGCAAACATCATTTCAGCTGCATCATGTACAACAAACTGCTTAGCACCAATGGCAAAGGCTGTTAACGATGCATTTGGTATCAAAGCAGGTACAATGACAACAACACACGCATACACAGCAACACAACACTTACAAGACGGTCCAGACCGCAAAGGTAATGTACGTAACGCACGTGCTGCTGCACAAAACATCATTCCTCACTCAACAGGTGCTGCAAAGGCCTTAGGTAAGGTAGTTCCAGAATTAGACGGCAAGTTAGATGGACACGCATTACGTGTACCAACAATCACAGGTTCAGTAACAGAATTAGTTGTAACATTAGACAAAGCAGTTACAGCTGAAGAAGTAAACGAAGCTGTTAAGAAGGTAACAGATGGTAACGAATCATTTGGTTACAACGCAGACGAAATCGTATCAAGCGATATCATCGGTACATCATTTGGTTCAGTATTTGACCCATCACAAACACAAGTTGTCGGTGAAGGCGAAGGCCAAGTAGTAAAAGTTGCTGCATGGTATGACAACGAATCAGGCTTCACAGCTCAAATGATCCGTACATTAGAAAAATTCGCAAGCATGCTTTAAGATAAAGCATTAAAAATCTAATTTGATTTTTGGAGGCGGGTGGAGGTAAGCCTTCTCCTGCCTTTTTAATTATAGTTAAAATTGGCTGACAACAACCGATTTGACTACCAATAATATATTTTATGGAGGTACTACATAATGGCTAAACTTATGGTTTCAGACTTAAAAGATGACCTTAAAGGTAAAAAAGTTTTAGTTCGTGTAGATTTCAATGTTCCATTGAAAGATGGCGAAATTACAGATGATAACCGTATGACTGCTGCTTTGCCAACAATCAACTACATCATCGATAACGGTGGAAAGGCAATTCTATTTTCACACCTTGGACGTGTTAAAACAGAAGAAGATAAAAAGGCTTTAACATTAAAACCTGTTGCTAAACATTTAGCTGAATTATTAAATAAACCAGTTACATTTGTTCCAGTAACACGTGGTCCACAATTAGAAGAAGCAATTGACAACATGAAAGACGGCGACGTTTTACTTGTTGAAAACACTCGTTTCGAAGATTTAGATGGCAAGAAAGAATCAGGTAATGACCCTGAATTAGGTAAGTACTGGGCTTCATTAGGTGATATCTATGTAAACGATGCATTCGGTACAGCTCACCGTGAACATGCTTCAAACGTTGGTATTGCTAAGAACATGGAAGCAGAAGGTAAGAAAGCTGCTGCTGGTTTCTTATTAGAAAAAGAAATTAAATTCTTAGGTAATGCAGTAGATAATCCTGCACATCCATTTGTTGCAATCTTAGGTGGTGCAAAAGTATCAGATAAGATTGGTGTTATCAACCACTTATTAGACAAAGCTGATAAGATTATCGTTGGTGGTGGTATGGCATATACATTCTACGCTGCTAAGGGTATTAAGATTGGTAATTCATTAGTTGAAAAAGACAAGATTGAATTAGCTAAAGAAATTATGGATAAAGCTGGCGACAAGTTAGTTCTTCCAGTTGATAATGTTTGTGCAGAAAAATTTGATAATGATGCACCAAGCAAAGTTATTGAAGGCGACATTCCAGATGGTTGGATGGCATTAGATATTGGACCTAAATCTGTAGAATTGTTTGAAAGTGTATTGAAAGATGCTAAAACAGTTGTATGGAATGGACCAATGGGTGTATTCGAAATGCCAAACTTTGCTAAGGGTACATTAGAAATTGGTAAGTTCTTAGGAACATTAACAGATGCTACAACAATTGTTGGTGGTGGTGACTCAACAGCTGCTGTTAAGAAATTAGGCGTTGCTGATAAGTTAACACACATCTCAACTGGTGGTGGCGCATCACTTGAATATCTTGAAGGTAAGACATTACCAGGTATCGCCGCTGTATCTGACAAATAATTAATTTTTTAATGATAGGGAGGTTTTTCCTCCCTATTTTAAAATGAAAGGATGACTATTATGCGTACACCAATTATCGCAGGTAACTGGAAATTAAATAAAAACCCACAAGAAACAGTTGAATTTGTAAATGCAGTTAAAGCAGAATTACCAAATTCATCTGATGTTGAAACAGTAATTTGTGCTCCAGCAGTTGATTTGCCAGCATTGCTTGAAAGTGCAAAGGGCTCAGAATTACATGTTGGTGCAGAAAATTGCTACTTTGAAAATGAAGGTGCATACACTGGTGAAACATCACCAATGGTATTAAAAGACATGGGTGTTGACTATGTAATTATTGGACACTCAGAACGTCGTGAATACTTCCATGAAACTGATGAAGACATTAATAAAAAAGCAAAGGCAATTTTTGCTAATGGTATGAAGCCAATTTTATGCTGTGGTGAATCATTAGAAACTCGTGAAGCTAATAAAGCAGAAGAATTTGTAGAAGGCCAAATCAAGGCAGATTTAGAAGGCTTAACAGCAGAACAAGTTTCAAACACAGTAATTGCTTATGAACCAATTTGGGCAATTGGTACAGGTAAGACTGCTACAGCTGATCAAGCAGAAGAAATGTGCCGTGCTATCCGTAACACTGTTGCAGATTTATATGATGAATCAGTTGCAGAAAAAGTACGTATCCAATATGGTGGTTCAGTAAAACCAGCTAATGTTAAAGAAATCATGTCAAAAGAAGATATTGACGGTGGTTTAATCGGTGGTGCTGCATTACAACCAGATTCATTCTTACAATTAGCACACTACAAAGATTAATTTTCAACAGATTAGCGTTTTAACGTTGAAACTTAATCGTAAAACAATTAAAATATAATTTGAAGACAATTTCTAATTGTTTATCAAAGTTAAAGGAGAGTAAAGAATATGTCTGCTATTACAGAAATTTATGCTCGCGAAGTTTTAGACTCACGTGGTAATCCTACAGTCGAAGCTGAAGTATATACAGAAGCAGGTGCTTTTGGTCGTGGAATCGTTCCTTCAGGTGCTTCAACAGGTGAACACGAAGCTGTTGAATTACGTGACGGTGACAAATCACGTTACATGGGTAAAGGTGTATCAAAGGCCGTTGCTAATGTTAACAATGTTATTGCAAAGGAAATCGTTGGTTACGAAGTAACTGACCAAGTTGCTATTGATAAAGCAATGATTGCTTTAGATGGTACTCCAAACAAAGGTAAATTGGGTGCAAACGCAATTTTAGCTGTTTCAATCGCTGTTGCACATGCTGCTGCAGATGAATTGGAAGTTCCTTTGTACAACTACATCGGAGGTTTCAATGCTCACGTTATGCCAACACCAATGATGAACGTTATCAATGGTGGTGCTCACTCAGCAAACAAGGTTGACTTCCAAGAATTCATGATTATGCCTGTTGGTGCAAAATCAATGAAGGAAGCTGTACGTATGGGTTCAGAAACATTCCATCATTTACAAGCTATCTTAAAAGAAGCTGGTAAATCAACAGCTGTTGGTGATGAAGGTGGATTTGCTCCTGACTTTGCAAACAACGAAGAACCATTACAATACTTAGTACGTGCAATTGAAGATGCTGGTTACAAGCCAGGTAAAGACATTGCTATTGCAATGGACGTTGCTGCTTCAGAACTTTGGAATGACGAAGACAAGAAGTACAAGTTACGTTGGTCAACTGGTGAAGAATTCACAACAGCAGAATTCATTAAGTACATTGAAGAATTAGTAAACAAATATCCTATTATTTCTGTTGAAGATCCTATCGATGAAAACAACTGGGATGATTGGGTAACAATCACAAGTGAACTTGGTAAGAAAGTTCAATTAGTTGGTGATGACTTCTTTGTAACAAACACTGAATACTTACGTAAAGGTATCAAGATGGGTGCTGCAAACTCAATCTTAATCAAAGTTAACCAAATCGGTACATTAACAGAAACAATGGAAGCTATCGAAATGGCTAAAGAAGCTGGTTACACAGCTATTGTTTCACACCGTTCAGGTGAAACAGAAGATACAACAATTGCTGACTTAGTTGTTGCTACAAACGCAGGTCAAATTAAGACTGGTTCAATGAGCCGTACAGATCGTATTGCTAAATACAACCAATTAATGCGTATTGAAGATCAATTAACAAGCAATGTTGCTGAATACAAGGGTATTCACTCATTCTACAACTTGAGTGAACAAGCTCGTCAAGACATCATCAATAAATAATTTTATTGGTTTTGCTAAGAAGAAAGAGAGAAATTAATATTTCTCTCTTTTTTTTGTTTAAAAAAAATATTATAATTTTTTAAGTAATTAAAATAAAAGAGGAAACGTTTAACGATGAAAAAAGGCGAAGCTTTAGATTTAACGCGATTTAAATTTATTGCAAAGGGACTATTTGTTGGAATTATTGTAGGCTTTGTAGTAAGTTTATTTCGCTATTTTATTGAATTAAATTTACATTTTGTGTTAATTGCATATAAATATATGCGAGAACATATATTTTTTATAATACCGTGGATAATATTATCAATTTTAATTTGCTTAATTAATGGATTATTAATAAAAAAAGAACCTAATATAAAAGGATCTGGTATACCACAAGTTGAAGGACAATTAGCTGGAGAACTTGAAATGAATTGGTGGAGTGTTCTTTGGCGTAAATGGGTTGGAGGAGTATTATCTATTTCTTCTGGATTATTTTTAGGGAGAGAAGGCCCTTCAATTCAATTAGGAGCAGCTGTTGGACAAGCCTTTGCAGAAAAAACTAAACATAAAGGTGCTGGCCGAAGAGTTTTAATTGCTGGAGGAGCAGCTGCCGGATTATCTGCAGCATTTAATGCACCAATAGCTTCTTCTCTTTTTGTATTAGAAGAAGTTTATCATAATTTTTCACCTTTAATTTGGACAACTGCATTGAGTTCTGCAATAACTTCTGATTTTATTTCAATGAACTTTTTTGGTTTGACGCCAGTTCTTCATTTGCGTTATTTTGAATCATTTCCGATTAAGTACTATTTTTTATTAATATTTTTAGGAATAATACTCGGATTTTTAGGCAAACTTTATTCATATATGACATTGAATATTGATAAAGTTTATTTGAAAATAAAAAAATTGCCACAGTATTTTGATTCAATTGTTCCATTAATTTTAGTGATTCCAATTGGAATCTTTTGGCCAGAAGTTTTAGGTGGCGGAAATACTGTTGTTTTAGGAATAAGTCATTTTTGGTCAAATATTTGGATCCTTATAGTTTTATTTATAGTTAGATTAGTATTTTCTACAATTTCGTACGGATCTGGATTGCCAGGTGGAATATTTTTGCCAATTTTAACATTAGGTGCGGTTTTAGGTGCATTATTTGGAAAAATATGTGTACTATTAGGATTAATGCCAAAATGCTTAATTATTAATTGTGTTATATATTCAATGGCTGGGTATTTTGCTTGCATTGGAAAAGCTCCATTTACTGCAATTTTATTAATTACAGAAATGGTAGGATCTTTAAGTCACTTAATGCCACTTGCGGTAGTTTCTTTAATTTCATATACTGTTGTGGATATATTGCACGGAAGACCAATTTATGAAGCTATGTTGGATACTTTGATACCTGAACCAGAGAAAGAATCGCAATTGTCATCATTTCAAGATAAAATTGAAATACCTGTATTTGCTGGTTCATTATTGCAAGATAAGCAAGTCCGAGATTTTCAATGGCCAAAACAAAGCTTATTAATAGCGATTCGCCGCGGTGAAAAGGAACTCATTCCACATGGGGATACTCTAATTCGAAGTGGAGATACATTAATAATTTTAACATCACATGAAAATTGTGCTTGGGTAAGACATCAGATTGAGAAAATTGCAAAAAAGAGTTCAGAAAAAGAAACAACTGGAAAAATTTGATGACAAATGATAAAATATAAATTGGTTTTATATAACGGGAGAGTGAGGAGGATAAGTGAATTGTATAATACGCTCTTAACGTTACTTGTAATTATATCAATTTTGATTATCATTGCAGTTATGATGCAACCTGCAAAGACTGATAATGCATCATCAGCACTTTCTGGAGGTGCAGCTGATCTTTTCAGTAAGCAAAAGCCAAGAGGATTCGAAGCCTTTATGCAAAAGGTAACTGTTGTATTAGGAATCCTTTTCTTTGCGATTGCTTTAGGCTTAGTTTATATTTCATCAAATTAGCCAATAAGACAGGCTGTGACCTCGGTCGCGGTCTTTTTTTACATAAAAATTCGATATAAAATTTTCGTAAAGATGATGAGGAAACTAATGGAAAAACAAGAAATTATTAATCAATTATATAAAAAGTTTAATGAAGAACCAAATAAACATTTTACAGTAAAGCAATTGGCTGAATATCTAAATATGGATAAGGGTGCTCAATTTAAATTTGTTGTACAAGCATTAACCCAAATGGAACATGAAGATCAATTAGGATTCGATGATGATAATCGTTTTTTCTTAAAGAAAGAAATGCCTCATTTTGATGGAATTTTCCATGCTAATGATCGAGGATTTGGATTTGTAACTGTAGATCCAGAACAACCTGATTATTTTATTAATCCGCTAAACACTTTATCTGCATTAAATGGCGATGAAGTTGAAATTCAAATGGTAACTCCTGGGGATCCAGCACATGAAGTTCGTCCTGAAGGTAAGGTTGTTGAAATTAAAGGACATGCTTTAACTCAAGTTGTAGGTGAATTTAAAAATGACGATGAGTCAAATTTGCCTGCAGGAATTATTGGAACTTTGCACTTAACTGATAAAAAAATGACAAATTTACAAGTTTTAGTGGAAGATAAAGGATTACATCCAGTTCCTGGGGAAGTAGTATTAGCTGATATTACTGCATATCCAAGTTCAAATTTACCTGGCATTTTAAAGGTAATTCCAATTAAAGTTATTGGAAATGTTAATGATCCTGGCGTAGATATTCTTCAAGTTGTTTACAAACATGATATTCCAACTGAATTTCCAGATGATGTTTTAGATGAAATTAGTCATATTCCTGATTATGTTACTGAAGAAGAAAAAGAAGGTCGTGTTGATTTAACTGATCAACATTTAGTAACGATTGATAGTATTGAATCTAAAGACTTAGATGATGCGGTTAATGTTTGGAAATTACCAAATGGAAATTTCCACTTAGGGGTTCACATTGCTGATGTTTCGCATTATGTAACACCCGGAAGTCCATTGGATAAGGAAGCCTTTGAAAGAGGGATATCTGTTTATTTAACTGATCGTGTCATTCCAATGCTTCCACATAAACTATCAAATGGAATTTGTTCATTAAATCCACATGTAGAACGTTTAGCAATGACATGTGAAATGGAAATTAATTCTGAAGGAGAAGTTGTAAATCATAAAATTTTTCCAAGTATAATTAAATCAACGGAACGAATGACATATATTGATGTTAATAAAATTGTTGAATCACATGATGAAAAAACAATGAAAAGATATGAAGAATTAGTTCCTATGTTTGAAGATATGGCGGAATTACACAAAATTTTATTAAAAATGCGTAAAAGACGTGGAGCAATTGAATTTGAAGATGACGAAGCAAAAATTATCTTAGATGATGACGGTCATCCAATTGATATTCAATTAAGAAATCGTGGAACTAGTGAACGAATGATCGAATCATTTATGTTAGCAGCAAATGAAACTGTTGCTGCACACTATAACAATTTGAATGTTCCATTTGTATATCGGATTCATGAACAACCTAAAGAGGAAAAGATTACAACCTTTTTAGAGACCCTTTCTGCATTAGGAATTCAAGTTACTGGTCAAAAGGGTGATGTAAAGCCTAAAATGTTACAAAATATTTTAAAGAAAGTAGTTGGAAAACCAGAAGAAGCAATGGTTTCAACAATGCTACTTAGATCAATGCAACAAGCTAAATATGATGATCATCCAATTGGTCATTTCGGATTAGCCGCAACTGATTATACTCACTTTACATCTCCAATTCGTCGTTATCCTGATTTAACTGTCCATCGTTTAATAAGATTTTACGCAGAAAATGGTACAGATGAAGCAGCTCAAGCTAAGTATAAAGATAAACTTCCTGAAATTACTAAACATAGTTCTGAAATGGAACGTCGAGCAATTGATGCTGAACGTGAAACAGATGATTTGAAGAAAGCCGAATATATGGCAGACCATGTAGGGGAAGAATTTGATGCAGTAGTAAGTTCAGTAACAAAATTTGGAATGTTTATTTCATTACCAAATACAGTTGAAGGCTTGATTCATATTAGTGAATTAAAAGATGATTATTACGTATATGTTGAAAAGCAAATGGCTTTGGTTGGTCGAAGATATAAGAGAACATTTAGAATTGGACAAGAAGTACGTGTTAAATTAATGGATGTAAACGTTGAGTTACATGAGATTAATTTTAAATTGTTGAATCCTAAAGATGCTCCAAAGAGTGATTTGCTTAAAGATGTAGAATTACCAGATATGCATAAGCGTTTTAATCGTGATGGAAAAAAGAAGAATAAGTTTAATGGTAATAAAAACCGTCGGAAAAATAATTTTAAGCGTAATAAAGATTCAATAAATGGACATAAAAGAAAAAATCAAAAGAAAAATGAAAATAATCGCTATCACCATTAAAGAAGGTGAGAATTAATGAAAAAACAGGTAAAAAATGCCTCATTAGCTCAAAATAAGAAAGCATATCATGATTATAATATTTTAGAAACAATTGAAGCTGGGATTGTGTTAACTGGAACGGAAATTAAATCAGTTCGTGCAAGTCGAATAAACTTAAAAGATGGGTATGCTCAAATTCGAAATGGCGAAGCTTGGTTAATGAATGTTCATATTTCTGAGTATGATCAAGGAAATCGATTTAATCATGATCCTTTGAGAGCAAGAAAATTATTATTGCATAAAAAAGAAATTAATAAATTAATTGGTGAGACAGGTCAGCAAGGAATTACGCTTGTACCTTTAAAAGTGTATTTAAAAAATGGATTTGCAAAGGTGCTTTTAGGAGTTGCAAAAGGTAAGCACGAATACGATAAGCGTGAAACAATTAAACGAAGAGACCAAGAACGAGAAATTAGAAGGACTCTTAAGAATTATAGGTAAAATAATAAGCTCAGTAACCAATGGTTGCTGAGCTTATTTATTTTATAACAAATCATGAGCAAGATATTTTTCGCATAATTCATTTTTTTCTAAATTCATTTTATCTTTTGCCCAAAAGTTTAAAATTGCAATGATACATAAACATAATGGTTCATTTTCTAGAGTATTTATTGAAATTTTTAAACGCTTGGGAACTTTTTTTACAAGTTTTGTTTTAAGAATTTCTTGATTAAATAATCTAATTTTGTAATTCATTTTTAATAAATTGCCATATACAAGCCAGTGTAACCTAGATAAATAGAATATCTCATTTGAAAAATTCAATGGACGCAAAAATTTGCTAATTAATTTGTTATTTTGAATTAATTTATACTGTGGTATTATTCCAGCATTGATTTGAGTAATGCGTGCTAATTCATCACCATATAGAGAATTAATAATAAAACATTCTGCATCGTTTTTTAATTGGTTTGTAATTAAATATTCAACTTTTGATTCTTTATTTCTAACGGTTAAAGTACTATTTGTAATTAAAGATTCATAATTGATATATAACACACGCATATTTTACACCTGATTCTTATAATTAGTTAAGTTCTTGTAAAATAGCTTTGCCTACTCCATCATTAAAGTTTGTATCAGCAATATGGTTTGCGATTTTTTTAACTTCATCAGTTCCATTTCCCATTGCATAACTTACGCCAGCAACTTTTAACATTGGAACATCATTGTTATTATCACCAATCGCCATTACATTATCTAAAGGTATATTTAGAGAATCTGCATATTTTTGTAATGCAATACCTTTAGTGGCATTTGCATGATTAATTTCAATATTTCTTTCACCGGATGAAGTTACTACTAATTCTGGATTAGCATCAAATTTTTCACGTAAAGGATCTAGGACTTTAGGTCCATCTTGACTAAATGCAACTATTTTATATATAGGATTGTGAACATCAGAGAGAATTTCTTGATAATCATCAACATATTGAATATTTACCAGTTCCATTCGTGCAGAGGCTAAACTTACAGCGAGTTTAAATGGAGTATCAGGTTGAATTGAAGCTAATAATTCTGCAAAATTTTCAATTCTTTTTGATTTATCATCTGAGCAAACACCATCTTTAGTTACAACTTCAAAATATAAATGAGCTTTTTTTAAAGTTGTCATAATTTGGCTGGCAAGTTCTTTGGGAATTGGAGTTGATTCAATTGTATTTCCGTTTTCATCTAAAATTAATCCACCATTAATTGAAATCATTGGACATTTAATACCAAATTTATCAAGTAGTGGTTTCACTTCATAATATGAACGTCCAGATGAGACAATAAAGTGAACTCCCTTCTCTTGTGCGGCTTTTATTGCATTGGCATTAAATGATGAAACAGTCATTTCGCCATTTAATAAAGTTCCATCCATGTCAGAAGCTATAATTTGAATCATAAAATACTTTCCCTTTCTATTCGTTTATTATATTTTATCATAAGTCAACATTGCAAAATACTTGTTTGTTGAAAGTTTTGAAAATATGATAAAATACCAGTGAGGTGGCAGAAATGAAGACGTTAATTCATAATGATTGGCAAAATGTATTAGAAAGTGAATTTCAAAAACCATACTATGCTAATTTACATAAATTTTTAAAAAATGAATATCAAAATTATTTAATACATCCTGATATGTATCATATTTTTCAAGCATTTGAATGGACGCCTTTTTCAAAGGTAAAAGTCGTTATTTTAGGACAAGATCCATACCATGAACCTCATCAAGCTCATGGATTAAGTTTTTCAGTTCAACCAGGTGTTCCTGTTCCACCATCATTAAAAAATATTTATAAAGAATTATATAATGATTTAGGAATCAAACCAGTTAACCATGGATACTTAAAAAAATGGGCACAACAGGGAGTATTATTACTTAATTCGGTCTTAACTGTACGCAATGGACAAGCATTTTCTCATAGGGGAAAAGGATGGGAAAGATTAACAGATGTTGCCATTCAAAAATTATCAGAACGACCTAAACCGGTAGTTTTTATTTTATGGGGAAAAGCGGCTCAGGCTAAAGAAAAGTATATTGATACAACAAAAAATGTTGTGATAAAATCAGCACATCCAAGTCCATTATCAGCAAACCGAGGTTTCTTTGGATCTAAACCTTTTTCTAAAGCAAATGCAGCTTTAGAGGCAATGGGGGAAAAGCCAATTGATTGGCAGTTGCCAGAACATGTGGCATTGGATGAGAAGGAGGATAAATCATGAATTTGATGGATAACTTAAAGGGAAAAATTAAAAACAAGGGCATTCGCATTGTTTTTCCTGAAGGAAGCGATGAAAGAATTGTAAAGGCGGCAGTTAGATTAGCAAAGGATAATTTAGCTGATCCTATTATTTTAGGAACTAATGAAGAAGTAAAGAATATCTTAGAACAAAATGGGTTAGATTTACCTGATAATATCGAAATTATAGACCCTAAAACATATCCAAATGAAGATTTTGATGAAATGTTAATGAGTTTTTTAGAACGACGTGCAGGTAAAAATACTGAAGGAGAAGCACGTGAATGGTTACGAAATGTAAATAATTATTTTGGAACTATGCTAGTTTATATGAAAAAAGCAGATTGTATGGTTTCAGGTGCAATTAGTCCTACTGGTGATACAGTACGCCCAGCTTTGCAAATAATTAAAACCAAACCTGGTGTATCTCGTACGAGTGGTTCATTCATTATGACACGAAATGATGGAAAAGAGACATATGTTTTTGCTGATTGTGCGATCAATATTAATCCAAATGCACAAGAATTAGCTGAAATTGCAGTAGAAAGTATTAAAACAGCAAGACTATTTGATATTGATCCTAAAGTTGCAATGTTGAGCTTTTCAACAAAAGGCTCAGGTCAATCTGAAGAAGTAACAAAGGTAATGGAAGCTACAAAAATTGCGCAAGAGATGGCACCAAATGAAATGATTGATGGAGAATTGCAATTTGATGCCGCTTTGGTACCAAGCGTAGGGAAGAGTAAAGCTCCAGGATCAAAAGTTGCTGGAAATGCAAATGTATTTATATTCCCTGATTTACAATCTGGAAATATTGGATATAAAATAGCTCAACGTTTAGGTAATTTCACTGCTATTGGACCAATTTTGCAAGGCTTAAATCAACCTGTATCTGATTTATCACGCGGAGCTTCTGAAGATGATGCATATCAAGTAGGTATTATTACAGCCGCACAAACGACAATGGAGTAATAAAAAATGGAAATAGTAGTTAATTCAGCAACTGAGATGCAAGAAATAGCAAAGAAAATTGCTAGTAAACTAGAAGCTAGTGATGTTATATTGCTCGATGGTGATTTAGGTGCTGGTAAAACAACTTTTACTAAAGGATTAGCAGAAGGACTTGGGATTAAGCGAAATATTAAAAGTCCAACTTTTACTATAATTCGTGAATATCAACAGGGACGACTACCACTTTACCATATGGATGTTTATCGGTTAGAAGAAACTGGTGGCGAAGGTATGGGATTAGAAGAGTATTTTAATGGAAATGGTGTTTCTGTAGTAGAATGGTCTCAATTTATTTCTGAAGAACTTCCTTTAGATAATCTTCTTATACATATTAAAAAAGATGAAAAAGATATGAATGTGCGTTATTTAGATTTTGAAGCACATGGTGAGAGATATAATACTTTATTGAAAGAAATTAAAACTTTAATTTAATAAAGAAAAATAAAGAGGTTGAGAGTAACTCAACCTCTTTATTTAAACTTCTCTAACATAAGGCTTAATTGCTTGTGCAACAAAATTTTCTACTTGGTTAAGGAGAATGTTTGCACAAGCTTCACAATCATCTAATGCATTATGATGATGATCTAATCGAATGTTTAATTTATCACAAATAGTATTTAACTTATAATTTGTTAATCCTTTATAAAATGCACGACTAGTAGCTAAAGTATCAATTGATAGAAATTCAGGATTTGGAATTTGATAATGTGCTAAAGTTTTTTGTAAAACACTATTATCAAAACGAGCATTATGGGCAACAATAATTTTATTAGGTTCAAAAAAATCTTTAATATGTGGCCATAATTCATTAAACTTGGGCGCGTTTTTTACTCTTTCTGGTGTAATGCCATGTATTTGGATATTACGGTATGAAAATGCCATATCGGGATTGATTAATGAATAAAACTCATCTACAATTTTATTTTCTTTTACTACGGTTAGTGCTAAGGAACAGGCACTATCTCTTTTGCCACTAGCAGTTTCAAAATCAATGGCTACAAAATTCATAACTAATCTCCTTACTAAAAACTTGCTTGCAACCATTGTATCATTTTGATGCAGAATTATCAGCATAAACATGGTAAAATATAAATGGACGTATAAAATTAAGGAATGTTGAAAATGAATTTTGAAAGATTACAAGTAAAAAAAGAACTTCAAGGAATTGAACTTTATTTTGATAAATCATTATCTAGTTATACTAATACATGTACTGGAGGACCAGCTGATATATTAGCTTTGCCTAAGTCAATTAAAGAGGTCCGTAAAGTAATAGAATGGACTAATCAAAAAAATGTTCCAATGACAGTATTAGGAAATGCTAGCAATTTAATTGTAAAAAATGGTGGTATTCGTGGATTAGTTATGATTTTAACTAATTTAGATGAGATTAAGGTTATTAAAAATCAAATTATTGCACAATCTGGTGCACTTTTAATTGATGTTGCACAAATTGCTGGAGAACAAAGTTTATCTGGAATGGAACCACTTTCTGGAATTCCTGGAAGCGTTGGTGGAGCAGTATTTATGAATGCTGGTGCATATGGCGGTGAAATTTCTCAAGTTGTCAAAACAGTTGAAGTCATTACTCGTAAAGGTGAATTAAAGACATATCGTGGAAATGAATTGCGATTTGGATATCGTCATAGCAGATTACAAGATGAAGATGAGATTGTATTACAAGCAACATTCTCATTAAGTTATGGTAATCAAGAAGAAATTATGAATGATATGCGTGAGTATAGTTTCCTTCGTGCTTCAAAACAACCACTTGAATATCCATCATGTGGAAGTGTATTTAAGAGACCAGAAGGACATTATACTGGAAAATTAATTCATGATGCAGGACTACAAGGATTTCAAATTGGTGGAGCTCAAGTATCTAAAAAGCATGCAGGATTTATTGTAAATGTTGATCATGCAACAGCAACAGATTATATGAATGTAATTCATCATATTCAAAAAACAATTAAAGAACAATTTGATGTAGATTTAGAAACAGAAGTTCGAATAATTGGTGAAGATTAATAAATAGGAGGTCAATTGACCTCCTATTTATTTTATTTAAATATAATACTATTATTTTTAAAGATTATGGTTTTTTTCCTCATAATTAATTGCAGAACGGTAAACGTTCATTGCAAGCCATATTGAAAGTTGTAAGATAGTAATCATTACAACAAAAGTAAGCATACGAGCATTCCACATTTGGATTAATTCATTTATAACTCCATTGGGATCGATAAATAAATAAACCGTATGTAGACGTAAGAAACGTCCAACATAAACGCCAACTGATGAAGTAATTGTTAAAATAACTGTAACTAAGACTTTAAAAAAGGGTTTAGTTAAATGTAAACGATTGGCAAATACATCAGAGACATGTGATAAGCTCCAAATTCCAAATAAACTGCTTATCAAAGCGCTAAAAACTAAGTTTCCAAAATGCCACCAATTTTTTAGACTAAAAACCATTAATCCAGTTGCCGAATCGTACGGATTAATTTTGGCTAAATGAAATAGATCAGTAAGGACATATGGAGCATTTGGATAAAATAGCATCCATAAGATAAACATAATGATAAATCCCCATTTTGTTTGATGAACATTTATATGCATAGCTATTTCAATTGGAATATATGCTAGGAAAGTATTTAATAATAAAAAGCCAAATACAGCATGATTAGAAGCAATAGTACAGGCGATATAAAGCATGTAAATTAAAAATAATAGTCGCACAATCCAACGTGTCTTCTTTTCCATTTAAATCACCTAGTTATATTCACTTTATTATAATATTCTTATTGTAACAATTTTATCCTATGAATGCGAAGAATTGTAAAATATTTATCAAGAGTTAATGAATAAGAAAAAATATTAAAAAATAATACTTGAGTCATTTTTCATGATAAAATATCTATATATGTTGAATTTAGGAGGATTTCATGGAGTTTTTAAGTAATATTTTTACTTGGCAACATTTTATCAATTTATTAGATATTTGTGTTGTTTGGTTTGCAATTTATAAGTTAATGATGCTTCTACGTGGCACTAAAGCAGTTCAACTTTTTAAAGGTGTCATTGTAATTATAATTATTAAGTTAATAAGTTGGTACCTTGGATTAAGAACTGTATCGTGGATTACAGATCAAATAATTAACTGGGGAATTATTGCATGTATTGTTATTTTTCAACCGGAGATTAGACGTGGTTTGGAACATCTTGGGCGTGGTTCGCTGTTCTTTAATAATAATAAAAAGCAAAATGAAACACAGGAAAAGATGATTTTGGCATTAGATAAGGCAATTCAATATATGTCGAAACGTAGAATAGGTGCACTAATTACGTTAGAAATGAATACAGGATTAGAAGATTATATTGAAACCGGAATTCCATTGGATGCAGATGTGAGTGGGGAATTATTAATTAACATTTTTATTCCTAATACCCCATTGCATGATGGCGCAGTGATTATTAAAGATAATCGAATTGCTGTTGCTGCAGCATATTTACCATTATCTGAAAGTAATTTAATTCCTAAAGAACTAGGAACTAGACATAGAGCAGCAGTAGGGATTAGTGAAGTAACAGATGCATTAACAATTGTTGTTTCAGAAGAAACTGGATCAGTTACGATAACTAAAAATAATGAATTAATTCGTAATCTAACTCGACAAGATTATCTAAAACTATTGAGAAATGAATTAATTCCGACTGAAGAAAGTGCAAAGAAAAATGCTTTTGTACGTTTTTTAGAAAGAGTAAAACAAAAACGACAAAAAAAGAATAGTCATGCACGAAAAGGAGGAAGGAAACATTGAAAGTAAATAATGTTTTTAATACTAAATTTGTATATGCAATTACCTCCTTACTTATTGCCGTTTGTTTGTTTGGATATGTAACTACTGATACAGGAATTAACACAAATAATAATGACAAATCAGCATTAATGTCACAAAAATCAGTTACTATGACAGCTCCATTGAAAATTAATGTTAGTTCAAAGTATTTTGTTGAAGGATATCCTGAAAATGTAAAGGTTAAAGTGAATGGACCATCTGCTTTGGTTCAAACAGTACAAAATACTCAAAATTTTGAAGTATATGCTAATTTAAAAGGATTAAAACCAGGTAAGCATAAAGTAAAACTAAAGGTGTCTGGTATAAATCGTGAATTAACTGTAAATGTTGAACCAGAAACAATTAATGTAAAAATTAGTAAACGTGAGACAAAAACAATGCCTGTTCAAGTAAGATTTGATTCTACTTTAATTGGTGATGATTATGCTGCGGGAATTCCAAGTAGTAATTACAGTAAGGTAAAAGTTACAGGAGCAAAAAGTACTGTAAAAAAGGTATCTAATGTTGTTGCAGATGTTTCTCTTCCAGAAGGTGTTGAGCATTCTGTATCTCAAAATGTTACTTTACAAGCATTAGATTCAAACGGAAAACCTCTTAATGTCGTGATTGAACCTTCTACAGTTAAAGCAACAGTACCAATTTATGCGGCTACAACTTCAAAGAAGGTAAGTGTTCATTTAATAGAAAGTGGAAGTGAGGTAAATGGTAAAAGTTATAGTTTATCAACAGATACAAAGACAGTAACTGTTACAGGAACAAAGCAAGCATTAAGTAGATTGAAAACACTTAATGTAGCAGTCCCAATTGATGACGTTACCTCAACAACAACTAAGACCGTTCCAATTGATGTAAACCAAAATGGAGTAATTTCCGTAAATCCAAGTACTATTACAGTACAAATTTTAGTTGATAATAGTACTAATTCAGATTCAACAAGTAAAGACCAAGATGAATCTAGTTCAATTCAGAATACTTCAACAACTGAAAAGCAAAATAATGAGAATTCAAATTCTCAAAGTGCTTCGTCACAATCTTTGATACAAAGTTCAAGCAAATAAAAAGATGTGTATTTAATACACATCTTTTTATTTTAATTGGGCAATTTGTTTTATTTATTTTAAATTTTTACTTTAACAATTGATTTTATATAATATCGTGATAGATTTAATTACATGATTATTTGTACAATATAAGAATATATAATTTTAATTTTTAGAAAGCACTTTAAAAGGTAGTTATATATGAAAAAAATAATCTTAACTTTTTTGACGTCAGTATCTATTTTATGCGGACTAAAAAGTTTAGCGTTTGGAGATGATGTTTCTTCGATGACATCTAGCTCAAGCCAACAATCGCAAACTGTGGAAATAAGTAGTGAAGAAAATGTTGATGATTACTTTTTAAATCATGGGCATCATACTCACCCAGAAGTTCAAACTGAAACATATACTGAAACAATCAATTACTATTTAGTTGGAACAAATAAAAAAATTGCTCCATCAACTGTTAAAGAAATCACTTTTAAAAGAGAAGGATATCGACAAGTTCCTTCTCAAGAAATAGTTTGGTTAGAATGGGATCATGATTCAGAAAGTTTTGAATCAATTGTTTCGCCAACTATTAAAGGTTATACTACTAATACTTATTGCACTCCTCAAATTACAATTGTTCCAGGACAAGGTAGTCAACGTAATTATGAATATAATATTTATTATACGCCTGAAAGTAACGGTGAAATTAATGGTTCTTCAGGGTCAATCCAAAGTTCTAGTTCATCAAAAATGTCTAGTTCAAGTTTAATAAAAAATAATGATAATAAATTAACGGCTAAAAAAAATGTGCAAAAAGAAAAAAAGATTTCATCATATTCTGAAAAGAATCAGTTATCGGGTGAAATGAATAGTAGAAAATTGCAAACTAATAAGGCAAAAAATAAGAGAATTCAATCTGTTCAAAATAGTTCTGAAAAGCAGAAATCAAATATTAAACAATCTGCAAAAAATAATTCTTATAACTCTAATTTTGTGAATTCTAAAAGTAAAAATAATATTAAAATTCAAAATAGATCTGTTAATACAAATAGTAAATCACAACAATCAAGTAGTTCAATTGCTTCCAATAATAAACATGTGATGAAAAATAGCTTAAAAAATTTACGTCAAAAAAATAGTAAAATAGAAAATAAATTTAATTTAATTACAGACATAGAAAAGAAACCAATTTTAATGATTAGTGGGCTAGTTGCTACTATAGCAATTGTTTTCGAATTATTTGATCAACGTAAAAGTAAATAATTCATATAGACATAAAAGTTTATGTTAAAATTAATTAATGTGAGTTTCATTTATTTAAGAATTTAAAAAAAATCTTTATAAATATTCGAAAATGTTATAATTAAACTAGTTAAATTATGAAATGAGGATATAAAATGAAATATTTTGGTACGGACGGTGTTAGAGGTATTGCAAATGCCTCTCTAAGTCCAGAATTAGCTTTCAAATTAGGACGTTGTGGAGGATATGTACTAACACAACATGCTACAAATAAGGAACGTGCTCCACGTGTTTTAGTTGCTCGTGATACACGGATTTCAGGACAAATGTTGGAAAGTGCATTAATAGCAGGACTATTATCTGTTGGTATTGAAGTTTTTGATTTAGGAGTAGTTACTACACCTGGAGTCGCTTATTTGGTTCGTTTACAAGATGCAGATGCAGGTGTTATGATTTCGGCCTCACATAATCCTGTACAAGATAATGGAATTAAATTCTTCGGTGGAGATGGATATAAATTATCTGATGAAAAGGAAGAAGAAATTGAAGAATTACTAGAAAAAGAAAAAGATACGCTTCCACGTCCTTCTGCAGAAGGCTTAGGAACAATGAGTGATTTTAAAGAGGGAACTCTAAAATATACTCAATTTTTAGAACAAACTATTCCAGATGATTTATCAGGCATGCATATCTGCGTTGATGGTGCTAATGGTGCAACTAGTGCATTAGTTTCAAGATTATTCGCTGATTTAGGTGCAGATTTTGAGACAATGGCAACAAATCCAGATGGACTAAATATTAATAAAAATGTAGGATCAACGCATCCTGAAGCATTAGCTAAATTCGTAGTAGAACAAGGCGCACAAGTTGGTGTTGCATTTGATGGTGACGGGGATCGTTGTATTGCAGTTGATGAACAAGGAAATATCGTCGATGGTGATAAGATAATGTATATTTGTGGTAAATATATGAATGAACGTGGACGATTAAAGAAAGATACAATTGTTACAACTGTCATGAGTAATCTTGGAATGTATAAAGCAATGGAAAAGGCTGGCTTGAAGTCTGTTAAGACAAAGGTCGGTGACCGTTATGTTGTAGAAGCAATGCGTAAAGATGGTTATAACCTTGGTGGTGAACAATCTGGTCACGTTGTATTTTTAGATTTTAATACTACTGGCGATGGTATGTTAACTGCATTGCAATTATTAAATGTAATGAAACAAACTGGTAAAAAATTATCAGAATTAGCTGCTGAGGTGAAAACATATCCACAAGAATTAGTTAATGTGCGAGTAACAGATAAGAAAGCAGCATTAAATAATGAAGCAGTGAAAAAGGTTATTGCTGATGTAGAAGCTAAAATGGATGGTGAAGGTCGAGTTTTAGTTCGACCAAGTGGTACAGAGGATTTATTGCGGATAATGTGTGAAGCAGCTACTCCAGAATTAGTACATGATTATGTAATGGAAATTGCTGATGTAGTAAAACAACAAATGGGTGTTTAATAAAAAAGTGGTTATGATATAAAATCATAACCACTTTTTTATTTCAATTGGTATAGGACTATACCAATTATAAGAAACAAAAATTTGACATTAATATAAAAAGTGTATATATTAATAATTGCAATGGATAATTGATGATTTATTAATCTATACCAATTATCGTATTTTATAATTGATAAATCTAAAATCAGAAAGAAGTTTCTAATTATGTGTGGAATTGTCGGAGAAGTTGGAAATGATAATGCAGTTGAATTATTAATTCATGGATTAAAAAAATTAGAATATCGTGGATATGATTCAGCAGGAATTTATGTAAATGATGAAAAAGGCAATGATTACCTAATTAAAACTAAGGGAAGAATTGCGGAATTAGAAAAGAAAATTACAGATGATGTACATGGAAAGATTGGAATTGCACATACTAGATGGGCAACTCATGGAATTCCAAGTGCTGCAAATGCACACCCACATGTATCAGAAGATGGACGTTTTTACATGGTACATAATGGTGTAATTACAAACTTCAAAGAATTAAAAAATGAATATTTAAGTGATGTACATTTTGAAAGTGAAACAGATTCTGAAGTTGTAGTTCAATTAGTAGGCAAGTTTGCAAGTGAAGGATTATCTGCTTTAGAAGCATTTAAAAAAGCAATTAGTTTATTAGGAGAAGGGGCATCATATGCACTCTTAATGATTGATCGTGAAAATCCAGAGACATTGTATGTTGCTAAAAAGAAATCACCATTATTAATCGGGGTATGTGATGGATTTAATGTTGTTTGTTCAGATGCAATGGCAATGTTGAATGTAACTCATGATTTTATTGAATTACACGATGGTGAAATTGTAGAGTTAACAGAAAATCAAATTAAAATCCAAGATAAAGACGGTAATCCAGTAGAACGTAAACCATTTCATGTTAGTCAAGATGCCAGTGCTTCAGAAAAAGGCGCATATGAACATTTTATGTTAAAAGAAATTGACGAACAACCTGCAGTAATGCGTAAATTAGTTCAAGAATATGTAAATGAAAATGGAAAAGTTGAAATTGATGAAAAATTAATTAAGACAATTGAAGAATCTGATCGTATTTATGTTGTTGCAGCTGGTACAAGTTATCATGCAGGTTTAGTTGGACATGAATTAATTGAAAAATTTGCAGGAATACCAACTGAAGTACATGTTGCTTCTGAATTTGCTTATAATCGACCACTATTATCGAAGAAACCATTCTTTATTTTCTTAACACAAAGTGGAGAAACTGCTGATAGTCGTCAAGTATTAAATCAGGTAAATGAATTAGGTTATCCAAGTTTAACAATTACAAATGTTCCAAATTCAACATTGTCACGTGAAGCAACATTTACTTTATTATTGTATGCAGGTCCTGAAATTGCTGTTGCATCAACTAAGGCATATACAGCTCAAATTGCGGTTGAAGCATTATTAGCAAAAGCAATCGGTGACGATTTAGGTTTTGAAGATTCAAAAGCATTTGATATTCGTCAAGAGTTATCTACTGTAGCAAATGGAATGCAAACATTAGTTGATGAAAAAGAAAAAATTGAAGCTTTGGCACAAAAATATCTTGCTAAAGCACATAATGCATTTTATATTGGACGTGCAATTGATTATGATACAGCAATTGAAGCTGCTTTGAAATTAAAAGAAGTATCATATATACAAACTGAAGGATTTGCAGCTGGTGAATTAAAACACGGTACGATTGCTTTGATTGAAGAGGGAACACCAGTTATCTCAATTATAACTGATCAAACAATTGCTGCTCATACACGTAGCAATGAAGAAGAAGTTGTTGCAAGAGGTGCTAATTTAATTTCAATTGTATCTGAAAAATTAGCTACAAAGAAAGATCAAATTGTTTTACCAACGGTACATCCGTTATTGACATCTTTAGTTGCAATAATACCTGCTCAATTACTTGCATATTATGCGAGTGAGCAAAGAGGATATGATGTTGATAAGCCACGTAACTTGGCTAAAAGTGTAACAGTAGAATAGTAAATAAGGATCGCATTTATGCGATCCTTATTTTTATCGATTTTTAAAATTTAAAATATAATTTATAACTCTAAAAATTAAATATATACTTCCACAAATTACAAACAAGCGTAATAAAAAATATAAAATAGGCACATACCAAATTGCAGTATGAAATAAATCAAAAATTGGAGTAAAAGTTTTATGTAAACCAGTACTTGGGATTAAACTTAAAAGAAGTTGGAATGCCATTATTATAGTCCCGATTGTAATGCTTGTTTTTAATTGGATGTGATTAACCATAAAAACTCCTCCTCTGTTTCTATTATAGTATGAATAGATAAAAAAATGAATAAAATAAATTTTAACACTTTTGTGTTGACAGCGTTTACATTTGAATATATAGTAAAGATGTAAGGTATTTAATATTTACCTTCTAATCAATTCTCTTTCTCTCTTATGCCGAGGTTATGACTTATTAGTCATAACCTCTGTTTTATTATTTTGACATCTAACTTAAAGCTCGTTAAAATTGATATGATTTAATTATTGTGAGGGATAAATAATGAAAAGTCATGAAGTGCTAACACTTATTGAAGAAATTACTAGAAATGATGGTTCGCGTTATTTTGAAATATCTAATATAGTTCAAAATGGTCGTGCAGAATTAGCTGCTAATCGCGGATTTATTAAACAAGTACGAATTATACAACTAAATATTCCAAGATCTAAAAATGTAATAAAATATGAAAAATATATAAATCAAAATTTTGAAATGCCAAGTGAAGATTTTGATCATTTTGAAGAGTGGAAACGAACTGATGAAATGGAAAAAGTTGTAGAAAATATTTTACATGAAAATCATGTTGCTTAATTAATGATTTTTTAGAAATTCTAAAATGTACATTACATTCTTACTATAAAATGTGGTAAAATAAAGCCGTACTCAATAATGAGTAATATATGTAAACATTTTTAGGAGGCTGTTTTATGTCAGTATTCGTAAACGGTAACGCAATCTACAACGATGCTCGTAAGGGTCATTATGCTGTTGGTGCGTTCAACACAAATAACTTGGAATGGACACGTGCAATTCTTCAAGCTGCTGAAGAAACAAATACACCCGTTTTAATCCAAGTATCAATGGGTGCAGCTACATACATGGGTGACTACAAGTTAGTTAAGAACTTAGTAGAAAATGAAATGCGTGTTATGAACATTACTGTTCCTGTAATTATGCACTTAGACCACGGTAACTATGAAGCTGCTAAGGAATGCATTAAGTTAGGTTACTCATCAGTTATGTTTGATGGTCACGACTTACCATTCGAAGAAAACTTAGAAAAGACAAAAGAAATTGTTAAGTTAGCTCACGAAAAAGGTATCTCAGTTGAAGCAGAAGTTGGTTCAATCGGTGGTACAGAAGATGGTATTACAGGTGCTGGTGAATTAGCTAGTGTTGAAGAAGCTAAAACAATGGCTGCTACAGGTGTTGACTACTTAGCTTGTGGTATTGGTAACATTCATGGTAAATACCCAGAAGACTGGCAAGGACTTAACTTTGAACGCTTACAAGAAATTGCTGATGCTGTAGATACACCATTAGTATTACACGGTGGTTCAGGTATTCCTCAAGAACAAATTGAAAAAGCAATTAGCATGGGTATTTCAAAAGTTAACATCAACACAGAAAACCAAATTGCATTTGCTGAAGCTACACGTAAGTACATTGAAGCAGGTAAAGACCAAGAAGGTAAAGGTTATGACCCTCGTAAATTACTTGCACCAGGTACACAAGCAATTGTTGATACAGTTAAAGAAATTATTGGTTGGCTTGGTACACCATCAATCGACTAATATTGATATTTTTGTATCTAAAAAAGAGATTGGATATTCCAATCTCTTTTTTATTATTAAAAAATACTAATTTTGATCATATTCTTTAATAAGTTTTTCGCTAATTAATTTTGAAATTACAGTTTGAATAATTAAGTTTAAAATAAAATCGTCTTTTGAAGAAATATGATTATTTAAATTTAAATTGAATTGTTTTTGGTTAATTTGAGTAATCGATTGATTAAAAAAGTTGCTAAATTTATTATAGTTTTCTTCGGGTGATTCCTTTAAAGTATTGTTTAACCAAAGTCGTATATCATCTAAAGAATATACTTGTTTTAATAATGTAATTAATATAATTGAAACAAGATGTTTTTGTGAATATTTTTTTCTATTGGGCTTTGGCATTAGATTTTTTTTAACGTAGCTATTTACCATTGATGGGGTAATTTGACCATTAACAATAAATTCTAAGTAACGATTAGCTAAACTTACTAATTGGTCCATATAGAGTTCAATATCTGGTAAATCTTGCCATAAAGGAAGTTTAGGGACAGAATTAACCCATTCTTCTAATTCCATTTTAAAAATTCCTTTCTTTTAATTTTATTATAATTATACCATAAATAAGTAAATTCTAGATAATTGTATTCGTTTATCAAAATCAATAACTGTTTTATCTAGACTTTATATCTAGATAAAGTGTATAATGTAATCATAAGATGTGAAAAGGGTGATGAAATTGAGTAAAAAAGAACGTCTTATGAACGAGATATTAAGTGCATTAACACATGCAGTTGGGATTGGTTTAAGTATTTGGGGACTAATTTTATTGATTTTGAAGGGAATTCATACAAATTCAAATATTGAGTTAATCTCAATGATTATTTATGGTGTATCACTTGTAATGCTATATTTATTCTCTACACTTTTTCATACTTTTTATTTTACAAAATGTAAAAGATTGTTTCAGTGTTTAGATCACTGTGGAATAAATTTATTAATCGCGGGAACATATACTCCATATTGTTTATTAGCAATTAAAGGTAAATTAGGAATATTAATTTTAATTTCAATTTGGACTTTAGCTTTTGGTGGAATAATATATCATCTATTTGCTAAAAATCGAAAACAAGTTATTGAAACAGTATTATATTTAATTATGGGATGGTTTTGTATTCTTGGTGGAAGACCATTAATTTCAAATTTAGGTTCCACAGGGAGTGCATTATTAATTTCAGGGGGAATTATTTTTACATTAGGTGCACTGATCTATAGTATAAAGAATTTAAAATTTACACATGTTATTTGGCATATTTTAGTAATGGGAGGAACAATTTGTATGTTTTTATCAATTTATATTTTTATCTAAAACAATATTAAGCAATTAATATGTGTAAACGCTTGCCGTCATTTATCGAAAATGCTACTCTATAACTAGAGTCAGGTTTTGAAAGAAGTGGGGAATGATGGTAACTAAAAGATTTAATAAACAGCAAGAAGCAGCAGTTAAGTCATTTGAAAGTAATTTCAATATTATGCATGCTTTAGCTGATAAAAATCGGCAAAGAATTATTGTATTATTAGCACATCATCTAGATGATGGTTTGACGGTTACAGCAATTACTGAAAATATGGCAATTACTCAACCAGCTGTATCACATCATTTAAAAATTTTGCGTGATGCTGGAATTGTGTCTTTTCGGAAAAGAGGATTGCAAAGCATGTATTATCTGACTCTAAAAGAGCCGCTTAAAGATCTTGAAAAGTCATTAAAAGATTTGCGAACAAAATTTGAATGTTAATGAATATAATTATTTTTGTGGTAAACTACATTTATTGTGGTTTACCATTTTTTATTTAAAAATGAAGGGAGATGAAATGGAAGATGAAATATTATGCAGTTAAACGCGGAAGAATTCCTGGAATATATGAAAATTGGCAAGAATGTCAAAAGCAAATTACTAAATTTCCTGATGCAGAATTTAAGAGTTTTTCTAATATTAATGAAGCAAAGGAATATTTAGAAAAAAAAGCATCACAAGATATTTGGAAAGAGCCTGATATATTATTGTTTTCAGATGGTGGTTCAAGAAACCATGGAAATTATAAAGGCGGTCATGTTAAAGAAGATGATAAAGCTGCATGGGCATTTTTGATCCATAGGGGCACACATAATGTTCGGGGAACAGGTGGAGAGTTTGGAGCTACTAATAATAGAATGGAATTAATGGCATTAAGAAATTCATTGATGATAATAGGAAGAAGAAAATGGAACAATGAAAAAATTAATGCGATACTAGATTCGAAATATGTTTTAGATGCAATAAGAAATGGTTGGCTAGAGTCATGGTATAAGAATGGTTGGAAAAAATCAAATGGAAAAGAAGTTATTAATGTAGATTTATGGAAAGATATTTATAATTTATTAAAGTATTTTCCTAATTTAAAATTTCAGTGGACAAAAGGTCATGCTGATAATAAAGGAAATAACATTGTTGATAAATTATTAAATGAGACAATGGATAAAATGTGATTTCTATAAACAGCATTTTTATGAATTTTGTTGATTGAAAATCATTTTGTAACAGTTATAATAAATATGAATTAAAGAGTAAGGGTTGTAGCTATCATATGAAAAAGAAATATATTTTTATTACAGTGATTAGTGTTATTTTAATTGTTTTAATTGGTGGAACTATTACTTACCAAGCAAAACATTTTAATAAAGGGATTTCAATCGATGGAGTTGATGTTGGTGGGCTTACAGCAGAACAAGCTGCTAAAAAATTACAACAAGCTAAATTTACTAATAATGTTTATTTAGATGGGAAACTTTTTGTTCAAGGAAAAGCATCCTCAAGTAATTATAATAAAAGTGATAATGAAAAAATAAAGCAGGCCTTGAAGGATCAATTTACAGTTTTTCCAATGCATAAAGATAAAAATTTTAGTATTTTAAAACAAAACAATCAATATCGAACATCTGAGTTAAAAAATGCAGTTGAACAGAAACTTAATAATGAAAATCAATCACGAAAGCCTTCACAAGATGCATATGCAGAGTTAAGTGATGGGCAAGTTAAAGTAATTAATGCTCAACAGGGTGATCGTTATAACGTGAAACAAATGATGAAACAATATAATAAGCAACTTAACAACGATAGTATTAAGTTAAAAGCTGTTATTGATAAACCATTAAGTGAAACGAGTCAAAAAGTACAAAACGAAAAAAGCAAATTAGAAAAATTGGCAAATGCTACTGTTGATTACAAAGTGGAAAACCAAATATATCAATTGAAAGCATCAGATATGATTAATTCTGCAAAATATAAAAATGGAAAATATGAAATTGATTCGCAAAACTTAAAAAATAAAATTGATCAGATAAATAATGAAAAGGCCACTTTAAATAAAAAATTTAAATTCAAAACCACTTCAGGAAAAGAAATTGAAGTTCAAGGTAAAACATATGGATGGGCTTTATCAACTAATTTAGCTGAAAAAAGCATTATTAATGCATTTAAAAACGGAACAAAAGAATTGAATGCAGAAAATGATATTTATGGTGTTGGTTATAACGAAAATGGGACAGGATATGGTGTAACTTCAAATGACGGAATTGGAGATACATATGCTGAACTTTCTCTTTCAGATCAACATGCATGGTTTTATAAAGATGGTAAGTTAGTTGCTGATGTAGATGTTGTTACTGGAGATGTAAAAACAAAAGCAGAGACACCAAAGGGCGTATATTATATTATGTATAAAGAATCACCATCAACATTGAAGGGAACACATCCTGATGGATCAAAATATGAATGTAAAGTAACTTATTGGGCACAATTTACAAATGATGGATGTGGTTTCCACGATGCAAGTTGGCGAACAAACTGGGCTAAAGATGCCTATTTAACTGAAGGTTCTAACGGATGTGCTAATATTAAACCTGCAGAAATGAAAAAGGTTTATGATGCACTATCTGTAAATGAACCAGTTATTGTGTATTAATTATTTAAATAAGCAGTTGATTTTGAATTTCAAATTTGTTGTGTTAAGATATTAATGTAACGAATTTGGGGATGTTTAGGATTCGACAGGTATAGGTTGAGCCTAAACTGCGTTTAGTAGGTTGCGTCTACTTTAAAACGCTCAGTTAAATATAACTGCAAAAAATAACAATAACTCATACGCTTTAGCTGCCTAAACGCAGTGAGCGTATAATCTTGATTAATATCGTCCATGTATTAGTTAAGGTTTTATATGTAGTGGACTACGTTGCTAATTGCAACCTGAGATTAGCAAAAGAGACTTTCGGGTTAGCTAATAACAACTGCCATGTTGCACGGCGAGGTTATTAGTGAATTTTAAATAGTGCAACTATGAACGTAGATGTTTAGGTGGCAATATGCTTGGACGCGGGTTCAATTCCCGCCATCTCCATATAGGGCTGAAGGTATGAGAATAGTGATTACTATTTTCCTTCAGCTTTTTTTATTAGATTGTAGGTGAATATATTGAAAATATTAATGGTAGAAGATAACAAATCTGTTTGTGAAATGATGTCAATGTTCTTTGAAAAAGAAGGTTGGGACGCTATATATGCATATGATGGAAAAGATGCATTAGTTAAATTTAATGAAGATCCTAAAAGTTGGGATATGATTACGTTGGATTTAAATTTACCCGAAATGGATGGAATGCAGGTAAATGCTGAAATTAGAAAAGTATCAAAAACAGTTCCAATTATCATTTTAACAGCAAGAGATTCAGAAAGTGATCAAGTTTTAGGTTTGGAAATGGGAGCAGATGATTATGTAGTAAAACCATTTTCACCAATTACATTGATTGCAAGAATGAAGGCTTTATATAGAAGAGCTAATTTAGTTAATAATGAAGAAAACGAAGAAGAAAAAAATGAAAAATATGATATTGTAACTGATCATTTGAAACTAAGTACAAAAACGCGTGAAGTTTATTTGGATGATAAACCATTAAATAATTTAACACCAAAGGAATTTGATTTACTTAAAACTTTAGCTCAAAAACCTCGACAAGTTTTTTCTCGTGAACAGCTATTGCAATTAGTTTGGGATTATGAATATTATGGCGATGAAAGAACCGTTGATGCTCATATTAAAAAAATTAGACAAAAAATTGAAAAGGTCGGACCTCAAGTTATTCAAACAGTTTGGGGCGTCGGTTATAAATTTGATGATTCAGAGGTAGATTAATGAAGTTCAAATTTAAGCTTTTGTATCAACAAATGCTCATGTTTTTTGTTATGATTCTATGTTTTTTGACAATTGTAGGGGTTTCATTATTTCATTTAACCAAGGAAAGTGTATATCAAGATTCATGGAATCGAATGGAAGGATATGCTCAGAGTATTCGAAAAAATGCTTTAAAATTAACTACAAATGAAAATGGGCAAACAGAAATTACTTTAGATGCGCAGGAGCTTCAAAATAGCGAATTAGTGTTAGAAAATAGTGATGTCCATTTTACTATTTATACTTCAAGAAATCAGATTTTGTATCCTCAATATGGATTCAAATCTAAAATTTCTAAAAGTGATTGGGAGAAATTAGAAAATGGTGAAATTTTAAAGCGACGTGATGATTTAGGTGGAATGGGGCATGTTGGGAAAAAATCTCCACATCTCGATCCCGACCATATGCTTACAAAGCATCGAATGACAGATATATTTATGCCATGTTTTGATGTCAATGGACAATTAGTAGCCGTTATTTCAGTTGCTTCTGCTGTTTCTAATGTACATAATGATTTTGAAAAAATGAAACAGAATTTATTAGTTGCATTATTAATTTGTGCAATTATTGGGGCATTTATCAGTTATATTATTGCTCATTACATTACAAAGAGAATTAAAAAAATGCAACTTGCTACAAGACAAGTTGCAGATGGTAATTTCAATGTACAAATAGAACATGGTGATCATGATGAATTAGATGAACTTGCGAAAGATTTTAATCAAATGGCAAAATCTTTAAAGTCATCTAATGAAGAGATTAAAAGACAAGAGCAACGGCGGAAGGAATTTTTTGCAAATGCAGCTCATGAGATGAGGACTCCATTAACTACAATAAATGGAATATTGGAAGGATTAAAGTATGATGCTATTCCTGAAAGTAAGAAAAAAGAAAGTATTGATTTAATGCATAATGAAACTAAGCGATTGATTCGTTTAGTAAATGAAAATTTAGACTATGAACGAATTCGTTCGGGACAATTGAAGTTAAATCGGACATCATTTAATGCTGTGGAATCAATACAGAAAATTGTAAAACAGTTAACGCCTAAAGCTAAAAATGAAAATGATAAATTTGTTATTAATGCAGAACCAAGAGTCATGGTTTATGCTGATTATGATCGATTTGTACAAATTTTTTATAATATTATTCAAAATGCAATTCAATTTACAAATGATGGTAAGATTACGATAGACATAAAGAATTGTAAAAATGAAAAGGGAACTTTAATTTCTGTATCAGATACAGGGATTGGAATGAGTCAAGATCAGTTAGATAATATTTGGGAAAGATATTATAAAGCAGATCAGTCGAGAGTGCAAACTAAGGGTGAGTCTGGATTAGGACTTGCAATAGTTCACCAATTAATTCAACAACATCATGGGAAAATTGAAGTAACAAGTAAAGAAGGAAAAGGAACAACGTTTAAGTTATTTTTCCCTTCGTAAAATAAAAATGCGATTGCTTAGTAGCAATCGCATTTTTTTAATTTGAAGAACTTGAGGAACTTAAAGAACTTTCGCTCTCTTGTTCAGAATCTAATTTAGACATTATACTTTCTTGATTCAATTGTTTTAAATACTTCTTTGCTGACGAATTTGCACTTGATACATTACTTTCATTTTTATCTGTAGTTTGTAATTCAGGTGCATCGCTATTATATTTATCAATTGTTGTCTTATCATGATTTAATGACCAAAGACTATCAGAATGTGTACCTAATTTATTTTCTTGTTCAAGTAATTTAGCATAACCATTATGATAATCATAGTTTGATGGATCTACAGGTTTAAAACCTTCTGGAACATAGTAACGAAGTAAATTTTTATTATTCAATGAATCTGACAATGAAAGTTGTTCTGTAACATGTTTTCGAGCCTTATTAATTTCTTCTTTAACAGTTTTTGAAGGATGTGTAATAATCTTTCCAGTACTGTTTTCATATATAGTATTTCCAATTACTGTATATTTAGGTGTTACAAAATTATCATTGCGGAATGCAACAACTTGATTATGTTCTGGAGAGAATAAATCCGTACCAAATTGAATATATTTTTCCGAGTTAATTCCTAGTAAATGTAATAGTGTTGGTAGGAAATCAATTTCTCCACCATATTGATGTTGAACACCACCATTGTTATCACCAGGAATATGAATCATTAATGGGACACGTTGCATTTGTGCATCATCAAAACTATCCCAGGTTGATGCAGACTTACCTAACAATGGAGCTAATTTTAGATTACGAGTATCTGAAATGCCATAGTGATCACCATATAAAATAATCAAGGAATTATCATACAAACCACTTTTTTTCAAATAATCAAAGAATTCTTGGAGCGCTTGATCCAAATAATGAGCAGTAACAAAATAATTGTTTACGGAACTATCATCTGTATTGGCAGCATCAAATGATTTATTTTTTTGATCAATTACAAATGGAAAATGGTTAGATAAAGTAATATATTTTACATAAAATGGTTGTTGCATATGTTCAAGATATTTAATTGAATCGTGGAACATTAATTTATCTTTCATTCCATATTCAGTTAAGTTATTCGAGTTTGTGTTGAAATAACTTGAATCAAAGAAATATTGGTATCCTAAATTCTTATATACATTATCTCGATTCCAAAATGAACCATTATTTCCATGAAATACGCCAGTAGTATAGCCTTCAGTTTGGTTTAAAATGGCAGGCGCACCTTCAAATGTATTATCTGATCCTAATGCAGAAAATAATGAACCTTGTGGTAAACCGAATGTTCCAGTTTCTAGCATATTTTCAGCATCAGAAGTTTTACCTTGTCCAACTTGATTAAAGAAGTTATCAAAACTATAAAACTCTTTTCCATTATATAAACTATTTAGAAAAGGAGTAACTTCTTTATCGTTTAATTTGAAATTAATCAAAAACTGTTCAAAACTTTCTAAATGAATAATAATGACGTTTTTATTTTTTGCTACCCCAAACATTTTTGAATTAGGCTGAGCATAATTCTCTTGATTAAATTTAAGAATTTTATTCAAGTCTGAACTTTCTGCACTATTACGAGCATGATTATTTTTTGCAGTTTTAATTGCATCATACACTGTAAAGGTATCTAGTCCTAAATATTTAACTAAATATTCTCTATCAAAAGTTCTAGTTAATAATTGAGGACGATCAATTTCACCTAAAACAATATTAAAAAGCAACATGAATAATGAAAAAGAAGTCATTGCAACAGCTTGTTTTTTAGGAATTGGATTTGGATCAACTTTCAGAAATTTAGTTATAAAACCAATAGCAATTAAAATTAAGTCACTAACTATAATTAAATCTTGAGGTTTAAGTAAAGCAAATGAGCTTGTGCTTAATCCTTCTGAAACAGTTGAATATCCAAGTATTACGTTCATTGTCATAAAATCAGTGAATTCACGATAATAAATTACATTGAACATTAATAAAGCAGTGTTAGCAATATAAATTAATGTCATAAAAATATATGCAGGGACACCACGTTTTATATATAACGCTATTCCTAATAGTAAAAGCGTAGTTGCGATTGGGTTAATTAAAAGAACAAAATATTGATACAGTCCTTTAACACCCAGATGAAAATCGATGAAGTAAACTAAAATAGTTTTTAACCAGAAAAGAAAGGTTAAAAGTGTGAAATAACCCCACCGAGTGTTTAAAAACTGATGTATTTTTTTGAAATGCACGGCTTATAACCGTCCTTTCTTTTAAAAATTAAACCAAACATACAAAGTATATAATAAACTAGAAGTGCTTGTTAAGTTAAGTGTTTTTTATATTTATTAATAATTAATTTGAGTTTTTATGAAAGCCCTTGCAAAAAATAAAGAAATCGTTTACAATACATAATTGTTATGAATAAAGAGAAGAAAGAGGTATGAATATGTTTATTGCACTTATTCCTGCATTAGCATGGGGAAGTATTGGATTAATTAGTGGAAAATTAGGTGGAACAGCAAATCAACAAACTTTAGGAATGACGTGGGGAGCATTGCTTTTCGCGATTGTAATGACTTTATCAAATTGGAATCATTTTATTTCTATTAGTTCCTGGAAGTTATGGTTAGTTGGATTAATTTCAGGATTATTTTGGAGTTTAGGGCAAAATCAACAATTTCATGCGATGAAATCAGTAGGAATTTCTAAAACCGTTCCAATTTCTACTGGAGCACAGTTAGTTACAAATGCTTTAGCAGGTGTAATATTGTTTCATGAGTGGAAAACAACAAGACAGTTATCAATTGGATCAGTAGCAATTATTATATTAGTAATTGGTGCAACGTTAACAGCGTTGAGAGATAAAAAGAATAAAGAAGTAAACAGTGAACGTATTCACGAAGATTGGCGAGCAGGCTCAAGAGCTTTAATTTTATCTACATTAGGATATTTAGGATATACAGTAGTTGTTACAGCAACTGGAGTAGATACGAAAGCAATGGTTCTGCCACAAGCTTTAGGAATGGTAATTGGTGCTTCAATGTTTGCTTTAGGTAAAAAAGCATTTGAAAAAGAAACTTATAAAAATATAATCACTGGGTTAGTATGGGGAACCGGTAATTTCTTTATGTTCGAAGCAACTACGTTAGTAGGATTAGCAGTTAGTTTTTCATTTTCACAAATGGGAATAGTTATTTCAACTTTTGGTTCAATTCTATTTTTAGGTGAAAAGAAAACTAAAAAAGAATGGGTATATGTAATTTTAGGTTCTTTAATGGTTATTGTTGGTGGATTTTTACTTGGATTATTAAAATAAAAATATTAATTTACTTAACTATGACGACTGTCATAGTTATTTTTATTGTGATTAAAAGATATATTATTATTGTTTAAGGGTTTATAAGTAAAAATAATAATTTATCTTGTTTTTTATGTGCCATTTAAGCAAATTTATTGTATAATGATAGCGTACAAAATATTGATAGCAAAAGGAGATATTACGATGGCTCATATTAAATTTGATAGCTCAAACTTAGGCAAGTTTGTTAATGATTACGAACTTGGTCAAATGCAAGCAATGGTTAATGCTGCAGACGAAGAATTACGTCAAGGCACAGGTGCTGGTAATGATTTCTTAGGTTGGATGGATTTACCAGTAGATTATGATAAGGATGAATTTGATCGCATTAAAAAAGCAGCTAAAAAAATTCAATCAGATTCAGAAGTTTTAGTTGTTTTAGGAATCGGTGGTTCATACTTAGGTGCACGTGCTGCAATTGAATTCTTAAATAATAACTTCTTTAACATTATTGGTGCAGATAAGCGCAATGCTCCACAAATTTTCTTTGCTGGTGATTCATTATCTTCATCATATTTATATGATTTATTAGATGTTATTGGCGATCGTGATTTTTCAGTTAACGTAATTTCTAAATCAGGTACAACTCTTGAACCTGCCATGGCATTCAGAATTTTCAAAGAAAAATTGGAAGAAAAGTATGGTAAGGAAGGCGCACGTGAACGTATTTATGCAACAACAGACCGTGCTCGTGGAGCTTTAAAGACATTAGCTGATGATGAAGGATATGAAGAATTTATTATTCCTGATGACATTGGTGGACGTTTCTCAGTATTAACACCTGTTGGATTATTACCAATCGCTGCTTCAGGTGTAGATATTGATCAATTGATGAAGGGTGCTGCAGATGCACGTGAAGCATACTCAGATCCTGATTTGACAAAGAATGAAGCATACCAATATGCTGCATTACGTAATATCTTATTCCGTAAAGGATACAATATTGAATTACTTGAAAATTATGAACCATCATTAATGTACTTCACAGAATGGTGGAAACAATTAATGGGTGAATCAGAAGGTAAAGATGGCAAAGGAATTTATCCATCATCAGCTAACTTTACAACTGACTTACACTCATTAGGTCAATACATCCAAGAAGGTCGTCGTGTATTAATGGAAACAGTTATCAGTGTTGATAAACCAAACCATGATATTGATGTACCAATGGATGATAAGAACTTAGATGGTTTGAACTATTTGAAGGGCAAGACAATGGATTATGCAAATAAAAAAGCATGTCAAGGTGTTGTATTAGCCCACACAGATGGTGGAGTGCCACAAATGTTGATTAACATTCCAGATCAAACAGAATATACATTAGGTTACTTAATGTACTTCTTTGAAATTGCTGTAGCTATTTCTGGATACTTAAATGGTGTAAATCCATTTAATCAACCAGGTGTTGAAGCATACAAACAAAACATGTTTGCTTTATTAGGTCGTCCTGGATATGAAGAAAAAACTAAAGAATTAGACGAACGTTTAAACAAATAGTTTTTAATATTTAAGATTGTAAAAAAAGAGACTATATCATATAGTCTCTTTTTTTATTTATGAAGTTTAAATTAGAAAAAGTAAAACAATAACTACAAAAAGTAACATTTCACTAATAAAACTAACAAAATTCATGAAAATACTTTACAATAGAAAGAAAGGAAGAAAATTCTGAAGGGAGATAAATGCATGATTGCTAAATCTGCAGCAGATTTAATCAATAAACAAAAAGAACATTTTTTAATTTCTGCTGATCAAGTTGCTAATGTTTTTGAAAAAAATCATTTAGACCATGCTTTTTTAGTGTTAACTAAAATTGGTTATTCGAAAATTCCGGTTTTAGATAAAGATCAACATTTTAAAGGATTAATTTCTTTATCAATGATTACTGAATCAATGTTAGGATTGAATGGCATTGACCCAAGTAATTTAAGTCAACGACAAGTTTGTGAAGTAATGCAAAAAGATGTCCCTGTTATAACTGATAATGATTCGTTAGAAGAAGTTCTTCATTTGTTAGTTGATCAGCCATTCTTAGTTGTAGTAGATAGTGAAAATATTTTTAAGGGGATTATTACTAGACGAGAGTTAATGAAAGCTATCAATTACATGGTACATGAATTAGATAAAAAATATGAAGTGAATTTAAGAGAAAATCTTAGTTAAAAAAATGCAAGCAAGAATTTTTCTTGCTTGCATTTTTTTATTTTTCGCTTTGATTCATTGATAATTCAAGTGGGCTAGTTGGAACTGTAATTCCTGCATCTTTTAAAGCTTCAAGATATGCATGAAGGAACTCTCTTTGAATAATCGCTTGAGATCCATTTTTTACCATGATTACAACTCTAAAAACAAGTTCTCCTTTTCCTATATCAACAGGTCCTTGAATAATAGGACCAGATGTAATATCGTCATTTTTTAAAGTTTTATTGACTTTTTCAATAATCTTGGTCATTTTTTCAATATTAGTTGTGGGTTCTATTCTTATATTAATAACAGCTCTCATAGGATTACGGGACATATTTAAAACAATTGTAATATTTCTATTTGGAACAAAATTTAGGGTTCCATCTGCACTTAAAATTTGAGTAGTACGTAAACCAATTGCATATACAGTTCCTTCTATATTAGAAACTTTTACATTATCTCCAACAACAAATTGTTGTTCAAGTAAAATAAAAAATCCAGTAACTACATCAGTAACAAATCCTTGAGCTCCAAGGCCTAAAGCAACACTTGCAATTCCGGCACCAGCAAGTAATGTTCCTACCGGAATGCCAAATAATGATAAAATTGCATAAATAAGGAAGAAGAGCATAACGTAATGGAAAATATTATTTACTAGTGTATATATTGTTCGAATGCGTCCATCCGAAATTTGAGTTTGTTTTTTTGAAGTATGTAAAATTAATTTGCGAATAAGTTTTTTTCCTAAAGAATTAATTAATGCAAATGTTATACAAATTAAAATAAAAGTAATAGATTTACTAATGATAATTGAAATTATTTTATCCCAATCAATATTATTAATAAAATTTGAAATAATATTTTTTTTAGCTATATTTGCATGTTGTTGAATGGTTAAGTTTAAAATTGTAAAAGTGTTATACAAAATATATCCCTCCACTAATTAATAGTTAGTATTATAACAAATAATTAAGATCTATTTGCATTGATTATTAAAATGAGTTATATTTTTTGAGTGATTGATATCTGTTATAATATAAAGATAAGCTGTTTATTATATCTAGAATGTATATTATTGCCCTTTTATTTATTAAATGATATTCTAAAATTATAGACAGTCAGACAGGAGGGATTTACTTGGCGATGACATTTGGACAATTAGCCGGTATTATTGCGGCAATTGCTTTTTTAATTTTAGTAGTGTTCTTGTGTCGGGTATTGGCAAAGTTAGTTAAAACAGTATCTCAATTAACAAGTACATTGAATTCTGTAACTAAAGATGCAGATAATATTTCTGACCAAGTCGAGAAACTTTTAGATAAGACTAATATTTTAATGGCTGATATAAATGAAAAATCACAAAAAGTAGAACCACTTTTTGATACAATTGCGGATTTAAGTGAGAGTGTTTCTGATTTAAATGCGGCAAGTAGAAATATGGCAGTAAAAATATCAGAATCGGCCAAAGATTCATCAAAGATAAAAAAAGCTTCAACTTTATTTAGTGTTGGGAAACATGCATTTGGTGCAGTAAATAAAGCAAAAGCAAAAAAGAAATAATTTAGGAGGGTTTTTATTATGAAGAAAGGTTTTTTAGTAGGGTTAGGTGCAGTTGCTGCAAGTGCATTTGTGATTTCAAAGAAATTAACTGAATCACAAAAGGATAAAATTGCGATGAAAGTAGATGAGTTAATGCTTAATATGCGTGATACAGCAGTTAAGTATGATAAATATGCTCATGAATATTTAGATGAAAATCGTGATACTATTAACCATTTTAAAGAAAATGTAAACGAAAAAATTAATCATGTAAAAAATAATTCAGCTGTTTCTGATGCTTTTTCATCCTTAAAAAAGGCAACATCTGATTTAAAAGACTACATGAATGAAAGTCAAAATGAAATTAACGATTCTGATGATGATGCAGTTATGCAAGATGATATTATCATTGATGGAACAGACTTGCATGATTTTGAAGATTCAGAATTAGAAACACAAGTTTTCTATCCAGAAGGTTGGCGTGAACCAGCTAAAAGTTTAGATGATAATAGCGAACCACAATTATAATCTTTACTAATTATATTGTTTAAATAAAAAGTGTTATGTTGAAACAGTTAAGTTCAACATAACACTTTTTATTTAATAGGAATAATTTTTAAATCTTTTGAAGTGTGAGTGAAAGGTTTGCATCCATTTTCAGTAACATGAACACAGTCTTCAATTCTAACTCCAGCAAAGCCAGGAATGTAAATTCCAGGTTCGATTGAGAAACACATACCAGGTTTTAATTCCATATCGTTGCCTTCCATAATTGATGGAAATTCGTGTTCACTTTGTCCCATTCCATGACCTAATCGATGAATAAAGTATTCACCATATCCGGCTTTATCAATTATATTTCGTGCTATTTCATCTAATTTAGATGCTGGAATTCCAGGTTTAACAGCATCTTGAGCAGCCAATTGAGCTTCTAAACATACTTTATAAATGTCTTTTTGTTTGTCATCGATTTCTCCAAAAGCAACTGTTCGAGTCGCATCAGAAATATAACCATCATACACAACCCCTAAATCAAATAAAACCATTTCATGAGGTTGAATTAAATCTTTTGTTGGGGCACCATGAGGATCAGCGGCATTTTTTCCACTTTTAATAATGGTATCGAAACTCATATGCATTATTCCTTTTTTCATTAATGCATATTGAATTTCAGCAACAATATCTTGTTCACTTAAATTTTTCTTTAATGCATTAAATCCAGTTTCAAATGCAAAATCAGCCCATTGACCAGCGATTTCTAATTTTTTAATTTCATCTGGAGTTTTAATCAATTTTTCTTTTTCAATTATTGGAGTTAAATCACCAATAAATTTTGCATTTGGATATTGATTTTTTATGGATTCATAACGTTCGACTGTTAAGTTTCCTTTTTCAATAGCCCAATTTTCAGGATTTTTATTAATTTTATCAATGTGCTCCTTAATTAAAGCATATGGGTTTTCATGATCTAAATAACCATATACGGGATATTTCCAGCCGACTTTCTTTACTGACTCAACTTCCAAAGCGGGAGCAAAAATAAATGGTTCATGATCAGGAAAAATGAATAATGCTAATACACGTTCAATAGGATCGCTTTCGAATCCTGTAAAATAGGCAATGTTGCGAAAATCACTAATATATGCAATATCAAGATGCTTTTCAACTAACCATTGTTGGATTTCGTCTAAATGTGACAATTAAATTCATCCCTTTCAAATAACTTATTTTAAGTATAGCATAGGTTATAGCTAATTAAAGAATGATTAAAAAATAATATTAAATATTTTCATTTTGTGAGATGAATTTTATAAACAGATTATAAATGGAAAATGAAAAAACATGAAAAAAGTTACAACTTAAATAATAATATTTACAATGAATAAAATGGCTAAAAATAACTAAATAATAACTATTGAAACGCTTGCATTTTTTTGAAAACTTTGTTAAATTAATAGTGGTTTAATGAAAATGAATTAAAAATGGAAGGAGAATTATAATGGAAAAACAATCAATTACAATTTATGATGTTGCTAAAAAAGCAGGCGTATCAATGGCAACTGTTTCACGTGTAGTAAATGGTAATCCAAATGTTAAGCCTGACACACGTAAGAAAGTTATGGAAGTTATTGATGAGTTGGATTATCGTCCAAATGCAGTTGCTCGTGGATTAGCAAGTAAGAAAACCACAACAGTGGGTGTTATTATTCCAGATGTAACAAATGTATATTTTGCATCTCTTGCACGTGGAATTGATGATGTTGCTACAATGTATAAATATAATATTATTTTAGCTAATTCTGATGGTGATAAAAATAAAGAAATTCAAGTATTTAATACCTTATTAGCAAAACAAGTTGATGGGATAATTTATATGGGTACGCATTTAACAGATGTGCTTCGAGATCAAATTAAACGCTCTAAAACGCCGGTAGTTTTAGCCGGATCAGTGGATCATAAAGATGAAATTGTAAGTGTTCATGTAAATTACATTAAAGCGGTTAAAGAAGCAATAAATACGCTTATAGCACATGGAAATAAAAAAATTGCATTTATTTCAGGACCTTTAGAGTATCCAATTAATAGTGAATATCGACTAAAAGGATATAAGGAAGCTTTAAAAGAAAATGGAATTGATTATAATTCTGATTTAATTTTTGAGACAAATGAAACATATCGTGTAGGAGAAACTTTGTGGCCTGCTTTGTCATCAGTAAATGCAGATGCTGCTTTTATTGCAGATGATGAATTAGCAGCTGGCGTGTTAAATGGCGCAAAAGATGCAGGAATTAAAGTACCAGAAGATTTTGAAATAATAACTGGAAATGATTCTAAATTGACTGAGATTGTACGTCCACAATTATCATCAATTACACAACCTTTATATGATATTGGGGCCGTTGCAATGCGTTGCTTAACGAAAATGATGAATAAAGAAGATAGCGAATTGCAACCTACTGTTGAATTACAATATGGTTTTATTAAGAGAGGTTCAACTCGATAATATAAGTTAGATTGTTTACATTGATAAATTATGTGATTTTTGTTATCATCTAAAGTGACTGTAATTGTCAAATTCTAAAACTGGAAAGAGGTATCTGAAATGTCAGGACATTCAAAATGGCATAATATCCAAGGACGTAAAAACGCCCAGGATGCAAAACGTGGAAAAATTTTCCAAAAAATCTCACGAGAAATTTACATGGCTGCAAAAACTGGTGGTCCTGATCCAGATGGAAATCCACAATTACGGCTAGTTATGGATAAAGCTCGTGCAGCTAATATGCCAAAAGATAATATCAAACGTGCAATTGATAAAGCTACTGGTGCCGGTGGTGCCGATTATGAAGAAATTACTTATGAAGGTTATGGTCCAGCTGGTGTTGCAGTTTTAGTACATGCTTTAACTGATAACCGTAATCGTACAGCATCAGCTGTCCGTGGTGATTTTAACCGAAATGGTGGTAATTTAGGTGAATCTGGTTCAGTTAGTTTCATGTTTAATCGAAAAGGATACATTGCAATTGCGCGCGAAGATTTAGATGTTGACGAAGATACAATGGAATTAGCTGCAATCGAAGCTGGCGCAGATGACGTTCAAACTTCAGATGAAGTTTTTGAAATATATACAGATCCAAAGGACTTTGAAAGTGTTCGTGACGAATTACAAAAAGAATATGATTTAGCTACTGCTGAATTAACTATGGTTCCAACTACCACTACAGAAGTTCCTGAAAATAAAGTAGAACAACTTCAACGCTTAATTGATAAGTTGGAAGATGAAGATGACGTTTCTGAAGTATTCACATCAGCTGAATTTCCAGAAGATTAATTTAAGATAAAAGAAAGTCGGAAATTGGTCCGGCTTTTTCTTTTTAAAAGAGATAACTTTTGAAATGTGACAATAGAAAAGTGAGGAATTATTTTGAATAAAGTAACTGTTTTAGGTAGCTTAAACGTTGATACAATTTTACAAATTCCACGGTTGCCACAACCAGGTGAAACGTTAGCAATGTCTGATAAGAGAAATGCTGGTGGTGGTAAAGGAGCAAACCAAGCCATTTCTGCAGCACGCTCAGGTGCAAAGACATCTTTTATTGGAAAAATTGGAGATGACGAAAATGGCCGAATGATGCTTAGTTTTTTAAAGGATGCAGGAATAAATACTGATCAAGTAACAATTTCTGGTAAGGGTACTGGACAAGCTTTTATTTTATTACAAGATAGTGGTGAAAATAGTATCATTATTTTTGGTGGTGCAAATCAAGAAATTAAAGAAAAAGATATTGAAAATGCACGTGAAACGATTCAAAAATCAGATTTTATCGTTACACAGTTTGAAACACCATCAGATCAAGCAAAAAATGCATTTAAAATTGCAAAGGCAGCAAATGTAGTTACTGTATTAAATCCAGCTCCTGCACATAAAAATGTAGATCCAGAATTGTTAAAAAATGTTGACTTAATTACTCCAAATGAAACAGAAGCAGAAATTTTAACAGAAATAAAAGTTGTTGATGAATTAACAGCACATGAAGCTGCAACAAGGCTACAGGAATTAGGTGCTAAAAATGTTATTATTACATTAGGTGGGCATGGTGCATATTATAAAACACCAACAAACGAAAAATTAGTTAAAGCTTTTAAAGTTAATGCTGTAGATACTACTGCTGCGGGAGACACATTCTTAGGTGCTTTAGTAAGTCGTCTGAATAAAGATTTTAGCAATTTAGAAGAATCTATTATTTATGCAAGCAAAGCATCATCACTCGCAGTACAAAAAGTTGGTGCTATTCCATCAATCCCAACTGAAAAACAAGTTTTAGCTGCATTGAATGAAGAATAATACAATATTTAATTAATAAAAGATCTTGTTAATAGTTAACAAGATCTTTTTTTTTATAAAAAAATGCAAAAAATTGCGTATATAAATAATGAGAGGAGGAAATAAAGTGCAAATAAAAAATAGTGCTTTAAAAATTTTAGATGCGGCAATTTCAAGTAAAAGTAGTGATATATACTTTTTACCGTATAAAGGAGGTTATGAAATAAAGTTTTTTGCTAGCGGTAAATATTATCTATATATTCACTTATCTTTTGAAGAAGCAGATAAATGCATAAATTATTTTAAATTTAAAGCTAATATGAACATTAGTGAAAAAAGACGTCCTCAGCTAGGAGCATGGCGTTATGCTGTGGATTCAAAAGTTGTTAATTGTCGCTTTTCTAGTGTAGGAAATTTTATGTCAAAAGAAAGTTTAGTTATTCGATTAATATATCAAATTGATGATTTAGAAAAGCAACGGTATTTCATTCCTTCACAATGGGAAAAAATTGAGAAAACTTGTTTAAAACGAGGACTAATACTTTTTAGCGGACCAACAGGTTCTGGAAAAACCACTTCAATGTATGAATTAATAAAAAAGTATTCAGAGAAACAAATTTTATGTATTGAAGATCCAGTAGAAATTTTTCAACCAAATGTACTTCAACTTCAGGTGAATGAAGATGCTGGGATAACTTATGAGCATCTTGCAAAAGTTGCTTTAAGACACCACCCAGAGATATTGGTTATTGGAGAAATAAGAGACTGCTTTACTGCAAAAATTGTAATTCAAGCTGCATTAAGCGGTCATTTAGTATTAAGTACAGTTCATGCATCAGATGCAAATGGAGTAGTAGCACGATTATTAAATTTAGGCATTAATGAAGTAGACCTGAGTCAAACTTTAAAAATGGTAAATTATCAAAGATTAATTTCCGATACAAATAATGAAATTAAGGTTTTATTTGATCAAATTGATTTCGATGAAACAACATTAGAAGAATGCTTAAATCAAAAAAATATCTCTAAGGAGTGGCAAAGTAATCTTGAAAAATTTAAAGAAGAAAGCAAAATCAGTACTGAAACATTTCAAAAATACTATTGGGGATAACAAGTGGAAAATAAAATATCAAGCAGAATTTTTTGAAACGCTTGCGGATATGTTAAAAAGTGGATTTTCTTTAAAGCAGAGCATTAGCAATTTAATTATTTTATATCCTGAGCTAAGTAATGATTTAGAGAAAATATATTTGGATTTGGAAATGGGAAATGATTTTAGTCAAAGTATAAAGCCATATTTAAATGAAAATACATATAATCAAATATTTATTGCAGAACGACATGGACAACTAAAATTAAGCATAATGCAGTTGGGAAAATATATGCAACAACGATTAAGACAAAGAGAAAAGATAATAGGAACATTAACCTATCCTGTTATTTTGTTGCTTTTATTAATTTTAATGCTTATTATCTTTTTTTATTGGCTCAAACCTACAATTTCATCATTTAGTATTGAGAATCAATCAAATTTAAATGAGAAAATATATGTTGTTTCTTTTGAATATTTATTATTGGCTATTTTTGTATTATTTTCTGTATATTTAATTAAAATTTTTATTTGGTGGAAAAAGCAATCATGTATTAACCGACATATTTGGTATAGTCAATTGCCTTTAGTAGGAAAAATTTATTGTTATTTTTCATTTTATTATTTAAGTTTTAATTTAGCTTTATTATTTAGAAGTGGATTAAATTTGCAAGAAATTTGTTTCTTTTTGAAAACCTTTAAAAGTAGTTCATTGATATATCAACTTGGAGAAATGTTAAATAGTCATTTGCAAAATGGAGAAGAAATTGCAATTTTTATTGATAAGTATCCATTTATTCCTGCAGAATTAAATGTTTTTATGAAGAAAGGCCATACTAATTATCAATTAAGTGAGGATTTATTAATTTATTCACAAACGATATATCAAAGGTTGTTAAATAAAATTAATAATTTAATAAACCTAATTCAACCAATATCATTTTTGATTATTGCAATAATTATTATTTCAGTATATTTATCTATTTTGTTACCAATTTATTCAAACTTAGGAGGAATTTATAATGAAAACTAAAATCAAAGGATTTACATTAATTGAAATGGCGATTATATTATTTATTATTAGTTTATTAATTTTAATTATTGTCCCAAATATTAATCATCAGCGAAAAAATGCTTTAAAAATAAATAATGGTGCAATGAAAACAGAATTAAGAGCTCAAAGTCAATTATATTTATCTGAACATCCTAATATTGATGCTGGAAGATTAACAATTTCAACTTTAGTAAGTGATCATTATTTAACTACTGATCAAGCAAAAAAATTAAATGATGAAAAAATTACAATTCAAGAAGTGCTAAATGAAAAATAAAGGGTTTACGTTGTTTGAAACTATTGTTGTTTTATTACTTACAAGTTTAATTTTAATAATTAGTATTTGTATTTCTAAAAATACACAAAAGACGTTAGTTGAAGAACAATATATGCAAAATTTAACAGAAACAATGAACACACTTTTAATCGAAGGAAAAAATAAGCGTCAAGCGGTAGTTTTTCAATTTGGTCGAAATGAAGCTTCTTGTTATATTGGTGGAAAGTATATTCATCGACCATATCCAAATTCATTAACGGTATATGGTTATAAATATATATGGGTGTCATATAAAGGTATGACTAAACCTCAGACAATTGAAATTGTAGAAAAAAATCATCGCTATAGTTATCGAATAATTTATGAATTGAGTTTTGGAGGAGTTTTTCGTGTTGAAAAATCAAATTAATGGATTTGTAATAGCTGATTCCATGGTTGGATTAATGATAATTTCAATTGCTATTATACTTTTTTGCTTTAATCAATCCTGTTATATCAAAATGGAAAATAAATTTTATATTAAAAATTTACTTGTTCATCAAGCATATGTAGAAAGTACAAAAATTCTATATCAAAATAGAAAAATTAAAAAGATTATTATTAGCGGAAAAAATGACAGATATGAAATATATAAAATTAAGAATTAAAGGTTTTACAATACTTGAAGTTATAATTGCACTAATGATTTCATCGATTGGTATTGGATTAATTTATATGACTTTATATCCAATTCATCGTAATTTAATCAATGAATCAGGTATAAAAGAGCGAATACAGTGGGAAAAATGCATTTCAACAATTGGTTCTGAAAATAATAAGTTTTATTTTGTGAAGAATAAAAATCATCATTTTCCGATTAGATTATATAATAATATTCAACATAAAACCTATGAAATGCATATAACTGCTAAGAAGGCTTTAATTTTAAGAAGTACTGATCATGAAGGATTTATGCCACTTATTTTGAATTGTATTGGATATAGGTTTTCATACAATGAGCCAATATTAAATTTTGAAATAGAATTGAGGAATCATCATCATTACCATCAAAAAATTATTTTGTTTGAAAAAAAATAGAATGCAAATTTCTGGGATGCTGTTATCAAGTGGTATGTTTTTTTTAATGTTTTTAGGAATGATTTTTTTAGGCCAATTATTATATTATCAACAGCATTTTCGCTTTTATGAAGAAGAAATATATTTTAATGAGGCGCGTATATTAAGAAATATTGCGCAAAATAATAAATTAGAAAACAATCAAACTTTAGTTTTAAATATTGGAAATGTTACTTATAAAAATTCATTATATTATGTTGAATTAAATAATGGAAAGAAATATCAACTTGATGAACTAAAATAGTTAAACTTGCAATTACTTAGTTATATCGGTAAACTGTTACACGAATATCAAACGATTGTGAGGATATTAATATTGAAATTAAAAGAGATTGAAAATAATTATCAAATTTTGTCACAAATTATTGAAATTTTGGAAAATAAATTAGAATTAAGTTATTTTGATGCATTATGTGAAGCATTAAGTAATATTTTAGATGAACATTTTAGCCAAATAGATGAATTAGATCAGATAACGAAAGATAATTTAAATAAATTATATGGCGACTTAGATTTTAAGGAATTTAAAAGTGAAGACTATCGACAATTAATACAATTATTGTTATTAAATTCATATAAAAAAGAAATAGTTCAAACAAATCATCAAATGACACCAGATTCAATTGGTTTTTTAGTTGCATTTTTAATTGAAAAATTAGTAAATAAGGAAAATGTTCATTCTATTCTTGATATTGGGGTAGGAACTGGGAACTTATTAACAACAGTTGTTAATAATTTAAATTACTCTGGATATAATAATTTAAATTTATTTGGTATTGATAATGATGATACTCTATTAGAAATTTCAGATATTTCGCTCGCTTTGCAAAAACACAAGGAAGTACAGTTATATCACCAAGATGCGATTGAAAGTTTGATGGTTCCTAAAGTAGACATTGTTGTGAGTGATGTGCCAGTAGGTTATTATCCAATTGATGAAAATGTTGAAACTTTTAAATCGAAATTAGAAAATGGCCATTCATATGCACATTATTTATTTATTGAACAAGCAATGAGACAATTAAAGGATGGAGCTTGGGGATTTTTTATTGTTCCTAGTGATATTTTCAGTAATAAAGAATCACAAAGATTAATAAATGCTATCAGGGAAAATGGATACTTGCAGGGAATGCTTAATTTACCAAAAGAAATGTTTGTATCTGAGAAATCTAGAAAATCAATTTTATTTGTTCAAAAGAAAGGGAAACAAGCTAGACAAGCAAAGCAAGTACTATTAGGCGATTTTCCATCTTTGAAAGATAAAAATGAATTTGAACAATTCTTAAATGAAATTAATATTTGGGCAAAAGAAAATATCATATAGATAAAATAGCAATCTTAAAAAGATTGCTATTTTATTATGTACTTTGTCATTAGTGAATTTTTAGTGTAAAATTTACAGGAAGAAGAAAAATTAGGAGGTGAATCATTTTTGAATGATAAGAAACGCGAGAAATTAGAAGAACAGTTGGCAAAAAAAGCACATGCAATTGAAGAATACGCAAGTAAAGTGATTGTGCGAAATGAAACAGAAGTAATGATTGATGATGATTTATATGAGTTAGTAGAAAATTATCATGATGGATTTCAAATTGAAAAAGTCAAGGAAAGATTTAGTCCGGTATTGACTAAATTTGATTATATTGTAGGGGATATGGGATATGATCAATTAAGATTGCGTGGATTTTATAAAAATAGTCGCAAAGTTTCAGCAACTAAAAAAATTGATCAATTGCAAGATTATTTATATGAATATTGCAATTTTGGATGTCCATATTTTATTTTAAAAAATTTAAATGTACATGAAAGTTTTCCAGTAATTCAAAAAAGAAAAACAAATAAAAAATATAATCGAAATACAGAAAAGAAAAATCAGCCTAAAAAAGATAATAATAAGACGACAATTAAGGTCGTTAAATCTAAAAATAAAAGACAGGGAAGTCGTCATTTTGTAATTCGAAAGAAAAAAAGAAAGCAGAGGAAGTAAAATGTATAAGGGATATATGATTGATTTAGATGGAACGATTTACAGGGGAAAAGATAAAATTCCTGCAGCAAAACGTTTTATTGAAAGGCTTCAACAATACGATATTCCATTTTTATTTGTAACAAATAATAGTACAAGATCACCACAAAAAATTGTAGACAATTTAGCTAATAATTTTGATATACATGTTTCATTAGATAATGTATATAGTTCGGCTATAGCAACTGCAGATTATATTGCAGACCTAGATACTAAAAAAAGAAGTGTTTACGTAATTGGGGAGTTAGGATTAAAACAGGAAATATTAAAACGAGGTTTTGTTTTTGATGAAGAGCATCCTGATTATGTAGTAATTGGATTAGATTATGATGTAACATATCATAAATTGGAATTAGCGACTTTAGCAGTAAGAGCTGGTGCAAAATTAATTGGAACCAATCCAGATACTAATTTACCTAGCGAAAGAGGAATGATTCCTAGTGCAGGAGCACTAATTGCAAGTGTAGAATATTCGACACAACAAAAAGCAACTATTATTGGAAAACCCGAAAGTATAATAATGGAAAAAGCTTTAGAAAAAATGAATTTAAATAAAAAAGATGTAGCAATGATTGGTGATAATTATCAAACTGATATTTTAGCAGGAATTAATTTTGGAATGGATACAATTATTGTATATACAGGCTTATCAACACCAGAAGATATAAAAAAAGTTAAAATAAAACCAACACATGAAGTTGAATCATTGGATGAATGGCAAGTCTCAGAAAATGAAAAATAATTTTATATTATTAAGAGATATAATTGTGATTTTTATTGCAATTATATCTTTTTCTATTATATTTGTGGTTAACTTTGTTCCACTTTATTATTGGTTTGTATCTAAATTTGATTTAGCATCGTTAATTCATATATCTAAACATGAATTAATGATGAATTATATAAATTTATTGAAATATCTAAACTTTTTTTGGATTACAAAATGGGATAGAACAATTAAAGCATCTTATACAGGTTTAATTCATTTTGAAGAAGTAAAAATTTTAGTAGAAATTAACAACATTATTGGAATAATATTTATACTTTTATCATACTTTATAATTCGAAAACGTATGAAAAATAAAACGTTATGGCAATTTATTATTCCGTTAAAATTAATAAGCTCAGGTCTATTAATTTTCTTTTCGATTGTGTTTATTTATTTTTATCAGTTATTTATTTTATTTCATAAATTAATATTTGCTAATAATTATTGGATTTTTAATCCAACAACTGATCCAATTATAAAAGTATTACCGATTGATTTTTTTGAAGCAAGTTTTATATTAATAGTTTTGATTGCATATTTATTTGGTCTGATTTTATATTTTAAATGTCGGGATGAATTAAAAAAACTATCAACTAGTAGCTAGTTGATAGTTTTTTTAATTAATTTTTCTTTGATACTTTAGCCTTAATACCACTGATAACAGCAGGCAATAGTGAAATAACGATTATTCCAATTACAATCATTGAAAAATGTTCTTTTACGAATGGGAAATTTCCAAAGAAGTATCCGCCACCACAACATAATGCAACCCATGCAAAAGCTCCAGCTACATTATAGCGAACAAATTTTGAATATTTAACTCCGCTTCCACCAGCAACAAATGGTGAAAAAGTTCTAATTATAGGCATAAAACGTGCAAGCGAAATGGCCATGCCACCATGCTTTTCAAAGAATGCTTCGGTTTTATTTAGATCGTCTTCTTTAATAAACTTTCCAAAAAAAGAATTTTTAGTTAATTTTCTGCCAACTGTTTTACCAATCCAAAAATTTAATGAATCACCTGTAATTGGTGCAATAAGGAATAATGTAACAAAAATCCAAATATTCAAATGATATTCAGGATTTGCAGCTAATGCACAGGCAGCAAATAGAAGTGAATCACCTGGTAAAAATGGCATTATTACTGCACCAGTTTCAATAAAAATTATTAAAAATAAAATTAAGTAGGTCCAATCACCAAAACTATTTACGATTGAAACAAGGTGAGAATCTATATGTAATACAAAGTCAATAAATTGTGCCAAATCAAACCTCCAAATTGCGTTAATACTCAAATTATAATGCTTAAATTGGGGGATTACAATTAATTTTTAAAATTCTTCATTAGTTGTGTACTATGAGTTGCTTGACGCTTGTCAGGATAAATAACATTCATAGCATGGTTAACGGCAATTGGTCCTGCTCCAAATCCAGTTGCAATTAAGTCTACTGCTCCTTCTTGATATGCATTATCACCAACTGCATAGACACCTTTAATTGATGTTTCTTGATTACTGTTAACTTTGATTTTACGATTTTCAATTTCTAAGTTCCATTTTTTTAATAAACTTGTATCGGTCATAAATCCATAATTAACAATTAATGAATCAGTTACTATAGTTTTAAATTCATCTTTGGTTCTTGCTCGTTTTAATATCAATTTAAGTTTTTTATCTGTTGTTTCTTCCATTTGATCAATTATAAAAGGAGTAACAATTGAAACATTTTCTAATTTTTTAATTTGGGAAAGTGAACTTTCAAGTGCCCTAAACTGATCTCTTCGATGAATTAATGTAATATGATTAGCAATTTTCGATAATTCAAGAGTCCAATCAGTTGCGGAATCTCCACCACCAGCAATAATAATATTCTTATTTTTAAATTTTGATATTTCAGAAACATTATAGAATAATGATTTGTTTTCAAAGTATTCTGCATTTTTGATTTTTAATTTTCTAGGTTCAAATGCACCTACTCCAGTTGCTAAAATAATTGTTTTAGAGTACGTAGTTCGTTTGTTTGTTTTTATTTTAAAAATATTTTTTTCTTTTTGAAAATTTATTACTGTTTCATTTAGATGAATCTCAGGTTTGAAAAAATCTAATTGCTTTTCTAAATTAGTGATTAAATCTGTTCCAGAAATTTTAGGGAAGGCAGGAATATCGAATATTTGTTTTGAAGGAAACAATGCCGATACTTGACCGCCAATTTCGGATAAACTTTCAATTATTTGAACTTTACCTTGTCGCATTAATGCATATGTAGCAGTAAATAAACCAACTGGTCCGCCACCAACAATTGTTATATCATAAATATTTTTCTCTTTATTCATATATAATCACCTATTCTAAGTTTAAAACTGTTCTAATTTTGTTATACTACATATTAGAAGAATTTGAAGGAGATGTCCATGATGAATTATCCACAATTAAATTTAAAAAATGAAAAAGGACCAAGAGCTATTTTTAATACAAATTATGGTGAAATGGAATTTCAATTATTTCCTAAGCAAGCTCCAAAAGCAGTTGAAAATTTTATTAGCTTATCCAAACAAGGATATTATGATGGAGTTATATTTCATCGTGTAATTAAAGATTTTATGATTCAAGGGGGAGATCCAACAGGAACTGGAATGGGTGGTCAAAGTATTTGGAATAATTCATTTGAAGATGAATTTTCAAATGAATTATTTAATTTAAGAGGAGCATTATCAATGGCTAATGCAGGACCTAACACAAATGGAAGCCAATTCTTTATAGTTCAAAACGAAAATTTAGATCAAATGATGATTAAAGAAATGGAAGTAGCAAGTTATCCAGAAGAGATTATAAAAGAATATCAAAAGGGAGGTACTCCATGGTTAGATCATCGTCATACTGTATTTGGTCAAATTATTGCTGGATATGATGTATTAGACGAAATTGCTAAAGTTAAGACACTATCAAATGATAAGCCAGAAAAAGATGTTGTAATAAATAATATTCAAATTATAGAATAGGTGAGTAAATGGATTATCGTATTGGAATGATTTTATCTGGAAAAATTACAGGAATTCAACCTTATGGTGCTTTTGTAATGTTGGATGATAAAACACAGGGCTTGATCCATATCTCAGAATTAAAGCATGGATATATAAGCGATATTGAAAATTGTTTAAAAATTGGTCAATCTGTAAAAGTAATGATTATTGATATTGATGAATATACTAAAAAAATATCTTTATCATTAAGATGTATGGAAAAGCCATTTAATTTTAAATATAATCGTGATGAAATTGCACATCAATATAAAAAATACTGGAGTAATAAACATTTAAATATTGGTTTCGAGCCAATTAAAAATCATTTAGATTTTTGGATTAATGAAGCTTTAAATGATATAGAAAAAAAAGATAAAAAAAATCTTGACCTTAACTAAAAAATCAGATATTATAATAAACGTTGTTGAGTTACTTAATTCGTTTTACAAATGAAAAAAGTTCTTGACAGGGTTTATTTTTTTCGATAAACTTTTAAGAGTCGTAAATAAGTGATAAGAAAAAATAAAAAAGTTCTTGACATTTATTTATAACATGTTAAAATGATAAATGTTGTCGCTAAGATAACAAATAGATGTAGATCTTTGAAAACTGAATATGTTTCGATGAACAAATGTGCAGGGCAATTCATGAAAATGAATGCAAAAACATTTGCGAAGTCAATTCGCTAGTAAAATTTATGAGTCACAAAACTTTTAAAATGAGAGTTTGATCCTGGCTCAGGACGAACGCTGGCGGCGTGCCTAATACATGCAAGTCGAACGAGAAAATCTTACACCGGATGCTTGCATCCACCGTAAGAATTTCGAGTGGCGGACGGGTGAGTAACACGTGGGTAACCTGCCCAAAAGAAGGGGATAACATTTGGAAACAAGTGCTAATACCGTATAACCATGACAAGCGCATGCTTGTGATGTGAAAGATGGTTCTGCTATCGCTTTTGGATGGACCCGCGGCGTATTAACTAGTTGGTGAGGTAAAGGCTCACCAAGGTGATGATACGTAGCCGAACTGAGAGGTTGATCGGCCACAATGGGACTGAGACACGGCCCATACTCCTACGGGAGGCAGCAGTAGGGAATCTTCCACAATGGGCGCAAGCCTGATGGAGCAACGCCGCGTGAATGAAGAAGGTCTTCGGATCGTAAAGTTCTGTTGTTAGAGAAGAACACGTGTGAGAGTAACTGTTCATGCGTTGACGGTATCTAACCAGCAAGTCACGGCTAACTACGTGCCAGCAGCCGCGGTAATACGTAGGTGGCAAGCGTTGTCCGGATTTATTGGGCGTAAAGGGAACGCAGGCGGTCTTTTAAGTCTGATGTGAAAGCCTTCGGCTTAACCGGAGATGTGCATTGGAAACTGGAAGACTTGAGTGCAGAAGAGGAGAGTGGAACTCCATGTGTAGCGGTGAAATGCGTAGATATATGGAAGAACACCAGTGGCGAAAGCGGCTCTCTGGTCTGTAACTGACGCTGAGGTTCGAAAGCGTGGGTAGCGAACAGGATTAGATACCCTGGTAGTCCACGCCGTAAACGATGAATGCTAGGTGTTGGAGGGTTTCCGCCCTTCAGTGCCGCAGCTAACGCAATAAGCATTCCGCCTGGGGAGTACGACCGCAAGGTTGAAACTCAAAGGAATTGACGGGGGCCCGCACAAGCGGTGGAGCATGTGGTTTAATTCGAAGCAACGCGAAGAACCTTACCAGGTCTTGACATCTTTTGACCACCTGAGAGATCAGGTTTTCCCTTCGGGGACAAAATGACAGGTGGTGCATGGCTGTCGTCAGCTCGTGTCGTGAGATGTTGGGTTAAGTCCCGCAACGAGCGCAACCCTTGTTGTCAGTTGCCATCATTCAGTTGGGCACTCTGGCGAGACTGCCGGTGACAAACCGGAGGAAGGTGGGGATGACGTCAAGTCATCATGCCCCTTATGACCTGGGCTACACACGTGCTACAATGGACGATACAACGAGTCGCGAAATCGCGAGGTCAAGCTAATCTCTTAAAGTCGTTCTCAGTTCGGATTGCAGGCTGCAACTCGCCTGCATGAAGTCGGAATCGCTAGTAATCGCGGATCAGCATGCCGCGGTGAATACGTTCCCGGGCCTTGTACACACCGCCCGTCACACCATGAGAGTTTGTAACACCCAAAGCCGGTGGGGTAACCTTTATGGAGCTAGCCGTCTAAGGTGGGACAGATGATTGGGGTGAAGTCGTAACAAGGTAGCCGTAGGAGAACCTGCGGCTGGATCACCTCCTTTCTAAGGAAAAATACGGAAGCTGCACATTGTCGAAACTTATTCAGTTTTGAGAGATCTACTCTCAAGCTTGTTCTTTGAAAACTAGATAATAATTTATTTCTTAATAAACCGAGAACACCGCGTTTTTAAGAGTTTTAACAAGAATCAAAGTTCTTAATTCGCTAAACTCATAAACCAACTGATCAAATCAGTTCAGGTTAAGTTATTAAGGGCGCATGGTGGATGCCTTGGCACTAGGAGCCGATGAAGGACGTGACTAACTGCGATATGCTTCGGTTAGCTGTAAGTAAGCAATGATCCGGAGATTTCCGAATGGGGAAACCCGAAACCGTTAGGTTTCATCACTAAGTGAATTCATAGCTTAGTTGAAGGAAGACGCGGGGAACTGAAACATCTAAGTACCCGCAGGAAGAGAAAGAAATTCGATTCCCTGAGTAGCGGCGAGCGAAACGGGAACAGCCCAAACCAAGAAGCTTGCTTTTTGGGGTTGTAGGACTGAACATCCGAGTTACCAAGAAATAACGTAGTTGAATGATCTGGGAAGATCAACCAGAGAAGGTGATAGTCCTGTAAACGAAACGTTGTTTCCTCAGTTCAGGATCCTGAGTACGGCGGAACACGTGAAACTCCGTCGGAATCCGGGAGGACCATCTCCCAAGGCTAAATACTACCTAGTGACCGATAGTGAACCAGTACCGTGAGGGAAAGGTGAAAAGCACCCCGGGAGGGGAGTGAAATAGTTCCTGAAACCATGTGCCTACAAGTAGTCAAAGCTCATTAACGAGTGATGGCGTGCCTTTTGTAGAATGAACCGGCGAGTTACGCTTGCATGCGAGGTTAAGACCGCAAAGTCGGAGCCGCAGCGAAAGCGAGTCTGAATAGGGCGCAAGAGTATGTAGGTGTAGACCCGAAACCAGGTGACCTACCCATGTCCAGGTTGAAGGTGCGGTAAAACGCACTGGAGGACCGAACCTGTGTATGTTGAAAAATGCTAGGATGAGGTGTGGGTAGCGGTGAAATTCCAAACGAACTTGGAGATAGCTGGTTCTCTCCGAAATAGCTTTAGGGCTAGCCTCGGAGTTGAGGATCGTGGAGGTAGAGCACTGTTTGGACTAGGGGCTCATCAAGAGTTACTGAATTCAGATAAACTCCGAATGCCACAGATCTATATCCGGGAGTCAGACTGCGAGTGATAAGATCCGTAGTCGAAAGGGAAACAGCCCAGACCACCGATTAAGGTCCCTAAATATGTGTTAAGTGGAAAAGGATGTGGGATTGCATAGACAACTAGGATGTTGGCTCAGAAGCAGCCACCATTCAAAGAGTGCGTAATAGCTCACTAGTCGAGTGATCCTGCGCCGAAAATGTAACGGGGCTAAACACATTACCGAAATCGTGGATGCACGTAGTGCATGGTAGGAGAGCGTTCTAAGGGCAACGAAGTCAGACCGTAAGGACTGGTGGAGCGCTTAGAAGTGAGAATGCCGGTATGAGTAGCGAAAGATTAGTGAGAATCTAATCCACCGAATGACTAAGGTTTCCTGGGGAAGGCTCGTCCGCCCAGGGTTAGTCGGGACCTAAGCTGAGGCCGAGAGGCGTAAGCGATGGATAACAGGTTGAGATTCCTGTACTATTAATTTTTGTTTGAACGATGGAGGGACGCAGGAGGCTAGAGATGCGCACGAACGGAAATGTGCGTCCAAGTAATAAGTCGGTATGAGAGTCAAATGCTTGAATACACAACGACAAGTTACGATGGGGAACGAAATTAAAGTAGTGAAGTGATCGACGTCACACTGCCAAGAAAAGCTTCTAGTGAGAAAATTAATACCCGTACCGCAAACCGACACAGGTAGTCGAGGAGAGTATCCTAAGGTGAGCGAGAGAACTCTCGTTAAGGAACTCGGCAAAATGACCCCGTAACTTCGGGAGAAGGGGTGCTGACCTCCGGGTCAGCCGCAGTGAAAAGGCCCAGGCGACTGTTTATCAAAAACACAGGTTTCTGCAAAATCGTAAGATGAAGTATAGGGGCTGACGCCTGCCCGGTGCTGGAAGGTTAAGAGGAAAAGTTAGCTTCGGCGAAGCTTTGAATTGAAGCCCCAGTAAACGGCGGCCGTAACTATAACGGTCCTAAGGTAGCGAAATTCCTTGTCGGGTAAGTTCCGACCCGCACGAAAGGCGTAACGATCTGGGCACTGTCTCAACGAGAGACTCGGTGAAATTATAATACCCGTGAAGATGCGGGTTACCCGCGACAGGACGGAAAGACCCCATGGAGCTTTACTGTAGCTTGATATTGGGTGTTTGTATAACTTGTACAGGATAGGTAGGAGCCATTGAAGGCGGAACGCTAGTTTCGCTGGAGGCGTTGGTGGGATACTACCCTAGTTGTATGAACACTCTAACCCACGCCGGCAATCACGGCGGGAGACAGTGTCAGGTGGGCAGTTTGACTGGGGCGGTCGCCTCCTAAAAGGTAACGGAGGCGCCCAAAGGTTCCCTCAGAATGGTTGGAAATCATTCGCAGAGTGTAAAGGCAGAAGGGAGCTTGACTGCGAGACCTACAAGTCGAGCAGGGACGAAAGTCGGGCTTAGTGATCCGGTGGTTCCGTATGGAAGGGCCATCGCTCAACGGATAAAAGCTACCCTGGGGATAACAGGCTTATCTCCCCCAAGAGTCCACATCGACGGGGAGGTTTGGCACCTCGATGTCGGCTCATCGCATCCTGGGGCTGTAGTCGGTCCCAAGGGTTGGGCTGTTCGCCCATTAAAGCGGTACGCGAGCTGGGTTCAGAACGTCGTGAGACAGTTCGGTCCCTATCCGTCGCGGGCGTAGGAAATTTGAGAGGATCTGTCCTTAGTACGAGAGGACCGGGATGGACATACCGCTGGTGTACCAGTTGTCTTGCCAAAGGCATCGCTGGGTAGCTATGTATGGATGAGATAAACGCTGAAAGCATCTAAGTGCGAAACTCACCTCAAGATCGGATTTCCCATTCCGTAAGGAAGTAAGACCCCTGAGAGATGATCAGGTAGATAGGATGGAAGTGGAAGTGCAGCGATGCATGGAGCGGACCATTACTAATCGGTCGAGGACTTAACCAAAGGTTAAAAAAGCGGTGAAGGTCAAAAGAATAAATTATTAGCTAGTTTTGAGAGAACAAGGTTTTCTCAAAAGCACAAAGTGCGGTGATGATGGCTTGAAGGATACACCTGTTTCCATTCCGAACACAGAAGTTAAGCTTCAAAACGCCGATAGTAGTTAGAGGAACGCCTCTTGCAAGGGTAGGAAGTCGCCGTGCTTAATGGAGGATTAGCTCAGCTGGGAGAGCATCTGCCTTACAAGCAGGGGGTCACAGGTTCGAACCCTGTATCCTCCATTTGAGTCGTTAGCTCAGTTGGTAGAGCATCTGACTTTTAATCAGAGGGTCGACAGTTCGAGCCTGTCACGACTCATAAAAAAATAAAAAAAGTTCTTGACAAATCTAATTGATCAAGTTAAACTATAGTAGTTGTGTTAAGCAGCACGCCGACTTAGCTCAGTTGGTAGAGCATCTGTCTTGTAAACAGAGGGTCGGAGGTTCGAATCCTCTAGTCGGCATTATGCGGAAGTAGTTCAGTGGTAGAACACCACCTTGCCATGGTGGGGGTCGCGGGTTCGAATCCCGTCTTCCGCTTGTATAAATTCGCCGGGGTGGCGGAACTGGCAGACGCACAGGACTTAAAATCCTGCGGTGAGTGATCACCGTACCGGTTCGATTCCGGTCCTCGGCATTTATATTTATGCACCCATAGCGCAACTGGATAGAGTGTCTGACTACGAATCAGAAGGTTGTAGGTTCGACTCCTACTGGGTGCATTTATCGGGAAATAGCTCAGTTTGGTAGAGCACTTGGTTTGGGACCAAGGGGTCGCAGGTTCAAATCCTGTTTTCCCGATAAGAGAATTAGTTCTCATATATTTTATCGCGGTGTAGCTCAGCTGGCTAGAGCGTTCGGTTCATACCCGAGAGGTCGAGGGTTCGATCCCCCCTGCCGCGATTGGATCATTAAGAACTTGGACCTTTAGCTCAGTTGGTTAGAGCAGACGGCTCATAACCGTCCGGTCGTAGGTTCGAGTCCTACAAGGTCCATTAATAATTTTATTATTAACTTTCATCTCATTTGGAGGATTACCCAAGTCTGGCTGAAGGGAACGGTCTTGAAAACCGTCAGGTCGGGGCAACTCGGCGCGAGAGTTCGAATCTCTCATCCTCCTTATAATTATCGCGGGATGGAGCAGTCTGGTAGCTCGTCGGGCTCATAACCCGAAGGTCGTAGGTTCAAATCCTGCTCCCGCAATTTTGGTCCGTTGGTCTAGTTGGTTTAGGACGCCTGCCTGTCACGCAGGAGATCACGGGTTCGAGTCCCGTACGGACCGTTTATGGCTCGGTAGCTCAGTCGGTAGAGCAAAGGATTGAAGCTCCTTGTGTCGGCAGTTCGATTCTGTCCCGCGCCATTAAAACTAAATATGCGGGTATAGTTTAGTGGTAAAACCACAGCCTTCCAAGCTGTTGTCGCGAGTTCGATTCTCGTTACCCGCTTATATGGACCTGTAGCTCAGCTGGTTTAGAGCGCACGCCTGATAAGCGTGAGGTCGATGGTTCGAGTCCATTCAGGTCCATTTGGAGAAGTACTCAAGTGGCTGAAGAGGCGCCCCTGCTAAGGGTGTAGGTCGGTAACACGGCGCGAGGGTTCAAATCCCTCCTTCTCCGTTTTGATTCTTCTATGACCCGTTGGTCAAGTGGTTAAGACACCGCCCTTTCACGGCGGTAACATGGGTTCAAATCCCGTACGGGTCATTTAAATAAATATTTCTCGTAATTATCGCGGGATGGAGCAGTCTGGTAGCTCGTCGGGCTCATAACCCGAAGGTCGTAGGTTCAAATCCTGCTCCCGCAATTTTGGTCCGTTGGTCTAGTTGGTTTAGGACGCCTGCCTGTCACGCAGGAGATCACGGGTTCGAGTCCCGTACGGACCGTTGTGACTTATAATGCATCGCCTTGAGCGGTGTTTTTTTTTGGTTAAGTTTAAGTCAATAATCTTTTAAAATAAGTCAATAATCTTTTAAAAGATTATATAATTATGTAAATTTATTCAAATTCTATTAAAATATTTTGACTTTTTAGTGTAATTAAGGGTATATATAAAGTAGGAATTTATAATTATATAGAGGTAAAAAAATGCGTAATAGAAAAGACAGAATTGCTAGTAAAAGAAAACTAGAACATATGCAAAAAATGAAAAATGTAAAAAAAGCAACAACAGCTTTAGGTACATCATTAATGGTAGGAACTGCAGGTTTTCTATTAAATAATAAAGAAGTTCATGCTGATTCTACATTGCAAATGAACGATAAATCACAATCATCTAGTGATAAAGTAAGTTCTAGTAGTTCATCAGAAACAACAAATGTTTCTTCAAGTGCAGCTGGAGCACGAGTTACTGGTGAAGTTATTTATTCTTCTAGTTCATCAGATGATCAAACAAGCTCATCATCAAGTTCATCATCAAATGTTGAGAATGCATCAAGTTCATCATCAAGTAGCATAGTTAGCTCAAGTTCTTCTGCGGTTGAATCTAGTTCAAATTCATCAAGTAGCGAAGTAAGTTCATCAAGTAGTACAGTGAGCTCTAGTAGCAGTTCAAAAGATAGTGAATCTTCAAGTATTCAAAGTAGTGAAGTTTCCTCAAGTGAAATAAAAGATGATAATACTACTGATTCTTCAAGTTCAAATAATGAATCATCATCAAGTAGTATTTCTTCAGTGAATACTACTTCAGCACAATCTACAAGTGATAAAGAAACAGAAAATACTAATCAAGTACAAACTCGAGAACAATTAAATTCTGTATCAACACTTTCATATCCTGGAAACGTCCAAAACTTCTTGAATACAATTGGCCCAGTTGCTCAACAAGTTGCACAAGAAAATGGAATCTATGCTTCACTCATGATTGCTCAAGCAGCATTAGAAAGTGGATGGGGAAGTAGTGCATTAAGTACTCAAGGTCATAATTTATTTGGTGTCAAATGGAATGGAACCGGAAATTATATAATTATGAAAACACAAGAGTATATCAATGGTAAGTGGTATACAGTTGATGCAAAATTTCAAAAATATGATAGTTATTATGATTCATTAACTGCATATGCAAAATTGATTACATCACGTTTCCCTAATTCTACACGTGCAAAAGCTGCTACTCCACAAATTGCTGCAGCTAATTTGCGCAACGGTGTTTATGGTACTTATGCTACTGACCCTAACTATGCTAATACATTATGTCGTTTGATGAGCGAGTATAATTTAACTAAATATGATGTGTATAGTGGTAATTCTAACAACCAGAATAATCAAAATTCTAACGCTTCTAACAGTAACCAAAATGAAAATAATTCAAGTACTGGAAGTGGAAATCAAGTTCCTGATACATATACAGTAAAATCAGGCGATTCACTATGGGGAATTTCACAAAAATTTGGTACATCTGTTAATCAATTAAAACAATTAAATAATTTAAGTTCAAATGTTATTTACGTTGGACAAGTGTTAAAGATTAAAGAAAAAACACAATCTACAACTACTTCAAATAGTAGTAGTAAAACATATACGGTTAAATCAGGCGACTCATTGTGGTCAATTGCAAATAATCACAATACAAGTGTAAGTAACTTAAAATCAATCAATAATTTAAAGTCTGATACTATTTATGTTGGTCAAGTACTTAAGCTAACAAAAGAAACAACATCAAATAATCAACAAAATAGTAATAATAATAGTCAATCTTCTAGTGATGTTTACTATACAGTAAAATCAGGTGATTCATTATGGAAGATTGCTACTAGCCATGATACTACTGTTAATGATCTCAAGAGTATTAATAAATTAAGTTCAAATACTATTTATGTTGGTCAAAAATTGAAAATTAAAGAGGGCAAAAATAATCAAAGTTCTTCACAAAATCAATCATCAACATCAACTTCACAATCATCAAGTGTGAAAACATATACAGTAAAATCAGGTGATACATTGTGGGGAATTGCAAATAAAAATAATACAAGTGTAAGTTCAATTAAAGAAAAGAATAATTTGAAGTCTGATAACATTTATGTTGGTCAAGTACTTACTATTAGTGGAAATAAGACTAGCGGAAGTACAACAAATAAAAATCAATCTTCAAGTCAACAACAATCATCAAGCTCTTCACAAACATATACAGTAAAATCAGGTGATTCATTATGGTCAATTGCAAATAATCATGATATGACTGTTTCGCAATTAAAACAAAATAATAATTTGAGTAATGATGTAATTTATGTTGGTCAAAAATTAAATGTAGGCAAAAAATCAACTTCAACGTCAACTTCAAATAAGAATCAAAGTTCATCTTCTGCAAAATCATACACAGTAAAATCAGGTGATTCGCTTTGGAAGATTGCTTCTTCAAATGGACTTACAGTAAATCAATTAAAATCTATGAATAATCTAAATTCAGATTTAATTTATGTAGGACAACAATTAAAATTAAAATAATTGAATTGAAAGATAATCTAGTTTATGATAAAATTCTAGTTAATATTTAACGTGGAAAAGGATTAGTAGAATAGTTGGTACCTTATTTCAGAGAGGGCATGTTCGGTGAAAATGTCTAGGGAGATTATTCGAACTCACCTTTATTTTATCTTTATTTGAAATTTTTTAGAGTAGGATAAAGCGTGTTAGATCGTTATCTCTAATTAAGTGCTGATTTTAGAGTCAGAAAATAGGTGGTACCGCGATTTTTTCGTCCTATTCAAGTTTTTATACTTGGATAGGATTTTTTTTACGTTAAAAATTTTTTACAAGGAGAAATTAAAATGTCATACGATCACAAAAAAATCGAACAAAAGTGGCAAAATTATTGGGATGAACATAAGACGTTCAAGACAACTGAAGATCCTAAAAAAGAAAAATATTATGCAATGGATATGTTTCCATATCCATCTGGACAAGGATTACATGTTGGACATCCAGAAGGGTATACTGCAACAGATATAATTTCGAGAATGAAGCGTATGCAAGGATACAATGTATTACACCCAATGGGGTGGGATGCATTTGGACTACCTGCAGAACAATATGCTTTGAAGACAGGAAATTCTCCTCGTGAATTTACACAGAAGAATATAAATAATTTTCGTCGTCAAATTAAATCTTTAGGACTTTCATATGACTGGGATCGTGAAATTAATACAAGTGATCCATCATATTATAAATGGACTCAATGGATTTTTGAACAACTCTATAAAAAAGGACTTGCTTATGAAGCTGAAGTTCCTGTTAATTGGTCACCTGACTTAGGAACTGTTGTAGCAAATGAAGAAATAATTGATGGAAAGACAAAACGTGGCGGTTTTCCAGTTATTCGAAAACCAATGAAACAATGGATGCTAAAGATTACTGCGTATGCTGATCGTTTAATTGATGATTTAGATGACTTAGATTGGCCAGAAGCTATTAAGGAACAACAACGTAATTGGATTGGACGTTCAATTGGCGCAGCGGTAGACTTTAAAATTGATAATTTAGAAAATGAAAAGATAGAAGTCTTTACTACACGTCCTGATACAATTTTCGGTGTATCTGTTTTAGTGTTAGCTCCAGAACATGAATTAGTAAAAAAATTGACTACTGCATCTCAAAAAGAAAAAGTAAATAATTATCTTGAAGAAGTTTCTCATAAGTCAGATTTAGAGAGAACGGACTTGGCCAAAAATAAGACAGGTGTATTTACTGGAAGTTATGCTATCAATCCTGTAAATGGTGAAAAGATTCAAATTTGGGTTGCTGATTATGTTCTTTCTACATATGGTACAGGAGCAATTATGGTTGTTCCTGCTCATGATGAACGTGATTATGAGTTTGCTAAGAAATTTGATTTACCAATTAAACCTGTAATTAAAGGTGGAAATATTGAAGAAGAACCTTATACAGGCGAAGGAATTCATATCAATTCAGAATTCTTAAATGGTATGAATAAATCAGATGCAATTAGTGCAATGATTGACTGGCTAGAAAACAATAAAGTGGGACATAAACAAGTAAATTACAGATTACGTGATTGGTTATTCTCTAGACAACGTTATTGGGGTGAACCAATTCCTGTAATCCATTGGGAAGATGGAGAAACTACTTTAGTTCCTGAAGATGAATTACCATTGAAGTTACCAAAAACAAATGATATTCGTCCTTCTGGCACAGGTGAGAGTCCATTAGCAAACCTTGATGATTGGGTAAACGTTGTTGATGAAAATGGACGTAAAGGTAAGCGTGAAACAAATACAATGCCACAATGGGCAGGAAGTTCTTGGTACTTCTTACGTTATGTAGATCCACATAATGAAGAAGCACTTGCTGACTATAATAAATTAAAAGAATGGATGCCAGTTGATCTTTATGTAGGTGGAGCTGAACATGCTGTACTTCATTTATTATACGCACGTTTTTGGCATAAATTCTTGTATGATTTAGGTGTAGTTCCTACAAAGGAACCATTCCAACGTTTAGTTAACCAAGGAATGATTCTTGGAGAAAACCACGAAAAGATGTCTAAATCAAAAGGAAATGTAATTAATCCAGATGAAATTGTTGAAAAATATGGTGCAGATACACTAAGAGTATACGAAATGTTTATGGGACCTTTAGAAGCATCTAAACCATGGACAGAAGATGGATTAAATGGTGCAAATAAATTTGTTAATAGAATCTGGAATTTATTAATTGACGAAAATGACGAATTAAGAGATCGTGTAACAACTGTAAATGATGGAAAATTAGATAAAATTTATAACCAAACAGTTAAGAAAGTTACAGAAGATTATGAAGATTTGCATTTTAACACAGCTATCTCTCAACTTATGGTTTTCGTTAACGAATGTTATAAGGTAGATGCATTACCATTAGAATATGTAGAAGGTTTTGTAAAACTAATCGCACCTGTAATGCCTCATATTGCTGAAGAATTATGGACAAAATTGGGACATGTTGGAACTATTTCATATGCAAAATGGCCTACATACGATGAAAGCAAATTAGTTGAAAAATCTGTCGAAATTGTAATTCAAATAAATGGAAAAATTCGTCAACGCTTAGTAGTAAGTAAAGATGCAACTAAAGAAGAGATTGAAAAACAAGCATTAGACGATGCAAAAGTTAAAGAAGAACTTCAAGGGAAAACAATTAGAAAAGTAATTGTAGTACCTGGTAAATTAGTTAATATTGTTGCTAATTAACAAAAAATTTAATTCTCTGTAGCGGAGATTAATAAATATCCTATCTTTAAGATAGGATATTTATTTTATTTATAGTTATAATGATATAAAAAATGCACAGGAATAATGTTCCTGTGCATTTTTTAATCATAATTATTATTAATATAATTCAACAACATACTTACCATTGTCATTAATTACTTTATAGTTATTGCAAGAATTATTAGCAATGCATTGTTTTCCATAATTAATGGCTGTTTGAAGATCATTAAATGTAGCATTATTTCCTACATTTTCTGAAGTATTAGTGGTATTAGTTTTAGAAGATATATCTGTGTTTTGATTTTGTTGAGTATCTGAATTTATAACAGAGTTTTGATTTTCAAAATCATCTGTATTTGAAGTTACATCTTCATTATTTTGAATTGATGATTCAGAAGAGTCAGAATCACTTGAGTTTTCCTGTGATGAATATTTATCTTTATTACCCTTACTTGTAATTTCAGTTTCACTGACTGAATCAGATTCACTTGCAGCTTTATTATGAGAAGAATTTGATGATGATACTATTATATATAAACCTAATAATAAAGCGATGCATACCGCAATAATAAGTAGAATCCTTTTGCCTTTATTATTTCCATTATTGTTATTACTGTGATATTTAGACATTCTTGAATAATCTGAATTATTTTTCTTCAAAATAAAATTCCTCTCTTTAAGTAATGTTCACATTAAATTATATACATTGTGTATATAGTTATCAATAAATAAACTAAATTTGAAAAAGTAGTTAAATCAAAAAATCCCTTAAATTTAGTAGATTAAGGGATTGATAGAGAAATTTAATAACTGTTATTAAGGTATTGGAAAACCCTATAAATCAATTATTGCTTTTTACATTAGATAATATAATACATGAAATAATTAATAATATAAATGCAGGGAAAACAATAAAGGGAATGAACACAGATAATATATAGCCTAAATTCCCTATAATTCCAAGAATGCCACCACTCATTTTTCCATATTTATTTGATTTATAAATACAGATTGCGTTTAATATGATTCCAATAAAGTACATCATATAAGAAATGAAAATAGCAATTTCTACTAAATTTCCTGAACAATTATATCTGAGTGAGTAAAGAATGATAAAAAAAGATATAGCGAATAAAACACAATTAAGAATATTAGATGTTATAGTCCATGTATAAAATTTAAATTTCTTATCCATAATAACTCCTAAAATTTGCTTTTTATTTGATTCCAATCCTTATTGTAGTAATTCTCAAAAAGAATCATTATATTATTGTCCTTGTTGTTCAAGTTGGTGCTGCAACTGAATTTCACCAGATGTTTTTATATTATCAGGTGTAGATTGGTAGAGCTTCTAATTCTGACATGCCTTCATATTGCATTTTATAAGCAGCAGGAGATACTCCATACTTATTAACAAATTCGGTTAACGTTTGTGGCTCATCTTCTGTATCTTGTTTATTATTAGTTGATTGTTGTTGAACGCTGGATGATCGTGTAATAACAGATTGTGGATTATTTATTGCGACAGATGATGAAACCACTGAAGCAACGGAAGAATTATTACTCATGTGTGAACTGCTTGATTTTGAAGAACTAAAACTTTTTTTAAGCTAATACTTTTAATTTTTTCAGATTTAATTTTATTATGTACATTTTAACGCTTATTTTGATTACTACAACCAGCTAAAACCAAACCTAATAAAAAATATACTACAAACTAATATTAATTTTTTCATATTATTTTCTCCAAATATTATGTAATGCACTTACTTTCTTTTTTATTATTCTTTACGTAAAATTTTATTAATAAAACTAGAATCATTTAAAATAAAAGCAGTTGTTAGTATTAGTATAATAATAACAATTACATGTTGAATGTGGCATTAGCAAGAATAGTTCCAAGATCAATAAATCCAATACTATATATATGTCGTACGATTAAACTGATATAAGGTAAAATTAATAAAACTATTAAGTGAATAAGCAAGTATAGATAAATATTTATCTTTGTACGTATCAGAAACAAAGGTAGCTACTCCAATAATTGGAATAAGTAGTATTTGTAATACTCCAATCCAAAATTCCAGTCCAGAAATTTAAAATAGACCCCAAAAATGACATAGTATAACCTATTTTATAATTACTATATCATACATTAATATGAGCTATTGTATTAAAAAATTAACATTTACTAAAATATTTTTAATTAAATAAAAAATTATAGATATTAAATTGATTTGATTTTTATAAACATACTATTATATGTTTATAAAAAAGAAAATAATATGTACATTTCAAATCTGAATTTTCATTATTAAAAAAGTTCCTATATTATAATAGAAACTGATATTGTACAATATCAAAAAAGTTCTTATTGTGTTTTACAATAAGAACTTTTTTGATTATGATATTAATATATTTAAATGCTATGAGAGAAGAGAATGACATATGAAAAGAATAAATGGATTCACATGTCGTAGTTTATTTATTGTTATATTTATAATTGAACAAATAGGATTTAATCTTTTTATTTTAAAACATACATTAATAAGTTTAATTTTAATGGTGATATCCTTAATTGGAGCATTATTATTGCAATTATGGTATCAAAAAATAAGAAATCAAAAATTAGACTCACTTAAAAAGAATTTTAAATTTATTTTGATAGCATTAATTTGTTTAATGATAACAGTATTAATAATATCTGTAATTTTAAATATAGCACATGTTCCATTACCAGAAGATCAACAGGTAATAAAGAGTGTAGGAAATAATATTTTTAGAAAAATAGAAATTTTATTTTTTATCGTAATTGTAGCACCAGTTGTAGAAGAAGGTTTATTTCGCACAGGAATAATAGGAAAGTCAAATCATACTGTATTGTTAAGTCTGTTAAGTACATTTTTGATTATTTTAGGACATTTAGATGCTGTAAATGTTTCAGAAGTAACGCTAATTTTTTATTCAATACAATTTGGAATATTAGGATTGACTTTTTGTGTTTTATACTGCTGTACAAAAGATTGGCGAATAAATACTATAACACATATAATTTGGAATTTTATTAGTTTTTTAGATTTACTATTTTAATAATGTAAAACGAAGTTACTAACTAACGGCAAGATAATCTTAATTGATGTATCTTGCTTTTTTATTAATAAAAAAACATAAGCGTGCACAAAGTGTGTACAAAAAATTGAAAAACATACTAAAACATATGATTTATAAAATAATAAAACACCGTAAAATTAACGATTTACGGTGTTTAAATAAAAGATAATATCCATTTTTATGCCACTGGCAGGATTTAATAATGAATTTTTAAGAAAAATAATAAAGAATAAACGTTGATGTTAAGGCAAATGACCACATATCAAATTTATTAAAATTTAAAGTTGTTGCAATTTTTGTTGCAATTATAATTTATCTAAGACATTTTCAATATGATCATCAGATTTTGCCTTTAATTCATCAATTAAGTAAGCATATTTTTTCGATGTCGTGGTCATATCAGAGTGTCCTAATCTTTTACTGATAGAATATAAGTCAATTCCATAATACAACAATAACGCAACATGAGAGTGCCGTAAACTGTGAAAATGAAAGTTTGCTTTTGATATATCACATTGTTTCATAGCATATCTTAACTGTTTATTAACGCCGTTTGATGAAGGTATCTTATTTTGAAAGTTTTCGAAAACCATTTCTTTATTATTTTGTTTCAATTCCTTCAATTTGTTTAAAATAAGGTCATTAACTCTGATCGTTCTAACACTACTTTTGGTTTTTGTTGGTTTAAATCCGCTATCATAAATGTAGTCCCAGCTCTTGTCGATATTAATTGTATGCTTGTTAAAATCAATATCATTCCATGTTAAAGCACAGATTTCGCCTAATCGCATTCCAGTATATATGGCTGTTAAAATCATGTAATTAGCGGTATATTTTGGATTAAGATTATTTTCTAAGTAATGTACTAATTGTCTAATTTCATTTAATGATAGATATTCAACTTTAATCTCTTTATCTTTATTCACGACTAATTCAACATTTTGTGTAAAATCAGTATTAATTTTGTCATCAATAATAGCTGATTTAATGCAAGCTCTTATAATTGAATTAGTTTTTTTAACAGTATCTGGAGCGTGGGTACTACCAAATTTATTGATAAAGCGTTGATAATCACGTCTTTTAACTTTCGATAGCTTCTTGTTTCCAAATTCTTCTTTTATCAAACGTGCGACAATTTTATATCTTGCAATCGTCGCTTTAGAAAGGCGGGGCTTTTTATAAGTTTCAAACCAATCAACAAAATAATCATAGAATGATATATCGTCAATTACAGCCTTACCCATATACACATCATTCAAAAAAGAATTCGCCCATCGATTAGCTTCGACTTTCGTTTTAAAAATGGCTTTTGATTTTTGCTTTAGCTTTTCACCATCACGCCATGAAACACGAGCAAGCCATTTTCCATTTTTTTGTTTCTTAATATAAGCCATTTGTTTCCTTTCTAGAATATATGTTCGATTGATACGTTTAATAATAGCCCTCTTTTGAGGGCTATTATTTCTAATATTATTGTTGTGCAGCAGAATTGTTATTGTTGTTGGCGTTATTTTTAGCAGCATGTTGTTGGAATAAGAAAACACATGAGATAATTAGTAAAACAATTGCAGGAAAAGCAAGCATTGCTGTAAAACCAAAACAAACGCTACCAATAGTTCCTAAAATACCACCCGTCATTTTAATGCCGTGTTTGTGTGATTGAAAAATGCAAATTGCATTTAAAATAACACCAACCCAAGCCATTACATAAAAGAATGTTGCTGTACCGTCAGTTGCACCAGATGTTGCTCCGGCAGCGTCAGAAAACGCAGTTCCAAAAATAACAAACCATGAGATAGCAAATAAAACACAATTAATAATGTTGAAAATAGCTGTCCACGTATTAATTTTTAATTTCTTAGGCATATAAAAATCTCCTTATTATTGTTGATTTAAATTGAAATGTACTAATTTATTATCGTCTAATGAATTTGGTTGATATGTAAGTTGAATTTTTTGTCCGTTTTCGTCAACAGGAACTTGTCCGACCAAATCTTTTGTTAAAGAAGCATTTTTATCTAACGACCCTGAACCTAGATCATTAACACCATCTAAAGTAACTGTATCTGGGTCTTTGCTGTTTCCGTTAACATTAAATTTGAAATCAAGTTCGTTATAATCGATAGTCTTGTCACTGTCATTTGTGATTGTAACGTTAAGAATCATATATTTTTTTCCTTGGTCAGGTGTTTCAACATCATCACCGTTGCTATAACGGATATTATTAACCTTAACTTTAACTCCATTAACGTTTGCTTCTTCACCCACGTTAAACACTTTGGAATATACTTCATCTTTTTTTGAAGCACTTTCCTTTTGTTCAGTTTTAGCTTGGTTTGTGTTTTCAGAGGATTTATCTGATGAACTAGAACCGCACCCAGCAAGACTAATTGAGAGCAATAAGGCACTTGATAACATGATTACTTTTTTCATAAGTAACCCTCCTAAAATAACATTTTCCTAGCTTTTAGCGTCATCAAGGTTTGGACTTGAGATAACACTTACTTCCTTTTAATTAATGCAAATTATATTTTTTCTTTAAAACGTCCTTAACTAATGAGGCATCAATCGAATTGTTTATGGCAAAATTTTGATAATTGACATCAGATATTTCGACTCCTGTATTTGAAATATAATCATTAACAATTTTATTAACCATAAATTCGTTTGCTTCATGTTCCATTTTTAATCGCATAGCTTCTGTTTTTGAATAAAGATTAGCTTCATGTCGTTGCTTAGCGATATGACCAAGTTCATGTAGTAAAACATTTTTTTGTTGCTGTTCTGATAAATTGCTATTAATAACAATAATATTTAACAATTCAACACAATATCCTTTTTTATCAAGTAGTGGGCTGCATACTACTTTGACATTTAGTTCCTTAATAATTGCATTAATAGAATTCATAAAATCACTTCTTATTTTCCATATATCCTTTAATAATTCCCTCTATAACTTCTCTATCATTTTCTGTCATTGGTTTTCCGTCATAACTCATTACAGAATCTAAAGCCTCTTTTAATGTATAATCATTATTATTTTCTTTCTTTTTTTCGCTTCTACCGAGGAGATAGTCTGTTGATACATTAAAGTAATTAGCTAAAATATTTAGCGTATCTGCACCTGGAACGATTCTTTCTATCTCCCATGCTCCAATAGTCTGTTGTGATACATTTAATTTTTCAGCCAATTCACGTTGGCTCATTTTTTTCTCTTTTCTCAATTCTCTAATACGTGAACCTAACATGATGACACTTCTTTCTAAAATCTAAAATAACTCTTACTACAATTAATAGTATATTACTATTGATAATAGTTATCAGCATAAAAATGAGTTTTACTAATTAAAATAGAAAAATATCAAAAAAAATATTAACTTACTATTTTAAGTAGTATATTATAATAAGTGTAGAGAGGAGGAACGGTAAATGAAAACTAAATTAAAGGTTTTAAGAGCTAAAAAAAACTTAACTCAATCTCAATTAGCAAGTATTTTAGGAGTAAAGCAAAATGTTGTGTCTAAATGGGAAAGAGGTGACAGTGTTCCACGACCAGATATGATGCAACGTATCGAAGATTATTTTAAAGTGCCAAAAGAAGATATTTTTTTTACAGCTTTTAACTATTTAAAATAGTTAAAAGCTGTAAAAAGCAATTATTTACTATTTTAAATAGGCACAAATACGAAAATTTGATAAATTATATCAATTAGTAATTCATATTTATAAAGTATTGGGAATCAAATAGAAAGGAAATGCCAAATGAACGAATTACAAAATTTTAATTTTAACGGCTCACAAGTTAGAGCATTAACAATTGATAATGAACCTTGGTTTGTAGCCACAGATGCATGCAAGATTTTAGGATTAAAAAATACAACGGTTGCACTTCAAAGATTAGACAAAGATGAACGGTCTAAGTTGAACTTAGGTCGTCAAGGAAAAACCAATATTGTTAATGAATATGGACTTTATACATTGATTTTAGCTAGTCGAAAACCAGAAGCACATAAATTTAAACGTTGGATTACTCATGAGGTTCTTCCAGCAATTAATAAACATGGTGCTTATATGACGGATGCAAAGGCGGAAGCAATTGTAACTGATAAAAATGCACTAGCAGATTTATTACAACAAGCAAGCGACCAACTCAAAGAAAAAGATATTCAAATTGCAGAAATGAGACCGAAAGCATTATTTGCAGATGCAATCACAGAAAGTCATACATCAATCTTAGTTGGTGATCTTGCTAAGATTTTACGTCAAAACGGAATAGAAATTGGGGCAAGACGATTATTTAAATGGCTACGAGAAAATCATTATCTAATTTCACGAAAAGGTTCAGATTACAACTCACCAACACAACGAAGTATGGAAATGGGGTTGTTTGAAATCAAAGAGTCATCACACATCAACGGAAACGGTGTGAATGTGATTACAAAGACGCCTAAGGTTACTGGAAAAGGTCAGAAGTATTTTATGAACAAGTTTTTGGAGTCTGAATAGAAAAGGTAAATAAAAATGAAATTAATAAAGAATGTTCCTAAGATAATCAACCGTCCTAGATTAGTCGTGATAAATGTTGAACAGTTTGAAAAGCTAAAACACCACGATGAACAAGGTCAATGCTGGGGTTTAAAAGAATTCAAAGACAAATTGCAAATCAAGAAAAGCCTTGAATGGATTAGAGAAGACCTATTAAAGCCAAACAGAGAAGAAATTGAGGCTAAGAATGGGAAAGGTTGGTGCGTGTTTGGAGACGGAAAAGGTACTGCATACCGCATTCAACCAAGTGGTGCTCGAAAGTGGCTTGAAGATAATTTTAACAAAATTAATTGGGATTGAATTATAAAAATGAACGATATACCAATTAGAAAGGAAAAATGAAAATGTTAGGAAAAATTTCAGATGCAATGAGATATGTTGAAAGTTTTTTGTTTTTTGCAACTTTTATAGTTGGATTAATTTCTTCAAAAACAGTTGGAATGATTTGGTTATCGCTTCTAGTCATCCTTTTAGTTCATTGGATAATTGATAAGGATTATGCAGAAGAATGGGTTAGATATATTTTTGGAAAATAAAAAAGTCGGCATAGTGCCGACAGAAAGGTATCTAAAATTGAGAAATATTTAAAATACTAACTACTGTTATTTTAACATTACTAATAATAGTTAGTCTAGTGATTATCAATGATTTAGATTCCATAAGTTTATTGAGAAAGAAGAATAAAACGATGAATACAGAAATCAAGAATTTATGTAGTGAATATAATTCAGATACTCATGTAACTATTTACAAATGGTTATCAGAAAAAGAAATGAAGGCATTGGAAACATACGATTATATTTTTGTAAAAGTTGCTCATATTTTTAATAAACAAAAATTGGAAAAAGCAATCAAACAAGCAAATGAATTTGAAGAACAAAAAATAATTAAAGGAGAGATTTAACTATGACATATTCATTAAAACAACTTACACAGTCAAAAACAGTAATTAACAAATTTAGCAAAGTAATTGGTAAAAGAGCTCCACAATTTTTAAGTTCAGTATTAAATTTAGCAAACAGTAATAATAATTTTGACAAAGTTGATCCTAATACAATTATGGGAGCAGCAATGGTTGCAGCTACTTTAGATTTACCAGTAAACCCTAATCTTGGATATATGTACATTATTCCTTATGGAAATAATGCACAAGCTCAAATTGGATATAAAGGCTATATTCAATTAGCACAAAGAAGTGGTTTATATAAGCATTTGAATGCTGTTTCAATCTATGCTGATGAATTTAAAAGCTATAATCCATTAACTGAGGAATTAGACTATGAACCACATTTTAAAAACCGTGATAAAAGTGAAGTTCCAGTTGGTTATGTTGGATATTTTGAATTAATGAATGGTTTTTCAAAAACAGTTTATTGGACTAGGGAACAAATTGATGATCATCGGAAAAGATTTTCAAAAGTGAGTGGAGAAGACCAACCAACAGGAGTTTGGAAAGATAATTTTGATGCAATGGCTTTAAAGACGGTTATTCGTAATTTACTTTCTAAATGGGGTCCATTAAGTACCGAAATGCAAACAGCATATGAAAATGATGAAACAACAACGAAACTTGAAAATGACGAAAATAATCGTAAAGATGTAACGCCTAAAGCTAAAGAAAAGGAAAAACAAGCTCAAGAATTATTAGACCAAGCATTGAATGGAAAAAAACAAAATGAAGATCCTAAACAAAAATCAAAAGAGGAGGCTGTAAATAATGAACAAGGAGAATTACTCGACCATTGGGGAGATCCAACTGACGCAAAGTAATTACTATACGCATGAAACAGATAAACAATACATGTCAGTTTCATTATTCAAAGACTTTCTTAAATGTGAAGCCTGTGCATTAGCAAAATTGAATGATGAGTGGCAACCAAAAGAAGATAAAACCGCTTTGTTAGTTGGAAACTATATTCACTCATATTTTGAGAGTGAAGAAAGTCATCAAAAATTTATTGATGAAAATAAAGGCACTATGATGTCAAGCAGAGGAGCATCCAAAGGCAAACTTAAAGCTCCATATAAAATCGCTGATGAAATGATTGAATCGTTGGAAAATGAAAAATTATTTGAATCATTTTATAAACCAGGCGAAAAAGAAGTTATCGTAACTGGAAAAATTGGTGGTTATCCGTGGAAAGGAAAAATTGATAGTTTGCGAAAAGTACAAGGCTTTTTCTGTGATTTAAAAACAACGCGTGATATTCATCAAAAAATTTGGAATGAAGATACACGACAAAAAGAAAATTTCATTAAAGCATACGGTTATTATTACCAAATGGCTGTATATACTGAATTAATCAGACAAACGTTCAATATTGATTGTCAACCATTTATCTTTGCGGTATCAAAGCAAACTCCGCCAGATAAAGTGGCAATCCAATTTAATTCAGATAAAGCTAGAGAATTAATGGATGAGGCGATGCAAAATATCATTGAAAAACAACCACACATTTGGAATGTAATCAAAGGTCAAGAAAAGCCTGAACGATGTGAGCAATGCGAATATTGCAGAGCAACAAAGCATCTGATGGAATTAGTACAAGCTGATGAAATATAGGAGGAATTGAAATGAATAAAGAAAAGATTGTAGAAGAATTAAACAAATGGGCAGCGGAAGAACTTGGCATGCAATATAAATGTGTTTCCGATACAGGCGATTTAAGTCTAGCTTTGTATAGAAATGCTAAGCTTTATCGTTATGTAACTTGGTTTAAAGATTTTAGATCGGATAAATTTTATTTTGACGGTGGAGGTTTAGATTCAAAAATTAACATTCAGTTAACCGAAGATGATGTTATTCGAAAGTTTTATAACAAAGGCGTTGAATTGCTATCAAAGAACGAACCAAGATACACGATTCAAATCATCGAAAATAATGAGTATTCATATTTAAACATAAATAGAAAAAACAGAAACATTATTTTTGATGATAGACAATACCCTGAACAGTATAAAACCGAATTTACCCAATTAGAAATCGAAGTGCTAAAAAACCGTGATGATTTGGCTATTGACTGGGACAAAGCAGTTATCAAAGAAGTTAATGATTAATGTATGGAAAGCTCGAAAAAATTCAAGGTAATCAAATTTTGATAACACTTGATGAAAAGATCGATATGTATAAAGTTCAAAGATTGTCAGATGGAAAAAAGCCAACCGTAGAAGTCGATATTTCAGACGAACGAAGAATTACACCAGACCAAAGGAAAAAGATTTATGCGTTGATTAATGACCTTTGTGAGTATACAGGAGATGTTCCTGAATACTGGAAAGAAAAATTTAAGTTTATGGTTGAGACAATTTTTGAAATAGATGATTTCAGTTTGAGCAATTGTTCGATGACAGTTGGTAATTACATGATTTTAGTGATTTTAGAATTTCTGTTTCAACATGATATTCCATTTAAAACTAAGGTTTGGGATAGCATACCTGATGATTTTCCCAAACAAGCACTAGCATTAAAACAAAAACGATGTGTTATTTGTGGACGAAAAGCTGATATAGATCACTTTGATACTGTGGGAATGGGAAGAAATCGAGAAAAAATAGTTCATGTTGGAATGCATATTATGACGCTATGCAGAGTCCACCACAATGAAAGACATAAGATAGGTGTTTTGGATTTTATACAAAAGTACCACTTAAAACCAATTAAAGTAACACCAGAAATTGCTAAAAAGTATAGATTGGGAGTGATAAAAGATGATTCTAAACAGATTGCAAGAAATAAGAGAACGAAATGATCTTACAGAAAAGGAAGTCGCTAAGAAAATATATGTTAGTCCACAATCATATAGTGGTTATGAAAAACAATATAGGACACCATCATTAGAAACATGTTTCTTATTAGCAAAATTATTTAATTGTAAAATTGAAGATTTGTTTTGGGAGATGTAGGTAATGAGTAATTTTATTAAAGATTTTTATACTGTAACATCTCAAAAGTTAGCTCAAGATGAGAGACTTAGTTGGAAAGCGAGAGGAATATTTTTGTATCTCTCTTCTATGAGTGAAGGATGGAATTTTTATGTAGATGAAATAGCAAATCATTCTCCAGGTGGAGTTAAAGAATTGAGAACTGGGTTAAAAGAACTTGAACAATATGGGTATTTAAAACGAATTCAAGAACATTCAAATAATGGAAGTTTTTCAAAATATAAGTGGTTGTTATGTGGCAATCCGCACCGTCCTGCCCAAAATGGCGATGACGCCAAAATAGGTCGGACCTCAAAAAGCGATGACGCTCAAACAGGTCGGACCTTAAATGGCACACTAATAAATAACAATAACAATAAAGAACAATTAATAATAAAAAACAATAGTAATAAGTTAGGTTGTTATGTTACTGACTTCTATGAAAAAAAATATTGGTTTCTTAGCACCAACACTTAGAGAAGATATTGAATATGAAATTGAAGAATGGAATCAAATTAATCCTGAGGAATCAGAAAAAATAATTGTTGAAGCACTAAAAAATGCAATAGGTGCACAAGCATCAAATAAATGGAAATATGCAAGATCGGTTCTAAATTCATGGAAAGAGAAAAATATCAAATCATTATCAGATATAGAAGCAGATGATATTGAGCATCGAAAAAAGATGGAACTTAAATATGGAAAAAAGAAAAGCTATATGAGAAAGCCAAGAGAAGAAAAGATGCCATATTGGTTTGATGATAAAAATAATAATCAAGTTGAAAAAGATCAAGAGAGTAAAAAAGAAACTAGAGCTGAAATAAATAAGCTAATGGAAAAAATAAATGGAGATGATAACAATGGATAAACTTGATATTTCAATGATAGATATAGAAAACGCTAAAGCAAATGATGATAAGTATGGCTTGGTTTGTGAACTGTTTTCAATGGCAGAAGCATGCGTTGGTCAAGCGTGTGAAATAGTTAAGAGTGAAATAACTAAAAAGAATACAAAAATGGAGTTTAAGGAAATGGCAAAAGATTTGAAGAAGTTGCTTAAAGAAACTGGAGATTTTGCAACCGATCATATATTATATTACTAATCTAGTACGGTTAAGGCGGTTCAACTCCGCCACTAGATTTTGCCAGACTGCCAACTGGCTTTACTATTAACAAATTATTTCTCCTTAGAATGTTTAATTGGTAAATATAATAGCACGGTTAAAATTTGGCAGAGTCTAGACAGAGTGTTTAATCAGCGTGCAAGTCGCTGACTAGGCTTTAGGTTTAGGCACCTCTCTCAATCTTTCGTGTGGTTTGGAAACGGCAAATTTAATACAGGAAGAAGGAAACGCCTTTATTTATTATGTATATCACTATTTAACACACACGATCACCAAAATATTTATCCATTACTTCAATATTTAATTTTCAACTATCCAATTTTCAAAGGTTGGATAGTCATAGCTCCCTTAATGGACTTAGAGAGCAGGTATTACAACAACCTTGATTAGATGTTTACGGTAAGTTATGGGATGTACGACCGACATTCATACAGGCTTGATGATTTTCGCAGGTCATCAAGTCATAGCAGCTGCGAAAAATAAATTGAAAGAAGAAAAATAATGAAAAGTAAAAAGACAACAATCAGAATTGATGATACTTATCGAGTTGAAGTTGACAGTTATAATTACACATTAATTAAACATGTCCCTGAAACTAAAATACATGATGTTATGATTGGATACTATCCAAGTTTACACCACGCTTTAGTTGGTTTAAAAAGACAAAAATTAGCAACGGAATTAACCGAATTAACGATTGATGAATATATTGATAAATTACGTAAGTTAGAAGATTGGGTATCAATAAAGGAGAAGTGAAAAATGGGTAAATTATCAAGTGTTTTACAAAAGGCATTTAAAAGTAATGATATTAAAATTAAAACAATTTTGGGAGATTCAAAACCTATTCAAATTGAAATAACTGGTTGTGATGGAAAATTAAAAATAGTTGCACATAAAAGTGATGATGGAGTATCTACACCAGTCTTAACAATGCCACCAATTAAATTAACAGATTTTAGTGAAGTTGCAGATGCAATACAAGAATATTTCAAATGAGGGGAAGATTATATGGAAGAAATTAAATTTTATAAATATAAGAATACTTATCGCATATTAAGAAATAATGAATGGAAAAGAGTTTCTAAAGAGTATTGGGAAGAACAGTATGGAGCTAATTAATTTTGCATTTTGTGTGCCTGTGTTAATGATTTTAATTATCATTGCAAAAAAATAAACGCCACAAAGGCGCTTCCTAAAATCAAATGCATAAATATTATAACATAAGGAAGTGCATAGCGTGGATGGAGCAAAATTAACAGCATTATTTGAATATGATGATGAACAAACTGCTAAAAACGTAAATAATTTTTTTAAGGCTTTTAAGAGAATTAGTCGAATGGCTGGGGAAGATCCATCGGCGCTCAAATCTCCAGTTATTACAGATACGCCTGTTAGTCATGATGGTGGAAACCATAATGAAGATAAATTAGTAGAACATATAAATGCAACAGATTTAGCACCGAAGATTATGAGTGATGTCAGATTTGCATTAAATCATATTTCTCAACGTTCAAAAATGATTATTCTGGGTGTATATGTAGATGAATTATCACAAGTAATAATGGCAGAAAAATTACAATGCTGTAAAAGCTCATATAAAATTTATAAGAAAGTAGCATTGAATGAGTTTGCAGATTCTCTTAGTTCTAAGAAAACAATATTACAATTAGATTTGCATAAAGAAAATGGAAAGGAACTAGTCTAAAATTAGTTCCTTTTTTATAATATAATTAATTTTTATTTTAGGAGTGGTATAAATTGAAGTGGTGGGATTGGAATTTTGTATTTAATTTCATATCTATGTTAGCATCTATTGGGACTGCTGGTACTTTTATAATTTTGCTTAAAAAGCGAAGATCTAAAAGAAAAGAGAATGAAAGGAAAAGAGCAAATGCTTTGAGAGACTTGAAAAAATGTGACAATAACTTAGATGGTGTACTAAATTTATTAGCAAATAAAAATAAATTTGAAATGTTCAAAGGAAAATGTACAATATCTAAGGAAGAAATAGATAACCTTTTATCTGAATTAGCAATAGTTGCAGGATATAAAGTTATTGATGATGAAATTCGCAGTGCTTTGTATCAATATATAAATAAGGTTCATGTTATTTATCTTTCTGTTAATAATAACATGTTAACAGAACGTCAAAGTTTAGAAATTGATCATAATTTACATGAAATTAAAGAATACATAAATTTAGCGATTAATAATTTATAAAAGTAATTAATTTATTAAAAATAGATCTCCATAAGAATGATAAAGAATTAGTATTTTGCTAGTTTTTTCGTTTTGTACAAAATAAGATACAAAAATATGTACAAAATCATAAAAAGGATATATAATTAATTATGTCATGAAGATCAAAGGAGTAATTTTTGAAAATGGAAAATGTAATTGCAACAAGTTCAAACGAATTTCGTAAGAACTTTAAAAAATATTCAGACGATGTTGTTGATTACCAAGATGCCGTAATTGTAACTCGTCCTAAAAATAGAAACGTAGTCGTTATTTCAGAAGATGAATACAATTCTTTACGAGAAACAGCATATTTATTAGAAAATAAAGAAAATCGTGAATTTTTACGTGAATCAATGAGCCAACTTAAAGAAGGTGATGTTAAGGTATTAACTCCTGATGATTGGGAGAATTTAAAGAATGAGGAATAAGAATGACATATGAAATTAAATGTGGAATTTACCGCTAATGCTTGGGGACAAATGTCTGAAATTATTCAAACAGATAAGAGAATGATGAAACAAGTCATTAAATTAATTGATGATACTATGAGAAATCCTTTTAGCGGGTTAGGGAAGCCTGAGCCATTAAGAATGGATTTACAAGGTTTCTGGTCAAAACGAGTTGATAAGAAAAATAGAATGGTATATCGAGTAACAGATAAATCAATTCAAATTATCGTACTTAAAGGTCATTATAAATAAAAAACTATTCTGCAAGATTTGAATTAAATTTAAGTGTTGAGTTGATAGATTAATTGCAGTCTATTAACTCTTTTTTTACTTTTCGGATAACTTGATAAAGTAATTTAGAGATTAAAAATATATTTCTTGGTAATTGAATTATTTTTGTAAGAAAGGTTGTTTATATGAGTATATTAAAAAATTTAGTAAGTTGGTTAGGAGCTGGTTTTATAACCAGTATCATTACATGTTGGCTTACAGCATATTTTAATGAGAAAAATTCATTAAAAAAATGTAGACCATATTTAAAGGTTGAAAAGTTAAATAATATGTTTCATGCTGCTCAACCGAATCCTGGGAAATTAGTAGTAAATAATTTATCTAAATTTGATGCTTATAATGTTGAAATTATTTTTGAAGTACATACAGAAATAGCTTCAACTGTAAATCAGAGCTATAATGGGAAGCAGAACTACTCAATAATAAAAAGTGATAATTCAATAGAATTGAATGTATTTGATAAAATTAATTCTATAGTTAATAATAAATTTAAAGAATTATCAAAGGAAAAGCAACAAATGGCCTATTATGGAAATGGTTACATTGTTGACAGAGTAGAGATACATATGGATAGTCAAGAATTTGAACGGCTAATATATATATTTACATCGGATAAAAATAATAATTTAATTTGGAAGAATAAAGAAAAATATAGACCTAAAGGCTCTAAACCAAGAAGAGTAGTTAAGTGGTTTAGTAATATGGTTAGTTAAAAATTGACTAAAAATAACCTAAAAATAACCAAAAATTGCCTACATCCTGACTAGGTAAGGGTTTATTATGATATTGTTGAAAGATAAGCGATAGCAAATGATTATTGCTTTTATTGTATTGAGATGACCAAACTGATATAATCAACTCAATTATTCCATTAGCCATTGTAATTCGATTGTAGTCAGCTTATAGATCTAAAAGATAAACAATTACGGACATTAAATTAAAAATATGGAGTAATAAGAAGAGATAGCACAACGCTGTCTCTTTTTTATTTAAGGAGGTGAGTAGAATGTCATGAAGTTGACGCATAAGCAACAGATGTTTGCTGATGAGTATTTGAAAAGTGGAAATGCAACAGATGCATATATAAAAGCTGGCTATAAAGTAAAAAATTCATCTGCTAGATCGAATGCATCAAGAATGCTAACAAATGCTAACATTAAATCTTATATTGATAAGAAACTTGCTGAAATTGAGTCACATAAGATTGCAGATGCTAAAGAAATCATGGAATTCTACTCATCTGTTTTACGTGGTGAGGCGAAAGAAACAGTTGTTATTTCTACTCCATTTGGTATGAAAAAGACCGAAAAAGAACCAGATATAAAAACAAGGTTGTCAGCAGGAAAAGAATTAATGAAACGTTATCCTGCTGATGATCCATTAACAAAACAACAATTACGCAAATTAAATGCTGATGCAGAATTATTAGAAATGAAAGTAGATGCTTTAAAGGGTGGTAAAGATGCTATTACTCAAATTATATTTAGTGATGATATGAAACCTGATGAAGATGAGGAGCGTGAAAACAATGGAAATGAAGCTTAGTCTTCAAGAAATGGTAGGCAAAGGATATTATGATTATTGGCATGATAAACATTTCTATCGTGTAGTTAAGGGTTCTCGTGCTTCTAAGAAATCTAAAACGACAGCATTAAATTTCATATATCGCATTATGAAATATCCATGGGCTAATTTGCTCGTTGTAAGGCGTTATTCAAACACTAATAGACAGTCTACCTATTCGGATTTATGTTGGGCAATTTCTCATTTTAAGGTTGAAAATTTATTTAAATGTAATCCTTCATTGCCTGAAATAACATATATTCCGACTGGTCAAAAAATATTATTTCGTGGATTGGATAAGGCATTGAAATTAACCTCAATTACTGTTCCCAAAGGTATTTTGTCATTTGTGTGGCTGGAGGAAGCTTTTGAACTTGAAGATCCTGATAAATTTGAAACATTGGTAGAATCGATTCGTGGTAAAATTGATGATCCAAATGCTTTTAAACAGATTACAGTAACTTTTAATCCATGGGCAGAAAATTGGTTAAAAAAGTATTTTTTTGATGAAGATACTAGAAAATCAGATACTTTTGCAATTACTACGACATTTCGAATTAATGAGTTTCTCAGTAAAAAAGATAAACAACGTTATTTAGATTTATATAAGACAAATCCAAGACGTGCTAAAGTAGCATGTGATGGCGATTGGGGAGTTACTGAAGGATTAGTTTTTGAAAATAATATAGAACAAGTAGAATTTAATGTTCAAAAACAATTAAATGAGGCTGATGCAATTTCATTTGGTCTTGATTATGGTTTTGGTAAAGATCCAACGGCTTTTATTGCTGCGGCAATTGATAGGACTGATAAGATTATTTGGGTTTACGATGAAATGTATGCTTATCATCAAACAACACCTCAAACAGGAGAATGGCTATTATCTCATGGATATAAAAATGCTCATATTTTAGCTGATAGTGCTAACCCAGAACGAACACAACAATTAGTTGATATGGGAATTATAAATGCACAAAGCGTTTCAAAAACCCCAATTGAAGTTGGAATTGATCAATTGTGGCAATATCAAATTAAAGTACATCCAAAGTGTAAAAATCTTTGGCGTGAATTAAATTCTTATGTATTCGAAACAAATGCTATGGGAGAAACCATGAATAGACCTAAAGATGCAAATAATCACGGATGTGACGCATTAAGGTATCTAATTCGTCCATTTATGGAAGACTATAACAATAAGTTAGGTGTTAAATGGAATGAACAATATCAAATTGGAAAGGAAATGGGGGTGAATTAGTGAATGCAAATTGAAAATAAAAATCGTTTTTATGAAGAAGCCAATCAAGTCTATACTATGCCTGCTGATTATTTTTCCCTTATTAAAAATGATCCACAAAGATTATTTGAAGTAGCTTTTAAGTTTATGCAGCACCATTTTAATAATGAAGTTCCAAGACTTAAAGCATTGAAACGATATTACTTGGCCGAAAATGATATTAAAAATAAGCCTAAATCAACAGCAATAAATCATTCAACTAATAGGATAGCCAGTGCGTTTGCTAGATATATTACTAACATTCGTGTTGGTTATTTTTTAGGCAATGATATTCAATTTAAGGTTAATTCTGATGATGCAGAATCACTAAGTGAAGATTTAGAAAATGTAGTTAATGAATTTAATAGAAGAGTTGACGAACCTTATATTGAAGAATTATTAAAAAAAGATTTATCAATCATGGGAAGAGCCTATGATTTGGTATATATCGATAAAGGTACAAATAATATTAATTTAGCAAATGTTGACCCAATGACTTGTTTTGTAGTTTATGATGATGAAATTAAACCACAGCCATTAATGGGAGTTAGATATTATCAAATTGGTATTTTAAATCAAGATTTAAATACTATATATGAAATTTACACTGATAATATGATTTATCGTTATCATACGGAAGGTGGAATTCCTGGAAATAATTCACCAACTTCAGAAGCAATTTTAGATAGTAATGAACCAATTTTCTTTGGAAGAGTGCCATTAACTGAATATATTAATAATGATGAGCGGACTGGAGATTGGGAAGCAGAATTAGATCAAATTGATGCTTTAGATAAGTCGATTTCAATGATGGCTGATTTTCAAGATGATTTTGATAATGCGAATATTATTTTAACAGGAAAATTTGCTAACATGACTAAACCTGTCTATATGAAAGACGATAAAGGTAATGTTATAAAAGGCAAAGATGGGCAACCAATAGTTCTTGAATCACCACATCCAGATGTAGGGCCACATAATCATATGTGGTATTTAGAACCATATCAAATGAATACTGGTATAGGTCAACCTAAACAAATTATTCAACCAAAAGCAGAATATCTGACTAAGCAATATGATTCAACAGGATGGAAAACATATACTGATTTCTTAATTAATGAAATCCACAAGTATACTAATACCCCAAATGTTAATGATCCTAATTTCGCTAGCAATGCTTCTGGTGTAGCAATGAGCTATAAGCTATGGGGTTCAGATCAAGAACGTAAAACGCAAGAAGCATTGTTTGAAAAAGGATTAAATAATCGTTATTTAGCTTGCATTACTTATTGGAAAAATCTAAATAAAATACAAGATGAAAAAGAGCCTGCTGATTTAGTTTCTATGCTATCTTATACATTTACACCTAATTTACCAAAGAATGATGCAGAAACAGCGTCACTGGTTCAAACGCTAAATAATACAGGTGTATTAAGTAAAGAAACATTAAGAGAATTGATTCAACCAATTACTGATGTAACTGCTGATACTGAACAACAACGAGTAGATGAAGAACAAAAAGCAGCAATGAATAAAAATGTTGGATATAATCAAGGTTCTTTTGGAACTGGTAACGTATTTAAAGATGGCCAACCAACGATTGTTGAGGATAATGACGAAGATGATAAATCATGATTGATTACGATAAATTAATTAGTGATTTAGATAAGGTATTTAATGCTAATAGTCCTGGTATTCAAGAGCTAGATAATTTAATTAAAAAATATGCTAAGAATCAGCAAATGAATATTGATTATTTTATCAATAATAATCTTGAGTGGAATGCCACAGCTAGCTCTGAAGATGTAAAAATCGTGTTATCTGAATTAGAAGAATTGAAAAAACAAGTAGTGCAAGAGGATGCAGGAGATATGGCCGGCTTATCTGCATTATGTGGGATAATTTTAAATAATTTACCATACCAAACAAATGCTGATGTATGTAAATTAAAAGCTAGAATCGATAATGTAAAATTAGGAATTGAAACTAATAAGAAATTAATTAGTGAGCAAAAATTAATTGAAAATAAAACAACTGGAGTAATAAAAAAAGATATTTCACCAACTGATGAATTAGTACAAAGAATTGCCAGTTACCAAGGAAATGGAAGTTATAATACAATTTCTAGGCAAAGAGCATTATTGAGAGTGGCTTATCAAAATGCTACTGCTGAAACGCCACTTAATTTAATTTTTAAATATGTTCAAACATTGTCAATGGATTTAGATAATATCATTGATTATGCGGTCAAAAATCATGTTAATTTGAACAATTTAACTACTCAATATAAAGATGTTCTCAAAGCAGGACAATTAAATAATTTAGCACAGGGAAAATGGAAAACAGAAGTTGCCAAAGATTATATGACGACTGCAGCAAACCTTAAACGGATATTTGTTACTGAATGTAAAGCAAGAGAAAGCCAAGTAGCTTTAAAAGAATATCAGCTTCAGGGATATTCTAAAGTTAAAATTATAACTCGTCATAGTAAATATGTTTGTAAATATTGTGCACAGATGGATGGAACAAAAGTTGATATCAAAGATGCTAAGCAAGGCATTAACATTCCGCCGTTTCATCCTAATTGTTTTTGTCATGTTGAACCAGTGGAACTAAATTATGATGATATTTTGAATAAACTTGATAAAGAAAAACCAACTACTCCAGTCTTAACACCTGGTGAAGAAAGTGCATTGAATCAATACATTAGTTCAGATAGTTATAAGATTAATGCCAAACTACGTGAAGGTATCCATCTAGATAGAAATGATTTGAAATTAATCAAAAATCTAGATAGTGCATTAGAAAAGTTTCCTAAATATACTAGCAATAAGCCATTGCAAAGATCATATTTCTTTCATGATCATGAAACACAAAATAAATTCTTGAGAAAAATTATTAAGAATGATGAGGTTTTAGAGAAGGGTTATTTATCAACAAGTAAAAGTGACTATGGAGAAGGACAAGAACAAGTAAATATGGTCATTAGAAACAGTCATAGCGGAGTAAATATTAGTTCTATAAATAGGGCAGAACAGGAAGTTATTTTCCCAAGAAACACTAAGTTTATTTTAGATGATGTTCATGCAAAAGATGGTATAATCATCGTTGAGGTGAGTGAAGATGACTAAAAAGCCTTTTTCTGATAGAAGATGGTGGGGTACAGCTGATGAACTAACTTTCATTCATAAACGAAAAAAAACTTTAATGAGTGATGAAGAACTAGATGCGATGCTTAAAGAAGTGAAAGAATATCGTATAAAACATGGATTATCACTTTATGGTAAACCTGATTATGTAGAGGAAGAAAATAATAATCGACCTAAGTAAGTCGTTAAACTGCTTATTTTTTATGCTCAAAAACTCGACGGAGGATAAACGGAATTAGTCGATGGACGTTAAACAGGAGGTTCGTAATGGACGATAAAGAACAACAAAATACTCAAACTGAAAATGAAGGTAATGAAGATATTCAATTTACGGAAGAACAACAAAATAAAATCAATGAGTTGATTGCTTCACGAATTGCCAAAGAACGAGCAAAAGAACAAAGTAAAATCGATGAAATGAATGCTCAACATGAAAAAGAAATGCAAGAAGCCGTAGATAAAGCTGAAAAGCGTGCAAAGATGTCAGCTGAAGAACGTGCAGAAGCTGAACGTAAAGAACGTGATGAGCAAATGAAGCAAAAACTTGCTGATTTAGAATCTGAAAAACGTGAACTTAAAACCAAGTCTTTGTTACTAGATAAGGGAATGTCATCAGATTTATTGCCATTAGTCATGGGTAATAATGATGATGAAACCGAACAAAGAATGAATGTACTTGAACAATATGTAAAAGGTCGTATTGAACAAGCTACTAAGGAATTAATGCAAGGTCGCCAAACACCAACAAATGGTAATACAACTAGAGATATAACATATAGTTCTAATCCATGGGATAAAGGAAGTTGGAATATGACTAAGCAAAACGAAATTGTACAAAATGATCCTGAAAAAGCTAAGCAAATGATTGCACAAGCTAAACCAGAAGGATACTATATCAAACCATTATAGAAAGAGGTAATTTTTTATGGCAGTAGATTTTACAAATGCAACACATTTAGCAGATATGCAAATCCCAGAAAATTGGGCACAATATATTATTGAACGTTCAACAACTACAAATGCTTTCTTTAAGTCAGGTGTAGTTGCTGATAACACGCCAGCATTTCATGACTTATCAAATGCCGGTACAACAATTAACATCCCAGCATTTAAGCCATTAGATGTATCTGATCCACAAATTCCTGATGATAATTCAGATATGCTAGTTCATAAAATTTCAACAGATAAATTCCAAGCACGTAAATTAGGATTTGACCAAGCATGGAGTGCAACAGATTTATCTCGTGAATTGTCTGGTACAGATCCACTAGGAGCTATTGGAAATTCAATTGCTGATTACTGGTCAACAATTTATCAAAAGATTATGTTATCTGAATTAACAGGAATGTTTGCCGCAACATCAATGAAAGACGTTAACCAATTAGACGTTACAAGTGATAAGACAGATAGCACATTTTCATTGAAGAACTTTAACAAAGCACGTTTCTTATTAGGAGACCATTATAAAGATTTAGCATTAGTAGTTATGCACTCTGATATCTTACGTCAATTACAAGATGCAAATATTGTAGATCCTAAGACAGGTTCAAATACATTCGTAATTAATGGTAATGCAGGCGTACCATCAGCAGTTACAGCACCAGACGTTGGCGATAAGATTAAAGGAGTTGAAATTATTGTTGATGACTCATTAACAAAGGATGAAAGTGGAAAATACAACTCATACTTATTTGCTAAAGGTGCGATTTCTTATGTTGAATTACCAGTTGAAAATGCTGTCGAAACAGGTCGTGATGGTTTACGTAATCATGGTATTGATTATATTATTAATCGCCGTAGATTAGTAATGGCTCCACAAGGTATGTCATGGAACGATACAGCATTTGGAACTGATAAAGAATTTCCAACATTAGATGATTTAAAGAATGGTAACAACTGGGTTAAGAAATTTGATAACAAATTAATTCCAATTGTTAAATTTACCACATCAGATCAACCAATTGTTGCTGCTGCATCAAAATAACATAACAAGGAGATGATTAAATGCTAGCAACCGATGAAGATTTAAAAAGAGCGTCAACAATGATAGGTGTTGAACTATCGGATAAAGATCAAGAAAGAGTAAAACAGTACATTGATAACGCTAAGAACATGATTTTGACGTTGCTTGGTGTTGAAGAATTTCCAGACAAACTAAATTATATTGTTGATGATGTTGTTTTAGCTAAATTTAATAAGTTTCATAATGAAGGAATGAATAGTATTTCTGAAGAAGGACTTTCAATTACTTTTGAACAAGATGAATTGAAGAAATATTATCCAATTCTACAATCTTGGTTAGATAATCAGGAAAATCAAGCAACTAATGGAAAAGCAATCGGTTGGGAGTGATAATTATGCGTTATGACAAAAAGGTTTTGCTACTTAAACGAATTGAAGATAGTAATCCAGATGGATTAGATCACTCTGTTAGTTATTCTTCAAAAGAAGTTTTAGCAAATGTAAAACGTACAAATTTATCACTTAATAATGGAAAAATATATGATGCAACTATTGTCCGAATTTATGGGGAATATGAAGCTGATGCAATTGGATTTATTGGTGAATATGATGCCAATGATGAGAGCACAATTCATACAATTCAAAAAGTCGGACGACATTTTAATCATATGGATTTTTATATTATCCATGGGGAAGTGATTTTACATGGATGATGATAATATTCCAGTTGTTAAATTTTCAGTTGATATGCAAGGTATTGAGAAAATGAAACAAGTTGCAGCTTTAATGTCATCAAATGGCTTTGAAGAGGCGGTGGGAGTTGCTAATGCCACTGAAACAAAGGCAAAAGCACTAAGTAAAGCATTTATCCGAAATGCTGGGGCAAAAGAAGTCGATCAAGCACAACAAATTGAAAGTTCTTTAGTTGGCCATGGAAAAAGTGGATATGTTCCAACTGGAAATTTACAAGGTAGTATTAAGCCTAAATTTAATAAGAATGGATTAGAAGTTTCTGTTAAGCCAGAAGCAACAAATGGTAAAAATCAACCTTATGGGCAACATGTTGAATTTGGAACATATAAAATGGCTCCAGAACCTTATATGAAACCGTCTGGAGAAAAAGTATCAGCAGAATTGGATAAAGAATTCGAAGATATCATTAGAAAGGCGGCAGATTAATGGCTCCAGAAGTTGATTTATTAATATCAGTGAAAAAATTACTAAAAAAAGCAAATGTTCCTGTATATGATCTTGGACAACAACGTCCAGTTAAATTTCCACAAATTATTGTTTATATTCAAAATGAGCAAGAACTTACGGATTTAAAAGTGATGGATTATATAAAAATAACGGTTGCAGTTGATGTATATACTGATATTAGTCAACAAGGTCAAGCATTATCGCTTGGAAGAAAAATTTCAAATCTAATGCAAACATTGAATTTATCTGAATGGCCATTGCGTTATTCTGATTATTCAATGCGACCATTAATAGATAATTCGTTAGAAAGCAAGACTTTATATCGTCTTGCTTTTTTATTTGACTATTACATTTATGGAAAGAAGGATTAAAAAATGGTTGAAGAAGCACAATCAATTAATTTAGATACAAAATCAGCAGATAAAATCGTTTATGGGATTAAGTTTCCTTGGAATAAGACAACAGACAAAATTCAAATGTTAGGTGTACAAGCTGCGACATCAACAACGAATACACGGAAAATGACTGATGTTGCTACTAAGAAAGGTACATTGCATGCTAGTGGTTCAAAATCTGAAACATTCGTAGTTGATTCATATTGGTTACGAGGTTCAGACATTTATGATTCATTAAAACGTGCAGTGCAAGAGGGTATTAAAGTCGCTATTTGGAGAATTGATTTTAACGAACGTCGATATGATTCAAGCGGGAAGTTATACGTTCCAGCCGATTTTGCAATGGCAACACCTAATGGTTTACCAAACACTGAAGCAGTAAATAACTTAATCCACTCAAATATCACATATGATATTGACGGTGAAAGCCAACCTGGAATGTTGAGTGAAGATGATTTAGATCCAGATATGTTAGCAGACGGTTTGAAGATGTTCAGCTTTACTGGTGCTTCTGGTATTGGCGGAACAGAAAGTCCAGAACCAACACCATTAGAACAATGGGATAAGGAACATGGAACATCAGACGATAATATTCATGCTAGTTCTACAACAAACGACAATCAATCAGGAACACAAAGTAAATAATTAAAAATGATGGAGGAATCAATTCATGGAAAATTTAACAATTAACGGTAATGTATATACACCAAAATTCAACTTTGCATTTTATAAGCAAATTTCAAAAGAAATGGCTAATGCCAATACTGATGGTTTTTCAGCTTTAGTCGAAAAGTTATTAACTGGCAATGTTGAAGCAGTTATTGAAGCCTATTACTACTCATTTGCATGGTATAAACGTAATCAACCATCAGAAGATGCGGTTGAAGAAGCTCTTGAAGAAACTGCATTTGCAAGTGATGAAGCAACTAATGAAGCAATTGACGACATTATCAAAACAATGCACGAAGACAATTTTTTAGCACGGAAATTGTCGGAATATATCAAGAATACCGAAAATGCTTTGGATGTCTTGGAAGAACGTTTGGACGGCATGAAGGACGAAATCAACGATGCACCAAACGCCGACAAACAGAACTTAGAAATCGGATTAAAACAAATGTCTGCACAACTAAACAAATTGAAAACCCTCATCGGTTATGGCTTGACACCATTACCTACGGAAGAGAAATAGGTATTAGTCCAGGAGAATTAGATGATATGACGCCCGCTGAATTTAAGGCGGTTGAAAAAGGGTATCAATTACATCTTGTAGACGAACAAGACCAAGCTTTGGCTAAGGCACAAATTCCCCAACCAGTCTTTGGAATTGATACTGAATCGGTCCGACCACAGGAATTTGTTGAGAATATTCATGAGAATAATTCTAAAGTGCGTGACCGCATTATATCAGGAAATAATAATGACCCTAAACCGATGAAAGCTGGAACATTATCTCCAAGTTATCAAAAAATTATGGAAGAAAAAGCTAAAAGGAAAGGAGGTTAAGCCATGTCAACAGTTGTCGAAAAAGAATTTGTTTGGCGGTTTGTTGATGAAGTAACAGCTGGTTTAAGACAAGCACAATCAGTTATGGAACAAACTTTATCAGTTTTTCGTTCTGCTGGTTCGATTGCCAACGAAAGTACTAGTGGATTAGAAAATTTTGGTGATTCTGCTAAAGAAATGTCAGAAAAAATCAAAAATTCAACGAATGATTGTAAAGAAGATATTAATAAAATCAAAAAGTCAGTTGATGATCTTCCTAAAAATAAAACTACTAAAATTGATACAAAAGCTAATACAGAAGGTATTAATAAAGCTAAAGAAGAAATCAATAAGATTCCTTCTAAGAAAACAACAACATTAAATTCTAAAGCTGATACAAATGATGCTAAGAAATTCAATAATGAGATTAAACTAACGCCTAAGCAACGGATAACTAAATTGTTAGCAAATGCTAAAACTAGCGTTATCAATTCGTTCAAACGGTCAATCGACGATGTACCTAAAAAACATACAACAGATTTAGATGCTAATCCAACTGGAGAAAGTAAGATTAAATCATTTGGTGAAACTTTAAAAGGTACAGCATTAGGAATGGGCGTTTATAATGCAGCAATGAAAGTTGGTTCTGAAGTATCTAATGAATTTGCTGGAGCAATTAGTCGTTATGATACGTTGAACAATTACCCCAAAGTACTTAAATCTATGGGAGCAAGTGCTAATGATGCTAATACTTCAATGAAAACTTTAAAAAATGGTGTTGATGGCTTACCTACATCACTTGATTCAGTAGCAAAAGCTTCACAGAGATTTTTACCAATGAGTAAAAATGCTAATGATGCTGCTAAATCAGCTTTAGCTTTAAATGATGCCTTTCTTGCTAGTGGTGCTAGTTCAGAAGATGCAAGCCGTGGCTTGGAACAATATACACAAATGTTGAGTTCAGGAAAAGTTGACCTTGAGTCATGGAAAACACTTGAAGAAACTATGCCTGCTTCCTTAAAGAAAGTTTCTGAATCTTTTGGTATTGCAGGTGGTTCAGCACAAGGCTTATATCAAAAATTGCAAAGTGGTCAAATATCAGTTAAACAATTAAATCAACGTTTTCAAGAATTAGATAAAGGAACAAAAGGTTTTCACGAAACTGCTAAAAGTGCAACTGGTGGAATTGGTACAGCTTTTGAAAATATGGGTAATCGAATGAAAGCCGCAATTCAAGAAGCTATGGGCGGATTTGATAAATTTGTTCAAAAATTAACAGGAAAGTCAATTGCTAGAAATATTAATGATTTAACATCTAAGTTCTCTGAGTTTGGTAAAAAAGCTGGAGAAGCATTATCCTCTTTAGGAGATTATCTGAAACCATTAACACCTGCATTTCAAGCTTTAGGTTTAATTATCGGCACTGTATTTAAAAGTGCAGTTAAGCCAATTCAAGATATCGCTAAAGCTTTAGGAGATATGTTTAAAAATGTAAAAGATAGTAAAGCTTTTGATGATATTTCTAAGTCTTTGCAAGGAATTGCAAAAAATAAGACTGCACTTGAAGGTATTGGTAAAGCAGTTACTACTATGATTGCAGCATTTGCTGGTGCGAAAGCTCTCAGTTCAACATTCACAATGATTTCTAAAGGTATTGGCGTATTTATGACCTTGGGTAAAGCGATTAGCAATATTAAAAGTTTTGCAGGAGCTTTATCAATTTTGCAATTTGGATTAAAAGGTCTAGTTTCTGCTTTAGGTGGTATTCCTGGAGTTATTGCAATTGTTGTTGGTGCATTTGTAACTTTATATAATGTTAATCCAAAATTCAAAAAGTTCATTGATGACATTGTAAAAAATGTAAAGGATTTTGCCAAAAATTTCGTAAATGGTTTTAAAACCGCTTTTGATAATGTTAGCAAATTTTTCAAAGGCGATTTAGGATGGCAAAAAGCTTTAGAGAAAAATTTGAGTAAGATAGGTAATTCTATTAGTAAAGCTGTAAAACCATGGATTAAACCTATTCAAAATTGTTTTTCTGACATTGGAAAAATAATTAGTAAAGATGTAGTGGTGTGGGAAAAGAATATTGATAAATTTGTTAAAAGTGTAACTAAATTCTTTTCTTCTTTAGGAAAAGATATTTCTTCTGTTTGGAATACAATTACTAAAAATATTGATAAAGGAATTAAAGGAATTCAAAAAGTAATTAATCCAGTATTAAATACTATTTCTAAGGAATGGAATAAAGTATGGAATGGCTTAGCAAATACTATTTCTAATGTGATGAAAAATATATCTAAATTTGTTACACAACATATGGGTAATATTAAGGATATTATTAACTCTGGTGTAAAGATAATAAAAACTATTTGGGATACTATTTGGAAGCAAATTGAAAATGTATTCAAATTAGTTTGGGATTCAATTTTTCATACATCAAAAGTGATTCACGATATTAGAAACATTATTGATACACAAATCAAGGCCATTCAAACAATTTGGAAGAATGCTTGGAATATTATAAAAAATTACTTTGAAATGGTTTGGGATGCAATTAAGGATATTGCTAATTCTGCTATTAATGGCGTTAAGAATGTTATTTCTAATGTTGTGAAAAGCATTCAAAGTGTTTGGAATAATATTTGGAATGCAATCAAGGACTTTTTTGGCGGAATCTGGGATGGAATTAAAACAGCTGCTAAAAATTATGTTGAGGCAGTTCATGATGCTATTAAGGGTACTTTAGATAAAATCAGCGATACTTGGCATTCTATGTGGCAAGGATTAAGTGATTTCTTTGGTGGCATTTGGGATAATATTAAAAAATTTGCTCAAGATGGTATTAATGGCATATTGAAGGTTATTAATGCTGGTATTGATGGAATTGATGCAGTTTGGAAATTCTTTACTGGTCACGAAACTAGCATTCATCATTTAAAGCCTGTTAAATTTGCTCAAGGTGGTATTGTTGAAAGAAGTTTATCAATGGTTAATGATGGTGCTGGTTCAAACTGGAAGGAATTAATTGAAGAACCAGATGGTAACATGTTCATGGCTAGTGAACGTAATGCAGTATTACCATTAAAACCAGGAACGAGAGTTTATAGTGGTGAAGAAACTCATCAAATTATGAGTGCTTTAGGTGTTGAACATTATGCAACTGGTGGTGTTGTTGGAAATAATGGAATTAAACATTATAAAGACGGCGGAATTGTCAGTGATGTAATTGATTGGGGTGCTCATGAATTAAAAGATTTTGGTTCATGGATTAAAGACAAATGGGATGCAATTACTAAGTTTTTGAAACATCCAATTGAAAATACAAAAGCAATTATCAGCAAAGCAATCACTGAGCCACTTAACAAATTAAGTAATTCTAATATGGTTGATCTTGGTAAAGGTATATTTGATAAATTAACAAATCCAATTGCTGACTGGTTTAAAAAAGGCTTAGAGGATGTTAAAAAGAAACATGATGAAGAGTCTGTTGGCGGATTTGGAAATATTAAAGATATGAAAAACAGTGCTGACTTAAAAAAACTTGTTAAAGCAGCACTAGAAGCAAATGGCTTATCTACTAGTGATGATATGATTGCTCGTGTTATGCGTCAAATTGCTACTGAATCTGGTGGAAATGCTCATGCTGTACAACCAGGGGCTGATCCTGATGGTGATGGTTCGGGTCCCGCTTTGGGTTTGATGCAAACAAAACGTGCTACATTCAACGCTTATAAAGCTCCAGGTCATGATGATATTTTTAATGCTTATGATAACTTACTTGCTGCGTTAAATTATGCTAAACACACATATGGTCCAAGTCTTAGTTTCTTAGGTAATGGACATGGTTATTCTACTGGCGGACATATTATGGGGCAAGAATTAGCTTGGATTGGTGATAATCCAGAACATGAAGAATTTGTAATTAATCCTTATGCACCATCGGCACGACCACTACTTAAACAAGCAATGGAAAGAACACAAGCTGTTCAACCAGTTTCTCAAACTGAAACGGCGAGTCAAGAACAACATGATTCATATGGTGAACGTATTATTGAATTACTTGAAGCTATTTTGATGAAAGATAGTTATGTAAATCTTGATGATGCAAGTCAGAAGTTAAGAAATCATGATGCACAAGTATTAAGAATGACTAATATGCAAAGGGGTGTTTAAATGCAAATTTTTTCAAAGCGGAATGATAAACCACATGCTTATAAGTTTGGAGAATATCAAAATCAACTTGCGTTTGATCCAATTGAAATTTCAATTAGTTCAGACGCTAAAAATTGGATATCTAATTTTGATGTTTCAGATTTAATGGGAATTCATTTAACTGAATTTGAATGGCTTAATCCAGTAACTGCTGATAGTTATTCGGTTTTAGGAATGAGAAATGGACAAATATTGACTGGATCAAGATATGAGCAAAGAGATATGACTTTATCATTTTATACTTTTTTGCGTGATGAAATAGATCAAAAATTAGCATTAAAAGCATTAACTGATTACTTTGCAAAAGCTGAACCATATTGGATAACGTTTGATAATGCAGGTTATCGAATGTATAAAGTTAAGTTTAAATCGCTTACTCCAACTTATATTGGAACACACTATATGACAATAAATGTGGTATTGAATAATCTAACAGGAGTTTCACAAAGCGTTGTTTCTACTCAAAATATAACTGAAAAAATGGCATTTGGATTAGGATATGACGGTTTACAACAAATGAATTATGATTTTCAATCAAGTTCATTTACTGTATTTAATCCAGGTGATTTGGAAATTGATCCTGTGATTCAAGATGATTATTTATTATTAACAATTAGAGCTAATGGAAAGCCTTCAATTACAAATACAGATACAGGCGATACATTTACGTTTAATGATTCTTTAAATAAAGATAGAGAATTAACTTTAAACGGTGTTAATCCATTTTTAGATAGTATAAATTGTGGCATACAAACGAATAATGGAATTATTAGATTAAAGAAAGGCGATAATCATTTCACAGTGTCTGGATGTAATGATTGTTTAATTTCTTTTGATTTTTATCCTAAGTATTTAAACTAATGTTTAAAATTCCTACATTAACAATCAGTGATAGTAAGTTCCAGACACGAGAAAGATTACCAGTTGCTGATTTACAAAAAAGTTTTAAGGAAACTTGGAATAAAAATGATACATGGACAATTACTTTTTCCATTATGGAACAACAAAAATATGCTAAAGCAATTAAGTTAATTTCGTCTGAAAATATCATAACTTATAATGGTCAAGAATTTATTATTAAGCAATCAAATCGAGAGATGAGTAATGGTATTAGTACTTATACAGTTACAGCAACTCATCGATACTTTAATGATGCAAATAATATTAGAAAAAATGATCAATATTCAGGATCTAAAACATGGAACTTTCAAGATGCAGTTAGTTTTTATTGTAATGGTAATGATCAAGGTATTTCTACGGAATTTCATGGGAATTTTCCAACAGTTCAAATTGAAAATTTAGGAAATAGTTCATTTTTAAAATTTGGCCAAGATTATTTCAATAGTTTTAATGCTGTAATTATTCCCAATAATAGACGATGGATATTCTATTCATACGATGAATTTAAAAAGAAAAATGGTAAAAAAATAATTTATCAACATGATTCGGAAAACTTAAAAATGAATATGGATAGTACTTCAATTGTTAATGAATGTCGATGTTTAGGGAAACCAATTGAAAATTCTAATCCACAAAAATATTCAGTTGATTTTATTTGGCGAAACCAGGATTCAATTGATAATTGGGGAATTCATCGTGGTGATGTTGTAAGTGATGAACGTTTTACGGATCAAAATAGTATGAGTGATTATGAGAATAAGCACCAACAAATTGAACCAAATATTACACTTGAAGTTTCTTCATTTAACCGCAAAGATTTTGATATGGGAGAAGAGATTTTACTAATGATTCCTAGTATAAAATGGTCTACTAAGGTTGTTTTGAATCATTATGAAAGAAATCCTTTTCTTGAATATGACGTGCCAGTCTTGCAATTTGATAATACAAATTTGTCTTTGCGGGATGTTAATGTTGCGTTGCATGATCAAATTGAGAACGTTAGAAATTCAACTACTTTAATGGGAATACAAGGTGATTATTCTAGCGATACAATGACCATTGATTTAACTGGAAAGTATATTGGAAAATTAACTTTAAATTTAAATGGAAATATTGTTTATGTGAGTTTTAATACTATATCTTTAATAGCTAATACAACATTAGTAACTGTTAAAACGCCATTTATTCCTAAAGAAAAACGTCAAGGAACATTCTATGCTAATAGTGATCAATTTTATATTGTGTCATATACAATTGATGTAAATGGAAATATTAATATTAATAGCATTAATACTTTAAGTGGTCAGAGTATCGATGAAATTTCTGATAAGGACAATTTAATCATATGTAGTTTTAATTATCTAATTTAAGGAGATGTTTTATGAATTTTAAAATTGAGCAATGGAATGGAAATCCTGGAACGCTTGAAATTACAAATCAAAATAATTTCAAAAATATTATGAATTTAATAGCAAAGATTAATGAATTGGCTAAAACCAATTCTATTTTTTTACCACAAACTTTAAATTTAGATACCGAAATTTTAACTAACTTAAATCGTGGTGCAAGAAATCAATTTTTAAATAATGCAGCAATTTTAAATACAGTATTGCCAGATTTATTTAATGATTATCGTTACAGTACTGGTGATATTAAAGATGTTCAAAAAAAATACCAAGAACCTAGTATTCCAACTAATTTAGTTATTAATAAAGATGAAATTAATAATTATTGGAATACAGTTGATTATGATTTGAGTTTAGTTATTAAAACAATTAATAAGGAGGATAAATAAATGTCTAATAATGTAGATGTATATAATGGCGATATTATTTCTATGCTACCTGGAAGTCAACAAGATCCACCTTTATATAAATCAATTAATGGTGATGGAATTACTGATCGCAATAGTGCAGGAGAAATCCAAGCAATTAAATTAGATATGACTAAGGCAGGAAATACTTTTATTGATTTAAGACCAATTTTTAATGCTAATCAATCTGATGGAAATATTGAAATGCCAATTATGCCACTTATGTACGGTCGTCAAGCTCCTTTAGATGGATTCAGAGGTGAAATTCATGGAATATATCCTGATAAAATACACACTTTTGATGTTGATACAGCTTTAGGTAATACAGGAAATATCTATCGTTTCTTATGGCCAACAGGAGTATTTCAAACAACAGGTAAATATATATTTACTATTACATTTATAAATGATAATACTGGAGAAAAAATTACTTCAAAAGAATGTTTCTTTGAAGTAGAACCAAATTTATTAACAATGGCAGTTAATTTTTCAGAAGGCGTTAATCCATTTGATTCAGAGTATGAGAGATGGAAAAATGATGTAAAAATACAATATAACGATTTCTTAGATAAAATAAACACGCTTAACGATACATCAGATAGAATCGAAAAATTAATGCAAAATACATTGAATAAAACAAATCAATATGTTGAGCAAGCCTGGGATAGTAAATTAAGTGGAAATAATACTTGGACTGGAACAAATACTTTTGATGGTGGATTAACGGCAAGTTCAATTAATTCAAGTGGCGATATTCAAGGTACAACCATTAATGGTAATGATTTAAAACTTAATAATAAATCGTTAAAATTTACTCAATCTGGTACATGTACATTAGAAGGGTTAGCAAGTAATGATGGTGGTTCACATATTTCTTATTGGGTTAATGCTAACACACTTTATATCACTGGTTGGGTGGACAAACCAAAAACAACTTATAAGACATTTAAGGCTTATATACCAACGTCAATTACTCAAAAAGCAGTAAACAAACAAAATTACTATGTAGCTGTAAACGACTATGACTGGAATTATCCAAGTGCAGCAACAAACCCAACTGAATTTCACTTAGATGGGAATCAAGGAATTATCTATGTTAATGGTTCAGGAAATGATGGTGGTGCTCGTTTAGATTGGATTATTCCATTAAAAGACGCTTAATAGGAGGTGTATTAATGTGTTAGGTTATTTTTTAGATGATAAAGGCTTTATTGATCATGTTGATTTTGTCGATGAAAAAACGACTGGAAACTATATTACAATATCTGTTCCTACTGGATTAAATAAGCCCCAATGGAATGGTACACAATGGATAGAAGGATTAAGTAATGATAAATTAAATGAAATTCATAAAACCGAAATTAAACCAAGTGAAGTACAAAAGCAATTATCTGCAATGAATACACAGATTGCACAACTAACGCAAAGTAATATAGCTTTAACTAATCTGGTTACTGCCCAAAACCAAATGATTACAAAAATGAAAGGTGGAAATTAACATGTATACAATGTATGACTGTATTAAAGAACAATGGCAATGGGGTTGCTATACTGATCCTAGTCAATTAGATATATATGTTCAAGTTGGTTGGATTACAAAAGAACAAAAAGAAGAAATCGTACACAGTACAGATACTTCTACAAATAATCCAACAGCTACTAATGTTTAATTAATTTTTGTGGTGGGTGGGGTTGAGGAATAAGAGGTGTTTTAAATGAAAACTCTAAAAATAATCAACGACAATGATATTTTTAAAGTTGACGAAACAGGAACATTAATTCCATTTCAAGCTTTTGAGAATGATCATCGAATATCTTTTACCGAAGATGATAAAATTGAATTTAAAATAAAAAACAAGACAGGATTTGTTTTAACTGCGACTGGTGAAGCTAGTGCAGGCGGTGCGGTTGTTAATTTAAAAACGTCAGATTTAGAAAATTTAACACCAGATGATTATTTTTGTGAGTTGTGGGTAACTAACACTAAAGGCATTAATATTTATCCAGATAAAGGTTTTGTTCAATTCATAATTAATGAGAACTGTTTAAAAGTTGAAGGGGAAATCTTGCCAGAGATTTCCCTTTCTGATTTCACAAAACAATTTGATGACTATGTTAAATCCGTAAAGCAAGGACCACAAGGAATTCAAGGAGTTCAAGGTCCAAAAGGTGACAAGGGAGATAAAGGCGCTGCTGGGGCAATTACAACGGTTAAAAGTGTAAAATCTATCCTTGATTTATTTAGTAAATATTATCAAATTGACGCTAGTCGTTCGAGTGTAGGTGTTTCAGATCATAATTATTATGACCCAAATAATTTAACGTTGTATAACTATAATTATATAGGCGAAAGTACAGCATATTATCCATATAATTCTGATAAAGGCGGAAGTGCAACATTAAGTCCAATACCACTTGATAAAGGTTGTCAAAACAGTGGTATTCAAATTGATTTTGATTTGGTTACAACTGCTGATGGTGGGACATTTACGGTTGTGTTACCTGATTTTCCAAGTGCCTCACTTCCTGAAAACACAATCAAGACTGGTACAAATCACTATTCATTCTTCGCACAAATCGGCTCGGTTGCAGATTCAGCTTATTTCGTCAACATGGGACTTAAATTGAGTGGATATAGTGGAACATTAGGTATGAAGAACCTTGTGGTTCGCGTTAATAATTCATTTGTTGATTATGAAAAAACATATAATGGCATGACAAATGCAATTAATAACGTGATTGTAAATAAATCCGATACTGATGAATTAGATTTATTTAATAGTGGATTATTTGATAGTATCAAACCTTATTTGACAGAAAAAGATAATCTATCAAACAGCATAGAACAAGCGTTGCATGAAACGATTACCAATACCAATGATTTAATCAATGCTACAAACAACAACCTTTCAAAGTTTGCTAGTTCATCAATGGTTATGAGTCCAACTAATATTAAAGGTGGAAATGTTAGTGCATTCGGCAACATGGATTATAACGAAATTCAAAATCAAGGCGAAGCATTAAATTTAAATACTATCACAGTATCACTTTTAGTTCGTTGCGATAGTGCTACTAGTTCAACCTTGACCGTTACTGATAATGATTGGGCAAAGGTAAAAGCAGACGTTGCAGCATTAAAGCAGCGTGGATTTAAGATTTTAATTCAACCATATCCATATATTGCAGATGGGGCTATTGCTGAGGTCGATTGGAATCCTAGCGATACAACAACATGGTTTACTAATTACTCAACGATTTTACAACAAATCGCAGAATATGCACAATCTGAAAATCTTTACGGAATGTACGTAGCTACTAACCTTGTACATCTTGAACAGTACGAAGATAAGTGGGTATCAATTATTCAAAATGTCAAGAAAACATATTCAGGTAAAGTATTTTTTAGAACAAACTGGTGGAAAACAGCAAGTTGGGCTCCTGAAACTGTTACAGCATATCAAGCTACATTAAACAGAACATTTTGGCAATACGTTGATGTAATTGCGATTGCTGCTTATTTTGAAGTAACTGATGAACAAAATCCAAGTTCAGAAACATTACAGAAAGAACTTCACTCAACTGAAATCTATGATCGTAAACAAGATATTGTTATTGAAATTAAGAATTTTCATGATAAATGGAACAAACCAGTATTCTTTGGGGAGTTAGGTTTACCACCATATTCAAACGCTCCATCTAAACCATATGATAATCAAATGGATAAAACTTCTAAATATAGTGAAGTAGTCCAATCTAATTGGTTTGACGCATGGTATACAGTATTTAGTCAATTCGATTGGTGGTTAGGGTATTCCATTTTTGAAATTGGTTCAAACAGTTCATATAATCCATACGGTAAAATGGCAAGCTCAACCATTAGAATGCAGGTATTTGGTGGCGAAAATAAACCAACAAGTACGATTAGTAAAGACATTCCAAGTGTTCCTACTAAAGGAGATATTTGGTTTGTAAGTGATAATTCAAATAATATTATTGGAATTAAACAATGGAATGGTACAGATTGGATTCAATTTAATTTTAAATTAAATTAATTTTTTGAAAGCAATAAATTATTAATATATTAGTTTATTTGATAAATAAAGAGAGACCTATTATTAATAGGTCTCTCTTTATTATGTGAAACTTTATGTCATAAGTAAACCAAAACTACAACATATAAGTTGTTACTCTCTTACACCAGAAAGCATAATAACATATAAAAATAAGACATACAAATTATATGTCTTATTTTGGATAAATTTAATGCATTTGAATTATATCATATTTTTATTTAATTGAATATATATTTATAAATAAAAATACTTCATTATCTAGATATAATTATTAGATAATGAAGTATTATTTACTATAATACTAAATAGTGTACTTATGTATAAGTAATTATAACATAAAAAATAAAGACTACAAACTATGTGTAGTCTTAAAAAAACTGTACTCGCAATAGGACTTAATTATACCATAATATTTTAATTAATGGTATTAATAATTTTTTATAAGGAGAAAAGAGGTGAGAACATGAAAAATCTTGTTAAACAACCAGTATTCTTTATTGTTGGAATGGAATTTATCATGAATGGATTGTTTTTTATCATGCATGATACTTATTTTAAATGGCCACCACAAATTGCTTCTATTGAAAATAGTGATTTGTTTGGTGGTTTATTTGTAGTATTTGGTTTGGGAATGTTGTTAATTAAAATTTTCCCAAAAGAACTACGTAGATTTGAACCATATATTTTATGTGGTGCAGCAATAGTTCAAACATTTCTAACCGTGATTGAGTTTATCCATTTCATCAAATTAGGAATTAACATGCCATGGATTCCTAATTTTTGTATTGCGTTGATTATCCCAGTTCTCGCAACTAGGAGTGATGTTGTATGACATTAAAAGATTGGATGTATTCAGTTGCTACCTTTGTTGCATCAATTACTGGAATTTTAACTTTTTGGTTAAATTATCAAAAAAATAAACGTGATGATTTACACAGAACGTTAAAAATAGTTGAAAAAGACCGTGATTACTGGAGAAAAAGAGCAATTGAAGCAGAGAAAGAATTAGAAAAAAGAGAGGATAATAAAAATGAATAATGCAGATTTAATAACTCAAATTATTGTTGCTGTGGCAGGTGTTGTAACGCCTGCCATTTGTGTATATGTAGCAAATTTAATTAAGAAATATATTCCCCAAAAATCATTATTACAAGCACTTGAACAATTTGCAAAAGATGTGGTTGTCTTAGCTGAACAAACTGGTGTTAAAGATGATTATTTAGATAAGAAGAAATTTGCAATTTGTAAATTACAGGAAATGTTAGAAAGTGCTGGATTTAGTAAACAAGATGAAGATTTACTATCTGGTTGCATTGAGCATGCTTATTGCGAATTGAAAGATGAAATCGAATCAGTTTACAAAGATGACCATGATGATAAGGTGTATTCATTATCAGAAACAACAGATGCAAATGGAAATATAAAAAGCGAATTAAATGGAGGTAAGAATAGTGAAGAAAAGTAAATTAATCATGGGTACAGCAATGTTAGCTGGATTAATATTTGGTAGTGGCGTAGTTAATGCTGCACGAACAGATATGGTTGACGTATCGAACCATAATGGAAATATGACTGTTGCTGAATATGTTTCGATGAGAAATAATTATGGAGTTAAAGCAGTAACAGCAAAAATTAGTGAAGGTACTTATTATCATGATCCATATGCTGCAAATAATATTAAAAATGTTCAAGCAGCTGGATTATATATCAATGGCTACTATTTCTGTCGTTATACTTCAGTTGAAGATGCTAAAGCAGAAGCAGAATATGCGGTTAAAATGGCAAAACAAGATGGTTTACCAGTTAATGCTGTTTTATGTGCAGATATTGAAGCTAGCCAACAACGTGGTTTAGGAACATATACAAACTCATTAGCGATTGAAGCAATGAAACAAATCATTGAAAATGCAGGTTATAGATTTGATGTTTATTCAATGGCTTCATGGGGTGATAGCATAATTCCATGGAAATACATGGGATGGATTGCATCATATCCAAATAATGTTTCAAAAGATTTGTATACTAAAGGGCACGCATGGCAATGGACTGATAAACAACAATTCAAAGATAGCTATGGTGGATTTGATACAAGTCAATTGTATGATAATTACTATACTGGTGGTCAAGATAAGAACGCTGTTATTTCTAATGGAGATACAACAGATGTTTCTCATGTTAATGGAAACAACAATAATAAACCTAGCCAAGATAAGAATATGACAGCAACAAGTGGCAATAATAATCAATATCAAAATGAAGATTATGCTCAAAATGGAGTGTTCACAGCAAATACGACATTAAATATTCGTACTGCACCAAGTATATCAGCAAGTATTGTTGGATCTTATGCACCTGGAGAAAGTCTGGTGTACGATCACGTTTACATTAAAGGTAAATATGTATGGTTGCGTTATATGAGTTACAGCGGAAGTTATCATTACGTTTGTGCTGGAATCTTAGGCGGTGAAGAATATGGCACACGCCAAGCATACTCAGTAGCTAAAACATACACAGTTAAGAGTGGCGATACATTAAGTGGCATTGCCCAAAAGTTAGATGTCTCAATATCTTATTTAACAAGTAAAAATGGCATTAACAATGCTAACTTGATTTATGTTGGAGAAATGTTAAAATACTAATTGTCCGGATTGTATTAATAATTTCCCAGTGAAGAATAGAAATGTTTCAAGAAAGTTTTATTTTTATATGTTAAAATAAAGATTCAGATTAATGTTCAAAAAAAGAATGTGCCTCAATTGGTACATTCCCTTTTTTTATATATTAAAGTAAGAATAATATCTAATCTTTACTACTCTAATATTTTTAATTACTAAAAAGTTCCTATCATTTACAAATAAAATAATAGGAACTTACACAATTAGTTGAAAATAAATTGTATGAGGAAGAAATGCCTTATACAACATTCTCAGTATAATATATCTGACTAAATAAATCAATTAATAAATAAAAAACTCTTATCACATATTTAGTGGTAAGAGTAAGTTTGATTTGATAGGAGACTTTAATAATAGCATATTTATTGTATTTTATTTATAAATAAAACGTTTTGCTACATTACTTTAAATGAAAATTAAGGAACTAAATATTTTATTAAGTAAAGATAACTGTATGTTTTTATAAATAAAATATATTCTGAGTAGAGTTATTTAAATTATATATGATACTTGTTATATTTTATTGAGTTGTCATTGATAATAAATTAGGATAAACAAATACTCAATTCTAATAAAGATAAGGTGTTGAACGTTTATTAGAATGTAGTCAAATATTATGTGTTAAAAAAGCGGAATACTAATTAAAGGATTTTCATTTTTATATTGCATTTTTAAATTATTTGAATTATCATAGTAAGCAATAGGGGGAGATGTTGCTCGAATGGGCAAAAAATATCAACTATAACTTCACTTCAGATATGGAGTGAAGTTTTTTATTGAATTATAAGATATTTAAATCTTATATTTTGTAATGAACTATAAAAATTTCTTATTACTTTGAAGTGAAATCCTAAAAGTTGAACACTTTATTAAGTTAGTAACAAGGGACAGGGATCTGTATTAAACAAGACTTAGTTTTTTTAATTTTATCTTGATTTTGTCATTATTATATTAATGAATTGTTTAAATTAAATTATCAGCATATATTTATATAAGCTTTCATATCTCTAATTCCATTATCTAAACTATTTCCCTTACGGGGTATATTTTGAATAATTTCATGATTAAAAAACTTTGATAACATGTTAAATTTTGATGAAGAGTAAGAAAGGAAACATCGTAAGCAATAATCTTTCTAATACTGGCAATAAATAACTTGGTCTTCTTATTAGTTTATTAATTATATTATAACCATTTTTTAAATAATCTTAAATCCAATTAGATAATCCTAAATAAAGATACTTTGTTTATTTTTTTAACGCTTAATGACATTTAATTCCATCTGTGCAAGCTTAAGCGATGCCATAATATTCCTTTATTTTTGAATATCTATATTCTTTTTGATAGATATTTTTTATCTTGCTTCGAAGAATGAACAAAAAGCCCCCAAATCCTAAATTTATTTTTAAGATTCGGGGTGCATGTCACTTATATAATAGGAACTTAATAGTTTAGTTATAGGGAGAAATAATAATATTATAATAACACGTTAGCTTATATAAATCAATTATTTATAAATTAAAGAAAAAGTTTAAATACTTGTTTTTATTTAGTGAGGTAGAAAAATTTATTTTCTGCTATAATAATTTCTGATAAATAGAAATGGATTTTATCTTTTTTTTGTAATATAATATCTCAAAGTAATTTGATTTTTATATAAATGATTTGTTAAAATATTGATGTTCCATTTACATTCTAATATTATATACCTTGTATAAGAGACATTAGAGTATTTGTCTCTTATATTTTTATATTGGAAAAATGGGCATATATGTTGTATTTTTAATTTAAATAAGGTAGTCTAAACATAGAGATTTCTCTAAGAGTTGGTTACTCTTCTTATGTAATTACATAAGTTTTATTCATTAATCTTCCTTCCTTGATTTTTCAAGGAAGGTTTTTTAGTAGCATACTTTATATTTATTTGATATAATAAAAGCACTCTCTGATATAAGTATTTTTAACTTTGAAGGTCTCATTTATATGAGACCTTTTATTTATAAAAATAACATTATAGTATAGTAATATATTTTAATTAGGTACATACTAATAAAATGTTAAAATAAGAATGTTACAATATTTTAAATGAATTTTTTTATTAAAAAAGTTCCTATTAAAATAGGAACTTACGCAATTGGTTGGAATAATTTATATAAGAAAGGAACTTTACATAAACTATACATTATATAATAATATATTTTGATAAATGAATCAACTAAAAACTCTTATCATATATAATAAAAGAATATTAACTATATCTTCGCTTCAGGAAGAGGAGCGAACTTTTTTATGTAAGCTTAGGATTTGCTAAAAGTTTAAGAATAAAGGAAATTTTTACATTTTTTGATTTTATTATTAATTGTGTTATTTTAGCAATTAGTATATTAGATAATTGTTTAGCTTTTTAATATATTCCACTAATATTATTATCTTTTATTTTTTAATGTTGGTTTGTTTGGTTAGGGATTTCTGTTATTATTTTTTGATTAAGAGATTATAGCTTTTTTAATAAAATATGGAAAAATAATGTGGGTTACCCACAAAGTAACTCACACAAAATTTAATTCAATGATGCTAAATGACTTATCCACAGCTTCTTGCTTGTGGATATTTTTTGAATAAAATATAGTTATGGTTGTTTTGGAATTTTGTTTTTTCATTAGACAATTTTTTTGATTAGTTTCTTATTCTTTATTTTTATTTCGTAGACAGGAAACCGAGGACTGTCTGTTTTTTTGTATAAAAAACCCCACTTTTGATAAAAAAATGGGAGCTGTTGCAATAAAATTGCAATTTCGTTTGTAAAACATTGATATATCAGTGACTAAGTGCTTGGTTTTATGCCACTGGCAGGAATCGAACCTGTACTCGGATAAACCGAACAGCGACCTGAACGCTGCGCGTCTGCCAGTTCCGCCACAGTGGCAAAATCTATAATAATTCTATACTATAGAAAATGTAAATGACAAGTTATTTCTTTAGAAAACTTATTGCAGTACCATATCCATGTAAAACGATGTATTTAGGCCCAACAGAAACACGAACGATTTGAGGCTCAAATCGTACATTAATGACTCCATCTGCATTTTTTGTTACCGCTTTGTCAATTAATTTCATTTTAACTTGATCATATAAATCATCAAAATCATCTACACGATTCAATTCGTCAGCTTGTAATTCTGCTTTAACAGTAGCATTGACTATTCCATGTATAGCATATCCTTGATTTAGTCCACCTGTTGATAAAAACATTTTAAAACCTCTAATTCTATAATATTATTTTTTCTTTTTTTTGACACTTATACATAAGCTTACAATTGCAAGTACTAAGGATGCAGTTGCAATAGCTAATGAAATAATTGATAATACAAAAGAACTTACTAGCATAATGAAAACCTCAACTAATTATTTCTATTTAAAAGTGTATCATATTTTTATTTTTGTTGGATAAAATCTTTAACAATATCTATCATTTTATTTCGATATTTGCCTTCAAATAAGTGTCCAGCTCCTGCAATCCAGTGAACTACACTTTGCGAATAATATTGTTGATACTTAATAGTTACATTAGGACTTACAATGTCATCAGCTGTACCATGAATTAAGCAGACCTTTCCATTGTATTTTGCAGATACTGAATAAATAGGTAAAGTTTGAGCGGTTCTTAAATAAAAACCTCCAACATTATATCCAGGGCGTAATTCTTGTTTATCTGGAATATGAAGGGGATCATAACGTAAATTTAACGTATGTCCAATTAAAGCATCATCCTTAAGCGATGCAGCAGGTGCTAATAGTACAAGTTTGCTGATGAATTCATGGTAATAGCCAGCAAGCATACCAGCTACAACGCCACCTTGAGAATGTCCAATTAAGTAAATGTTTTTTATTCCTGGCAAAGAACGTACATAGTCTAGTATTTTTTGCCCATCAGCAATTTCACTTGGAACTGTCATATCACAAAAATTTCCGTCACTTTCTCCATGACCATTAAAATCAAATCGTACTGATGCAATTCCAATTTCTTTAAGCATTTTAGCAAGACGATAATGCATATTACCTGGATTATTTCGACCGCAATTTCCACTGAAACCGTGCATTAAAATTGCTAGATCAAAATTAGTTTTTTCTTCTGGAATTTCTAAAACTCCACGTAAAGTTAAACCATCTCTTTTAATTTCAATATCTGTCATAATTTCACCTTTTTTGTAGATTATATATTAATGTTACTATAGTTATAGTAAGACTATTCAATATAGATATTTTAAAACAAATGACAGTAATTGAAAGCTAAAGGAAGAATAAAAATGAGTCCAATTAAAAGTGAAATTATTTCTAAAGTAATAAAAAAAAGACCAAATGAGAGTTATAAGGGAATGTACGGGAATGTGTTAATAATTGGAGGAAATCAAAACATGGGTGGGGCTGCTATAATGTCAGGAAGTGCTGCAGTCCATTCTGGAGCAGGATTAGTTACAATTGCTACTGATAAAACTAATATAGCGGCTATACATGCTGCATTACCTGAAGCTATGTTTATTAATTATTGTGAAATAAAATCGTTGATAGAACATCTTACTGATGCTGATGTAATTGTAATTGGACCAGGGTTAGGAATAGATGAAACAGCTTTTAATATTTTAAGTAACGTTTTAATGAATATTAAAAAGCATCAAATTTTAATAATAGATGGTTCAGCGATTACGTTAATTTCAAAACATAAGAAATTATTAAATGAAATACTAGATTTACAAATTATTTTTACACCTCACCAAATGGAATGGCAAAGATTAAGTGGAATAAAAATAGAAGAACAAACAGAACAAAAAAATCAATTAGCGCAAGAAAAATTAGATGCAACTGTTATTGTTAAGAAATTTCATACAGAAATTTATTTCAAAAATAAAATTACAAGAAAATTATTAGTTGGTGGACCATATATGTCAACCGGTGGGATGGGAGATACGTTAACAGGAATTATAGCAGGATTTTTAGCGCAATTTAAAAATGAAAAATTTGAAGATGTTATTCAAGCTGCAGTTTATACTCATAGCAAGATAGCAGAGATTATATCTAACGATAAATATGTTGTATTGCCTTCAGATATAATTTCAAATATTCAATCATTTATGCGACAACATGAATCATAAAAAAAATAGGATTAAAATAATCCTATTTTTTATTTTTTAATATATTTATTTCTTGCGAAGACAATCGACGATATGCTCCTGGTTGAAGAGAATTATCTAAAAATAAAGATCCCATGGAAAGACGATGAAGTGTTAATACTGTCATTTGATTAGCTTTGAACATTCTTTTTATTTGATGGTATTTTCCTTCAGAGATTGAAATACTTACTTTACTAGTATTATTTTCTTTATTTATGGATAAAATTTTTAATTTTGCAGGTTTAAAATTAGTTCCATCTTTTAAAGTTATACCATTTTTAAAACGTTCAATTAAAGAGTCGTCGACTATACCAGATACTAATGCATGGTATGTTTTTATAACATGTTTCTTAGGTGCAAGTAATTCATGTGCTAATTTTCCATCATTTGTTAATAAGAGTAATCCAGTTGTATCTTTATCTAAACGCCCAACAGGGGCTAAATCTTTGATTTTATCTTTTGAGGAAATTAGATCTATAACAGTAGGTTGAGATGAATCTTTAGTGGCTGAAATTACACCTTGAGGTTTATTTAACATTAAATATCGTTTAGTTTCTAAAGAAATCTTTTTACCATTTACTTTAACAATGTCCTTTGTTAAATCTATTTGTTCTTTTCCATTTTTAATAATTTTTCCATTCAATTCAATCATATTTTGTTTAATCATTTTTTTGATCTCAGAACGGCTACCAAAGTTTGCGTTGCTTAAATATTTATCTATACGCATCTATATCACCTAAATTTATTAATATACAAATGAAAGTAATATAATTATACATGAAAAATAATTAAGTAAAAAGAGAGACTATTAAAGTCTCTCTTTTTAAATATTATTTGATTAGTTCATAAATTCCTTGAGCATAAATAGCTGCTGCTTTAATCAAGTCATCAACTGGTACAAATTCATTTGCTTGATGCATTGTATCAGGAACACCAGGGAACATAGCACCGAATGCGACACCACGTTTCATTAAACGGCCATATGTTCCGCCACCCACAACTTGACCATGTGCATCTTCACCAGTTTGATCTCTATAAACATTGAGTAATGTTTTAACTAAAGGATCATCTTCTGGAACATAATGAGGAACCATACCACCTTCATGTTGAACAAATTTTGCATCATATTGTTCTTTTGTGCTATTTAAACCATTAGCAATGTACTCTGGATCAGTTCCTTGTGGATAACGGAAGTTCAATGTGATTGATCCACCATTATTTTCGTCAAATGAAAAAATACCTGCATTCATAGTTAAATCGCCCATAACTTCATCTGTGTATGCCATATCAAAGTTATTTAAACGTGAATCAAGATGGAGTTTTTCAGCGGCAAAACTAATAAAGTTTTTAGCACCAGCACCAAAATCAAATTGGTTTAAGAATAAGCACATGTATGTACCTGCATTAATTCCACGTTTTGGTTCTTGAGCGTGTGCAGCCTTACCAATAACATGAATATATAATTTGCCATCTTGAATATCGCTTTCGCCAACAATTGGGTTTTCGGCAACAAATTCATCAAACTTCTTAATCATTTCATCATAGTTACCATTTTTGCTTTCAATCCATGCTTCAGCATCACGAGGTACCATGTTTTCACGTAATCCAGAATCAAATTTAATTAAAGAGTAATTACCATCATTTGTTCCATTGAATTTAGCATCAAAAGTAACATTTCCTTTTTCACCGTTAATGATAGGGAAGAAGGCATCTGGTGAAAATCCAAAGTCAGGTTCTGGCATGTTTTTGAAATAATAGTCCATACCACGCCAAGAACTTTCTTCATCAGTTCCTAAAATAAAAGCAACTTTTTTGCTAACAGGTAAATTTAAATCTTTAATAATTTTTAATCCATAGTATGCTGCCATACTTGGTCCTTTATCATCAGAAGCACCACGAGCATATATTTTGCCATCTTTAATTACTGGTTCAAATGGATCTGTGTTCCATCCTTTACCTGCAGGCATTACATCAACGTGTGCAAGAATTCCTAATGTTTCATCACCTTGGCCAAATGAAATTTCGCCTGCCATGCCATCAATATTTGTAGTCTTAAAACCGTCACGATTTGCGATGCTTAAAAATTGATCTAATCCGGCTTTTGGACCAGGTCCAAGTGGAGCATCATCAGTTTTTTTACTTTCATCACGCACGCTTTTTATACGTAACATTGATTTTAAATCTTCTAGAAGTTCTTCGCGCCGATTTTCAGCTTCTTTTTTCCAGTCAATTGTCATTAATGTAACCTCCTGTAAGAATATATATTAATATTATCATATTAAATAATATGAAGAAAAGTTTAATTACGTTTTCATTGATTTGGTAAAATATATGTTATAATGCTTATCGAATTGTTACATAGAAAGAGGAGAGCTTTATTGTCTAATTTTGGCATTGCCATTATATACATACTTTTAGTAATATTAACCATTTATAATATTCGATTAAACACAAAATTATTTAAACTAAGAGCAACTAATATGCCATCGGATCCTAGAAATCTTTCTGAAGAAGAATTAACAGTAATAAAATCATTGACAAATGAGAAAAGAAAATGGGCAATTTTAAGTCAGATTCTTTTTTGGAGCTCACTTATTTTGGTTATTTTTGGTTCAATGGGAATTTTAGGATTTTTCTTGGACTTATATACAGTTACTTGTATTGTTTCAAATCAAATTGATTTAAATGCTACAAAGGTATTAATTAATACTAATAAAAAAATCTAAGGATTAATTCCTTAGATTTTTTTTATTTTTCACTATAACGATTTTGTTTTAATTTTTTTGCCTGATCTTCAGTAATATGGCCTAATGAAACTAGTTTATTTTCAATTTTATCTAATAAATAATTTCGATCTTGCATGCTATCTACAAAATCATATTTATCACCATCTATAATGATTAATTCAGAAGCTTTATCCCAATTTTTATACCAATCTAGCCAATTTTCATAGTATTCTAATAGTTTTTTATAATATGAAGGTAAAGTTGGATCAGTTTCAATTTGTTCATAATCTCGACCACGTTTTTTAATTCTTTTTATCATAGTGTCATATGAAACGTGAATAAAAATCATTAAATCTTTTGAATCAACTTTTGTAGCATAGGTCAATTCATCTAACATATTTTGAAGTAATTCTTGATATGTAGAATATTCTACTGATGTGGCATTTCCCATGTCAGTGTTCATTTTCATAAATAGCGCATCTTCATATATTGAACGATCCAAAATATTATTTGCATCTTTTTTTGCATCTTTTATCATACGGAATCTGCGATTAACGAAAAATGTTTGTAAAAGATATGTATATGGATTAGTTGCATCTTTATCGCCATGTGCTCGTTTTTCTGCTGCAAGTTCGTTACCTTTATAAAATAAAGGTAAAACAGGATTATCATCCACTGGTTCAAAAAAAGCTTGTGAACCTAATTCTTTTGAAAGAATTTCTGACATTGTCGATTTACCTGAACCAATAATTCCAGCTAATGTAATCATGCTAATTCTCCTTTAATGTTTGTCAATGTAATTTTACATTTTAAAATGAGATAAATCAAACACGTGATTAGTTGCATTTTAATAAGAAATTTGTTAATATTTCTTAGAAATTTAAGTTAAGGAGAACTTTTTTATGGCAAAAAAATTTAAAGTTGGCGATAAAGTGACATGTAAAGCCTTTGGACCATTGAAGCATAATTTTAGTGGGACAGTAGAAAAGATTTATGAAAATTCTGCTCTTATAAGATTTAGTGAATTTGATCCAAAAGATAAAATTGCTGTAAGTGATTTGCATAACCAAGCAATTGTACGCTTAACTAGTATGGTAATGTATGGTGAGAAGTTTAAGCCTGAAAAAGTAAAAAAAGCTGAAAGTAAAAAAGAAACAAAAAAAACATCAGCTAAAAAGAAATAATATATTGATTTTTATTTAAGCTGACATTAAAAGGATTTTATGCTATACTTAACCTAAATCGCGGGTGTAGTTTAGTGGTAAAACCCCAGCTTCCCAAGCTAGTGTCGCGAGTTCGATTCTCGTCATCCGCTTGGACTTATTCAATGATAGAAACTAGTAAATTTGGAAATATTGCAGCGAGTTCGGGATGGTGCAAGCCGAATATAGGAACAAATTGAATCGCACTTCTTAGAATAATTAGTTGAATATTAAAGTGGATTACTTTTTAATCAATTAGAGTGGTACCGCGGGTTAACTCGTCTCTTACATTTTATATGTAAGAGATTTTTTTATTTTATAGGAGGTTTTAAAATGGATTATAAACAACAAGTTGCTCAAGCAATACAAGATGTAATTGGTAATGACTTATCAATTGAAGAAATTATTGAAAAAATTGAAGTTCCTAAAACTTTGAAAATGGGAGACTATGCATTTCCTGCTTTTGTATTATCAAAAGTTATGCACAAAGCACCTCAAATTATTGCAGGTGAAATTGTTGAAAAAATAAATCAAGATGACTTTGAAAAAGTTGAAGCTGTTGGTCCTTACGTCAACTTTTTCTTAGATAAAAAGAAATTTGGAAAAGATATTATAAGCCAAGTCTTAATTGAAAAAAATCATTATGGTGATTTAAATTTAGGTAATAATGGGAATGTTACGATTGATATGTCATCTCCTAATATTGCTAAGCCAATGTCAATGGGGCATTTACGTTCAACTGTAATTGGAAACTCTTTAGCAGAATTATTAAAGAAAACAAATTATAATCCAATTAAGATTAATCACTTAGGAGATTGGGGTACTCAATTTGGTAAGTTGATTGAAGCATATAAATTATGGGGAAATGAGGAAGAAGTAAAGAAAGATCCAATCAATACTTTACTTAAGTACTATGTTCGATTCCATAAAGAAGATCAAGAAAATCCAGAACTTGATGATGAAGCTCGTGCATGGTTTAAAAAACTTGAAGATGGTGATCCGGAAGCAACTCGTTTGTGGAAATGGTTCCGTGATGAATCATTGAACTTCTTTATGAAAATCTATAAACGTTTAGGAATAACATTTGATTCATATAATGGTGAAGCATTTTATAATGATAAAATGCAACCAGTAATTGATGAATTAAAAGAAAAAGGTTTGTTGGAAGAAAGTCAAGGAGCAATGATTGTTGATCTTTCAAAATATGATTTAAATCCTGCTTTAATCCAAAAATCAGATGGGACAAGTTTATATATAACACGTGACCTTGCTGCTGCTATTTATCGTAAAAACACATATAATTTTGTTCAATCATTATATGTAATGGGAAATGAACAATCAAATCATTTTCACCAATTAGTTGCTGTATTGAAAGAAATGGGATATGATTGGGCAAATGACATGCATCATGTTGCATTTGGATTAATTACTTCTGGTGGTAAAAAGCTATCAACTCGTCGTGGTAATATTATTTTACTTGAAGAAGTATTAGATGATGCTGTAGAACTTGCACAAAAGCAAATCGAAGAAAAGAATCCAACATTAAAAGATAAAGAAAAAGTTGCAGATGAAGTGGGTGTTGGAGCTGTTGTATTCCATGATTTGAAAAATGAACGTTTAAATCAATTTGATTTTGATTTACAAGAAGTTGTTCGTTTTGAAGGTGAAACAGGTCCTTATGTACAATATTCACACGCACGTGCAATGAGTATTTTACGAAAAGCTAATATTAATGAAAATAGCAATCTAAGTATTGAAGGATTAGATGATCCTGATGCTTGGGAAACAGTTAGAATGTTAAGTGAATTTCCAGCAATGATTGAACGTGCTGTTAAGGAATATGAACCATCAGTAATTGCTAAATATGCAATTAGATTAGCAAAAGCATTTAACAAATATTATGCACATACAAAAATTTTAACAAATGATTCACAACGTGAAGAAAGATTAGCATTAGTTCAAAGTGTAGCTATCGTATTAAAAGAATCACTTCGATTATTAGGTGTAAAAGCACCTGATGAAATGTAATATTAATTAAAAAAGATTATGCATATATTACTAGTGAAAAAGGAAGTAATTGATTGCATAATCTTTTTATATTGACCATTTTAATTTTATGATTTTTATAGCCAAAACTAATTTTGTTCTGTAAAATATAAGATTAATAAAGGAAGTAGATTAAGAAGAGGAAATTTAATGAAAAACAAAAATATAATGTTATTTTTCAAGGAGAACGTTGGAATAGAGGAGGAAAAATTACAAAATGTAATAAACAACTCCTGTTTTATGTCTTATTCTGCTAAAGAAAAAGTAACATTTAGTAATGATGATTTGAAAAAATATACATACTTTATTATTAATCAAGAGGGTGTTATATTATTTTCATTAAACTCTGTTGAGGGAGATCCATGGTGTATATTTCTTAGTGCAAATATGCACTTCCCTATATTAGACCACAAGACAAATCCAACTGAAGCATTTATTGATGGATTTGTAAGTCGTAAAACAGAAATTTTAGGAATTAAAAGAGAAGATGTTAAATATTTGCGTAAACATAGCTCTAAATTTTGTGACTATATGGAAAAAGGTACCAAAAATTTATTATGTAATATTGTATCACGTAGCGTAAACAGTCAAGCATTAAGAATGGATCAGCGAGTTCTTACAGTGATTTTAATTTTACTTGAACGTTATGGATATGATTTGCCAACAGGTGAACGTGTAGTACATTTAAGACAAATTGATTTGGCAGCGATTTCTGGTACAACTATTCAAAATATAGCGCGAATCCTACATAAATTAAGGAAAATGAAAGTGATTGAAACAAAATGGAAGAGTATAATAGTAAAACGTGAGTATTATGATAAACATCGAGTACTAATTGATTAAAAGGGCGTTTTAAATGAAAAATTCTGAATTAAAAATATGGATTAAAACTCAGTGGAAAAATTTTATCTGCTGGTTTAAAAATAAATGGCATCGTTATCAAATTTGGAAATGGATTTTAATTGTATTTTTAACTTTATTTTTAGTAGTAAGTGTAAGATTAGTATTTATAGCTAAAACATCTCATGTTAAAGATCTTAAAGCAAGATTAGAACAAACTACAGCTGTATATGATTCTTCAAATAATAAAGCAGGATCTATATATTCTCAGAAAGGAACATGGGTATCATTATCAAAAATTTCTAAGAATGTACCAAATGCTGTACTATCAACTGAAGATCGAAATTTTTATCATGAATATGGATTTTCAATTAAAGGTATTGGCCGAGCTGTGTTTCAATTAATAAGGAATCGTTTATTCGGTGATAATTCGATAAGCGGTGGGGGGAGTACTATAACACAGCAGTTAGTAAAAAATGCATTTTTATCGCAAGAACAGACATTTTCTAGAAAAGCAAAAGAAATTTTTATTGCAATGCAAGTTGAAAATACATATAGTAAAAATGAAATTTTAACGATGTATTTAAATAATGCATATTTTGGAAATGGAGTTTGGGGAATTGAAGATGCTGCTCAAAGATATTTTGGTGTACACGCATCTCAACTTAATATTCCAGAAGCTGCTACACTTGCAGGAATGTTAACTAATCCTAGTGGTTTTAATCCGGTTGATCATCCGTCTGCTTCTAAAAAAAGACGAAATGTAGTTTTGCAGTTAATGTATGAAAATAACAAATTAACAAAATCACAAATGGAAAATTACCAAGATTATCCAATGCAGGTCAATGATGACTATAGCTATCATTCAGATTATAACTATCCATATTACTTTGATGCAGTTATTAACGAGGCTATAAATGATTATGGATTGACTGAAAAAGAAATTATGGATGGTGGATATAAGATTTATACATCGTTAAATCAAAAACAACAAAAGATTATGCAAAATGCATTTTCAAATTCAAATCTGTTTCCTGCAGATCAAGCTGATGGGACCCAAGCACAAGCTGCATCAATTGCAATAGATCCTAATAATGGTGGAGTTACTGCTTTAGTTGGAGGAAGAGAAGATTCTCATGTGTTTAGAGGATATAATCGAGCTACACAATTAGTTAGATCACCTGGTTCTACAATTAAGCCATTAGCAGTATATACTCCAGCATTAGAAGATGGATATCATTATGACTCAATGGTAAATGATAAATTACAATCATATGGTACAAATAAATATACACCACACAACTGGAATAACCAATATTCAGGAAAGATTCCGATGTATGAAGCTTTAGCTTTAAGTAAAAATACATCTGCTGTATGGTTATTAAATAAAATTGGTGTAAAAAAAGGTTATGAATCAGTAGAAAAATTTGGAATAAAATTATCTAAGTCTGATGAAAATTTAAGTTTAGCATTAGGAGGATTAAAAAAAGGTGTTTCTCCTTACCAAATGGCTAGTGCATATACAGCATTTGCCAATGATGGAGTTCGTTATGAACCACATTTAATAACGAAAATTGTTGATGCTACAGGAAAGGTAGTTGTAGATAATACAAAGATTAAGCATACCAAGGTCATGTCAAAAAAAGTTGCTAAAGAAATGACAAGTATGATGATTGATGTTTATAAACAAGGAACTGGTATGAGTGCTAAACCAAGTGGATATACGATTGCAGGTAAGACAGGATCAACTCAAAGCACTGATAATATCTCACAAAATGGAACAGCAGAAGATGATCATTGGTTTATTGGATATACCCCTGATATTGTAGTTGCAACTTGGATGGGATATGATTCTTCTAAATATAATTTAGGAGAATATGGTGTAAATGAAGGCGCAGGGTTATTCAAAACTGAAATGGAAGGAATAATTCCAACTACAAAAGAAACTTCATTTAATGTTCAAGCTGCATCAACTTTAGCAAATAAGGCGGATGATCAATCATCATCAAGTGATGATTTTTGGAGCAATGTTAAAGAAACAGGACAAAATATTGGAAGTGCTATTCAACAAAAGGCAAATGAATTTAAAGAAAAATTGGAAGATTTTTTTAATTAGAATTGAGTAAAAAGTAGAACAAATAGAAATAGAAGGAAATAAAATGAAAAAAATTTTTGATTATGAAGTTGACGAGAATATGAAATTATTTGCATTAATTAAAACTGCAGATGTTAGAATTGCCAAAAATGGGTCAAAGTTTATTTCGTTCACATTTTGTGATCAGTCAGGGGAAATTATGGCAAAATTTTGGGATGCGTCTGATAAAGATATTGAACAATTTAAGTCAGGTAGAGTAGTTTGCATAACAGGAAAAAGAGAAAATTATCAAAATAATCCTCAAATTAAAATATTTAATTTAAGACTTCCAAATGAAAATGAACCAAATGATCCATTAGAATTTGTTCAAAAAGCACCTGAGGATGTAAAAAAAATGGAAAAAGAATTCAATGAATTCTTTTTACAAATAAAAAATCCAGTATGGAATAAAATTGTTCATGCATTAATAAAAAAATTTCATGATAACTTTTTTACATTCCCGGCAGCTAAAAAAAATCATCATGCATTTGCAGGAGGATTAGCATATCATACTTTATCAATTTTGCGGTTAGCTAAAGCAGTAGCTGATGAATATCCTTTTATTAACCGGTCATTGTTGTACTCAGGTGCAATCTTACATGATTTAGGTAAAGTAATAGAATTGTCTGGTCCAATTGCAACACAATATACGTTGGATGGTAATTTGATTGGACATATTGTTTTAATTGACGAACAAATTGTTGAGGTTTGTCATCAATTGAATATTAATGAACAAGATGAGGATGTAATTTTATTACGTCATATGATTTTAGCTCATCATGGATTAATGGAATATGGTTCTCCTGTTCAACCACATATCATGGAAGCTGAAATATTACATCATTTAGATGATTTAGATGCTTCAATACAAATGATGAAAGGTGCTTTAGATCATACAGAAAATGGAGAGTTTTCTGAAAGAATATTTGGATTAGATGGACGCAATTTTTATAAGCCTAAAAATTAAATGATTATTGAATAATAAAAAAGCCAAGAATTTATATTCTTGGCTTTTTGTTTAGTTTTGGCTGTTTACTGTTGAATTTGTACTTGTATAGTTAGCTAAAACATTTTCTAAGTCTTTATCTTTGATTGAAACATCACCATTCTTCAATACCTTAGAAACAATCTTTTGAAGAGCAGTAGAATCATTCATTTTTTCATCGATAATTTGACTCTTTAATTCTTTAATGTGATCAGACATTTTACCCTTGCCTGGGTTCTTAATGCAGTAGATAACTTGATAGCCATAAGATGTTTTAACTGGTGTTTCAGTAAATTGACCTGGCTTAAGTTTAAATGCTGCCTTTTTGAATGAACTGTCTAATTGTGTATCAGTGTTGTTAAATGATGGTAATTTTCCGCCATCATCTTTTGTAGATGAATCAGTAGAGTATTCTTTAGCTAATTTTTTAAAGTTATCATAGCTTCCATCTTCTTTTAACTTATTGATAACGTCGTTAGCTTCAGATTCTTTTGAAACTAAAATATGTGCAACAGTGATATTTGGTTCATATGATTTCCATTGTTCTTTAAGCATTTTATTTGTAATCTTTGTGTTTGCAATTACTGCTTGACGAAGTAATAAGTTAGAACGAATTTGTTCCTTTAATGATGAAGGAGTCAAACTATTTTGTTCTAATGCTTGAGAGAAGCTTGAACCATATTCATCCTTTAATTTATCGTATTGTTTATTAACATCTGATTTAGAAACTTTATTACCATAGTCTTTTTCAAGTACTTTATCTAAAATCATTTGTTGTAATACTTGTTTACCACTTTGAGTTTCTTTCATTTTGTCATAATATTCTTGTTCTGTAATCTTGCCACCAGAAGTGGTTGCAACGGTTTTAGAACAGGCTGCAAGACTAAATGTTGTCAAAACCCCTAAGGTTGCAACAAGAAGTTTTTTCATTTTCTTCATGAAAACAAACACATCCATTCTATTTATTTTATAGATAACAATTTTAACTATAACATAAAGAATTTTAACAGTCATAAAATTCTGAAAAAATTCATAGATTATTACAGTTTTTTCTATTGATGTTTTATATTTTTTTCAATGTTATTAATATTTGGCTTAATATTTTGAGAATACTTAGAAATATCAGAACTTAATTCTTCAAAGATGCCCTTTGTATCATTTAAAGTTTTTTTCATTTCAGTAGCTTTATCTTTAACATTAAATGCTTTATCAACAACTTCATCTACAGAACTATTAAGAGAATCCACTTCCACAGAGTAGTTAATTAGTGCATCTAAAATTTTGTCTTTTTTTAAATATGCAATGCCAACAGCTGCACTTGAAATTAAGAAAAATCCGAATAAAAATTTTTTCATAAATTAATCCTCCAAATTCTCACGAATTGAAGATGCTATTTTTTCTAATTTTTCAGATGTATATGCGTTTGAATTATCTTTAAATCTCATTCCAAAATCATCTTCATCACGTGTAAAACGTGGGATAAAATGAATATGTGAGTGAAAAACAGATTGATAAGCAACTTCACCATTATTATTTATAATGTTTAATCCCTTGATTTTAGGATTTGATTTTTCAATTGCTCTTGCAATCATTGGTATTTTAGTAAGAACGTCCATTGCTAACTGTTGATCATAATCATAGATATTTTCAACATGTTTTTTTGGTACGAGTAAAGTATGACCTGGTGTTGCTTGAGATATGTCTAAAAAAGCAAGCACAGTATCATCTTCATATACTTTTGTACTTGGGATATCTCCATTGATAATTTTACAAAAAATACAGTTATTATCCATGTTTGTCCTTCTTTCATTGATTGATTTCATTTTTAGTATACACAAACAAATAATAGATTGCAGTAACTTTCATATAAAATATAGTATATATCATAATTGACTCTATATTAAAATTTCATGTTATAATTTTGAAATAGAAATGAGGAGGAGTAATAATGACACTAAAGGTTAGTGATTTAGTTGGAGGATACTCTCAAATTCCAGTATTAAAGAACATTTCCTTTGAGGTTAATCCACATGAATTAGTTGGACTAATTGGACTAAATGGAGCAGGTAAATCAACAACTATTAAGCATATAATTGGTTTATTAGAACCTTATTCTGGAAAAGTAACAATTGATGGTCAAACTTTGCAAGAAGATCCTCAAGTATATAAAGCTAAACTCGCATATATACCAGAAACGCCAATTTTATATGATGAATTAACATTGAAAGAACATCTAGAGTTAACAATAATGGCATACGATTTAGATTATAAAGAGGCTTGGAAAAAAGCAGAAGACTTGTTAAAAATGTTTCGTCTAGATAAAAAATTAGATTGGTTTCCAAATAATTTTTCTAAAGGAATGAAACAAAAAGTGATGATTATATCTGCTTTTATGACAAATGCAGATATATATATTATTGATGAGCCATTTTATGGTTTAGATCCACTTGCAATAAAAAAATTATTAGATTTAATAGAAAAAGCTAAAGACAATGGAGCAGCCATATTGATGTCTACTCACATTTTATCAACCGCTCAAGAAGTATGTGATCGGTTTGTTATGATAAATCAGGGAAAAGTAGAAGCAGAAGGTAATTTAAAAGCTTTACAACAAAAAATTGGCAGCAATAATGCATCATTATCTGATATTTATTTTAAGATTACACAAGGAGAAAATGAACATGAATAATTTGTGGAATCAACGATTAAATAAATATCAAAAAAAACTTTTGAAATATTTACGCTTTGTATTTAATGATCATTTTATTATTGCACTATTTTTTATTTTAGGTGCAGCTTGTTATGGATATTTTATTTTAATTGACAATTATATAACTAAATATACATTTCAAGATAAACTAGTCGCAGTTATTATTTTATATCTGTTTTTACAAATTGGTAAAATTGCTACTTTATTAAGTAAGCCTGATATAGTTTTTTTATTACCAAAAGATTATGAAATTAATAAATATTTGAAATGCGCATTAAAACATAGTTTTTTCATTAATACAATAATGCAGGGATCTCTTGTAATTATAGTAGTACCTTTTCTTGTGCGCGTTTTAGGATTTAATATAGTTGAATGGATTGTAATTTTAATAAGTCAAATTATTTTAAAGTATAGTTTATTATTGTTGAAAAAATTTGATTTATTTAATACAAGATGGACCAGATCAACTCCAGGAATTATCGTTTATTATATTCTGCCATTATTAGCTATTTTATGTGGTATTTTCTTTTCTTCATGGTTAGAATTAATAATTTCAATTGGATTAATAATTTTAACCAATGCACTTCAAAATAAAATACAGAATAATCATATATTTAAGTGGAATCAAGCAATTGAATTAGAAGAATCAAGGGTAAGAAGAATTTATAAATTTTTTAGTTTATTTACCTATGTACCTGAAGTATCAGAAACAATAAAGGAACGTAAGTATTTAGATTTTCTTTTACCTAAATACTCTAAAGATCAAAATAAAACATATTTATATTTATATTGGCGTGGATTTTGGAGAAATCCAGAATATAGTGGGATTTTTATAAGGTTAACATTAATTAGTTTAATTATTGGATGTTTTGTCAATTTATATTGGTTATCAATTTTATTAATTCTATTATTTATTTATTTAACAGGTTTTCAACTTTTACCACTTTATAATCAATATTCAGATAACATATTTACACATCTGTATCCTTTAAATGAAAAAATACGTGAAAAGAACTTTAAAAATGTTTTACTAAAAATTCTGATTGTACAAATTTTAATTTTAACAATTGTTATTTTTATTAAGACAATGTCAATAATCAAAGCATTAATTTTTATAGCATTAGCAATGATTATAATGTTTTTCTTAATAAAGGTTGTATTAAAACGACAATTGATAAAAATGGCTTGACAGTTATCAAGTAAACTTATAGACTTTAAGTAGTTATCGATATATGTAGGAGGAGAGTAGCGATATGGATTCCAATCCCAAAAAAGGTTGGCGCATTCTCCCAGTAGGTGGCAATACTGGAATGGCATATATGGGTGAAAAAAATGATCGACGTTTATTTTTGAAAAGGAATACTTCTCCATTTTTGGCAGCTTTATCTTTAGAGGAAATCACTCCAAGACTTGTTTGGACTAAGAGAATGGTTTCTGGTGATACATTAACTGCACAAGAATGGATGAATGGACGTAATTTACACCGAAACGAAATGAAACAATCACAGGTATCTGATTTATTGGCTCGTGTTCATCATTCTGAATTATTAAAAAGAATGTGGAAACAGGTTGGTGGAAAAATTACAACTCCTCAAACATTGATTGATGAATGTTATATTAATATATCACCTGATTTACGAAGCCATCCTCTAATTTCAAAAGTATTAAAAGCTTTGAATGATAATCAACCACAGCTGGAGTGCTCGAATTATGAAGTATGTCATGGCGATTTAAATCATAAAAATTGTTTACTATCTGACACAGGAAAACTTTACTTAGTTGATTGGGATTCTGCTAAATTAGCAGATCCTGCATTAGATTTAAGTATGTTAATGTGCCGGTATGTCCCACGTGATGAATGGCAAAATTGGTTAAAGCAATATTTAAAAGCAGAACCTAGTGATAGTTTGAAAAAACGTATTGTTTGGTATACATTTTTGAATTTAATTCAGGCAATTGAAGAAAGTCATCGACGTGGTCGTTTCCATGAAATGAACCAAGACATAATTAAATTATCAGAAATTGTAAAAGATCAAAGTTATTATGAAATTTAAGGTTGTGACAAAGGTCGCAACCTGATTTTTTAGAAAGGAAAATGAATGAGACTTAGAAATCGTCCCTGGGCTAAGCCGCTAATTGAAGAAAATCCCCAATATGTAGTTACATCTCCTGAAGAATTTAAGGGAAAATGGGATACAAGATTTGAAAAAGAAGCCCCATTATTTATTGAAATTGGAATGGGAAAGGGCCAATTTATTGTTGAAATGGCAAAACAACATCCAGAAAATAATTATATTGGAATGGAATTACAAACTGTTGCAACAGGTTATGCGTTAAAAAAACAACTTGAAAATAAATTACCTAATTTGCAACTGGTTCGCGCAAATGGTGCTGCATTAACAGAATATTTTGAGAAAGATGAAGTTGATGGCATTTATTTAAACTTTTCTGATCCTTGGCCTAAAAAAAGACAGGCCAAAAGAAGATTGACATATCCTACATTTTTAAAGCAATATCAAAGTGTAATGAAGAAACAAGGACATATAGAATTTAAAACGGATAATCGTGGCTTGTTCGAGTATTCAATTGTTTCTATGAATAACTTTGGAATGGAATTTGATCAAATTTGGTTGGATTTACATGCAACACCTGATTTAACAGATAATGTATTAACTGAATATGAAGAGAAATTTAGAAAAAAAGGTCCAATTTATAAACTAGAAGCTCACTTTAAGTAGGAGGGACATGAAGTAATGGAAAAGTTAGAAAAAACTAATTTAAAAGAATTAGAGAATAAACTTTCCAAGGGAAAGTATGTATTATTTTTTACAGCCGACTGGTGTCCGGATTGTCGGTTTATTAAACCAGCAATGAGTGAAATTGAGGAAGAATATTCAGAATTCGATTTTATAAAAATTGATCGTGATGAGAATATTGAATTATGTGATGAAATGTCAATTATGGGAATTCCAAGTTTTGTTGTATTTAAAAATGGACAAGAAGTTAGCCGATTTGTAAATAAAGAACGCAAAACTAAACAAGAAGTTGAAAAATTTTTAGATAGTGTGAAATGAGGGATATAAATGTTAATAGCTAGTTATAATCCAAAACATCTTGGGGATGTTTTAATTACAATGATTAATCCAGATGTAAAAGAACAGTCATTTGAAAAAAAAGAAGATGTAGTTCGTATTTTTAATAAAGAAAATAATCAAACGATTGGATATAACTTTTTTGAAATTTCAAAAGTATTGTCTGGATTAAATGGAAATGGACAAATCAAATTAACGACAGACCAAGTAAATGTATTAAATCAACATTTAAAAGAGTTAGGCTTTAAAGATCTATTAACATTTGACAATGAACCAAAATTTGTAGTGGGTTATGTAAAGAAAATGGAAGAACATCCAGATTCTGACCATTTACACATTACTCAAACGTTAGTGGATAATGATAAAATATTACAAATTGTTTGTGGAGCACCTAATATTCAAGAAGGTCAGACAGTCGTTGTTGCTAAAGAAGGGGCAATGATGCCTACTGGTGCAATGATTTGGAACGGCAAATTACGCGGTGTAGAGAGTGATGGCATGATTTGCTCAGCAAGAGAATTGAATCTTCCAAATGCACCTCAAAAACGTGGTATTTTAGTATTACCGGCAGATGAATATCATGCAGGTGATGAATTTGATTTTGATAAAGCTGCAACATTATTTGTAGAAAATTAATCAATAAATTTAGTAATTTGTGATAAAATGGGCTAGGTAACATTCATTTGTTACTAGCCCAATTTTTTTAGTAAGGATGATCATAAATTATGAAACATTATGATGGGCCAGCTTTTTTTAGAAGAGCAAAAAATGATAATATAAAAAAACAAAATTCAGAAAAAAATATTAACGAAAATGAAGAAGAAAATAAAGTAGAACCAGTTAATGAATATAATCATAAGGAATTTCATCCTAGTTATATTCCACCTTCTGTCTTAAGTTTTAGATCAAATAATTTGAGACAAAAGTATAAAAACCTAATTTTTGAAATTAAAAAAGAAGATGATAATTACTTATTATTTGATGATTCTCAAGATGATGACGTAATTGATTTAATTCATAAAGAGTTAGATAGTGTTCAAAGTCAACAAGTTGAAGAGGACATGACTTCAACAGAAGAAATAACAGATAATGAATTCGATAAACAAACATCTGAGAAAGATAATGAGCAAATTTATCAACATGAGATTTATAATTCTGAAATTGACCAATCAGAAATTATGGATAAAAACATAGAAGATACTAAAACAGAATATAGTGAACCAACTGTAGAAAAAATTTCAGAGTCAACAGATGAAGATGAATTCGAAACAAAAGCATGTCGAGTTAAAGATAATTTTGAAAAGAATTCTGAAGTGCATCAATTTAAATCTGAAAAAGAAGATGAAGAGATTGATGTTAAGGATGAATCTAATGCTGTTACAGAGGAACAGGAACCTGAAAAAAATCATGCATTGAACAAATCACTTTCTGATATTTTAAGCGCAGAAAACAATGCACAACATAATTTGAAAATTTTTGATACAAATAATGATGAAGATCATGGAGCAGTTGATATGCATAATAATGAATATAAAGGATATCAACTACCACCATTATCTTTATTACCAGCTCCTATTGCTCATAATAGTAGTCAAACTGAGGAATGGGCTTTAAGTCAATCGCAAATTTTAAACGAAACTTTTAAAGCATTTAATGTTAAAGCTGAAGTGAAAGATTGGACTGTAGGGCCTACAGTAACACAGTTTGAAGTAACACTTGCATTAGGTGTAAAAGTTAGCAAAATAACAAATCTAGCTGATGATTTAAAATTAGCTTTAGCTGCTAAAGATATTAGAATTGAAGCACCAATTTCCGGTAAAAGTAGTGTAGGAATTGAAATTCCTAATAAATTTTCACGGCCAGTAATGCTTTCTGAAGTTTTAAATTCGCCACAATTTAAAAATGCTAAGTCACCTCTAACAGTTGCTTTAGGAGTTGATTTATTTGGAATTCCACAAATTACTAATATTCATGATATGCCTCATGGATTAATTGCTGGTGCAACAGGTTCAGGGAAATCAGTATTTATTAATAGTTTACTAGTTTCATTACTGTATAAAGCAACTCCTCAAGATGTAAAATTACTTTTAATTGATCCTAAGACAGTTGAAATGGCACCATATGAAGGATTACCACACCTTTTAGCTCCGGTTATTTCTGATCCGCAAGCTGCAACGGCATCTTTAAAATGGGCAGTTGAAGAGATGAATCAAAGATATGAAAAATTAGCAGCTGCTGGAGTTAGGGATATAGATGCGTTTAATAAAAAAGCTGAAGATACAGGTGAATATGGTCTTCATATGCCATATATTGTAATTATTATTGATGAGTTAGCTGATTTAATGATGACAGCATCTGCTGAAATTTCAGATTATATTGGTCAAATCACAGCTAAAGCTAGAGCGTGTGGAATTCATTTGTTAGTAGCTACTCAACGTCCAAGTGTTGATGTAATTACTGGAACAATGAAGAACAATATCCCAACAAGAATTGCATTTATGGTATCAAGCCAAATTGATTCTAGAACGATTATCGATTCATCTGGTGCTGAAAAGTTGTTGGGAAAAGGTGATATGTTATATTTGGGCAATGGAAAGAGCCAAGCTAAAAGGCTTCAAGGAACGTATATCAATGATGATAAAATTGATGAAGTAGTAGCTTTTGTAAAACAGCAAGGTAAACCGCAATATGCATTTGATCCAGAAAACTTAAAGAAAAAAGAATTAAGTCATGAAAATGAAGATGAATTACTTCCTCGGGTATTAGATTATATCGTTAATGAAGAAAGCATCTCTACATCTAAATTACAGCGAGTATTTTCAATTGGATATAATCGGGCAGCTCGTATTATTGAAGAATTAGAAAAAAGACAATATATTTCACCAGCACGTGGTTCAAAACCTCGGAAAGTATTCTTAACTCAAGAAGAATTAGATAAGTTACTTGGTGAATAAAATCAAAATTTATAAGTAAATTGATTTATGGTACACTGTACCTAATAAGCTTAAGAAAGGGTTTTTTAAATGAACATGGATGCAACATATTTTTTTGTTGGAATTAAAGGAACAGGAATGAGTTCACTTGCTTTAATTTTGCATGATAAAGGATGCAAAGTTATGGGATCTGACATTGATAAATATACTTTTACGCAACGAGGGTTAGAACAAGCTGGAATTAAAATATTATCTTTTGATAAAGATAATATCAAAAAAGATATGATAATCGTTGCTGGAAATGCATTTGATGATGATCAAGAAGAAATTAAACGAGCAAAAGAGTTAGGCTTAAAAGTAATGCGCTATCCAGAAGTTGTTGAGATGATTATTGAAGAAACAACAAGTATTGGAGTTGCAGGGGCTCACGGTAAAACAAGTACAACAGGGCTTTTAGCCCACGTATTAAGTGGTGTTTCACCTACAAGTTATTTAGTAGGTGATGGTTCAGGAAAAGGTACACCTGATGCACGTTTCTTTGTCTTTGAAGCTGACGAATATAGAAGACATTTTGTGGCATATCATCCTGACTATGCAATTATGACCAATATAGATTTTGATCATCCTGATTATTTTACAGGAATTGAAGATGTATGTGATGCATTTGAAACCTTAGCAAAGCAAACCAAAAAGGGTATTTTTGCATGGGGTGAAGATAAGTATTTACGGAAAATAAAAGCAAATGTTCCAGTATATTATTATGGAACTGAAGAAAATGATGATTTCATAGCTAAAAATATTAAACGAACAACACAAGGTTCAAGTTTTGATGTTTTCTTCCATGATCAATTTTTGGGTAATTTTGAAACACATTTGTTTGGTGAACACAATGTATTAAATACACTAGCTGTAATTGCTGTTAGTTATTTTGAAAAGATTGATTTAGATCAAATCAAAAAACAATTACTTACATTCAAGGGTGTAAAGCGTCGTTTTACAGAAAAGACGGTTGCTGACATGGTTATTATTGATGACTATGCTCATCATCCACATGAAATTCGTGCTACGTTAGATGCTGCAAGACAACAATATCCAAATAAAAAGTTAATTGCAGTTTTCCAACCTCATACATTTACGCGTACCATTGCTTTAATGGATGACTTTGCAGAAAGTTTAAATATTGCAGATCAAGTTTATTTAACTGATATTTTTGGGTCTATTCGTGAAAACAGTGGAAATGTTTCTTCTGCTGATTTAGGTAAGAAAATTACTAAGGGTGGCGAAGTATTAAAATTGGATAATATGTCACCATTATTAGATTATCATGATGCAGTAGTAATATTTATGGGTGCAGGTGATATTCAAAAATATGAACGTGTATATGAACAATTATTAAGCGAATTAAGTTTAAATAATAATTAATACTTAATCATATAAAGGTAAAATTTAATTAAACAATAATAAACTATGATATAATCCTTAACATACAAATTAATAACTAAGGAGAGAATTTAATGAATAATTTTGATCAACAATCATCTTTGAATACTCAAGGATTAAATCAATTTCTTTCAAAGATGTATGCCTACATGGCGGGAGCAATTGCTATCTCTGCAATAATGGCATATGTTACAGCAAGATTTTTAGCAAGTACTATTTTTTCAAGTCCATTAACAATGATTGTGCTTGGAATTATTTTAATTGCGATGGTATTTTCATTATCATTTAATCCTAATCGAGCACCAGCGATGAGCATTGCAATGTTATTTATTTATGCAGCAATTGAGGGGATTCTCTTTTCTTCAATTTTAACTGTTTATGCCTCAAAAGATATTACAATGGCTTTTGTATCAGCTGCTGTAGTTTTTGTAGTTTTAAGTGTGTTTGGATTAAATACAAAAAAAGACCTATCTAGGATTGGACGACAAGCAATGGCTGCATTATTTGCATTATTTATTGTTTCAATAATCAATTTATTTTTAAAGAGTGCAGCAATTGAATATGTGTTCAGTTATATTGGAGTTGTTATTTTCACAATTTTAACGGCTTGGGATACTCAAAGAATGAAACAATTATATGTTGAATATGGTAATCAAATAGGTGTTACTAATTTAGCTATAAATGGAGCTTTACAACTTTATTTAGATTTTATTAATATTTTTATTTACTTATTAGAAATTTTTGGAAATAACAGTGACAATAATTAACAAAAAACTATGACATTAGTCATAGTTTTTTTATTAGCCTTAAAGTAGTGATATTTAAATATCTTGCTTCTTTTTAATTTTAGTGATGATTTGGTAAAATATACTTAATATTATGTGATTAAAGGAAGAAAAAAATGAGCAATCAAGAAAAAAAATTATTATTAATCGACGGAAATAGTGTTGCATTTAGAGCATTTTATGGTTTATATAATTCTTTGGATAAGTTTGTAAATCATGATGGCTTACATACTAGTGCAATTTATAGCTTTAAAATTATGCTTGATAAGTTGCTCAAACAATTGCAGCCTACAAATGTTTTAGTAGCGTTTGATGCTGGCAAAGAGACATTTAGAACAGAAAAGTTTAACCAATATAAGAAACAAAGATCAAAGACACCAACAGAATTATCTGAGCAATTTCCGTTTTTGCGAGAAATGTTAGCAGATTATGGGATTAAAAGTTATGATTTAAAAAATTATGAAGCAGATGACATTATTGGTACATTAGCAAAAGAAGCTGAAGAGGAAGGCTTTATTACTACGATTGTGACAGGAGATCGGGATTTAACTCAATTAGTTACTGCTAAAACAACTGTTGCAATTACAAAAAAAGGAGTAAGTGATATAGAAGAATATACTCCGGACTTTATTAAGGAAAAATATGGATTAGCACCAAAACAAATCATTGATATGAAGGGATTAGTGGGAGATACTTCAGATAATTATCCTGGCGTAACTAAAGTAGGCGAAAAGACAGCAATTAAATTATTGAAGGAATATGGATCTATCGAAGGAATATATGAAAACATCGATAATATGCGTAAATCTAAAATGAAAGAACATTTAATTGAAGATAAAAAAGTTGCTTTTATGAGTAAAGATTTAGCTACAATTAGACAGAATGCTCCTTTGAAGATTGGTCTAAAAGATACAAAATGGAATGGGATTGATTACGATAAGTTAATTGAATTTTATCATCAAATGGATTTTAAACGTTTTTTAGAGGAGTTAAATTTAGATGATAATGCCGATTGTGATAAATCAAAAAATATTGAGCCAATTAATTTTGAAGAATTAAATCAAGATAATCTTACGACTTTATCTAATATTCCTGAAAAATCCTCAGTGGTTTTTCATCTAGAAATGGATGGGGATAATTATCATGTTGCACCGATTATTGGTTTCTCACTAATGATAAATCAAAAAATTTATACCTCAAGAGATTTTAAATTGTTGCAAACTCCAATTTTGAAAAAAATTATAGAAAATCCTCAATTAAAATTAGACGTTTTTAATGCGAAAAGAAATTATGTTGGTTTGAATCGACTTGGAATTCAAATGACAAATGTAGACTTTGACCTACTTTTAGTATCTTATCTATTAAATAATATTGATAATAGTGATGACCTTGGGCTTCTTGCACATGAACATAATTATTTAAATATTGAAAGCGATGAGGAATTCTATGGAAAAGGTTCAAAACATTCTATTCCAGAAGATAATGAAGTTTTATTAAGTCATTTAGCTCATAAAGTACAAGCAATTGCTGACTTGAAAAATAATTTGTTTAAACAATTAGAAAATCATGATCAGGTAGATTTATATAAGACAATTGAGAGGCCATTATCAATTGTTCTTGCTCAGATGGAAATAGCAGGAATTAAAGTTGATGTTGATCGCTTGAAAGCAATGCAAAGTGAATTTAAAGAACGATTAGCAGAAATTGAACAACAAATATATCAAGAAGCAGGCGAGAAATTTAACATAGGATCTCCTAAACAATTAGGAGTAATTTTATTTGAAAAGTTAAAATTACCAGTTATTAAAAAAACTAAAACGGGATATTCAACAGCTGTAAGCGTGTTAGAAAAATTACGTGGTTTAAATCCAATTATAGATAATATTTTGATGTATAGACAAATTTCAAAATTACAATCAACGTATATTGAAGGTCTGTTAAAGGTAGTTTTATCAGATGGTAAAATACATACTCGATATACACAAACTTTAACAGCTACAGGTAGATTGTCTTCAGTAGATCCTAATTTGCAAAATATTCCAGTAAGGTTAGAAGAAGGAAGGAAGATTCGTCAAGCCTTTATTCCAAGTCATAAAGGTTGGCAGATTTTTTCATCTGACTATTCACAAATTGAGTTGCGTGTTTTAGCTCACATTTCAGGAGATAAAAATATGCAAAAAGACTTTAAAGAGGGTTCAGATATTCATGCAAGTACAGCAATGAAAATTTTTGGATTATCTAGTCCTGATCAAGTAACTCCTAATATGAGAAGGCAGGCAAAAGCAGTTAATTTTGGAATAGTTTATGGTATTAGTGATTATGGATTGGCACAAAATATTGGAATAACACGAAAACAAGCTAAAAAATTTATTGAGACATATTTTGATTCTTTCCCTGGAGTATATAAATATATGACAGAAATTGTTGAACGAGCAAAGAAACAAGGATATGTAGAAACATTGTTCCATAGAAGACGTTATTTGCCTGAAATAAATAGTAAAAATTATAATTTACGTTCATTTGCTGAGCGTACTGCAATGAATTCGCCAATTCAAGGAAGTGCTGCTGATATTATTAAAATTGCGATGATTCATATGCAAGAAAAATTAAAAGAAAAGGGTCTTAAGGCAAAAATGCTTTTACAAGTGCATGATGAATTAATATTTGAAGCGCCTAAAGAAGAAATTGAAATTTTAGAAAAACTTGTACCTAGCGTAATGGATTCAGCAGTTAAATTAAGCGTACCTTTGAAAGTTGAAAGTGCTAGTGGAAATACATGGTTTGATGCTAAGAAATAAGGAGGATTCGAATGCCAGAATTACCTGAAGTAGAAACTGTAAGAAGAGGTGTCTCAGCACAGGTGTTAAATATTAAAATAAAAAAAGTTGATATTTATTACACTAAAATGATTGTTGGAGACATTGATAATTTTAAAAAAAATATTACAGGACAGAAAATTGAAAAAATAGACCGTAGAGGTAAATACTTACTATTTCGTTTTTCAAATAATTATACGATGGTTTCTCATTTAAGAATGGAAGGAAAATATTTAATTGAAGATCATGACGTTCCTTTAGAGAAACATAGTCATGTTGTCTTTGAATTAGATGATGGTCGTGATTTGAGGTATAATGATACCCGTAAATTTGGACGAATGCAATTAGTAAAAACGGGAGAAGAATTGAATCTTCCTGGAATAAAAAAACTTGGTCCAGAACCATTATGTGATGATTTTACAGTTGATGATTTTTATCAACGATTACAAAAAAAGAAAAAAATGATAAAACCAGCTTTACTAGATCAAACTGTAGTAACAGGATTGGGTAATATTTATGTGGATGAAGTTTTATGGATGAGTAAAATACATCCTCAAACGATTGCTAGTCATTTGACTAAAGCTGATGTGAAAAAATTACACGATAATATTATTAAAGAATTAAAGTTAGCTATTAAAGCACAAGGGACAACTGTTTTTACTTTTAAAACTGCTTTTAATCATGCAGGTGATTTTCAAAATCAGTTACATGTTTATAGAAGAACGAATGAATTATGTGAACGTTGCGGTACAAAAATAGAACGAATTGTAGTTGGGCAACGTGGTACACATATATGTCCTAAGGAGCAAAAAATAAAATAATGACATACGTATTAGGTTTAACCGGTGGAATTGCATGTGGAAAAACAACTGCAAGCAATATTTTAAGGGAATTTGGTGCAAAAATAATTGATGGGGATATTGTGGCTCGCCAATTACAATGTAAAAATCAAATCGGACTTAATAAAATAGTTACTGAATTCGGTACAGAATATCTATTATCAAATGGAGAACTTAATAGAAAGAAGTTAGGCGATTTAGTTTTTAATAATCAAAAAGAACTAGAAAAATTAAATCAAATTATGTCTCCACTAATTAAACATGAAATTTTAAATGAATTACAAAATCTAAAACAAAAACAAGTTAAATTAATTGTATTAGATATTGCACTTTTATTTGAAGGAAAATACGAGCGCTTTTGTACAAGTACGATGGTAATATGTACAACACGTGAACGACAGATTAAGCAATTAATGGAACGTAACCATTTTACTAAACAAGACGCAATAGCACGTATTGATGCTCAAATATCAAGTAAAGTACGGAATCAAAATGCAGATTTTATCATAAAAAATGATGGTACATTTGAAGATTTAAAGCTAAAAATGATAAAATGGTTGTCAATGAATAAGTTGTTATAAGAGGTGAAAAGAATGCTTTGCCCACAATGTCATAATAATAGTTCACGTGTAGTGGATAGTAGGCCAGCAGATAATGGTCGCGCGATTAGAAGAAGACGTGAATGTGAAAAATGTGGTTTTAGATTTACTACATTTGAACGAATTGAAACTACACCTTTACTTGTAATTAAGAAAAATGGAGCACGCGAAGAGTTTAATCGTGATAAAATTCTTCATGGAATAATGAGAGCTGCGGAAAAACGCCCAGTAGGTATGGATAAAATCACAAGTGTAGTAGATGAAGTTGAACAAAAAGTTCGTGCTGTAGGCGGAACCGAAATTTCTAGTCAATTAATTGGTGAATATGTCATGAGTATTTTAGTAGATGTTGATGATGTAACATATATTCGCTTCGCAAGTGTTTATCGCGAATTTAAAGATATGAAATCATTTGCACAAGAATTGCAAGAATTAATGAAGAGAAATGGAAAAGATGCAGATTAATAAGGAGGAGAGACTTTGAATCACAATTTATTAGCAACAGATCAATATAAAGTGGTTTCAAGGTCTAGTTTTCAAGATTTTCACTTTGAAACTTTAACTCAGTTATACCAACCATTTATAGGGACAGCAAGTGTTTCATTATATACAACATTAGTATCACAGTTAGAAACAGGAAATTTTCAACAAATTACGGCTACTCAACATGAACAGTTATTAATTACATTAGGAATTAATTTATCTGAATTTATTGATGCTATTAAAAGACTTGAGGCAGTTGCGTTGTTAAAGTCTTATCGCAAATTGGATGATACATTAATGGTATATGAGCTATTGCCTGCTAAGGATGGACAAAGCTTTTTTAATGATGAATTATTATCATCAATGTTGTTGCAATATGTTGGTGACCAAAGGTTCGCTTTATTAGTTGAAAAGTTTGAAGGAAATCATTGGTCAAAAAATGAATTTAAAGAATTGACACATTCATTTGCAGATGTCTTTGAAAAACAAAATTTGAAAACTTCAGAATCTTCTCTTAGAGTTTCTCAAAATGATAGTAAAAAAATTGTTATTCCTGAAAAATTGGACTATCAATTCATGAAAAAAATTTTGCAAAATTCATTTGTTAATGTTCAAGATGTTACAAAAAATTTAGAGACCATTAATACAATTGCGATGATGTACGGACTGGATGAAATGCAAGTCGTTAAATTAATTGAAGAATCATTTGATGTTGCGCATGATAGGGTTAACTGGTTAGCTTTTAGAAAATTAGCAAGCCAAAAATATGAATTTATTCTTAAAAATCCGTCTATGCATTCTGATTCAAGGGAAAATGAAAATAAAACTGTTGAGGCAGATAATTTTAATGGGAATGAAGAAAAAATTTTATTCCAAGCATTTCAAGAATATGCCCCAATGGAATTTTTAAGTGCACTAAAAGAAGAACAAGGGATGCCTTCGATTTCCAATGAGGAACGAATTACAATCTCGAAAGCTGTTTCTGATGGTGGCCTTCCTTTAGCTGTGATTAATGTATTAATTCATTATATGTTAGTTGATCAACAAATGAGTTCTATTAATCAAAAATATTTTGAAAAGACTGCATTAGATTGGATGAAACAAAAGATAAAAACTCCACAGCAAGCAATTAATTATATTCTTAAGAGACAAGCTGGAATGAGAAAAAAATCTACGAAATTTCAATCTAAGGGTCGTAAACCGATTGTTGAAAAATTACCAGATTGGGCCAAAAAACAAAGTAATGAAGAAAAGAGTCAAAATATAAGTAATAGCGAAGAAATTAATCAAGATATTAAACGATTAATGAAAAAAATTAATGATGATCACTAAGTGAGGTATGAACAAATATGGATAATATAAGCGACGGATTAAAGCGACGCTTTCATGATCAACAATTACGTGAAAAATATCTAACATTATTTAATCAAGTGATACAAGATAATGAAGTTGCAAATTTTTTGAAAGAAAATCAAGATAAATTATCAAAAGAAGATGTAATTAAGGGTTTTAGCAAATTATATGAATTTGTAACAATAAAAGATGAAATGAAGGCTGGTAAAAAAACTTTCGCGCCTGGATACGCACCATATTTAATTGTGAGTGATCATCATATTGAAGTTGTATATAAACCTACAGAGTCGTTTTCAAAACAAAAGAAGAGTCAACAATTAAAGGACAATATTAAAGCAATTAATTTGCCTAAAAGTTTGCAGAAGGCTCGAATTGAAAATTATGATATCAAGGGACGTGAAGAGCCCTTAAAAGCAGCATTAGAATTTATTGATAATTGTACAACGTATTTTAAACAAGATAATGGAAGTTTTCCTAAAGGATTATATTTATCTGGAAGTTTTGGTGTTGGAAAAAGTTATTTATTAGCTGCAATAGCAATTAAATTGGCAGAAAAAAATATTGAAGTTCGATATTATCATTTTCCAACTTTTGTAGGCGAAATGATGAATGCAATTAGTGAAAATCGAACAAGTCAGATAATTAATCAAATAAAAAACACTGCCGTTGTTATTTTTGATGATATTGGGTCTACACAAATTACATCTTGGATAAGAGATAACGTTCTCGGTGTAATTTTAGAGTATAGGATGGCAAATGAATTACCAACATTATTTAGTTCAAATTTGTCAATTAGTGAATTAAAGGATCAATTTTTAACAGTTACTAATAAAGGAGATTCAGAGCCTTTAAAGGCCTTAAGGATAACAGAAAGAATTAAATTTTTAGCAACAGAATATCGAATGGTTGGAATTAATCGAAGAAATCCTTAAAAATAGACTTGTCAAAAAGATAAATTGGTGGTTAAATTAAATTAATGAAAGACAAACGGAACGTTAACTCAGGGATAGAAACCTCGACTGAAAGTTTCTAATAAACGTGCTTACCACTTTCATTTTATCCTATTTAATCGTAGGCGAGTCGTTTCGATATCGACGAAAATGAAGAATCTTATTTGCAAATAATAAGATTGAATTTGGGTGGAACCACGTATTTATGCGTCCCATATGCAATTATTAGTGCATATGGGGCGTTTTTTTATTTTCGTTTATCTGGATTTTGTTGAAGGAGGATTTTATATGTCAGAAATTAATATTACTTTCCCAGATGGTTCGGTTAAACCATTTGAAAAGGGTGTAACAGTAGAAGATATTGCTAAATCAATTAGTATTAGTTTAGCTAAAAAAGCAGTTGCCGGAAAATTCAATAATCAATTAGTGGATTATCATGAAAATCTTACTGAAGATGGATCTATTGAGATTATTACAAAAGATTCTGATGAAGGTCTAGTTGTACTATGGAATACAGTATCTCAAGTCCTTAAACATGCTTTGCATAATTTATATCCAGAAATGAAATTTGGTGAAAGTAAAGCAACAGAACATGGATTTTTCCTAGATACAGATAATCAAGAAGGCCAAGTTTCAGAAGACGATTTTGAAAAAATTACTGCTGAAATGAATAAATTGATTAAAAAGAACATTGCGATTGAAAAAGTATCTGTACCTCTTGAAGAAGCATTAAAATTGGTTGCAAATGATGAATATCAAACAGAACTAATTAAAGAAAATGCACAAGATTCAGAAGTTGTAATGTATCAACAAGATGATTTCAAGTACTTAGGTGATGTTCAATTAGCTTCAACTGGAATGATCAAAGTTTATAAGATTTTATCAGTTGCTGGTGCATATTGGAAGGGTGCCTCAAGTAATCCAATGCTTCAACGTATCTATGGAACAGCATTTTATAAGCAAAAAGATTTAGAAGCAGATGATGTAAGACGAAAAGAAGCACGTGAACGTGATCATCGTGTTATTGGGAACAACTTAGATTTATTCTTTGTAGATCCAAAGGTTGGTGCTGGATTACCTTATTGGATGCCAAAGGGTGCAACAATTCGTCGTACAATTGAACGTTATATTATCGATAAAGAAGTTGCTGATGGATATGAACATGTTTATACACCTGTTTTAATGAACTTAGATGTTTATAAACAATCTGGCCACTGGGACCATTATCATGATGACATGTTCCCACCAATGGATATGGGTGAGGGCGAAATGCTTGAATTACGTCCCATGAATTGTCCATCACATATACAAATATATAAGCATCATAAACGTTCATATCGTGAATTACCATTACGAATAGCTGAAATTGGTATGATGCACAGATATGAAAAATCAGGTGCATTATCAGGATTACAACGTGTACGTGAAATGGAATTGAACGATGGCCACACATTTGTTACAATGGATCAAATTCAAGAAGAATTTGCTAAGATTCTTCGATTAATTATGGATGTATACAAAGACTTTAATATTACTGATTACACATTCCGTTTAAGTTACCGTGATCCAGAAAATACAGAAAAATACTATAATGATGATGAAATGTGGGAAAAATCACAAAAAATGCTTAAAGGCGCAATGGATGATTTAGGACTTGAATATTATGAAGCTGAAGGCGAAGCTGCATTTTACGGTCCAAAATTAGATATCCAAACAAAAACAGCTTTAGGCGCTGAAGAAACAATGTCTACTATTCAATTAGATTTCTTACTTCCAGAACGATTTGATTTAAGTTATATTGGTGCAGATGGTGAAGAACACCGTCCTATTATGATTCACCGTGGAGTAATTGGAACACTAGAACGTTTCACAGCTTACTTAACTGAAATTTATAAGGGTGCCTTTCCAACATGGTTATCACCTGAACAAGTTACAATCATTCCAGTAAGTAATGAACATCATTTAGAATATGCTAAAGAATTATCAAGTAAACTTACAGCACATCATATTCGTGTCAAATTAGATGATCGTAATGAAAAGATGGGATATAAGATTCGTCAAGCACAGGTAAACAAAATCCCATATACTTTAGTAGTTGGAGATTCTGAAACTGAAAATCACACAGTTACTGTTCGTCATTACGGAAAAGAAGATACAGAAACATTGCCATTTGATGAATTTGTAACAATGATCAATCAAGATATTGAAAGTTACAGTCGCGAAAATTAATCCTTGACATTTGTGGAATTAATTGTTAAACTTTAAAAAGTTGAGAAAAAAGCAGAGGCAACCGCTTCTCGCCTTGCAGACAAGAGTCTCCGGGCAGAAATTAAGAAATTAATTCCGTAAATCGGACGGTACCTCTGTTTGCTGCAAATCAAACAGAGGTATTTTTTATCTGCATTTTCTCTCTGAATTTATTTGGAGGTGAAGTATCATAGCAGTAGATAAAATGGTTAATGACGGCATTCGTGCTCGTGAAGTTCGTTTGATCAGTAGCAATGGTGATCAACTTGGTGTTAAATCTAAACGTGAAGCTTTGGAAATTGCTGAGCGTGAAAATCTTGATTTAGTTCTTGTTGCACCTAAAGCTAAGCCACCTGTTGCTAAAGTAATGGATTATGGTAAATACCGTTTTGAATTACAAAAGAAGCAACGCGAAGCTCGTAAAAAGCAAAAAGTGGTTAATGTCAAAGAAGTTCGATTGAGTCCAACAATTGACACGAATGACTTTAATACAAAGATGAAGAACGCACGTAAGTTTCTTGCAAAAGGAGATAAAGTTAAAGTTTCAATCCGTTTCAAGGGTCGTGCTATTACTCATAAAGACATTGGACGTGAAGTTCTTAGCCGTTTTGCAGAGGAGACCAAGGATGTTGCAAATGTGGAATCCAAAGCAAAAATGGATGGACGTAGCATGTTCTTAATGCTAGCACCTAAAACAGATAAATAGGTGATTAGATTAATAGGAGGATTTTATTATGCCAAAAATGAAAACACACCGCGCATCAACAAAACGTTTTAAACGTACAGGTAAGGGTGGTTTAAAACGTCATCACGCTTATACATCACACCGTTTCCACGGTAAGACAGTTAAGCAACGTCGTCAATTACGGAAAGCAGCAATGGTTTCATCATCAGATATGAAACGTATCAAGCAAATGCTTTCACAAATGAAATAATTAACTAAATTTTTGAACGAAAGAAACATTACGTTTCAATTTGAGGAGGAATTTTTATGCCACGTGTTAAAGGTGGAACAGTTACACGCAAACGTCGTAAAAAGATGATTAAATTAGCTAAAGGATATCGCGGTTCAAAGCATATTCAATTTAAAGTTGCTAAGCAACAAGTTATGAAATCATATCAATATGCATTCCGTGACCGTCGTAAGACTAAGTCAAACTTCCGTAAGTTATGGATTGCTCGTATCAATGCTGCAGCACGTATGAATGATATTAGTTACAGCAAGTTGATGCATGGATTGAAGTTAGCTGAAATTGAAGTAAACCGTAAGATGCTTGCAGATTTAGCAGTTAACGATGCAGATGCATTCAAAGCTCTTGTTGATGAAGCAAAGAAAGCTTTAGAAAAATAATTAATCGTTAATAATGACTGGGACATCTTTTGATGATCTCAGTTTTTTTATTTATATTTTTCATTTATAATGATATGTGGATAATTAATTATATGATAATAGGAGATTATTGATGCTAGAAGAATTTAAGCCTACATGGATGTTAAAGTCAATTTATAATTTAACGCCTGATCAAATTCGAAATAATAATATTAAATTGATATTAACTGATTTAGATAACACATTGATTGCTTGGAATAATCCAGATGGAACACCTGAATTAAAAGCCTGGTTAAAAGAAATGAAAGATGCAGGGATTCCAGTTGTTGTTGTATCTAATAATAATGAAGAAAGAGTAAAAAAGGCGGTAGAAAAATTTGACTTGCCATATATTTCACGTGCAATGAAACCATTAAAACGTGGCATAAATATTGCTAGAAAACAGTATGACATTGAACCACAAAATATTGTACTTGTTGGAGATCAACTAATGACAGATGTTTTGGCAGCAAATCGTTCCGGAATCAAGAGTATCCTAGTAAAACCAATTGTAGAGTCGGATGCGTGGAATACAAAATTTAATAGATTCCTTGAAAATATAATTAAAAATAAAATGATAAAAAAATATAATATTGAATTTAAATGGGAGATAAAACTAAATGACTGATGAATTAAGATGTATTGGTTGTGGTGCTATTATCCAAACAGAAGATTCAGATAAAGCTGGTTACATACCAAAGTCTGCATTAGAAAAACAAAAAGATGATATTTATTGTCAAAGATGTTTCCGATTAAGACATTATAATGAGATTGCAGATGTGGAATATACAGATGATGATTTTTTAAGCTTTCTAAATCAATTAAGTCAAAAGGATGCATTAATTATCAATGTAATTGATATATTTGATTTTACAGGTTCAATAATTCCAGGATTACAGCGTTTTGTTGGAAATAATCCAATCTTAATGGTCGGAAATAAGGAGGATTTATTGCCTAAATCTCTTAAACGTTCAAGAATTAAAGATTGGGTTAGACAATCTGCAAATAAAGAAGGATTACGTCCTATTGATGTGATTTTAACAAGTGCTAAAAAGGGATTTGAAATTGATCAATTATTAGAAAAAATAGAGGAATATCGGAATGGTCGAGATGTATACGTTGTTGGAGTAACTAATGTTGGTAAATCAACATTAATTAATAAGATTATTCAACAATTAACAGGGGTTAAACAGTTAATTACAACATCTAAATTTCCAGGAACAACATTAGATCGAATCGAAATCCCACTGGATGATGGTCACTTCTTGATTGATACTCCCGGAATCATTCATCGAAATCAAATGGCACATTATCTTGCGCCAAAAGAATTACGCTTAGTTACACCTCAAAAAGAAATTAAGCCTAAAGTATTTCAATTACAGGACCAACAAACTTTATTTTTAAGTGCATTAGCAAGATTTGATTTTATTTCAGGTACTAAAGATAGAAATGGCATAGTAGTTTATTTAGATAATAATTTAAAAATACATCGTACAAAACTAATTAATGCAGAAAAATTTTATCAGAAACATGCGGGAGAACTATTACAACCACCAACCAAAGATGAGCTTGAAACATCATTTCCTAAATTGGTTCGATATGAATTTAAAACTAAAGAAAAAAGCGATTTAGTTTTTTCTGGTTTAGGATGGATTACAGTACCTAAGGATAGCGTTGTAGCCGGATGGGCTCCAGAAGGTGTAGGCGTTTCATTAAGAAAAGCTATGATTTAAAGATAGAGGTGAACGAATTGAATTTAAGAGGAAAACAAAAACGATACTTAAGAAGTCAAGCACATACTATGCGTCCACTATTTCAAATTGGAAAAGATGGCATTGACCAAAAATGGATAAAGCAAGTAAATGATGCATTAGAGAAGCGAGAACTTATTAAAGTTAATATTTTAAATAACTGTTTATTAGAAGTTGATGAAGTAAAAGAATATATCGAAGCTAATTCAAATATCCAAGTAGTGCAAACAATTGGACATACATTAGTTTTATTTAAGCAATCAAGTAAAAAGAATAATCGCTCATATTCAATTGAAGTTGCGAAAATTTAAGCAGGGATGATTATGAATGTTCAAAAAATAATAAGTCCTGAAGTAAAAATTATGCATGAAGTTGAATTGGATGATACTAAAAAGCGAATTGGAATTTTAGGTGGTACTTTTAATCCTATTCATTTAGGACATTTAATTATTGCTGATCAAGTTTTGGATCAATTAGACTTAGATAAAGTACTTTTTATGCCAGATAATATTCCACCACACATTGATCATAAAAAAGCAATTTCAGCTGAAAAACGGTTAAAAATGCTAGAATTAGCAACTCAGGATAATCCTAAGTTCGGTGTTGAAGATTATGAAATAAAAAAAGGTGGCATAAGTTTTAGTATTGATACATTCAGGGAGTTAACCAAATTGCATCCTGAAAATAAATATTACTTTATTATAGGTGGGGATATGGTAGAGTATTTGCCTAAATGGCGTGAAATAGATGAATTAGTTAATTTAGTTCAATTCATTGGAGTTAGACGTCCTGGTTTCAGCACAAAAACAAAATATCCAGTGATATGGGTTGATGTACCAGAATTAGCAATTAGTTCAACATTAATTCGGCAGAAAATAAAACAAGGATGTTCAATTAATTATTTAGTACCTAAGGAAGTTGAAGAATACATTCAAAAGGAGAATTTGTACATTGATTGAACTTAAATATACAGAGGATTATTATCCTGGTACACGTGAAGAACTTATTAGTAAATTAAAAGCATCATTAAGCCAAGAAAGATTTGAACATTGTTTGAGAGTGGAGCAATGTGCAATTAAATTAGCAAAATTAAATGATTATAATTTAGAATTAGCTTCAATTGCAGGCTTAGTTCATGATTATGCCAAAGAAAGAAGTGATTCTGAATTTAAAAAAGAAATTTTTCAAAAAAATTTAGATAAATCATTGTTAAAATGGGGAAATTTCATTTGGCATGGAGAAGTCGGTGCTGAAATTATACGTGATGAATTAAATATCAAAAATAAATTAGTTTTAGATGCAGTTCGTAATCATACAGTTGGAAATGTTCATATGAATACATTGGACAAGATTGTCTATGTTGCCGATTATATCGAACCAGGAAGAGTTTTCCCAGATGTCGATTTTGCGAGAAATATTGCTTTTCAAAATTTAGATGATGCAGTTAAATTTGAAACAAAACACACTTTACAATATTTAATGCAAGCAAACCATAAAATTTATCCAGAAGCTATTCTGACATATAATAAATGGGTTGCTGAAAATTAAAGGAGAAACGAATTATGGAAGATAGTAAAAAGTTATTAGAAACAGTTGTAAAAGCAGCGGATAATAAAAGAGCTGAAGAGATAATTGCTTTAGATGTACAAAAGATTAGTTTACTAGCAGATTATTTTGTAATAATGCAAGCTGATTCTGAAAGACAAGTAAAAGCAATTGCTGAAAATATTCAAGAAATGGCTGAAAAAGCTGGTTATGATGTACGTGATGTGGAAGGGAAAAATGGTGCAAATTGGGTATTGATTGATTTAGGTGATGTAGTTGCCCATGTATTTAAAGCAGAGACACGTAAATTCTATAATTTAGAGAAATTATGGGCAGATGCAGATGACGTTGAAATTACAGATTGGCTTAACTAATGAAATCAATTGTAGGAATCATTACAGAGTATAATCCTTTTCATAACGGACATCTATATCAAATTAAACAAGTGAAAAAAGCATTTCCAAATGCGCCATTGGTAATTGCAATGAGTGGTAATTTTTTGCAAAGAGGGGAACCGGCAATTATTGATAAATGGCATCGCGCAAAAGAATGTTTAGCAAATGGTGCTGATTTAGTAATGGAAATGCCTGTTTTAGCTGCTGTTCAAGCTGCTGATAGATTTGCATATTATGGAGTATGGACTCACTTTCAAATGGGAGTAACTGATTTATTTTTTGGTGCAGAACATTCTGATTATGACTTTATGAATTTTGCAAAAATTGTAAAAGATATAAAGGGTGACTTTACTAAACGAAATGAGTCATTTGCACGGTCATATCAAAGAATAATAACTGAAAAGATTGGACATAGTGTAGAGCAACCTAATGATTTACTAGGACTTGCATATGCTAAGGCCAATTTAAAATTAAATGCTAATATTAACTTACATCCAATTCAAAGAAAAAATGCTAATTATCATGATATGCATCTACAAGAAACAGGCACGATTGCAAGTGCTTCAGCAATTCGAAGAGCTTTGTTTAATAATGATGATGAAATTGAAAAATTTGTGCCTGCAGAAACGCTTTCTGATTTATTATCACAAAGATTGGTTTCATGGGATGATTTTTGGATGCATTTAAAAATGGAACTTCTAACTCATAATCCTGAAGAGTTGGCTGAAATATATGGAATGAGTGAAGGAATTCAATATCGTATGATTGAAATGGCAAATCGTAGTGAAACTTCTCAAAACTTTGAGAGTTGGATTAAAGCAGTAAAAAATAAACGATTTACTTATACTAGATTAAGTAGATTAGCTGTGATGACTTTATTACATGTAACTAAAAGTGATTTTGAAAAATTTCAACAAATGCCATATTTACGAGTATTAGGTTTCACTTCAAAGGGAAGAGAAGTCTTGCATAATGCTAAGAAAAAAACAGAATTTCCTATTATTACTAATGTTTCTGCTGATGATAAAAGGAAAATAATGAATGTTGATTATAAAGCTGGGAAAATGTATCAATCTATAAATGGAACTGAACAAGATTTAAAAAATATGCCAATTATGTTTAATAAAGAGTAAGTCAGGAGGGTTAATATGAAATGGTCATTAAATGAATTACGGCAAGCAAAAGAGAAACCAATTCAGTTTGAAGAAACACTAGATTTAGAATCTGCTTTAAAGCAAAGGCGTAGTGATATTATTTCACTTACACCAGTAAAGGTAAAGGGGATTTTTACACTTGATTCACGTGGAATTTTAGGTGGATTTAATGTTAAGACTACAATCACAGTTCCATCTACACGTACATTTGAACCAGTAAAGATACCATTGGATTTTGATTTTTCAGAATATTATGTAAGTGAACATCAGGATGATTTATCACAATTTGATAGCTTAGATGTAGTAATAAAATTAGATAACGATATTTTATCATTGGAAAAAGTAATCGAAGATAATATTTTATTGCAAATTCCAATGCAGATTTTGAGTAAAAAAGAACAAGAAGCAACAGTAGATGAAATGCCACAAGGTGAAAATTGGGATGTTCTTACTGAAAAACAAATTGAAGAAGATTCCCGTCACAATCATGAAATTGATCCAAGAATGGCCAAATTAAAGAATTTCTTCAAAGAAAATGATGATTCAAATTCGAATGAGTAGTTGTAAAATTTACAAATTACAAGTATAATGATTCTTGTTAATGATTTAAAGGAGGTGTTCACATGGCTGTACCAGCACGTAAGACATCAAAAACACGTAAAAGATTACGTCGTACAAATTATAAATTACAAGTACCAGGTATGAGTGCTTGCCCAAACTGTGGCGAATTGCGTCGCTCACACCGTGTATGCCCAAGTTGTGGTTACTATGGTGATCGTGAAGTTGTTAAGGTTAAAAGTAACAACTAATTTTTAAGAATATTGAAACAAAAATATTATTGGGACCATGGCCCATATTATTTTTACAGCATTTCAGAGCAACTGAGGTGCTATTTTTTTACATTTTATATAGTAGCTATGATAAAATATTAACCAGATATTATTTTGAAAAGAGGTTTTAGTATGGATGTGCATAATGTTGATTTGACTATAAGTGCAGTTCACCCAGATCAATATCCTAATAATCAATTACCTGAAATTACGTTAACTGGAAGATCAAATGTTGGAAAATCTTCTTTAATTAATACATTAATTAATCGGAAAAATCTTGCTAGAACATCAAGTCAACCTGGAAAAACACAAACTTTAAATTTTTATAATATTGAAGATCAACTATATTTTGTGGATGTTCCAGGATATGGTTATGCTAAAACTTCTCAAAAAAATCGTGAAAAATGGGCAAAGATGATTGAAACGTACTTTGCAACGCGTCAGGAAACATGTGGTGTTATTTCATTAGTTGATTCACGTCATGCACCAACAAATTTGGATATTCAAATGATTGATTTTATTCATTATTATCAATTGCCACTTTTAATAGTAGGTACTAAAATTGATAAGGTTCCACGGAGTAAATGGAATAAAAGTGAAAGTTTGATTCGAAAAAACTTACACTTAAATAGTGATGATCAAATACAACTATTTTCAGCTCAAACAAAATTTGGAAAAGAAGAAATTTGGAACTGGATAGAGCAACATACAAGATAAGGAAGTATTGCAATGGAATTTAATGAGTATCAAACAGCAGCTAACCGCACACTATATGGAAATGAACAGGTATTGACAAATTGCGCTTTAGGATTAGCCAGTGAGAGTGGACAGGTAGTTGATTTAATTAAAGCATATACATTTAAAGGGCAAAAACTTGAGAAGGATCAATTGATCCATGAAATGGGAGATGTACTTTGGTATTTATCACAAATTGCTGAATGGGCAGACATTCCATTTGATGAGATTGCTAAAGAAAACATTGAAACATTAAATAAACGGTATCCTAATGGCTATCAAAGTGAAAATTAAGGTAAAAAAACGAGACTGAAGTTTCAGTCTCGTTTTATATAGCTTAAAATGTAATATTATTCATTATTTTTTGATTTATCTTTTTGAGATTTTTTAGCAGTATCTTTTTCTTGATTATTAGTTGATTTAGTTGGATCAATAGCAAATTTATCAAATAAACTTTCAAGATTATTTTCACGATTAATTTTTAGTCCCATTTTTTATCTCCTTCTAAACACTATAGATTGCAATAAGAATACCAGTTTTTGAATAATTTTTCAATTTTAACGAAAGGAGGATACTTATGGCAACAGAACATATTGAAAAAAAACTGAAATTACTTCCTGATTTACCTGGATGCTATATGATGAAAGATATTAATAGCAAAATTATATATGTTGGTAAGGCAAAAAATTTAAAAAATCGTGTTCGTTCATATTTTAAGAGCTCTCATGAAGGAAAAACAGCGCAACTGGTTTCTGAAATTAGAGATTTTGAAACAATTATTACTTCGACTGATAAAGAAGCGTTTTTATTAGAAATCACATTAATTCAGAAATATAAACCATATTATAATATTAAATTAAAACAAGGAACTGGGTATCCATATATAAAAATTACAAATGAATGTGATCCACAACTACTTTTAGTAAACCAAGTAAAAAAAGATGGTGGATATTATTTTGGGCCATATCCTAATGTTTATGCTGCTACTGAAACATTGGAGTTATTAAGAAAAGTATATCCATTAAGAAGATGTAATGGGTATCAAAAGAGGCCGTGTTTGTATTATCACATGGGACAGTGTTTAGGAGCTTGTTTTAAAAAAGTACCACCAGAAAAATATGAAAAACAAATAAAAAAAATAAAGTCTTTTTTAAATGGTAATGTAAATCAAATAAAAAATGAATTGCGTAAAAAAATGGAACAAGCAGCAGCTCAAATGGAATTTGAAAGGGCAGCTGAATATCGCGATCAGATCAAATATATTGCCATGACTGTTGAAAAACAAAAAATTATATCTAATGATAATACACCACGTGATTTATTTAACTTTTATATGGATAAAGGCTGGATTTCAATTCAAGTGTTTTTTATTAGACAAGCAAGATTAATGAAACGAGAAAAAAGACTTTTTCCATGTGTAGATGATAGTCCTGAATCAGAATTTACTTCATTTATTTTACAATTTTATAATCAAAAAAATCGAGTGATGCCTAAAGAAATTTTAGTTCCAGATAATGTTGACAAAAATATTTTAAGTGAAATCTTAAATGTCCCTGTTAGAACACCCCAAAGAGGTCAAAAGTATGATTTACTTAAAATGGCAAAAAAGAATGCTAGATTGGTGTTAGAAGAGAAATTTCGTCTATTAGAATTAGATAATCGTAAGACTACAGGAGCAATGAATGAAATAACAGATGCATTGCATTTACCTCATGGACATCGAATTGAAGCATTTGATCATTCACATATTCAAGGACAAGATCCTGTTTCTGCGATGGTATGTTTTATTGATGGTCAACCTGATAAAAATGAATATCGAAAATATAAGTTAAAAACAGTGGAAAATGCAAATGAAGCTGCTAGTACGCAAGAAGTTATTTATAGACGATATAGTCGTTTATTGAAAGAACATGCAAAATTACCTGATTTAATTTTGATGGATGGAGCAGAAATTCAGATTAATGCAGCGATTGACGTTTTGCATAACCAATTAGGAATAGATATACCAGTTGCAGGCATGGTAAAGAATGAACATCATAAAACTGCTGATTTAATGAATCAAAATGGAGAAAAATTACAATTAAATCCTAAAAGTCAGGGATTTTATTTATTACAAAGAATTCAGGATGAGGTTCACCGCTTTGCAATAACATATCATAGACAGTTACATTCAAAAAATTCCTTAGCATCAAGATTAGAAAAAATTCCCGGTGTTGGACCTAAAACGCGAACAAAATTGTTACGTAATTTTCACTCAATTAAAAGAATTTCACAAGCAAGTGTAGAAGAAATACAAAAATTAGGAATTTCAAAGAAAGTTGCTCAAACAGTCAAGTTAAGTGCCGAGTCCATTCAAAATGGAAAGAAAAACTGATTAGAATAAAATAAAAACTTGTGCTAAAATTTCTATTGTATTTGTCGCTTAGTTAATTTTTTGGATGGAGTGAAAAACGTGGGGAAGAATGATTTAGGATCGAAATTAAGATGGTATAATATTGCATTATTGTCTTTTTCAGTAGTGTGGGGATTTGGAAATGTTGTTAATAACTTTGCAAATCAAGGATTAACAGTTGTCTTTTCATGGATACTTATCATGTTGCTATATTTTATCCCATATACACTAATGGTAGGACAATTAGGTGCAACGTTTCAAAATTTAGGTGCAGGCGTTAGTTCTTGGATTAATGAATTAATGGGCAGCAAATGGGCATATTTGGCTGCCTGGACGTATTGGGTTGTTCATGTACCATATTTAGCACAGAAACCACAGGTCATAATGATTAGTCTAAGTTGGCTATTCCGTGGGAATGGTAGTTTTGTGAACGATACTAAGACAATCGTTGTTCAAGGATTAAGTTTAGTTATGTTTATTGTATTTGTTTGGTTAGCTTCTAAAGGAGTAGAGGCACTTAAAAAATTAGGTAATATTGCCGGAATTTTATTATTTATAATGTCAATGTTATTTATTATTTTAGGTATTAGTGCTCCATTTATCGTACACACGCATGTGGCAACGCCTGACATGACAAATATTCATAATTATATCCCTAAATTTGATTTTGAATATTTAACAACTATCTCAATGTTAGTATTTGCAGTTGGTGGATGTGAAAAGATTTCACCATATGTAAATAAAACTCATAATGCATCAAAGGAATTTCCTCAAGGAATGATCGTATTAGCAATTATTGTAGCTGTTTCTGCTATTTTAGGTTCTCTTGGAATGGGAATGATCATTAATGCAAATCATATTCCAAATGATTTAATGTCAAATGGTGCCTTTGAAGCATTTCAAATTTTAGGACAACATTATCATGTTGGTAACTTATTTATGTGGATTTTTGCAATTACAAGTACACTTGGCTCTGCAACAGCATTGGCAGTATCTATTGATGCTCCATTACGTATGTTGCTAGATGAGGCTGATGAGCGCTATATTCCAAAAGTACTTTTGAAAAAGAATAAGCACGGCGTGTTTATTAATGGTTATAAATTGGTTACAATTTTAGTATCAATTTTGATTATTGTACCGGCTCTTGGAATAAAAGGGATGTCTAATCTTTACAACTGGTTGTTAAACTTGAATTCAATTTGCATGCCAATGCGCTATTTATGGGTATTTCTTGCATATATTTTATTAGTTAAATATATGGATAAGTATCATTCAGATTATGTATTTGTAAAAAATAAGACTATTGGATATGCATTTGGAATTTGGGCATTCTTATTTACAGCATTTGCTTGTATTTTAGGCATGTTTCCTAAGTCAAATATGTATTCCAGCGCTAGTTCATGGTGGTTCCAAATGGGAATGAATATTATAACACCATTAATTTTGATTGCATTAGGTTTAGTTTTACCATTAATTGCTAAAAAAACTAATTCTGTTAAATGACACATAATATAGATGAAAGCATGACAAGGATACAGTCATGCTTTTATTTTTAATTATAAATTGATATAGTAAAATAGATGACTTCTAGATATATAAATTGATTTTTAGAAAGAGGAACGAAATGTTTGTTGATCAAGTAAAAATTAAAGTAAAAGCTGGGAAAGGCGGAGACGGAATGGTAGCATTCCGTCGAGAAAAATATGTTCCTAATGGCGGACCAGCTGGTGGTGATGGTGGAAAAGGTGGTAGCATTATCCTTAAAGTTGATAAGGGTTTAAGAACATTAATGGATTTCAGATATCACCGTATTTTTAAGGCTAAGTCTGGTCAAAATGGAATGAACAAAAGTAAATATGGAAAAGCTGCTGAGGACTTATATATAGATGTTCCAGAAGGTACAACTGTTACTGATGCAGAAACAGGCGAAGTACTTGGAGATTTAACACAAGATGATCAAGAATTAGTGGTTGCTAAAGGTGGTCGCGGTGGAAGAGGAAATATTCATTTTGCTAGTCCTAAAAATCCTGCTCCTGAAATTGCAGAAAATGGAGAACCAGGTGTAGAACGGGAACTTAATTTAGAATTAAAAGTACTTGCAGATGTTGGATTAGTTGGTTTTCCATCTGTAGGAAAGTCAACATTATTATCAACAGTAACTAGTGCAAAGCCTAAAATTGCTGAATATCACTTTACTACATTGGTACCAAATTTGGGAATGGTACAATTAGATGATGGTCGCGATTTTGTAATGGCAGATTTACCAGGATTAATAGAAGGTGCTTCACAAGGAATTGGATTAGGGATTCAATTTTTACGACATGTTGAACGTACACGAGTAATTTTACATCTTATTGATATGTCTGGTGTTGAGGAACGTGATCCATATGATGACTTTTTGAAAATTAATGAGGAGTTAAAAAAATATGATCCAGAATTGTTGGATCGCCCACAAATAATTGTGGGAACAAAAATGGATATGCCTAATGCAGATGAGAATTTAAAGAAATTCAAAGATAAATTGAAAGATGACCATACATTAAGCATTAAGCCTGAAATAACATCGATTTCATCATTAACACATCAAGGATTAAACGAGTTAATGATTAAGACGGCTAACTTATTAGATAAAACAAGTCGTTTTGAAACAAAAGCAGAAAAATTAATGAATCAAAATAATAAGGATTATACTTTTGAAGAGGAAGAACCTTTTGAAATCTCAAGAGACTCTGACGCAACTTGGGTTCTTTCTGGAAAGAAAATCGAAAAATTATTTAAGATGACCAATTTAGAACATGATGAAAGTCTGATGCGATTTACACGTCAACTTCGTGGCATGGGTGTAGATGATGCACTCCGTGAACGAGGTGCTAAAACTGGTGACCTTGTAAGAATTGACGACTTTGTATTTGAATTTGTTGACTAATTATGCGAAAAATAATTTTTCACGATTTACGATTCTAAAACCAAAAATAGGGTATAAAGTTGAATTATATGAACAAACTATTTTTGATTCTGGATTAGACACTTGGCATATGATTGAAATATCTTGAACTTTTAGTGCTATGCCATTTTCTGCAAATAAAATTAATATATTTCTCTCTTTATCATATTTTAATTTTGATAAGGGGAGATTTTTTTTATTGAATTCAAAGAAACATCTATAATTTGGATTAAAATTTTTAGTGGCATTTACTAAATCTTTCGTATACATTAGAATATCCTTTCAAATTTGATATAAAGCATTCACATAATCAAATTTTTTGCTATAATAATAGAAAATATTATAAGAGGGAATTAGAAGATGTCAAATTTTTTTAAGTTAAAAGAAAATCATACGAATGTTTCTACGGAAATAACAGCTGGATTAACAACATTTTTTGCAATGTCATATATCTTGTTTGTTGCTCCAAATATTTTAAGTAAAACTGGGATGCCTACTCAAGGAATCTTTTTAGCAACAATTATTGCTTCTGTCATAAGTACATTAATAATGGCATTATTTGCTAATGTTCCATATGTACAAGCTCCTGGGCTAGGATTGGCAACATTCTTTACATATACTGTTGTATTACAGTTAGGTTTTAGTTGGCAGGAAGCTTTAGCATTAGTATTTTTATGCGGAATCATTAACGTCCTTATCACAGTTACAAAAATTCGGAAGATGATTATTAAATCAATTCCAGAAGTTTTACAACATGCAATAAGTGGTGGTATTGGTATTTTTGTAGCATATATTGGAATTAAAAATGCTGGATTTTTGAAATTTACATCGGATGCATCTGATATTGTATCAATTAATGATCATCCATTTAGTCAAGCTGCTACTCATTTTTCAAATGGCATTCAGTCTGTTGTTACTGGAAGTGGAATTACCCCTGCATTGATTAATTTTAATCAATCAGGTGCACTAGTTGCTTTAATCGGACTAATCATTATGGGAATTTTAATGATTAAAAATGTTAAGGGTGGCATTTTAATTGGAATTATTTTAACTACAATTATTGGTATTCCATTTGGAGTAACTCATCTTGGACTTGAAAATACGACATCTTTAACTGAATCTTTTAAACAATTAGGAACAACTTTTGGTGCGGCATTTGGATCCAAGGGTATGATTGCTCTATTTAATCAACCAGGTAAAATGCTTTTGGCTTTAATGACTATTTTTGCATTTTCATTGACTGATATTTTTGATACTATTGGTACATTTATTGGTACAGGTAAAAAATCTGGAATTTTTTCAAAAGAAGATGAAAAAGAATTCTACAATGGTTCAGGATTTAAATCAAAAATGGACCGTTCACTATTCTCAGACGCTGCTGGATCAATTGTAGCTGCCGTATGTGGAACATCTAATGTTACAACCTTTGTAGAAAGTGCTTCAGGAATTGGTGCTGGCGGTCGGACTGGATTAACTAGTTTAACAGCAGCAATTATGTTTGCATTAAGTAGTTTATTAGCTCCTGTTATTGCTATTATTCCAACAGAAGCAACTGCTCCAGCTTTAATTATTGTAGGTATAATGATGATGAGCTCCTTTAAAGAAATTAATTGGTCTGATTTAGAAGATGCAATTCCTGCATTTTTTGCATCAATATTTATGGCGATTTGTTATAGTATTTCATACGGTATTGCTGCTGGATTTATTTTTTATCTTTTAGTTAAAATCTGTAAAAATAAATTTAAAGAAGTACATCCAATGTTAGTAGTATGTACACTATTATTTATTTTAAACTTTGTAGTTTTAGCATTTATTGAATAATTTTAAATGCATTTTGTATTTTATGCTGATTGATAGTAAAATTATATATTGATTGATAGTTCACTTATTAAGTGAACTTTTATTTTTTGAGAATATAAATTGCAGATAAGGATTGATTTCATGGAATTAGAATTTTTAGGAACGAGTGCAGGTTCACCTTCTAAATTCAGAAATGTAACTTCTTTAGCATTAAAATTACTAGATGAAATTAATGAAGTTTGGTTATTTGATGTTGGAGAAGGAACTCAACATCAAATTTTACGTACAACCATTCGTCCACGCAAAGTAAGTAAAATTTTTATAACTCATTTACATGGGGATCATATTTTTGGATTACCTGGTTTTTTGAGTAGTCGTTCGTTTCAAGGTGCTCAACAAGCAACCCCACTTACTATTTATGGTCCTTCAGGAATTAAGGAATTTGTAACTACTTCTTTGAAAATTTCACAGACACATTTGGCATATCCAATTAAATATGTTGAACTTAAAGATGAGGGAGTTTTATTTGAAGATTCTCATTTTAAAGTTTCATTTAAATATTTAGATCATAGAATTCAATGTGTCGGATATAGAGTAGAAGAAAAGGATTATCCTGGAGAATTAATGGTTGATAAGTTACAAGAATTAGGAATTAGGCCAGGGCCTATTTATGGCAGAATAAAAAATGGCGAAACGGTTAAATTAGATAATGGAAAAGTTATTAATGGAAAAGATTTTATTGGAGAATCTAAGAAGGGTAGAATAGTAACTATTTTAGGTGATACTAGAAAAAATAAAAATATTGATTTATTAGCTGCTAATGCAGATGTTCTTGTTCATGAAAGTACCTTTGGAAAAGGTGAAGCAAAATTAGCTAAAAATTATTACCATTCTACATGTATCCAAGCAGCAGAAGTTGCTAAAAGAGAAAATGTAAAAGAATTACTATTAACGCATATTTCAGCTCGTTATGTAGGCCCAATGGTGAAAAAATTACAAAATGATGCTCGAAAAGTATTTCCAAATACGAAAGTAGTACACGATTTTGGATGTTATAATATTCCATTTTCCAAAACGGAGGTTAAATAATGAATAATTATAAGGCATTAAAAAATCTCGAAAATAAAGTAGTATTAATTACTGGTGCTTCATCTGGTTTAGGAGAGCAGATTGCATATCAGGTTGCTAAAAGAGGAGCAATCGTGATTGTCACAGCACGCAATCTAGATAAATTAAAGATGGTTGCAAAATCATGTACAGAATTTCATGGGAAAAAGGCATATGCAATTAGAATGGATATGTCAAATCCAGATGACATTGAAAATGCTGTTGAAACAATAAAACAATGTATAGGAAAAATCGATGTTTTAATTAATAATGCTGGCTTTGGATTGATGCAAAATGCAATTGATTTTGATATGCAACAAGCAGAAGCAATGTTTAGGGTCAATGTACTGGGAATGATGTATTTAACACAATATGTCGCATTACAAATGGCAGAAGAACATTGTGGAGTAATCATAAATATTGCATCAATGGCTGGAAAAATTGCAACACCAAAATCTGCAATTTATTCGGCAACAAAAGCAGCAGTTATTGGTTATTCTAATGCGTTACGCTTAGAATTAAAAAAATTAGGTATATCTGTTATTGTAGTAAATTCAGGACCAATTAGAACTAATTTTTTCAATACTGCAGATCAAACTGGAAATTATCTAGAAAAAGTTAAAAAGATAGTGTTAAATCCAGAATTAGTTGCAGAAAAAATAGTAAAAACAATTGGAAGTAATAAACGTGAACTGATTTTACCTGGCTTTTTTAAAGTTGCTGATATTGGTTATGCACTTTTTCCAAAATTAGGTGATTTTTTAACCGAAAATGTTTTTAATAAAAAATAGTTTTTAGTATTAGTTGAGGAGAGGAATACAAAGTGAAAAAGAAATTAAGTTTATTTGGAGTAGTTATTTTAGTGTTAGCTGTAACAATTTTTTCAGTTTTAAATATGCAAAGTGTAGCAGTTAACTTTTTTAGTTTGAAAGTTAGAATGCCATTGGTATTATTAATTATTTGTTCTGTAATTGTTGGAATTGTCATTACATCATTATTTTCAACTGTTGCTTCATTCAAACATAAACGAAAAATTAAAACTTTAAACAATGAAGTAGCAAGTTTAAAAAAACAAGTTCAAGAAAAAGTTGAAGATAAAAAAGTTATTGAAGATAAAAAGGAAGAGTAATTAATTGATTGATTCACAATATAAATGGGATTATCTTTGCGATAATTTAGATCATGATGAATTAAATAGATTAGAAAAAGAAACAAAATTATCACCTATACTTGTTAAAATTTTAGTCGAACGTGGATTTAAGACAGTAGACGAAATTAATAATTTCTTACATCCTAATGAAAATGACATTCATTCCCCATTTGATTTGCATGATATGCAAAAAGCTGTTGACCGTATTCAAGAAGCAATTATGAATGGAGAAAAGGTTGTTATTTATGGCGATTATGATGCAGATGGAATTACTAGTACTGCAATAATGTATGAAACTCTTCTCGAATTAGGTGCAGATGTTTCATATTATGTTCCAGATCGTTTTAAAGATGGTTATGGTCCTGATTTAGATCAGTATAAAAGATTAAAAAATGATGGAATGCAATTATTAATAACTGTTGATAATGGAGTTTCTGGATTTGATGAAATAAAATATTTAAATGCTCAAGGAATTGATGTAATTGTAACTGATCACCATGAAATTCCTCAAGAATTACCACCAGCATTTGCAATTGTTCATCCAGATTATCCTGGAAGTAATTATCCTTTTAAAGGATTAGCAGGTGTAGGTGTTGCATTTAAAGTTGCCTGCGCATTGTTAGAAGAAATTCCAGAAGATTTGTTAGATTTGGTTGCAATTGGAACTGTGGCTGATGTAATGCCATTAGTAGATGAAAATCGAATATTAGTTAGATATGGATTGCAAGCATTACAAATGACAAATCGACCTGGGTTATTATGCTTGTATGATGTTGCTGGTATTAAACCAAATAAAATTGATGCTGATACAATTGGGTTTGCTTTAGCACCAAGATTAAATGCTTTAGGTAGAATAAAGGATGCGTCTTTAGGAGTTAGATTATTAACTACATTAGATGAAGAAGAGGCTGCAAGTTTAGCAAAACAAACACAAAAATATAACGAAGAACGTCAAAGTTTCGTTAATGAAATAATGCAACAATGTCAGCAACAATTACTTTCTGAAAAGACACATTTAGTTAATATCATAAAGGGTAAAGGCTGGCATGAAGGCGTTTTAGGAATCGTTGCAAGTCGAATTGCTGAACAAACAAAAAAGCCAACGATTGTATTAACAAAAGTAGAAAATGGTATTTATAAGGGATCAGGTCGTTCAGTTAATGGATTTGATTTGTTTAAAGCTTTTGATGGGCATCGTGACTTATTTGAAAGTTTTGGTGGGCATCAAATGGCATGTGGTTTGTCAATTAGTGAAGAGAAAATATCTTCATTACAAGTGATTTCAGATCAAGAAGCAAGAAATCAAGATTTTGATGTTAATAAAAAAGAAACTATAGATATTACTGATAGGTTAGTTTCTACAGATATTTCATTGAATTTAATTAATGAAATTGAAAAACTATCGCCTTTTGGGATGCAGAATAATCGACCAATTTTTGAATTTGAAAATTTAAATGGTGCGAATTTAAAAATAATGGGAACAAATCAAGAACACTATCGCATCGATTTTAAAGCAAATAATCAAAATATCTCAGCCGTTAAATTTAACGTTTCAATGAAAGAAATTGAAATGCTAAAAAATTGTAATATAAACAATATTAAAGTGGTGGGTGAATTAGGAACCAACGAATGGCACGGAAAAACTTCAATTCAAATAAGGATTAAAGATATTAAAGAGGTAGAAAATCAACAAGAGAAATTTATTGATGCACGTGTGAAAAAATTAACGCAAAATATGTTTAAAGAAGATATTCTATATGGATTTTTTAATAAAAAAATTCAGAATAAAGTAATGCAAACACTGCATCATCCAATACAGTCAGTTTTATTGCGTGAAGATCAAAGTATTGATCAAGACAAAATTGTAATTGTTGATTGTCCTGACTCGTTAGAATTATTTGAAAATGTACTTTCAAACTTGCATGTTGACCAAATTGTATTAAAATGTTATTCGCAGCACAATTTAAATTATATGTCATTACCAACACATGAAGATTTTGTAAAGCTTTATCGTTTTACTAGTACTCATCAGAATATCAATTTAAATACAGATTTAGATAAACTTTCTTTATATTTAAATTTTGATAAAGAACAATTAGTTTTTATGATAAAGGTGTTTTTTGAGGTTGGATTTGTTAAAATTGATAAGGGATTACTTACCGGAACACCCCAAAATAAACACGTTGATTTAGAACAAACAGAAGTATATCAAAAAAGATTATCTCAAATAGAGGTTGAAGAAAAATTAATTCGATTAAACACAAATGATTTATTGAATTGGTTGAATAAATTAATAGAAGATTAGTTAAGTTATTAAAGGAGATAAACAATGACTTTAGATTTACACAATTATGTAGCAACTATTCCAGATTATCCAGAAAAGGGTGTTTTATTTCGTGATATTTCACCATTAATGGCAAATGGAGAAGCTTATCATCAAGCAACTGATCAAATTGTTCAATTTGCTCGAGATAAGGGTGTTGAAATGATTGTTGGACCTGAAGCACGTGGCTTCATTATTGGATGCCCAGTTGCTTTTGAATTAGGAGTGGGTTTTGCACCTGCACGTAAAAAAGGTAAATTACCACGCGAAACTGTAAAAGCTGAGTATGATTTAGAATATGGAAAATCAGCGTTATACATGCATAAAGATGCGATTAAGCCTGGTCAAAAAGTATTAGTAACAGATGATTTATTGGCAACTGGCGGGACAATTAGTGCAACAATTGATTTAGTTGAACAATTAGGTGGAATTGTTGTTGGTTGTGCATTTATCATTGAATTACAAGATTTGCATGGACGTGACAAAATTAAAGGATATGATATGTTGAGTTTGATGGAGTATTAATTGCTATTAGTAAATACTTTAAGTATAATTAATATTATTTAATGCCATGATTTTATCGTGGCTTTTTATATTAATGCTAGGAGGCTAATCATGAAAGAAAAGTTACGTGCATTTTGGAAAAATAAGTGGGTACGTTTTACTGCGCGTACAATTTTTTATTTTGTGATTTTATTTGCTCTGGTATATTTATACAGTTATAGCGGAGTCAATCAACCACACTATATATATAATGAATTTTAATTTGGGAGACGTGATGTAAATGGAACGTAATATAATTGTCACAATTGATGATTTTGCTGTAAAACATCCAGATAAAAATGTATATAATTATTTAGACAATATCAATACATATGGTGATTTAAAAAAATATTCAGATGCGTTAGCTGATTATTTAATTAATTTAAATTTACCAAAAGATCAACCAATTGTTGTATTTGGTGGTCAAACATTCCAAATGATTGCAACTTTTTTAGGAGTTGTAAAGTCTGGCCATGCATATATTCCTGTTGATACAAATTCATCAATTTCAAGAATTAAATCAATTGATGAAATTGGGAATCCTGCTATTTATATTCAAGTTGAAGATTTACCTGCAGAATTTAAACCAGATAAAACAATTTCTAAAAAAGAATTAAATGATATTTTTGTTCATGGAACTTTTTCAGAAGAAATTAAAAGTGATAATTTTGTAAATGGTAATGATACTTTTTATATTATTTTTACTTCAGGAACAACAGGTAAACCTAAGGGAGTTCAAATTAGTCATGATAATTTAACTAGTTATATTGACTGGATGCATTCTGATGATTTTGATATTAAACCTGGTGGAATTTGTTTATCACAGGCACCATATTCCTTTGATTTATCAGTAATGGATTTATATCCAACATTAACAACTGGTGGTGAATTAGCTGTATTACCTAAAAAAACAACTGAGAATTTTAAAGAGTTGTTTGAAGTTTTACCTAAACTTCATATTAATGAATGGGTATCAACACCATCCTTTATGGATATTTGTTTATTACAACCAACATTTGATGAAACTCATATGCCTGAATTATCTCACTTTTTGTTCTGTGGTGAGGAATTAACTCATACTACAGCAGCTAATTTGAAAAAGAGATTTCCGCATGCTCGTATATTTAATACATATGGACCAACAGAAGCAACAGTTGCAGTAACACAAGTTGAAATTACAGATCAAATTTTAGAAGATTATCAACGGTTACCTATTGGTATGCCTAAAAAGGATACTCAAATCATGTTAATTAATGATGATTTGGAAGAAGCAGATGCTGAGGGCGAAATTGTAATTGTCGGTCCTAGTGTATCAAAGGGATATATTAACAATCCTGAAAAAACAGCAAATGCATTTATGAAAATCCAAGATATGCCAGCATATAGAACAGGTGATCTTGGTGAATTTGATGAAAATGGACAATTATTATATAAAGGCCGCTTAGATTTCCAAGTTAAATTACATGGATTTAGAATTGAATTAGAAGATGTGGATCATCATTTAAATCAAGTAAGTTTGATTTCACAAGCTACAACAGTTCCAAAATATGATAAAAATAATAAGGTTAACCAATTAATTGCATATATCGTTCCTGAAGAAAATGATTTTGAAGACGATTTTAAGTTAACACAGGCAATAAAAAAGGAATTACAAGAAATTATGATGTCATATATGATGCCACAAAGATTTGTATATGTTGATTCATTACCTTTAACTCCAAACGGTAAAATTGATCGTAAATCACTAATGAAAGAGGTCAACAAATAATGTTGAATATGCAACCATATCAAGATCCTTGGTATTTTATATTACTTTCAATTGGCTTATTGCCAATAATGATTGGATTACTTTATGGTAAAAGATTTAATACATATCAGACAGTAATTTCAATTGCATTTTTATGGCTAACTTTTGGTGGAATTAAATGGCATCAAGGAATTGCATTAATTGCTTATGTTATTTTTGAATTATTGTTAATTGCTTGGTATTTTAAATATCGTCAAAAAAATAATAAAACATGGGTATTTTGTCTTGCGGTAATTTTAGCTATTTTACCGTTAGTCATTGTCAAAATAACTCCTGCAATTGACTTTGGAAGAGAATCGATTATTGGATTTTTAGGAATCAGTTATTTAACATTTAAAGTTGTTGGAATGATAATGGAAATTCGTGATGGAATGATTAAAAAGTTTGATTTATGGACAACTTTTCAATTTATTATCTTTTTCCCAACGATTTCATCTGGACCAATTGATCGTTATCGTCGTTTTGAAAAAGATTTTAAATCAATTCCAGAACGTGAAAAATATACAGAAATGCTTGGTAAGGCAGTACATTATATCTTTTTAGGATTTATGTACAAATTCTTACTTTCTTATTTCTTTGGAGAAATACTATTACCTAAGGTTGCCCATTTAGCTTTAGCACATGGTGGTTGGTCAGTATGGACCTTTGCATATGGATATGTTTATGCCATGGATCTATTCTTTGATTTTGCAGGGTATAGTTTATTTGCAGTCGCAACCAGTTATGTAATGGGAATTGAAACTCCAATGAACTTTAATAAACCATTTATTTCACATAATGTAAAAGACTTCTGGAATAGATGGCATATGACGTTGTCATTCTGGTTTAGAGATTACATTTACATGAGACTTGTTTTCTTCATGATGAAGAAAAGAATATTAAAAAGTAGAATCTCAATGGCTAATATAGGTTATCTAACATTATTCCTTATTATGGGATTCTGGCATGGATTAACTTGGTATTATATTGCATATGGTTTATTCCAAGGGTTTGCAATGATTATCTGTGATGCATGGCAAAGATTTAAGAAGAAGCACCGTAAATATATTCCACACAATAAATTTACAGAATGTTTTGCAATCTTCTTAACATTTAATGTTATCTGTTTTAGTCTCTTGATTTTCTCAGGATTCTTAAATACACTATTTGTTGTACATTAATAAATAAAAGTGAGGTTATATAAAATGAAAGATCAAGTATTAGAAATTTTAGCAGATGTTACAGGCAGTGACGAAGTAAAGAAAGATTTAGACGTAAATATTTTTGAAACTGGCTTATTAGATTCAATGGGTACGGTACAATTTTTACTTGAACTACAAAATCAATTAGGCGTAGATGTTCCTGTTTCTGAATTTGATCGTTCAGAATGGGAAACACCAAATAAAATTATTGCGAAAGTTGAAAGCATGAAATAATGAAACTCAAAAATAAACTTTTTCAAATATTTGGACCTATAGTTGTAGCTGCGGTTCTATTGATTGCTTTATTAATTTCACCATTTAATTTCAGAAGTTTTAATAAAAAAGTAATTCAGGAAGCAGCAGTTTCTCAATCTACTAACGTTTTTAAAGGAACAGCTATTAAGAAAAAGGCTTTAGAAGAAGGATATGTCCCATTCATGGGATCTTCTGAATTATCACGAATGGATCCAATGCATCCATCTGTACTTGCAGAAAAATACAATCGAAATTATCGTCCTTTTTTATTGGGAGCAGCAGGTTCGCAATCACTCTCTCAATTTTGGGGAATGCAAGGGATAAATAAGCAATTAAAAAATAAAAAAGTAGTTTTTATTATTTCACCACAATGGTTCGTTAAAGATGGAATAAATAAGAATGCTTTTGCAATGTATTATTCCAATTTGCAAGCAGTTACGTGGTTAAAGTCAGCTCAAGATACTTTAATGGATCGTTATGCAGCACGACGATTACTTGATATGCCATCTGCACATAATGATAAATTAATTGAGCAATGTCTTCTTCAAGTTGCTGCTGGACAAGAGTTAACATCTTCAGAAAAAATTTATTTAGATTTAAAATATAATGAATTAAAACATGAAGATCAGTTATTCTCAACGATTGGTATGTCTGATCGTGTTGAAAAAATAAACAAGGCAGCTGAGCAACTCCCATCTACATATAATTATCAAGAATTAGATAATATTGCTTACCATATGGGAGTAGATGGAACAACAAATAATAAGTTTAATATTAAGAACTCTTTCTATAGTAATCGATTAAAGAAACAAATTGGAAAATTAAAGAATGAGCAATCAAACTTTAATTATGTATCTTCTCCAGAATTTGGAGATTTTCAATTAGTATTAAATCAATTTGCAAAAAATAATACAGACGTGTTATTTATTATTCCACCAGTAAATGCAAAATGGGCTAAGTATACTGGCTTGAAGATGTCAATGATTGATCAATTTAATAAGAAAATTAAGTATCAATTACAAAGCCAAGGATTTAATAATATTGTAGATTTAACTAAAGATGGTGAGAAGCCATACTTTATGGAAGATACAATACATTTAGGTTGGCGTGGTTGGCTAAAAGTTGATAAGTATGTAAATCCATTTTTAACTGAAAAGCAACCTGAACCTAAATATCATATTAATAACTATTTCTATAATGAAAGTTGGCATAAGATGCAAGGAGACAAACTTGATCAATTCTTAGCTAATCATTAGTTATTAAACAAGAGATGTGATAACTCACATCTCTTGTTTTTTTATAAATTCGTTAATTGTATGATCTTTATATACAAAAATTGATCGTAATAGACTAGGATTGAAATTTGTAATTTTGTTATTAAAAAATAATCGGCTAGATTCAATTTCACCTGCAAGTGAAGTTGTACAAAAGACAGTTACAGACATTAAATTAGTTGAATAGGGGAAACCAGTTTTAGAGTCTAAAATATGGTGAAATGTTTTTCCATTTTTAATAAATTGTCGTTCATAAATACCAGATGTTACAACAGAGCAGGGAGGAGTGATAACATTCTTAATTGCTTCTCCTCTTTTTTTCCATGGATCTTGAATGCCAATTCGCCATAATCCATCACTATGTAAGGGACAATTACCAATTAATAATAAATTTCCGCCTAAATTTATTATTCCTGATTTAATGCCATAACTTTGCCATAGATTTTTTAAGCGATCAGCTATATATCCTTTTCCGATAGCGCCTAAATCTAATTGCATATTTTTTCGTTTTAAATAAACATTATTGTTTGACAAAATTTCAATATCTTCAGGATTTATTATTTTTTTTAATTTTTCAATTTCGTTTGGAAATGGAATTTTAGCGTTTCGTGTTCCAATATCCCATGCTTTTACTAATGGACCGATTGCAACATTAAATCCAAAATTTTGTAGACTTATTTCTTTTGATATCTTTATTAAATCGTATGTTGGATCAGAAACTTTAACTGCTTTTTTTCCTGAATTCAAATTAAGTTTACTGATTTCAGAATCGTTTTTATAAATTGAAAAAATCTTATCATAGTAATTAACAATTTTTTTTGCTGGTTCAAAAATCACTTTCGATTGTTTATTGAAAACTGTAAAAGAAACATTAGTACCTAATGCTCTAAAAGAGTAATTATATGTTTTTATGCTCATAATCTCTCCTTAAATTTCAGATGCCCCGGAAATTGCATCACTATCAGTGTCAGAATTTAAATCTAAAATGTCTTGTTCTACCATTTTGCGGTATTTTTCTTGATTTTTATCACTGTAATGAAAACTTGATTCTTGGTTTGTATCTAAATTTTTATTTTGTGATTCTATGAAGCCACCGTATCTATATTTATCAATTAATCCAGTAATGTTTTCTGTAATTTGCATACATCCTAGATAATGTTTTTTATTATCTTTGATGCTAACTAATTTTAAATTGAAATATTGATCATCTACTTTCAATGCACGTTCAAATTGATCCATTTTATTGTGACGAAACCTTTCCAATATATCAAACATAGATGGTAAATTTGTAAAGTCTAATTGAGAATTAACTTTTTCTCCAATTTTATAATTATTTGAGAGTGGATTGATAACAAATTTTAAATGGCCTGTTTGATCTATAAAACGAATTTCAATTGGTAATCCTTCAAGAATAAAATTGAGTTTTTTAATATCAATTTTTCCATGTATCATTTTAAATTCATTCTCTATATGATTATTGTCATTCATATTTAGTACCTCATATTAAATAAAAATTCACACAATGTTAATTGAATATCAATGGTCGCAATTGTTGTTTTGTGATACCATATATTAGGTATAGTATCGAAATTATCATATGCTAGTTTTGTGATAATTTCAATTAATTATTAATTTGAAGATGATTAAGTGACGGTGAAACCTTTTGAAAATTTTTAAAAAGAAGCATAATTTGCCTCAAAATACACATGGTACCCATGATACCAATAGTATCCCCTTTAGATTAAACTTTTTGTTTGTAATTGTATTTTTGCTTTTTGCAGCATTAATTATTCAATTAGCACATTTACAAATTATCGATGGGAAAAAATATGCATATGAAGCAGCTAATAGTAATATGCAGACAGAGACTAAAAATGTTCCGCGTGGGATGATTTATGATTCTTCTGGAAAATTATTAGTTTCTAATAATGCAACAACTGCTATTACATATACTAAGCCATTATCGGTTACTTCAAATCAAATGTATCAAGTAGCAAATAATTTAGTTAACTATATAACTGTGGATACATCCCAATTAACAGATAATATGAAAGAAGCATATTATTTAGGTAACACTGAAAATGAAGAAAAAGTTCAAAAACATATTAAAGATGCAAATTCAGTTACTGGTTCAAAATTATATGATGAAGAACTTGAATATGTCGAAAAGCATAATTTAGCAAGTGATTTATCTCCAAAACAACAGCAAGCAGCTGTTTTATATAATAAAATGAACAGTGCCTATTCTTTATCTACGATTATGCTAAAATCTTCAGATGTATCTGACGTTGAAATGGCTCAAGTTGGTGCCCATTTGTCTGATTTACCTGGAGTTAAAATTGGAACAAATTGGACACGTGATTATCCAAATGGAGAATCAATTAAAAGTATTGTTGGTACTGTAACAACCGAAAAACAGGGACTTCCAAGTGATCAAATTAATTCTTTATTAGCAAAGGGATACTCGAGAAATGATAGTATTGGTTCAAGTTATATTGAATCTCAATATGAAGATATCTTAAAGGGTGATAAAGAAGTTATCAAGGTGGAAACACAAAATAATAAGATTAAAAAAGAAATTAAACAATATGGTGGAAGTTCTGGCGATGATATTCAATTGACAATTAATGCTAAATTCCAGGAAGAAGTTCAAAATATTATTAAGAACTTGGAAAATAGTGTAGCTTCATCCAATCCATATGTTCCAGGCGCATATGCTGTTGTTATGAATCCTAATACAGGTGCTGTATATGCATTAGCTGGTGTTAGTCGTGATGTGAAAACTGGAAAAGTAACTGATAATGCCATTGGTGCAATTAATCAGACATATGTAATGGGATCAGTCGTTAAAGGTGCGATGGTAATGGGGGCTCTTGAAGAAGGAGTTATTACACCTACGAATAATACTTTGGAAGAACAACCAATTAAGTTAGCTGGTACTGCAGATAAAACATCTTGGTTTAATAAAAACGGTTCAGCTAATATGCCATTAACAGCTCAAGAAGCCTTAGAAGTATCTTCTAACACATATATGATGCAATTAGTATTAAAAGAAGCAGGATTAACATATCATTCTGGAATGTCACTTTCAGGAATGTCGACTTCAATTTTTGATAAAATGAGAAATAACTTTAAACAATATGGTTTAGGAGTTAAAACAGGAATTGATATTCCAGGTGAGTCTGCTGGATTTGAAGGACCATCAACTAAGTCTGATATTGGTAAGGCACTTGACTTGTCATTTGGTAACTATGATTCATATACGACATTGCAATTAGCACAATATATATCTACCATTGCAAATGGTGGTTATCGTTTGCAACCACATGTACTTGATTCTGTTCATAAGAGTGGTTCAAATGGAAAGATGGGGCAAACACTATATCAATTTATGCCTAATGTTTTAAATGTAGTAAGTGGGACATCTGCAGAGTGGAATGTTGTTAAAACAGGTTTATATGATGTTGTTCATGGAAATAATCAATATATAACTGGTAAATATTTAGCAGATGTTAAACCAGAGGTCGCAGCTAAAACTGGTACAGCACAAACTTATTATGGAAATACTGAAACTGAAACTTTAAGTGCGGTTTCATACGCTCCATATAATAATCCACAAGTTGCTATCGCAGTAGCATTCCCAGGAATGGCTGCAGATACGAAGAATAAGGTTAACTTGCAAGCTGTTGAACAAATTTATAGTGCATATTGGAAGTATGTGCAATCAAGTGATGGATTTAAATAATAATATAAAAGAGATCAGTTATTCTGATCTCTTTTTTTGTAAAACAATCCTGTCAAGGAATTTTCCTTAACAAATCACAAAAAAATCTGGAATTATTAATTGAAAAATGTTATCATATTATCGTTGAAGAGATTAAACCTTTTTATTTAGATAGAATTATTAGTTGGAGGTCAGTTCAATGCGTGTAAATATTACATTAGAATGCACTGAATGTGGTGAACAAACATATTTATCAAACAAAAATAAACGTAATAATCCAGATCGTTTAGAATTAAAGAAGTATTGCCCACGTTGCCACAAAGTGACATTGCATCGTGAAACAAAATAACAACAGGACTAAAAACCTGTTGTTTTTCTTTTAAAACTCATCCCGGTTAAGGGATGTTTTATTATCTGATGATATGTAATCGGTGTCATGTTATTAGGAGGAAAACAAGTGATAAATAAACAGTCAAAAGTAACAGTGATATTGATAGCAATTAATATTATCATTTTTTTGCTAATGACAATTGACGGAGGCTCAACTTCAGCAAATGTTTTGATTTCATTTGGTGCGAAAGATAATTTATTAATTGCTGATGGACAATTTTGGCGTTTATTTACCGCAATGTTCTTACATATCGGATTTCAACATATTGTACTCAATATGGTAACCTTGTACTTTTTAGGCTCTCAGATTGAATATATTTTTGGATCAATACGATTTTTAATTATATATTTAATTAGTGGAATTGGTGGAAATATAGTGAGTTTTGCTTTAAGTCCTTCTATTTCTGCAGGAGCTAGTACAGCAATTTTCGGATTATTTGGAGCTTATCTTGCTTTGGGTTTAGAATTTAAACAAAATCCTTATATACAAACTGTTGCTAAGCAATTTTTTATTTTAGTAATATTAAATTTAATTAGTGATTTATCTGGATCAATCGATATTTGGGGACATATAGGAGGACTTATTACTGGTTTCTTATTAGCATTTATTGTGGGAGTTCCTCAATTAGGGAAAATTAAATCATCTAAAAGATGGTTAGCAGGTATAACGGTAATTTTATTGTTTTCTGTATTTTATTCGATTGGGTTAAATAACATTTACTAAAAGCAGATAAGAAGGAGATGTTTCTAGTGCGAACCTATTATGATGTACAGCAATATCTTAAACAATTTGGCGTTTTTATATATGTCGGAAAAAGATTATGGGATATTGAACTAACAGCTATTGAGTTGGATCATTTATATAAAGCAGGCGTAATTGAAAAAAAGACTTATTTAACTGCTAAAATGGTTTTAGAAAAGGAACATCGTGAAGAATTAAAGCGTGAAGAAGCAAAACAAAATAATTAGGAGGAACTTCAAATGGACAAGAAATTAATTGGCGTAGATCTTGGTGGTACAACAATTAAATTTGCAATTATGACAACTGAAGGAGAAATCCAACAACGTTGGAGTATTGAAACAAATATTTTAGATGAAGGAACACATATTATTCCAGATATTATTGAATCAATTAATCATCATTTAGCAATGTATGATATGAAACCTGATCAATTTGTGGGAATTGGAATGGGAACACCAGGAACTGTAAATATTGAAAAAGGAACAGTTGTTGGTGCATACAATTTGAATTGGAAAACAGTTCAAAATGTTAAAGAAGAAATTGAAAAGGGAACTGGAATTAAGTTTACAGTTGATAACGATGCTAATGTAGCAGCACTTGGTGAACGTTGGAAGGGTGCTGGTGAAAATGCAGATGATGTTGTATTTATTACGTTAGGTACTGGTGTAGGCGGTGGAATAGTTACAAATGGTAGCTTAGTTCACGGCATGGGCGCTGGTGGTGAAGTTGGCCATATTAATGTTCATCCTGGTGGTTATTTATGTACATGTGGTAATCGTGGTTGTTTGGAAACATACGCATCAGCTACTGGTGTGGTTCGTGTTGCACGCGATATGGCAGAAGAATATGCAGGCAATTCTAAATTAAAACAAATGACTGATGATGGTGAAGAAGTTACATCTAAGTTGGTATTTGATTTAGCTAAAGACAATGATCCTTTGGCAAAAATGGTAGTTGATCGCGTATGTAACTATCTAGGTTTAGCATGTGCAAACTTAGCAAGTGTATTAAATCCATCTGCAATTGTAATTGGTGGCGGTGTTTCAGCTGCTGGAGACTTTTTATTAGATCAAGTAAAGAATTACTTTAATGAATATTCTTTCCCAACAGTTAAGGACTCAACTGAAGTTAAGTTAGCTCAATTAGGTAACGAAGCTGGTGTAATTGGTGCTGGCTCACTTGCATTAAAATTTAACGATTAATTTGAAGGGAGTTCTTATAAGTGCTTTTAGGTAAAACTAACTCAGTGTTATTTTGGGTAGATCTTATTTTAATTATCATTTTAGCTTGGATCATTATTAATCAAATTGTGATCTTTGTTCGTAGTAGACGTGCTGCAAAATTAATTGATAATGAAACATTAAAAGAAAATATGCATCATGCACAAATTGTTGATGTTCGTGAAGAAGATTCATTTAAAGCTGGGCATATTTTAGGAGCACGTAATATTCCTTTTTCACAATTTAAGTTATATATGAGTGGCTTACGTAAGGATATGCCAATTTATTTATATGAACAAGGAAAGGCATTAAGTTTACGTTGTGCAATTATGTTAAAAAAAGCTGGCTACAATAACATCTTTGTTTTAAAAGGTGGATATAATAAGTGGGACGGTAAAAAGAAAAAATAATTGGTAATATTTAAATAATAAGAGACCGAATTTATAATTCGGTCTCTTATTATTTAATATAAATTCAATCTTATTAACGTTGGTGTGCTGAACGGCTCTTGCGAAGTGCACGACGACGGTGTTCTTCTAACATAGCTTCACGTTCTTCCATAGGTTCAACGACTGTTTTCTTAAATGCATATACTGCACCTGAAACAACACCAACTGTTGTAACGATTCCTGTAAAGAATCCTTTACCAAATGCTTTCACATTAATTCCTCCTCTATCACCTAATATATTATTATTATGAAGGAATTAACTAAAAAATTCCAGACAAAACTGTTAATTTTAAAGATTGATGATAAAATTACAAAAGAAGCTTAATTATGAAAGGAATTACTTTAAGTAATGGTAGAAAAAGTCTTAATGATTGTAGGCCCTACTGCGGTTGGAAAAACATCATTATCAATCAAATTAGCTCAACATTTTAATGGACAAGTTATTTCAGGAGATTCAATGCAGGTTTATCAAAATTTAAATATTGGAACCGCTAAAGTTACTGCTGAAGAAATGCAAGGAGTAAGACATTATTTATTAGATGAAATTCCAATAACAGAGCGTTTTTCAGTTGCGGATTTTAAGAATAAGACGCAACAAGCAATTCAAAAAATTTATATGGACAATGCTTTGCCAATCTTGGTTGGTGGAACAGGATTCTATTTACAATCTTTTATTGATAATTATCATTTTGGAAAAGATGCTTATGCAAGCACTGACAAATTAATTCGTGAAAAATATTATCAATTTGCTGAAGAAAATGGTAAGCAAGCGCTTTGGGAGAAATTAAATGAAATTGATCCTGATGCTGCAAGTAAAATTCCAATTGCTAATACAGTAAGAATAATAAGGGCATTGGAAGTTTACGAAAAAACAGGAAAGTTGTTTTCTCAACAAAAGGATCATCCTGATGAAAATTATGATTTCTTGATAATTGGTTTAAATACTAATAGGAAAATTTTATATGAAAGAATTAACGAACGTGTTGATATCATGATGAATGATGGTTTATTAGAAGAAGCAAAGTATTTATTTGAAAATGGTGGATTAGATTTACCAAGTGGTAAGGGAATTGGGTATAAAGAATTTTACCCATATTTTGAAGGAAAAGAATCATTGCAAAATTGTATATCAAATGTTAAAAAAAATTCTAGACATTATGCTAAGAGACAGCTTACTTGGTTTCGTAATAAAATGGATGTAAATTGGTTTGATTTGGTCCAAAATTTTGATGAAGACTATAATAAAATTATCAAATTAGTAACAAGATGGTTAAAGGAGAATAAAAATGGAGAAATGGCTTGAAAAATTTCCAACAGACCTACAACAAAAAATTGCTGAAGTTGATAAAATGATTGCACCTAAATTACAGGAAATTGACGAAATTGTTTTATATAACCAACAACGTGTATTAGATTTATTTCGTAAATATCATGTAGCTGAGGAAGATTTAGTTGGATCTACTGGTTATGGATATAATGATGTTGGTCGTGATAAATTAGAGCAAATTTTTGCAGATTATTTTAAATGCGAGGATGCATTAGTTCGTCCACAAATTGTTTCTGGGACACATGCAATTTCAACTGCTTTATTTGCGTCACTACACCCAAATGATACGTTGTATTATATAACAGGAATGCCTTATGATACTATTCAACAAGTAATTGGGATAGTAGGCGATAATCCTGGATCAATGAAAGAATATGGTATTGGTTTTGAATATACACCTTTAACTAATAGTGGAAAGGTAGATTTTCCAGCTGTTAAAGAAAAATTATTGAATGATCCAACAATCAAAGTAGTTGCAATTCAACGTTCTCGTGGATATGCAGTTAGAGATAGTTTCACTGTAAAAGAAATTGAAGAGATGACAAATTTTGTTAAAAAAATTAATCCAAATATTACAGTATTTATTGATAATTGTTATGGTGAATTTACTGAAATTGAGGAGCCAACATTTCATGGTGCAGATTTAATTGCTGGTTCAATGTTTAAAAATGCTGGAGCAGGTGTTGCAAAATCAGGAGCATTCTTGGTAGGAAATCATGAATTGATTATGAGAGCAGCATCACGTTTATTCGCTCCTGGACCTGGAAAAGGTGAAGGGGCAACATATGGATATCAACGTGATTTTTATCGTGGATTCTTTCTTGCACCACATGTAACAGGAGAGGCAATTAAGGGATCTATTTATACAGCAGCATTATTGGGAAAAATGGGTGCTGAGGTTTCACCTAAATGGGATGCTAAGAGAACTGATTTGGTGCAAACTGTAATCTTCCATAAGCAAGAACCAATGATTAAGTTCTGTGCTAGCATTCAGCATTACTCACCTTTAAATTCATTTGTAGACCCAATTCCTAGTGAAATGGATAATTATGAAGATAAGGTGATTATGGCATCTGGAAGTTTTGTGGAAGGATCTACGATTGAGTTATCAAGTGATGGACCTTTAAGAGATCCGTATGCACTTTATATTCAAGGTGGTTTATCATATGCGCATGTTAAAATTGCAATTTCAAATGCGGTAAATGAAACTTACTATAATTAAAATTATTAACATATGTAATAAAATGTTACATATGTGATTGACATTAAAAAAAACTATTGTTATTATAAGTTCGTATAGAGAGGAGGATTGTTATGAGAGAGAAAGAACTACGTCGGTCATTGGCTGTTTTACCTATTGGAACAGTAATGAAATTAACCGATTTAACTGCAAGACAAATTCGTTATTATGAAGAACAAGAACTTGTTATTCCCGAGCGGAATGAAGGTAATCGTCGTATGTATTCATTAAATAATGTTGATAAATTATTGGAAATCAAAGATTATTTAGCAGATGGTTTAAATATTGCAGATATAAAGAAAATATACCAGCAAAAAGCAGAAGCTAAAGCTAAGCGAGAAGCCGAGCTACAAAAAGAACTATCTGACGAAGATTTGCGACGAATATTACATGATGAATTTGTTGCAGTAAGTGGATTAAATCGATATAGTAAGCTTTCAATCCGTAACAATAAGAGTCTCTAATTATATAATTAAAGGAGTCCTAAAAATGGTTAAGCACGACTATACTAAAGATGACATTCGACGAATGGCGAAAGAAGAAAATGTTAAATTCTTGCGGCTAATGTTTACTGACTTGTATGGAACAATTAAAAATGTGGAAGTTCCAATTAGTCAGTTAGAAAAATTATTAGATAATAAATTAATGTTTGATGGTTCATCCATCGATGGCTTTGTTAGAATTGAAGAAAGTGATATGTGGTTATATCCAGATTTATCAACTTGGATGATTTTTCCATGGGGAAATGAGCATGGAAAAGTGGCAAGATTGATCTGTGAGGTATATAACTCAGACAGAACACCATTTTTAGGGGATCCTCGAAATAATTTAATTCGTGTTTTATCTGAAATGAAACAAGCAGGTTTTACTGATTTTAATATTGGACCAGAACCTGAATTTTTCTTATTTAAATTAAATGAATCAGGTAAACCATCACTCAACTTAAACGATAATGGTAGTTATTTCGATTTAGCTCCAGTTGACTTAGGGGAAAATTGTCGACGTGATATTGTTCTTGAATTGGAACGCATGGGCTTTGATGTTGAAGCTTCTCATCACGAAGTTGCTCCTGGACAACATGAAATTGATTTTAAATATGCAGATGCTTTACATGCTTGTGATAATATTCAAACATTTAAACTAGTAGTAAAGACTGTAGCACGGAAACATGGATTGCATGCTACTTTCATGCCTAAACCACTTGAAAGAATTAATGGTTCTGGTATGCACATTAATATGTCATTAATGCGTGGTAAAGAAAATGCATTTTTCGATGAAAATAGTAAAGATAAGTTATCTAAAGAAGCATACTACTTCTTAGGTGGATTATTGAAACATGCTCGTAGTTTTACAGCAGTTACAAATCCAATTGTAAATTCATACAAGCGATTAGTACCTGGATATGAAGCACCAGTTTATGTTGCATGGTCTGGACGTAATCGTTCACCATTGGTACGTGTTCCAATTGCACGTGGAATTTCAACTCGATTAGAGTTAAGAAGTGTAGATCCTTCAGCAAACCCATATTTAGCAATTGCTGCTATTTTAGAAGCTGGTTTAGATGGATTACGCAATAAAATTGAACCACCAAAATCTATTGATCGTAATATTTATGCAATGGATGAAGAAGAACGTAATCAAAACGGAATTAAGGATTTACCATCAACCTTACATAATGCACTTAAAGAATTAAAGAATGATGAAGTAATGCAAAATGCACTTGGAAGTCATTTGTATAATAACTTCATGGAAGCTAAGAGACTTGAATGGGATTCATATCGTCAAGAAGTCTCACAATGGGAAAGAGATCAATACTTAGAAATGTACTAATTAGAGCGTAAAATATCGGTTTTGTAGATTTAATCAATTTTGGTTAAGTTTCTTAACCGATATTTTTTATTTAATATATTTTTGCTTTTTTAATAATTTTTTATAAAATTATGAGATATTCATTAGAAAAATAATCAAAGATTGTAATAACACTTGAAAAATCAACGTTTTAAGTGAGATAATACTGTATAAATTAATCTAGAGGAGAATTTATATGCCAAAACGTGGGATGCTCATTGTTCTTTCAGGACCTTCTGGTGTGGGTAAGGGAACTGTTAGAAAAGAAATTTTTTCACAAAAAGATAATACTTTCCATTATTCTGTTTCAATGACTACAAGAGAGAAACGACCTGGTGAGATAGATGGTAAAGATTATTTCTTTGTTTCAAAAGAAGAATTTGAAAATGAAATTAAAAATGGTGGAATGTTGGAATATGCAAAATATGTTGACAATTATTATGGAACACCATTAAAATATGTTAATGAAATGTTAGACCAGGGAAAAGACGTTTTTTTGGAAATTGAAGTTAAAGGTGCAATGCAAGTTCGTGAAAAAGTTCCTGATGGCTTGTTTATCTTTTTAACTCCTCCTGATTTAATGGAGTTGCGCCAACGTATTATTAATCGTGGAACTGACGATTTAGAAACAATTGATAAGCGAATGGAAAAAGCAGTCAAAGAAATTGAAATGATGCAAAATTATGATTATGCAGTTGTAAATGACGAAGTTCCAAAAGCTGCTGAAAAAATTCAAACTATAATTCGCGCAGAACGTTGGCGTGTTAAACGTTTCTTACCTGATTATAAAAAGCAATTAGGGTTAGATAAAAATTAATGGAGGCAATTTAAATGATTTTATATCCATCTGTTGATAAATTATTAGAACATGTTAATTCACGTTATTCTTTAGTAATGTTAGCAGCAAAAAGAGCGCATGAATTAGATGCAGGAGCATTACCTTTATTAAAAGAATACAAATCAGATAAAAATGTAGGTAAGGCTTTAGAAGAAGTTGAAGCTGGAAAACTTAAAATCAAAGGCGAAGATTAATTGTTTTAATTGAATTCATATTAGACAGAGGTTGTGTGATTATTTACACAACCTCTGTTATTATATTTAAAATAAAATAATAAATCTTGGTATACTATATAATAGACTTATTGAAGGGAATTTTTGAGATGCATCATAAAAAGATTTTACTTTATATTACTGGAGGAATTGCAAGTTATAAAGTTCCAGCTTTGGTTCGTATGCTTGTGAAAAATGACAACGATATAAAAATAATTATGACAAAGTCAGCAACTAAATTTGTTACGCCATTAACATTAGAAACTTTGTGTAAAAACAAGGTTTATGTTGATTTTGAAGATGCATTTAATGAAGGTGATTATATTCCACATGTTAGTTTAGCAAAATGGGCCGATTTTTCGATGATTGTTCCAGCGACAGCTAATATAATTGGAAAGTTAGCAAATGGAATTGCTGATGATTTAGTTACTAGTACATTAATTGCTTCAAATCATCCTAAATATATAGTGCCAGCAATGAATGATCAAATGTGGGAAAATCCAGCCACTCAACGAAATGTTAAGCAATTAAACCTAGATGGATATAAAATAATGGATCCAGAAGTGGGCTTTTTAGCAGAAGGATATAATGCTAAAGGACGAATGCCAGAAATTGAAGATATTTATAATTGGATTCAAAATGATTTATTGCCTAAATCATTATCAGGTAAGTCAATTTTAGTAACTGCAGGGGGAACACAGGAACCAATTGATCCAGTAAGATTTATTGGAAACTATTCAAGTGGGAAAATGGGAATTCAGATTGCAAAAGCTGCAAAAAATTTAGGTGCGAAAGTAACATTAATTATTGGTGCAACAAATCAAATAATTCCAACTGGAATGAAAGTAATTAAAATTAAAAGTTTTAAAGATTTACAAAAAGCTTTGTATTCAGAGTTCCCTAAAAATGATGTGTTAATTATGGCAGCAGCTGTTTCAGATTATCATGTTAAGAATACAGCAAATCAAAAGATTAAAGCAAAAGAAAATGATGAAGTTCAAATCACACTTGAACGAAATCCTAATTTGTTAAGAAATTTAGGAAAGTCGACGCATAATCAATTATTAATTGGATTTGCTGCGGAAACAAATCATTTAATTGAGAATGCACAGTTTGAATTGAAAAATAAAAATTTAGATATGTTAATTGCAAATGATGTTTCAAGAACAGATATTGGTTTTGGAAGTGATGAAAATGAGGTCTATTTAATTACACCAAATGACCCAGTAGAGAAAATTAAAAAGACCACTAAAAAGCAAATTGCGCAAAGGATAGTTCAAAAAGTAGCTAGTTTAATGAAGAAAGAAGAGGATTAAAATAGCAAAATATGCACAAGTGATTGTAGATGTTCCTGCAATGCAAACTAATCATCCTTTTACTTATAAAATTCCTGAGAAATTTAGGATGATTCTTCAAATTGGCATGCGTGTAACTGTAAGCTTTGGAAATGGAAACAGAAAAATTCAAGGATTTGTGGTTGGATTATCTGATGAATGTTCAAATGAACATCAATTAAAATCAATTATTGATGTTTTAGATTTAAAACCAGTTTTGAATGATGAAGCGTTACAGTTAGCTGACTGGTTAGTAACTGAAACATTTGCATTTAAAATTAAATGTTTGCAAGTAATGTTACCAAATGGACTACGTTCAAAATATGAAAAGACAATTAAGATAAAAGACGACTTTATAGAAGATGAAGAAATTCAGCAGCTATTTCAAGGGAAAAATGAATTAAAATATAATAGTCAAAAATTTAGTAGTAGACAATTAAAACAAATTGAGAAGTTACGTCGAGAAAAGAAAATTCTTGTAAATTATCATATTAAAGATAAAGCACAACCTAAAGAGGTCTGGGCATTTAAAGCAGAAACATCAATTGAAGCTTTAAAAAAGATTAAAGCTGATTTGAGAAAAACTGCTATAAAGCAAAAAAGACTTTTAGAGTTTTTAATTAGAAATCATGATCAAGAATTTATTCAATCTACAGTAACACGAGAATTTAATTTTACTGCAGTTGATATTAAAAAGGCTGCCGAAAAAGGGTGGCTTAAAAGATTTAAAATTACTAAGTATCGTAATCCCTATGATATTAAAGAAGTAGAACGATCATTTCCCAAAAAATTAACACCTGATCAAAGAAAAGTTACTGACAGTGTGAATAAATCAATAGATGAAAAATTATCACAAACATTTTTATTAGAAGGTGTAACTGGAAGTGGTAAAACAGAAGTTTATTTGCAGATAATTCAACATGCATTAGAACTTGGAAAAACAGCCTTAATGTTAGTTCCTGAAATTTCTCTAACTCCTCAAATAGTAAGACAATTTAAAGAGCGATTTGGCAATGAAGTTGCATTATTACATAGTGCACTATCAGTCGGCGAAAGACTAGATGAATGGAGAAGAATTGAAGATGGAGATGCCAAAATAGTAATTGGCGCACGTTCAGCAATTTTTGCACCTTTGAAAAATATTGGTGTAATTATAATGGACGAAGAGCATGAAAGCAGTTATAAGCAAGAAGATATGCCTAGATATCATGCACGAGATGTTGCTATTTGGCGTAGTAAACGGCATAAATGTCCTGTAGTTTTAGGAAGTGCAACTCCAAGTTTAGAATCTCGGGCGCGTGCACAAAAGGGAGTATACAAATGGTTAACGTTAGATAAACGGATAAATGGACGCCCTTTACCAGAGGTTAAACTAATTGATATGCGATCTGCAATACAGTCTGCACCGAATTTAGATATTTCATCAGAATTAGCTAGAGAAATAGAAAAAAGACTTGCACGTCATGAACAAATTGTATTAATGTTAAATCGCAGGGGATATGCCGCATATATTATGTGTCGGCAATGTGGTGAAGTAATTAAGTGTCCTAATTGTGATATTTCATTAACATACCATAAAGATACAAATTCATTAAAATGTCATTATTGTGGACATGAGGAATTTGTGCCATCGGTTTGTCCTAACTGCCATAGTAAGAAATTACGTTGTTTTGGAACGGGAACACAAAAAGTTGAAAAAGAACTTATAGAGTTATTTCCAAGTGCTAGAATTATTCGAATGGATGTGGATACTACTTCGCGTAAAGGGTCACATGAGCGATTATTAAAGCAATTTTCAGATGGAAAAGCAGATATTTTACTCGGTACTCAAATGATTGCAAAGGGATTGGATTTTCCAAATGTAACGCTTGTTGGAGTACTGAATGCAGATACAACATTAGCATTACCGGATTTTCGAGCAAGTGAACGTACATTTCAATTATTAACACAGGTTAGTGGACGAGCAGGAAGAGCTGAAAAAGATGGAAAAGTAATTATTCAAACTTTCAATCCTGAGCACTATGCAATACGTTATGCCCAAAAGCAAGATTATGAATTGTTTTTTAAAAAGGAAATGTATATACGGCATCGTGGGGGATATCCACCTTATTTTTATACGATTCAAATTACTGCAAGTCATAAAAATGAGTCTGTTGCAGCTAAAAAAATGTATGAAATACAAGGTGAATTATTAAATCATATTTCATCAAAAGCAATGATATTAGGACCAACTCCTGCATCAATTGCTCGAATTAATAATCAATACTATTATCAATTAGTAATTAAATATAAAAATGAACCAGAATTAGAAAAATACTTACAATCATTAATGAATGAAGTACAAAAAGAAGAGAGAAATGGATTGAAATTAATAATTGATAGAAATCCGATAAACTTTATGTAAGGAGAAATGTATTATGACTTCAATTGTATTTATGGGAACACCTGCATTTGCAGCTAATATTTTACAAGGAATTTTTGATTCGAATAAATATGATGTTCAAGCAGTTGTAACTCAACCAGATCGAAAAGTAGGAAGAAAACATAAACTAACTCCTACGCCTGTTAAAGAGGTTGCATTAGCTCATAATGTTCAAGTTTTACAGCCTGAAAAAATTAGTAAAAGTGATGAAGCAGATAAAATTATAGAATTAAATCCTGATATTATTATTACAGCAGCATTTGGACAATTTTTGCCAATGAGTGTGATAAATGCAGCAAAAATTGGAACAATAAATGTTCATGGATCATTATTACCAAAATATAGAGGTGGCGCTCCAATTCAACGAGCAATTATGAATGGTGATTCAGAAACGGGAGTATCCATTATGTATATGGAAAAGAAAATGGATGCAGGTGATGTTTTAGTTCAAGCAACAATGCCAATTAATGATAATGATGACTCAGGAACAATTTTTGAAAAAATGAGTGATTTAGGGCGTGATACGCTTTTAAAAATGTTGCCTGATTTTATTGATAATAAAATCAAAGCAGTTCCTCAAAATGAAGCAGAGGTAGTATTTGCACCTAATATTAAACCAGAGGAAGAAGAATTGCATTTATCACAAAATGCAAAACAATTAGATTGGAAGATTCGTGCATTACGTCCTTATGTAGGTGCTTATTTTAATGATTTTAAAGGTAAAAGAGTCAAATTATGGGATATTACTGTTTTAGATGAAAAAACGAATGAGTCAGCGGGGACAGTTGTGGGAGTTGGCAAACATAATTTAAAAATTGCCGCAGCAGAAGGTACAGTTTATCAAATTAATAAATTACAAGTTGCAGGCAAACCACAAATGGATATTACTGCATATTTAAATGGATTAGGACAAGGAATTAAGGTAGGTCAAAAATTAATAAATGAGTAATATAAAAAAATCACCTCGATTTTTAGCAATGGAATTGCTTGTTAAAATTCGAAAGCAAAAAACATATTCTAATATTGGATTAAATCAATTTATAAGGAAAAATGATTTAAATAATGCAGATGCAAGTTTATTAACTAATTTAGTATATGGAGTTTTACAATATCGATTAACTTTAGAATTCTATTTAAAGCCTTTTATAAAAAAGGCAAGGAAGATTGATCCTTGGGTTTATGAGCTATTATTATTAGCGATTTATCAAATGGAATATTTAGATAGGATTCCAATTCATGCAATTTTTAATGAAACAATTGAAATTGCTAAAATAAAGGGACATGCTGGAACAAGAAAATTTGTAACTGGTATTCTTCATAATATTAAAAGACAAGGATTGCCTAATTTTGATCATTTATCTGATGAACAATATTTAAGTATCAAAAATAGTGTTCCTATTTGGATTGTTAAACAGTTAATTAATTCTGTAGGTTTAGAAAAAACAAATAAAATTTTACAAAGTGTAAATCAAAAGCCTAATGAGAGTTTAAGAGTAAATGTAGTTAAAAATAGCAAAAATGACCTTCAAGTAGAATTGAAGGAAGAGGACATTGAAACAACCGATAGTAAAGTTGCTAAAGATGGCTTAGTTGCTCAGTCAGGATTTTTAGCAGGAACACAAGCTTTTAAAAATGGTAAATTTATTATTCAAGATGAGAGTGCAATGTTAGTGGAAGAGTCAATGAACGTTGCACCTGGCGAAATAATTTTAGATGCATGTTCTGCTCCTGGTGGGAAAACAACTCAAATTGCAGCAGCATTAAAAAATAGTGGAAAAGTAGTTGCATTAGATATTCATGAACATAAATTAAAGTTAGTAGAACAAAATGCTTTACGATTAGGAGTAAACAGTGTAATTGAAACTCAGAAACTGGATGCACGGAAAGTTTCAAATGAGTTTCCTGATAATTATTTTGATCAGATTCTAGTTGATGCACCATGTTCAGGAATTGGTCTAATTAGAAGAAAACCAGAAATTAGATATGATAAAACACTAAAAGATTCACTAAATTTAGCAAAAATTCAGTTATCAATTTTAGATTCAGTTGCTGATAAGTTGAAAGTTGGCGGAAAGCTAACATATAGTACATGTACAATTTTGCCAACCGAAAATCAAACTGTAGTGGATAGCTTTTTAAAATCACATTCTAATTTTGTACAAATTAAGACTAAAACGGCCAAAGCAATAAAAGATAGTCGGGAAGATTTAGGATTGACAATTTATCCAGATGATTTTAATTCTGATGGCTTCTTTATTGCAACACTAGTCAAAAAGTAGGTGAGAGTGTTGGAGTTTGCATACCAGACAGATAGAGGAAATGTTCGTAAAATTAATGAGGATTGTGGAGGCATTTTTAAAAATAAGAATGGCCTATACTTAGGAATAATAGCTGATGGTATTGGTGGAAACCGAGGTGGAGATGTCGCTTCAGCAATGGTTACAAATCATCTTGGATACTTGTTTGAAGAGTCATCATTTACTGAAATTGAAGATGCATATGACTGGTTGCAAGCGCGCTTACAACTTGAAAATGACTTACTAATAGAAAAGGGTCAACGATATATTGATCTTAAAGAAATGGGAACTACGTTTGTTTGTATATTAATTTCTGAATGTAGTTGTATCATAGCAAATATTGGTGATAGTCGCGGTTATCGTTTTCGTAATGGTAAATTATTGCAAATTACACAAGATCATTCTTTAGTTAATGAATTAGTAAAATCAGGTGCAATTACGAAAGAAGAAGCTAAAAATCATCCGCAGAAAAATGTAATTATTAAAACACTGGGGATAAATAAAGATGCTCAGATGGATCGGCATACACTCAGAATTCAAAGAGATGATATTTTCTTATTATGTTCTGATGGCCTTTCAAAATTAATAAGTGATGATGAGATTATCAAAATATTAAATAATAAGAAGAGTAGTTTAGATGAAAAATGCAATAAATTAATTGAAAAAGCTAAAAATAATGGCGGAACAGACAACATTACTGTAATTTTAGCATCAGAAGAAGGCGGTGATTCTCAATGAGAATAGGTTACATTGTCGACCATCGTTATAAAATACTAAATTTTTTGGGTGAAGGCGGAATGGCAAATGTTTATGAAGCTGAAGATTTAGTATTACATCGAAAAGTTACTTTGAAAATGTTGCGATTAGATTTGCAGGGTGATTCTAAAGCTGTAGATCGATTTCGCAAGGAAGCAAATTCACTGACAAAGTTAAGTGATCCGCATATAGTTAAAATTTATGATTTTGGAAATAAATTGGGAATCCCATATTTGGTAATGGAATATATTAAAGGAATGGATTTAAAGTCATATTTAAAAAACAATTATCCATTATCTTTAGAAAAAGTTGTTGATATTATGCAACAAGTTCTATCTGCAGTAAAAGCTGCACATCAAATGGGAATAATTCACCGAGACTTAAAACCACAAAATATTTTGATAGATGATTTTGGAAAAATAAAAGTGACTGATTTTGGTATTTCAATTGCGACAATTGAATCAGCAACAATTACAAAAACAAATACTATGGTTGGATCAGTACATTACATTTCACCTGAACAAGCTCGTGGTTCCATCATCACAAACCAATCTGATATTTATTCATTAGGAATTATTTTATTTGAATTGCTAACAGGAAGGGTTCCTTATCAGGGAGAAACTGCGGTATCAATTGCTGTGAAACATTATCAAAATAAGCTTCCATCTGTGAAATCGATAAATCCTAAAATTCCACAATCAATGGAAAATATTGTATTACGTGCAACTGCCAAAAATTTGAATGACAGGTATCAAACGATTGAAGAAATGCAGAGAGATCTAAAAACTGCATTACTTCCAATTAGAAAAAATGAGCCTAAGTGGGAACCAGAGGAATCATTGCAAGAAGAAACGAAGATACTTGAAATGCCAATTTCACAATCAAAGCAAAATAAAGAAAAAACTAAAACTAAAAAAAGAAAATTTAATCGTCATCCAATTGCTTTATCAGTTGGAATAGTTGGCATTTTATTTATTGCATTGATTTTTGTTTTATCATTAAAAGTTCAAGTTCCTGATTTAAGAGGAATGAATATAAAGGAAGCTCAAGAAGTTCTTTTAAGTAATAATCTTAAATTGGGTAAAAAAGTTTATCAGTACAGTAATTCGTATTTAAAAGGTCAAACTATAAAAACGATACCTGCACGACAAGCAACAGTAAAAAGAAATTCGAAGGTTAATATTGTAATTTCTAAAGGACCACATAAAATAAAGTTTGGCTCATATGTCGGACAAGATTATGAGAAAGTACGTAATAAACTTTTGAAAAAGGGCACACTTGTAAGTGAAGAAAAGGAATATTCTAATAAAGTTCCAAAGGGAAAGATTATTAGTCAGAATGTTAATCCAGATATGAAAGTTAATATGTATCAACTACCAGTAACGTTTACAGTGAGTCAAGGAATTAAGGAATTTAAAATTAGAGATTTAAGTGGATATACTCAAAAAAGTGTAGAAGATTATGCTTTAGAACATAATTTAACTGTAATTTTTAATGAAGAATATTCAGATACTGTTCCAGAAGGTCAAGTGATTTCACAGTCTCCTGAAGCAGATTCAGAAATTCAAGAAGGATCTCAAGTTACAGTTACAATTTCATTGGGATAGTTATATAGAAAGGACCGATGTATTTGAAGGGCCAAATTCGGCAATCATTAAGTGGATATTACGATGTAGTAACACCAGATGGAGAAGAAGTTCGTACACGTGCACGAGGAGTATTTAGAAAAAAACGTCAATCGCCACTTGTAGGAGATTGGGTAGATTTTAAAGTAGAACATGATGAAGGATATTTGTTAAAAATTTATCCAAGAAAAAACCAATTAATTAGACCTGCAATTGCAAATGTGGATGCAGCAATTGTAGTTAGTGCTTGTGTACAACCTGATTTTTCTAGTAATTTATTAGACCGCCAATTAATAATGCTAGAGTCTAATAAAATAATGCCAATATTATATTTTTCAAAAGTTGATTTATTAAATGAAGATCAAAAGAGTTCAATGGATAAAATTTTTGATTATTATAAAAAATTTTATCCTATTGCCACATCAATTGATGATATGTTAGATTTATTAAATACAATCTCTGAAAAAGTTATTGTAGTAATGGGGCAAACTGGAGCCGGTAAATCAACTCTTTTAAATAAAATTGATCCTGAATTAAATTTACAAACAGGTGAAATTTCAAAAGCATTAAGCAGGGGAAAACATACTACTAGGAAAGTCACTTTGATTAGTGTACAGGATAATTTAATCGCTGATACACCTGGATTTTCATCGTTTGATCTTCTAGAAATTTCGAAAGAGGAGTTACCTAATTATTATCCAGATTTTATTATATATCGTGATAAATGTAAGTACAGGGGCTGTTTACATGTAAATGAACCTGGATGTGCTGTTAAAGATGCAGTTGCATCAAATGAGATTTTACAGTCACGATATGATAATTATTTGCAATTTCATAAAATGATTTTGCAACAAAAACCTAAATATTAATTGAGAAATGGGGAAAAGTAATGGAAATTGTGCCTTCTATTTTAAGTGCTAATTTTGCACATTTAGCAAAAGATATAAAGAAAGTTGAGAATAGTATAAACTATTTGCATATTGATATTATGGATGGACAATTTGTTGAAAATTTGTCATTTGGTCCAATGATAGTTTCTGCTATTCGACCATTAACTGATTTAAAATTTGAATGTCATTTAATGGTTTTGAATCCTGAAAAATATTTAATTAAATTAAAAGAAGCTGGAGCTAATGTAATTGGAGTTCATGTTGAATCAACTGCTCATATACATAGAGTAATTGATGCTATTCATCGTTTAGGAATGGAAGCTGAGATAGTTTTGAATCCTGGTACACCTATTGCTCTAATTGAGCCTTTATTAGATGAAGTAGAGTCAATTTTAGTCATGACAGTAGATCCAGGTGCAGGTGGTCAAAAAATGATAAAAAAATGTTTAAAAAAAGTTTTGACCTTATCGGAACTACGGGATATGAATGATTATAATTATCGTATTGAAATTGATGGAGGCGTTAATAAAGATACTATTCAAAATGCTCAAAGCATGGGTGTTGATAGAGCGGTTGCTGGTTCTTATGTTTTCAAAAGCGATAATCCAAGTGAGAGAATAGCTACTTTAATGAAAGAATGCCAAAAAGATGAAAGTTAAAATTTTAACAGGTGGCCCTGATGATTGTATTCCTAATGAAATATATGATTATAAAAGTGATAATTGGTGTGGCGTAGATATTGGAGCTAGCAAACTGATTGAACATGATATTAATCCTTTATTATCGATTGGGGATTTTGATTCATCCACAGCAAGAGAATTAGAATTAGTTCGACTTAAGAGTAAAAAAACAATCTATAAACCATTAAAGGATGATATTACAGATACAGAATTAGCTTTAAGATATTTAATAACTAATTACGAAATCGACCAAATTGAGTTATATGGAGCAACAGGAGGACGATTAGATCAGTTATTAGCTAATATATTTTTTATCTTAAAGCCATGCTATCAGAATTATGTTGAAAAAATTCAAATTATAGATAAATGGAATAAAATAAAATTTTTCTTACCTGGAAGTCATCAATTGGAAAAAGATAATGATATGAAGTATTTAGCTTTTGTACCATTAACTCAAGTAAAAGAACTTGAATTGCCTGATGAAAAATATACATTAAATAAAACTAATTTTATGGCACCTGTTTCTTTATCAAGTAATGAATTTATAGGAAAAAATGCTAGTTTTAGTTTTAGAAATGGTGTTGTAATGGTAATTCAAAGTAAAGATTAATAAAAAAGAGGTTATGCAATGCATAACCTCTTTTTTCGTCTTTAATTAAACACGAGTAACTTTACCTGATTTTAAAGCACGTGTTGAAACCCAAACCTTCTTAGGTTTACCATCAACTAAGATACGAACTTTTTGCAAGTTTGGCTTCCAGCTACGATTTGTTTGGTTTAAAGCGTGTGAACGTTTTTTACCAAAAGTTGTCTTACGACCTGTAATATAATCTTTAGCCATTTCAAATTCCCTCCCTTAATTTAAATTCGATCTTAAATAAAGAATCTTTATTCACTAGATTAAGTTATCATAGAAATAATATTTATGCAAGATATTTCTGTAAAGTTAAATTACTTGTCACTAAATTATCAAATTTTGTGTTATTATAGTTAGGTATTGAATTGAATTTACCGGATTAAATTTAATTAACTTTTTTTTCAAATTTGTGTATGATAAAATTACGATAATGATTGTCATTATTTAAAGGAGGCAAATTGTCATGGCAGTAAAGATTCAAAACCAACTAGGAAAGATCGATATTAGTAATGATGTAATTGCAACTGTTGTTGGTGGAGCCGCAACTGAGATTTTTGGAATTGTTGGAATGGCAAGTAAGAATCAAATTCGTGATAACTTTAACGAAATTTTGAAACGTGACAATTATTCAAAAGGGGTAGTTGTTCGTCAAACAGAAGAAGGTATTGTGATTGATGTATATATCATTGTTGGATATGGTACTAAGATTTCTGAAGTTTGCCGGAATGTTCAAGAAAAAGTTAAATATAATCTGGACTCAATGCTTGGAGTTACAGCCAAAGCAGTTAACGTTATTGTTCAAGGTGTAAAAGTAATCGAAGATTAACGTTAAGAGTACCAAGGAGGATTTTAAAGATTGAAAGTTTCAAAGATTACTGAAAATGAATTTCGTAAAATGATTGCTGTTAGTTCAAATCGTTTGAATACAAATGCAGAATTTATTAATTCATTGAACGTTTTTCCTGTTCCAGACGGTGATACAGGTACAAATATGAGTCTTTCATTTGCTAGTGGAGCAAAGTATGTTTCTGAATCAACATCAACTGATGTTGGACAATTAGCACAAGCATTAGCTAAAGGATTATTAATGGGAGCACGTGGAAATTCTGGTGTTATTTTATCACAAGTATTTCGTGGCTTTAGTAAAAATGTTGCATCAAAAGAAACATTAACTCCTCAAGATTTAGCAGATGCTATTGTTGCTGGTGTTCAAACTGCATATAAAGCAGTTATGAAACCACAAGAGGGAACTATTTTGACAGTTGCTAGAAAAGCTGCTGAAGCAGCTACAAAAGTTGCAAAAAATTCAGACGATTGTGTTGAAGTTATGAAAGCAACATATGATGCAGCTGAAGAAGCACTTAAAACTACACCTGATTTATTACCTGTCTTAAAAGAAGTTGGTGTAGTTGATTCTGGTGGACAAGGACTTACTTTTGTATATCAAGGATTTTATGATGCATTATCAGGTAATGTTCGTGATGAAAATGAATACCAATTAACACCTGCTGATATGGAGGATATGGTAAATGCAGAGCATCACAAGAGTGCCCAAGGTCAATTAAATACTGAAGACATTAAATATGGTTACTGTACTGAAATTATGATTCGTTTGGGTGCTGGTCGACTTGTAGATGAAGAATTTGATTATGATACATTTAGAGGATACTTATCAGAATTTGGTAATTCATTATTAGTTATTGCCGACGATGAAGTTGTTAAAGTGCATGTGCATACTGAACAACCAGGTAAGGTTCTTTCTTATGGACAAAAATTTGGCTCATTGATTAAAGTTAAAGTTGATAATATGCGTTTACAACATGAAACAATATTGGAACAAGATCGTGAAGCTGAAAAAGTTCAAGAAAATGAACAAGAAGAAATCAGTAAGCAAATTGCTGGTGATTATGGAATTATTGCAGTTGCATCTGGAGATGGAATTGCTAAATTATTCCATAGTGTAGGTGTAACAAAAATTATTCATGGTGGACAAACTATGAATCCAAGTACAAAAGATATTGTTGATGCAATCAATGAAACAGGTGCTAAAAAAGTATTAGTACTTCCAAATAATAAAAATATCTTTTTAGCTGCAGAACAAGCAAGTGAAGTAGTAGATGTAGATGTAAAGGTTATTCATACACGTACTATTCCACAAGGATTAACAGCAATGATCGAATTTTCATCTGATGCATCAATAGATGAAAATCAAGAAGCTATGGAAGAAGCATTGGAAGACGTTGTTTCTGGTCAAGTTACAGTTGCGGTTCGTGATACAGTAATTGATGGAACAGAAATCAAGAAAGATAATTATATGGGAATTGTTGATGGTAAAATTACCATCACGGATTCTGATCGTAAAAAAACTACAATTGAAATGATTCGTTCAATGCTAGATGTTAATGACGGTGATGTAATTACTATCATTTATGGTAAGGATGCAACTTCAGAAGAAGCTAAAGAGATAGCTAAAGAGGTTGAGAAAATTGATTCTGATTATCAAGTAGAAGTACATGAAGGTGATCAACCAATTTATCCTTACTTAATTTCAGTAGAATAAATTAAATAACATGCAATTGACACTAATAATTTAGTGAGTTTTGCATTTATTTATCTTTAAATTAAGAGATTATGGCTTTTCAGTCACAGTCTCTTTTATATTAAGAAAGGAAGCTTCAAATGGTAAGAAAATTAGAAGATTCTGTAGAATGTTTACCTGGTGTAGGACCAAAGAAAACAATTGCTTTAAATAAATTGGGAATCAATACCATTGAAGATCTTTTAACATACTATCCTTTTAGATATGATAATTTAGCAGCAAAAAGCTTATCAGAAATCAGTGAACAAGAAAAAGTAACTATTAAAGGAACAGTGGCTTCTGAACCAACTTTAATAAGATTTGGTCGAAAGAAAAACCGGCTTAATTTTAGATTGATAGTTGAAAATCAAGTTATTTTAGTTACTTTTTTTAATCAGCCATATTTGAAAGAAAAAGTTCAACTTGGAAATGATATTGCAATATATGGCCGATATAATATCAAAAGACAAAGTTTTACAGGAATGAAAATTATTCCAGCAGGACAGAGTAATGATTTTAAGGGTGTATATCGTGCATCTAAAGAAATTAAGGCTAATCAAATTGAAAAATTAATTAAGTTAGCTTTTGATGAATATGAGTATTTACTAAACGATATTGTTCCTTTATCTTTACGTAATAAATATCGTTTGGAAACACGAAAACAAATGATTCATGATATGCATTTTCCACAAAATAAAAAACAAGCAGATTTAGCAAGAAGATCAGCAATTTTTGAAGAATTTTTCCGTTTTCAAATTGGTTTACAGTTTTTGAAGAAAGAAGATAAAAAGAATTCTGGGTTATCAATAAAGTATGATAATGAAAAATTAAAGAAGTTCATTGAAAGCTTGCCTTTTGAGTTGACTAATGCTCAAAAACATGTTGTAAATGAAATTTGTTTTAACTTGCGACAGCCTGAAAAAATGAATCGGCTTTTGCAAGGAGATGTTGGGTCTGGAAAGACAATTGTTGCAGCAATTGCTATGTATGCAGTTGTGACAGCAGGCTATCAAGCTGCATTGATGGTTCCTACTGAAATTTTGGCTCAGCAACACGCTGAAAAACTTGCTAAATTATTTATGCCATTAGGTATTAATGTTGGATTAATGACTAGCACTACAACAAGTAAAGTGGTTCAAAAACGAGAACTCTTAAAGCAATTAAAGAATAATACAATTCAAATTGTTGTTGGTACACATGCATTAATTCAAAATGAAGTGGAATTTGCAAAATTGGGATTAGTTATTACAGATGAACAACATCGTTTTGGCGTAAATCAACGTAAATTATTGCGAGAAAAAGGAACTAATCCAGATGTGTTAGCAATGACTGCAACGCCTATTCCGCGAACCCTTGCAATTACTTCTTACGGAGAAATGGATGTTTCAATTATTAATGAGTTGCCAAGCGGAAGGAAAGCAATAGATACAAAGTGGATTAGAAAAAAACAATTAAATGAAGCTTTAAGTTTTATTCGTCAACAATTAGATGAGGGCGCCCAGGCATATGTTGTATCTCCATTAATTGAAGAATCAGAAATGATGGATTTGCAAAACGCAGAAGAAGTTTTTGAAAAATTAAAAAAATATTTTGGAGAACAATATCGTATTGGATTATTGCACGGAAAGTTAAAGCCAGCTGAAAAAGAAAATATCATGAAAAAATTTGTGAAACATGAGTATGATATTTTAGTTTCAACTACAGTAATTGAAGTTGGTGTTGATGTACCTAATGCATCCGTCATGATGATTTTAGATGCTGATCGTTTTGGACTAGCACAACTCCATCAACTTCGTGGTAGAGTTGGACGTGGAAGTAGAAAATCATATTGTTTCTTAGTTGCTGATCCTACTGGAGACTATGGTAAAGAACGAATGAAAACAATGGTTGATACATTAGATGGTTTCGTAATTGCGCAAAGAGATTTAGAATTACGAGGACCGGGGGATGTTCTAGGTACGGCTCAAGCTGGATTACCAGAATTTAAGGTTGGCGATCCTGTAAGGGATTTAAAGATTTTACAAATCGCACAACAGGAAGCGGCTAGAATTATTAATGATCCGAATTTAAAAGAAAAAGATGAAAATTTTGAATTATTAAAATTTTTAAAACGAAAAATTAATTGGAATAATAATCTTGATTAGTGAAAGGAAGTCTAAAATGAAAATTGCAGTTGATGCAATGGGTGGAGATAATGCACCTAAAAGTGTTGTTGAGGGAATTTTAAAGGCTAGAGATGAATATAATGATTTAGAGTTCATTTTGTTTGGAAAATTAGATCAAATAAAGCCTTTAATTAATAACGATGAACGAATTAGTTTTGTTCAAGCTAATGAAGAAATTGTTATGAACGATGAGCCTGTAAAAGCAATACGTCATAAAAAAGAATCATCATTGGTTTTGGCTGCAAAAACAGTAAAAGATGGAGAAGCAGATGCATTATTTTCATGTGGTAACACAGGTGCACTATTAGCAGCTGGTTTATTGATTATTGGCCGTATTAAAGGAGTACAAAGACCAGGATTACTTTCAACATTACCAGTTGTTGCTTCAAATCAAGGGGGATTTAATTTACTTGATAGTGGTGCAAACGCAGATAATAAGCCTGAATATTTATATCAATTTGCATTAATGGGTAAATATTATGCAGAGAGTGTACGTGGAATTAAAAATCCTCGAATTGGGTTACTAAATAATGGTACTGAACCTCATAAGGGTAGTAAATTAACTCAGGCAGCATACCAAATGATTAGTGAAGATAAGTCATTGAATTTTGTTGGTAATGTTGAATCAAGAGATTTAACTACTGGTATTTGTGATGTTGTTGTTGCTGATGGATTTACTGGTAATGCTGTTTTAAAAGCAATTGAAGGTACTGCATCATCTGTAATGCATTTAGTCAAAGATAGTGTAAAAGATGCAAATATTTTTGGTAAATTAGGTGCATTAATGCTTAAGCCAAGTTTAATGAAGATAAAAGAACGAATGAATCCTTCTCGTTATGGCGGTGCTGTTTTATTAGGTGTAAAAGCTCCAGTTGTTAAGGCACACGGCTCAAGTGATGCACAAGCTGTATTTTATACAGTAAAACAAATAAGAGATATATTAAATGGTGATTTACTAACAAAATTTAGTGATACTTTCAAAAAAGAGCAAACAGAAAGTAAAGATATTTAATCTGTAAAAAACAATTAAAGAGTGTTAGTATTACTTTATATAAAATAAAGAAAATGAGGAATTTAACATGACTGAACAAGAAATTTTTAACAAAATTGCTGACATAATGGTGTCTCATTTTGATATTAAAAAAGAAGATATCAAAATGGATTTAAACTTTAAAACTGATTTAGATGCAGATTCAATTGATTTTGTTGAATTTATTTTAGACTTAGAAGATGCATTTGGTGAAGAAATTCCAGACGAAGATGCTGAAAAGTTAAATACAGTTGGAGATGCTGTTGAATACATTCAAAAAAATATCAAATAAGTTATAGATTATAAAGGTTGTGATTACTATCACAACCTTTTTTATTAAAAATATTTGAAGCGATATATGATATAATTATAGATTAGTAATAATGAAGTAAAGTCGAGGAGAACATATTGATAATTGGACTAGCACAACATTTAAAAGAAAATTATGGAATAACAATTAAAGATATGAAATATTATGATGCAGCATTTACACATAAATCTTATGTAAATGAACATCCTAAAGAACATTTAGAATATTATGAACGTACGGAATTTTTAGGGGATGCCGTAATGCAATTATGTGTATCCGAATATTTATTTAAGAGATTTCCAGAAATGCCAGAAGGAAAACTATCTCGTCTTAGAGCTGCAATGGTTTGTGAAGATAGTTTTAGTAAATTTGCAAAAGAATGCCATTTTGATGAATTTATAAGATTAGGAAAAGGTGAAGAAAAAAGCAACGCACGCCAAAGAGCCTCATTACTTTGTGATATTTTTGAGGCCTTCATTGGTGCATTGTATCTAGATCAAGGAAAAGATACTGTAATTAAATTTATTAGTGAAGTAGTTTTTCCAAAATTAGATATGGGTTGGTTTAATACTTTCTTTGATCATAAAACAGCTTTACAAGAACTTTTACAAGAGAACGGCGAATGCAATATTGAATATATAGAAGTATGGGGCAAAGGTCCTGATAATGATCGAACATATAAAATGGAAGTTTTATATAATGGTGAAAAAATCGGCGAAGGTATTGGTCATACAAAAAAATCAGCTGAACAAGCTGCTGCCTTTGAAGCATTAAAAAAATTACAAAATAAATAAGGTGGAGGTTGAGTCATTTGAAATTAAAAACATTAACTATAAATGGCTTTAAATCTTTTGCTGATAAAACTGAAATAAATTTTCAATCAGGAATTACAGGAATTGTAGGCCCAAATGGTAGTGGAAAAAGTAATATTATTGAAGCACTACGATGGGTTTTAGGTGAACAATCGGCTAAAAGTTTGCGTGGAAGTAAAATGCCAGATGTTATTTTTGTTGGATCGGAAAAACGGGCTCCATTAAATCGTGCTGAAGTATCAATAAAATTTGATAACTCTGATCATTTTCTAGCAGGAAAACCCGAAGAAGTGGAAATAACTAGAAGAATATATCGTAATGGGGAAAGTGAATTTCTATTAAACAATAAAAAAGTTCGTCTAAAGGATATAACAGAACTTTTTATGGATACTGGGCTTGGAAAAGAAAGTTTTTCAATTATTTCTCAGGGACGAGTTGAATCTATTTTTAATAGTAAACCTGAAGATAGGCGTATTTTAATAGAAGAGACCGCTGGCGTTTTAAAATATAAAAAAGAAAAAGAACGTGCTCAAAAAGAATTAAATGAAACTACTGATCATTTAAATCGTGTAGTTGATATTTTAACTGAGTTAAAGCGTCAAAAAGAACCTTTAGAGAGACAAGCAAGTATTGCCAGAGATTATTTAGCTCAGAAAGAAAAATATGATTATTTTTATTTGAATCAATTAGTATTAAAAATACAAGCTAGTCAACTAAAGAAAAAAGATCTTGATTCTCAAACTGAGAAACTAAAACAATTGATAACTAGGTATCAAAAAGAAGCAGATTCACAACAAGAAAATGTAAAAAATTTACACGAACAGCAAAAAAAATTAGAATTAACACTTGATACGCTACAGAATAAATTAGTTATTTTAACTCAACAAAAAGAAAGACTAGCAAGCAAAAAAGATATTACTGAACAACAAAATCGTTTTAGAAATGAAAAGAAGCAGGATCTTGAGAAGCAATTGTCTAGTAATCAAAAAGAGTTAAAAAGAATTATTGAACGTATTAACAAAATTGATGATAACATTAAGGATTTACGTGAACAGAAAAAACAAATTGATATCCAGATAAAAGAGTTAGAATTAACTAAAAATATAGAACCCGATAAGCTTTTAAATGATATTCAAGTTTTAAAAGATAACGTTAATAAGCATAAACAAAAGCAATTGGAATTAAAAAATGAATTAGAATTTTTAAAAAATAATTGTGATAAGAATTATGAATTAGTAAAAAAACTTGAGAATGAAAAAGAACAATTTATTAATCAGAAAAATGAAATAGAAAGTATTCTTGATGATAAAAGAATTGAGATTAGTAAAATTGAGCAAAATATTGAAGCAACTGAAAATAAAAATAAGGCACTTCAAAATCAGCAAACAAAATTAAATTCAAAGCTTGATCAACAACGAAAGAAATGGTTTCAAGCAAGTGAAATTTTGCAAAAGGCTCATGCAAAGTATAATGCACTAAAAAGTACAGAAAAAAGTTACTCAGGTTACTATACAGGAGTACGTGAAATCCTTAAGAAGCGTGATCAGTTTAATGGTGTAATTGGTTCAATTGCAGAATTAATTGATGTTAAACAAGAATATGCTTTAGCAATTGAAACGGCGTTAGGCGCACAATTGCAAAATATTGTTGTATCTAATGAATCTGTTGCAAAATCTTGTATTAATTTTTTAACTAAAAATAGATTAGGTAGAGCAACATTTTTACCTCAGACTACTGTTAAAGAGAGAGCGGTAAAACCTTTAATTTTAGAAAAAGCAAAAAATTGTCCTGGATTTATTGGAATAGCAAGTGATTTAGTGAAGTTTTCATCTAATAACCAGTCAATAATTAAATATTTATTAGGTACAATATTAATTGTTAGTGACATAGATAGTGCTACAAATATTGCTAGAAAAATTAATTTTGGTGCTAAGATTGTTTCTTTAAATGGTGATGTTATTAATCCAGGAGGATCAATGACTGGTGGGGCTAGTCATAATACTCAAAATGGATTATTAAAGAAAAAACAAGAAATCGAAAAAATAGAAAAACAATTATCTGTTATGAAGCAGCAACTTGCAGATTTGGAACTTGATGGTCAAAAACTAAAAAAACAACTTAATGATATTTCAAATAGTATTCAAAATAATAATCTTCAAATTAACGAGTTAATACAGAAACGTAATTCATTGCAAAATGAATTTGAAAACCAAAAAATGAAATTTAATCGTGTTAAAACTCAATTGAAGGATAATCAAGATAGAATATCAGAATTAAATCAAAGTGATTTTCTTTCTCAAAAAGAGGAATTAGTTTCAAAATTAAAACAAGTTGAAGAGAAATTAAATAAAGATAATAAAGAGTTATCTAATAAAGAAAAAATAAGTGAGAATCAGCAAAGTGTAAAGCAACAGAATGCGACAAAAGAAAATATGTTGCAACAGCAACTTTTACTTTTAACAGAACGTTTAACAAATGATAAAGTGCAGCAAAATGATCTAGTTACTCAAAAAAAGCAACTAGATAGAGCTATCAATCAAAATAAAGTGGATATAGAAAAAATAGAATTACAAAGTTCTGAAAATATGTTGCAAGGTGATGAGTTAAAACAAAAGCAATTAGATGCTAAACAAGAGTATGAGAAAATTCAAACTAAAGTTGATAAGCTTCAAAGGCAAAGAAAATCTCTGCATGATGATGTATCTTCTGCTGAATTAGGATTGCAACGTATTAATGATTTACAACAAAATACCTATGATGAACAGAGAAAAATTAGTTTGCAAAATGGCAAGTTAACAACTAAATTAGACCAATTACTTTCAAATCTATCTAATACATTTGGAATGTCATTTGAGAAAGCTAAAGATCAGGCAACTGAAACTAATTTAGATGATGTTTCTCGTCAATTAAAATTATTAAAGCGAGGAATTGATGAGTTAGGAGACGTTAATTTAGGTGCAATTGATGAATTTGAAAATGTTAACGAACGATTTGAATTTTTAAATACACAGCAAACTGATTTGAATAGTGCTAAAGAAACATTATTACAAAGTATGGATGAAATGGATTCTGAGGTAAAACTTAGATTTAAGGATACATTTGATAAAGTTTCAAAAGCATTTTCAGAACTATTTCCTAAAATTTTTGATGGTGGTAAAGCTAAATTATCATTAACTGATCCAGATGATTTATTAACAACAGGGATTGAAATTACCGCAGAACCGCCTGGAAAGAAGGCACAAAAGTTAAGTCTACTTTCTGGTGGAGAACGTGCTTTGACTGCTATTACATTATTATTTGCAATCTTAAAGGTGCGACCAGTTCCATTTGCTGTTCTTGATGAAGCTGAAGCTGCATTAGATGATGCAAATGTTGTGCGTTATTCTCAATATTTAAAGAACTTTGATGATGAAACACAATTTATTGTTATTACACATCGTAAGGGAACAATGATGCAGGCTGATGTATTATATGGGGTAACAATGCAAGAATCAGGAATTTCAAAAATGGTTTCAGTATCTTTAGCTGATGTAATTTAGAAAGGAATTTTTAAATGGGGCTATTTAACAAATTAAAAAAAGCATTCGGATTTGAAGATGAAGAAGAAAAAAAGCAAGCAACTCAGGATGAAACAGAAACAAAAAATAGTGATGAATTATCAGATGATGATAAAGAGATAAAACAAGAAAGCAAAGAACTTGACAAAGAAATAGACGACGAGCATTCAGAAACAGAAACAGAAACAGAAACAGGAACAGAAACTGAGACAGAATGGGAAATCACAACGGATAACGCTAATCAAGAAGAAGTTGCCACTAATGAAGAAAAAGAAGAAAAAAATGAAAAAGAACATTATACACATGGGCTGAAGAAAACGAGAGCTGGGTTTAAGGGTAGAATTAATGCGTTATTAGCTAACTTTAGACATGTTGATGAAGATTTCTTTGATGATCTTGAGGAAATGTTGATAGAATCGGATGTTGGATTCGACGCAGCTATGAAAATTAGTGATGAATTGCGTGATGAAGTTAAATTTCAAAATGCTAAAACAAAAGATGAAGTTTCTGAAGTTATTGTTGAAAAATTAGTTGATTTATACGAAGAAGCTGGTAAAAATGAAGATGAAAAATTACATTTTTCAAAAGATGGATTAACAGTTTTCCTTTTTGTAGGAGTTAATGGTGTTGGTAAAACAACTACAATTGGTAAATTAGCAAATAGATTTAAAAAAGAAGGGAAAAAAGTTTTATTAGCTGCGGGTGATACTTTCCGAGCAGGCGCAATACAACAATTAGACGAATGGGCACAGCGAGTTGGTGTTGATATTGTGAAAAAAGAAGAAAAAAGTGATCCAGCTGCAGTAGTGTTTGATGCAATTACTAAAGCTAAAAAAGAAAATTATGATATTTTACTTATAGATACAGCAGGTCGATTGCAAAATAAAGTAAATCTAATGAATGAATTAGAAAAAATCCAAAGAATAATTACTCGCGAATTGCCTGATGCACCTCATGAGGTTTTATTAGCTTTAGATGCAACTACTGGACAAAATGCATTAACACAAGCAAAACAATTCAAAGATGTAACAAACGTTTCTGGTATTATTTTAACTAAGTTAGATGGTACTGCACGAGGTGGAATTGTACTTGCAATTAGAAATGAACTTCATATTCCAGTAAAATTAGTTGGTTTAGGCGAAAAAGTAGACGATTTACGTGATTTTAACACAGAAGATTTTGCATATGGATTATTTAAAGGATTAATTACTCCTAAGAAGGATTAGGTGATATTAATGGAAATTGAAAAAACTAATCGCATAAATGCATTATTTGAGTTTTATGAACCGCTATTAACAACAAAACAAATGGATTATTTAGCACAATATTATCGTGATGATTATTCATTAGGAGAAATTGCTGAAAATTATGATGTTTCTAGACAGGCAGTTTATGATAATATAAAACGGACAGAGAAAATATTAGAAGAGTATGAAAGTAAATTGCATTTATATGAAAATTTTAAAAAAAATGCGTCAAACTTAGATGCTCTTTTAAATTACATTCAAGCTAATTATGCTGATGATAAAAAATTATTATACTTAGCACATCAGTTAGAAAGTATAGAAGAATAGGAGAATTATTAATGGCTTTTGAAGGTTTAACCGAACGCATTCAAAATGCAATACATAGTTTACAACGTAAAGGAAAAATTACTGAAAATGATGTAAAAGAATCAATGCGTGAGATTCGCCTTGCTTTACTTGAAGCTGACGTTAATTACAGCGTAGTAAAAGATTTTATAAAAACAGTAAGCAAGCGTGCAGTAGGTGCAGAAGTTTTAGATAGTTTAACTCCAGCACAACAAATTGTAAAAATTGTTAACGAAGAATTAGTTAAAATAATGGGTGAAAAAGCAGTCCCATTAAATAAATCATCTAAGATTCCAACTGTTATTATGATGGTTGGGCTTCAAGGGGCAGGTAAAACTACTACTGCAGGAAAATTAGCTTTAAAACTAAAGAATGAAGAAAATGCACGTCCATTAATGATTGCAGCAGACGTATATCGTCCAGCTGCGGTTGATCAATTAAAAATTTTAGGTGAACAAATCGATGTTCCAGTTTTTGAAATGGGAACAGATGTTGATCCAGTTGAAATTGTACGTAAAGGAATGGAATTAGCACATGAAAAGAAAAATGATTATGTGTTAATCGATACTGCAGGACGTTTACAGATTGATGAAAAATTAATGGATGAATTATCTAAAATTAAAGAGTTAGTTCATCCGGATGAAATTCTTTTAACTGTGGATGCAATGACTGGACAAAGTGCTGTTGAAGTTGCTAAGGGCTTTAATGATCAACTTGATGTAACAGGAATTGTTCTTACTAAGTTAGATGGTGACACTCGTGGTGGTGCTGCCTTATCAATTCGTGCTGTAACTGGTAAGCCAATTAAATTTATTGGTCAAGGTGAAAAATTAACTGATTTAGATGTATTCCATCCAGATAGAATGGCTTCTCGAATTCTAGGGATGGGGGATATGCTTACACTTATTGAAAAAGCTCAAAAAGATTATGATGAGCAAAAAGCAATTGAGTTAAGAGATAAGATGCAAGCTAATTCTTTTGACTTTAATGATTTCTTAGAACAATTAGGTCAAGTTCAAAAAATGGGGCCAATGGAAGATTTAATTAAGATGATTCCAGGAATGGCAAATAATCCAGCATTAAAGAATTTACATGTTGATCCTAAAAATGTTGAACGAACTAAAGCAATTGTATATTCTATGACTTCTGAAGAACGAGAAAATCCAGATATTTTAAATCCAAGTCGTCGTCGTCGAATTGCAGCAGGTTCTGGAATGCCAATTCAGGATGTAAACAGAATGATTAAGCAATTTAAACAAATGCGTAAAATGATGAGCAAAGTATCTAAGGGTGATTTTTCTGGAATGGAAGGTTTATTAGGAAATGGAATGTCTGGGAAATTAGCCCAGATGTCAATGAAGAAAATGGCTAATAAAAACAAGAAAAAGAAACTTAGAAAGTTACAAAAAGCACGTCGTCGTCGGAAAAAATAAAAAAATATGGCCTGTCAAGAATTTTTCCTTTACAGGTAAATAAAAAATTGGTATATTATTAATTGTTGATAAATTATTAGGAGGTGCAACATGTCAGTAAAAATTCGTTTAAAGCGTATGGGTTCTAAGAAACGTCCATTTTATCGTATCGTAGTTGCAGATTCACGTTCACCACGTGATGGTCGTTTTATTGCTAATGTTGGTACTTACAACCCATTAACAGAACCAGAAACAGTTACACTTAAAGAAGAAGAAATTATGGAATGGTTAAACAATGGTGCTCAACCATCAGATACTGTTCGTAACATTCTTTCACGTCAAGGTGTAATGAAGAAGTTCCACGAAGCAAAATACTCAAAGAAATAAGGTAATTAGATGACAAAAGAAACGGTTAAGCAATTGTTAATTACAATTGTCCAAGCGTTAGTCACTAAACCTGACGATGTTTCGATAGACATCACAGAAGACGATCGTTTTATTAATTATAATATTACATTAAGTCCTGAAGATGTTGGCCGAGTAATTGGTAAAAATGGAACAGTAATTCAAGCGATTCGTTCATTGGTTTATGGCATTCGGATTGACGATGTTTTGCGGATCAAATTGAACATTGCAGATTAATTTTTGGACCTCTGAATAAGACAGGTATGTTTTGTTTAGAGGTTTTTTTGTTAATTGATATGTCATTATTAATTAGAAAGGAGACGCAAATGAATTATTATCAAATCGGAAAAATTGTGAATACACATGGAATTAAGGGTGAAGTTAAGGTTCAAGCTGTTACGGATTTCCCTGAAAAACGATTTGCGGTTGGCGAAACAGTTTATGCTTTTAAAAATGGAAAATTAGTGAAAAGTTTAATTATTAAATCACATCGAAAACATAAACAATTTGATTTGTTAACATTTGAAGGATTAGAAGATATAAATTTAGTTGAAGATCTAAAACAAAATGATTTAAAAATTTCTGAACAGCAGCAAGATTCTTTATCAGATGGCGAATATTATTATCATGAAATAATAGGGCTAGATGTATACGATTTAGAAGGAAATAAATTAGGAAAAATAAATGAAATAATTGAATCTGGTGCAAATGACGTTTGGGTTATTAAAAGAGAAGGAAAGCGTGATTTATTGATACCAGCAATTAAAGATGTTGTTAAAGAAATTCAATGTGAAGACGGAAAAGTAATTATTGATTTATTAGATGGGTTAGATGATTAATGCAAATTGATATATTAAGTTTATTTCCTCAAATGTTTGATGGTCCGATGAATAGTTCAATGATTGGTAAAGCTCAAGAAAAGGGAATTGTAAATATAGATGTTACAGATTTTCGTGAATTTACTACTAATAAACAGCATCATGTTGATGATACGCCTTATGGTGGCGGCGCAGGAATGCTATTGCAAGCACAACCAATATTTGATGCATTAGATATGGTAGAACAAAAACACCCAGAGCCTGGGAAAGTCATTCTTTTAGATCCTGCTGGACGTAAATTTGATCAAAAAGTTGCAGAAGAGCTATCACAGGAAAAACATTTAACTTTTATATGTGGACATTATGAGGGATATGATGAAAGAATTAGAACGCGAGTTACTGATGAAATTTCATTGGGAGATTATGTTTTGACTGGTGGTGAATTAGCAACAATGGTAATAATCGATGCTACTGTACGATTATTACCGGATGTGCTAGGTAATACAAATTCTGCAATTGGAGATTCTTTTTCTACTGGATTATTGGAGTATCCTCAATATACAAGACCAGCAGAGTTTCGAGGATTGAAAGTTCCTGAAGTATTAACTAGTGGTAATCATCAAAAAATTGCTGAATGGAGACATAAGGAAGCACTTAGAAGGACGTTTGAAAGACGCCCAGATTTATTAGAAGATTACCCGCTTACAGATCAAGATAAAAAATGGTTAAGAGAATTTAATAATAAATAGTCTTTACAAGTTAATTAATAGTATGGTAAAGTAATATTTGGCTGATTGCCATAATAACAATATTCCGCTGCAACTGGACATGAATATTGATGAAAGGAAGAAAAAGATGTCAGTAAACCCATTAATCAAGAAGATTACTGAATCACAATTACGTGATGATATTCCAGAATTTCGTGCTGGGGATACAGTACGTGTTCACGCACGTATCGTTGAAGGTAAACGCGAACGTATTCAAATTTTTGAAGGTGTAGTTATTAAACGCCGTGGTGAAGGTGTTTCAGAAACTTACACAGTTCGTAAAATCAGTAATGGTGTAGGTGTTGAACGTACTTTCCCAATTCACACACCACGTGTTGAAAAGATTGAAGTAGTACGTTATGGTCGTGTACGTCGTGCTAAGTTATACTACTTACGTGATCGTCAAGGTAAGGCTGCACGTATTCCAGAACGTCGTCGTAAATAATATAAAAGAGGCTAGGAATTTCCTAGTCTTTTTTTATATACAAAATATATATTACAAAAATGTTACATAATAAACGTTGTGCGCAATATTTATTATGCTTCAAGAAGTCCAAAATAAGTTTCAAGAACTTTTGAAATTTTCTCTTTAAAAATACATATACTAAGAATGTAAGTGTTAGAGAGAAAAGGACTAAGTGAATAACTTATTTAATCATTAGGGATAAGGCTTTGGGGAAAGTCTTATTTTTTTTGCCATGATTTTAATATATTCAGTAAAAAACATAATTTTTACAAATATTTCTTTTAAATTAAAAAAAAGTTAATAATAAAAAGCTATCATATCATAGCCTTTCAAATTAATCTCAATATGATTAGAAAATAAAATAATTAGTTTTATAAATTTACATATCATTTTAATTCACATCAACAGAGTAATCGATTAAAATAAAAGCTATAAGAATTATAATTAGATAATCTAAAGGAGGGTCTAAAATGTCAAAAATTAACTTAAATGACTATATGAATCAGCCTAATATGAAACCAATCCAAATAATGGATGAGAAGGGAAATATTGTTAACAAAGATTTATTTCCTGATTTATCAGATGAACAATTAGTTGATCTATTTAAAAAAATGGTTTGGGAAAGAGTTTTAGATGAAAGATCTACAAAACTTAATCGTCAAGGCCGTTTAGGTTTTTATGCACCAACAGCAGGTGAAGAAGCAAGTGAAATGGGATCAAACTATGCAATGGAAAAGGATGATTTTCTTTTACCAGCATATCGTGATATTCCACAATGGGTACAACATGGAATGCCATTATATAAAGCATTTTTATGGTCAATTGGTCATTATATGGGTGGACAAATTCCTGAAGGTGTACAAGCAACTACTCCACAAATTGTTGTTGCTTCTGCAAGTGTGCAAACTGCAGGTGTCGGTTTAGGTTTAAAGAAAAATGGCTCTCAAAATGTAGCATATATGTATACAGGTGATGGCGGAACTTCAGAAGGTGATTTTTATGAAGGAATAAATTTTGCCGGTGCATATAAAGTTCCAGCTATATTTATTGTTCAAAATAATGGATATGCTATTTCAGTTCCAAGAAAAGAGCAAACTGCAGCAAAAACAATTGCTCAAAAAGGTGTAGCAGTTGGTATTCCAGGTATTCAAGTTGATGGAATGGATGCATTGGCAGTTTATGCAGTAACTAAGGCAGCTCGTGAATGGGCAGTTTCTGGTAAAGGTCCAGTATTAATTGAAACTCTTACATATCGTTATGAACCTCATACATTATCAGGTGACGATCCTAAGAGATATAGAACTGCAGATGAAGAAAAAAATTGGCATGAAAAAGATCCATTAATTCGATTAAGAACATATCTTGACCATCAAAATCTATGGAATGAAAAGATGGAAAAAGAATGGGAAGAGCAAATTAATAAAGAAATAGATGAAGCAATTGATAAAGCAGAACAAGCACCTCATCAAACTGTGAGTGATTTCTATAAATTATCATATGCAGAAACTCCTGAAATGATTCAAGAAAAAATTGATGCATGCGAAAAGGAGGAAAATTAACATGGCTAAATTAACAATGATTAAAGCAATTACAAATGCTTTAGACCAAGAATTAAAACGTGATAAAAAAGTATTGATTTTTGGTGAAGACGTTGGTAGAAACGGTGGTGTATTTAGAGCTACAGAAGGTCTTCAAGAAGAAAATGGTAAAGACCAAGTTTTTGATACACCATTAGCTGAATCTGGAATTATTGGATTAGCAGCTGGATTAGCTTATGAAGGTTTTCGTCCAGTGCCAGAAATTCAATTCTTTGGCTTTTTATATGAATGTATGGATGAAGTAGTTGGTCAAATTGCACGTGAACATTTCCGTTCTGGTGGTACAAAGAAAATGCCAATTACAATTAGATCAGCATTTGGTGGTGGTGTTCATACACCAGAAATGCACTCTGATAGTTTAGAAGGTCTAGTTGCACAAATACCAGGATTAAGGGTTGTAATTCCAAGTTCACCATATGATGCAAAAGGATTATTAATTTCATCAATTCGTTGTGATGATCCAGTTGTATTTTTGGAACACATGAAGCTATATAGAACAATTAAAGAAGAAGTTCCAGAAGAAGAATACACACTTCCTTTAGATAAAGCAGTTGTAAAGCGTGAAGGCTCAGATATTACATTGGTTTCATATGGATATATGGTGCAAGAATGTTTAAGAGCTGCTGAAGAATTAAAAGAAGAAAATATCGATGTAGAAGTTGTTGATTTAAGAACAGTTTCTCCAATTGATGAAAAAACAATCTTAGAGAGTGTAAGAAAAACTGGAAAAGTAGTAATTGTACAAGAAGCACAAGCTATGGCTGGAATCGGCGGACAAATTTCATCTATTATTGCAGAAAAAGCAATTTTAAGTCTTGATGCTCCGATTGCACGTGTTAGTGCACCTGATACAGTTTATGCATTTAGTGAAGCTGAAAATGAATGGATTCCTAATAAAGAAGACATTGTAGAAAAAGTACGAGAAACTATTAATTTTTAGAAAGGAAGATATGAATGGGTATTTATAAATTCAAACTTCCTGATGTCGGAGAAGGAATGGCGGAAGGAACAGTTGGAAAATGGCTAGTTAAAGTTGGCGATACTATTAAAAAAGATGCTGACTTAGTCCAAATCGAAAATGATAAATCTGTTGAAGAAATTCCTTCACCTGTTGAAGGTGTTGTTGAAAAGATTGTTGTTCCTGAAGGTGATACAGCAAACGTTGGGGATACATTAGTTGAAATTAAAACAGACTCTGATGAAGATGCTGCAGATGATTCATCTTCAGATAAGAAAGAGCAAGTTAAAGAAGAAAAAGCTAATACTAATGCACAACCAAAAGCTGTACCAGCTAAGAAAAAATTAACACCACAAGATCATAGTTTACCTGTTTTAGCAATGCCTTCAGTTAGAGCATTTGCACGTGAAAAGGGTGTAGATTTAACTAAAGTCACTGGAACAGGAAATCATAATCAAATTACTAAATCTGATGTTGAAAATTACTTGAACAATGGTGAAACAGGTAAGAAAGTTGTTCCAACAGAAGATTTACGTGAACGTTCTGTAAACCAAATCAATAACGCTCAAAGTCAAGAAGGTATGCATGAACATCGTGAAAAGATGGATTCTGTTCGTTTAGCAACAGCAAAATTAGTATCTCAATCTGTAAGCGAAATTCCACATGTTACATTATTTGATGAAGTAGTTGTTGATAAACTATGGAACCAAAGAAATAATATTAAAGAAAAAGCTGCTAAGCGAGGCGTACATTTGACATTTATGCCATATATAGTTAAAGCTTTGGCAATCGTTGCAAAAGAATATCCAATTTTAAACTCATCTGTTGATATGGATAATGCCGAAATTATTTATAAAGATGATATTAATATTGGAGTTGCAACAGAAACAAGCAGAGGATTATTTATGCCAAACATAAAAAATGCTGATCGCTTGAGTATGTTTGAAATTGCTCGACAAATAAATCAAGATAAGACACTTATTGAAAGTGGAGAATTAGATTCTAATAAAGTTAAAAATGGATCTATTTCAATTACTAATATTGGTTCAATTGGTGGAGGATACTTCACTCCAATTATTAATTATCCAGAAGTTGCAATTTTGGGAATCGGTCGAATTCAAAATCAACCAATTGTTGACCCACAAGATGATCAAAAATTAACAGTTGGGAAAGTTTTGAAATTGTCATTAGTAGTAGATCATAGAGCTATTGACGGTGCAACAGCACAACAAGCATTAAATCGCTTGAAAGAGTTATTAGCTGACCCAGAATTATTATTGATGGAGGGATAATTAATGGTAGTAGGAGATTTTGCAATTGATTTAGATACAGTTGTAATTGGATCCGGCCCTGGTGGTTATGTAGCAGCAATTCATGCTGCAGAGTTAGGACAAAAAGTTACAGTTATTGAAAATAAATTTATCGGTGGAGTTTGTTTAAACGTTGGATGTATCCCATCTAAAGCATTAGTTGAAGCAGCTCATCATTACCAAAGTGCAATGAATTCTCAAAAAATGGGATTGGAAGTTACTGCTGCAAAATTAGATTTTGATCAAACACAAATTTGGAAACAAAGCGTTGTTAACAAATTAACAGGTGGAGTAGCTAGTTTATTTAAAAAGCACCATATTGATGTAATTTGGGGTACAGCGTATATTCGTGATGCACATAGTCTTCGTGTTATCAAGGATGATAATGCACAAACTTATACATTCAAAAATTTAATCATTGCAACAGGAAGTCATCCAGTTGAAATTCCTAACTTCAAATATGAAGATCGTGTTATTGACTCTACTGGAGCACTAGATTTAAAGAAAGTTCCAGAACACTTGATTGTTGTTGGTGGTGGCTATATTGGATGCGAATTAGCTTCTGCATATGCCAATTTAGGTGCACATGTATCAATTATAGAAGGTACAAACCAAATTTTATCTAACTACGAAGCTGATATGGTCAGAATTATTGAAAAACATTTCAGTTCACAAGGTGTTGACATTTATACTAATGCTTTAGCAAAAAAAGCTGAACAAACAGCTGATAAAGTAACAATTACTTTTGAAGTAGATGGAAAAGAAAAGGAATTAGTCGGCGATTATTGTCTAGTATCTGTTGGTCGTCGGCCAAATACTAAGAATATGGGCCTTGAACATGCTGGTGTTGAACTAGATGATCATGGATTGATTAAGGTAGATAATCAAGGAAGAACAACTGTGCCAAATATTTATGCGATTGGGGACGTTGTTCCAGGTTTTGCATTAGCTCATAAAGCGGAATACGAAGGCAAGGTTGCAGCTGAAGCAATTGCTGGGAAAAAGGCAACTGTTGATTACCATGCAATGCCTGCTGTTTGTTACACTGATATTCCGCTTGCAACAACTGGTTTAACAATGCAAGAAGCAAAAGATCAGGGGTTAGAAGTAGAACAAGCTCAATTCCCATTCACTGCAAATGGACGTGCAATTTCAATGGATGCAGTTGATGGATTTGTACGTTTGATCTATTTAAAAGAAAACAATATCCTTGTTGGAGCTCAAATTGTGGGTGAAGATGCTTCAGATTTGATTAGTGAATTAACATTAGCAATTGAATCTGGAAATACTATTGATGACTTATCACTAACAATTCATCCTCATCCTTCATTATCAGAAGCAATTTGGGATGCAGCAGATGTTGGCTTAGGATTTCCAACAAATATTTAAAAAATAGAAACTATGGGATTTTCCTATAGTTCCTATTTTTATAATTAAATAAGTTACTTGGAGGGTAAAAAATGCAATACTACGCAATGAAAACAAACGATATTAGAACTAATCTTGCTACAGAACAATATTTAATGAATTCAGATAAAATTACATTACCATTTATGTTATTTTATATTGAAAATCCATGTATTATTGTTGGTCGAAACCAAAATACAATGGAAGAAATCAATGATGAATACTGCCGAAATCATAATATTACGGTTACTCGACGCCTTTCAGGTGGTGGAGCAATGTATCAAGATTTAGGAAATCTATGTTTTAGTTTTATTGTGCCTGCAAATGATCAAAGATTTGGTGATTTCAAAGATTTAGTCAAACCTATCGTTGATGCATTACATGAAATGGGAGCTACACAAGCTGAAGTAACAGGAAGAAATGACATTGTAATTGAGGGAAAGAAATTTTCAGGAAATGCAATGTATACGCGAAATGGTCGTACATTTAGTCACGGAACATTGATGTTTGATGTAAATACTGATGCTGTTGCTGATGCATTGAAAGTTCCTAAAGATAAAATTGAATCTAAGGGAATTAAATCTGTTCGTGCACGTGTAACAAACATCAAAAAATATTTAAAGCCTGAATACCAAAATTTAAATACCTTTGAATTTCGTGATGAATTGATTAAGAAAATTTGGAATGTTGATACAATTGAAGAAGCTCAAAAATTTGAGTATCATTTAACAAAATCTGACGAAGAAGAAATCAAAAAGATTCAAGACAAAACATATAACAATTGGGATTGGGTATATGGACAATCACCTAAATTTACAGTACAAAAAAGAAAACACTTCACAGGTGGTACGATTGATGCAAGATTTGACGTTGAGGATGGCCATGTGAAGAATGTTAAAATTTATGGTGACTTCTTTGGTATTAAAAATGTAGAAGATGTTGAAAAAGCATTGATTGGAAAAGAGTATAATGCTGACGTATTGAAGGAAACGTTAGAAAATATTAATTTAAATAACTACTTCCACGGAATTCCTGCAGAAGATATTATTAATTTAATTGCTTTACAACACTAAGTAAGTTAAATAGATATGATCCTATTCTTTGAGTAGGATCATTTTTATTTAATTCGTAAAAATAGTTAAAAGTTGAAATATTAACAATGTTTAAACTTATTTACGCTTTAATGATAATATGTTAAAATTAATTGGAAATTACATACGAATATTTAGTTAATAGGAGGATACGCATGGCTATTAAATATAAACGTGTGGTATTAAAGTTAAGTGGAGAAGCATTGGCAGGCGATGCTGGTAAAGGTATTAATCCACCTGAAATTCGTAAAGTTGCAGAAGAAATTAAAGAAGTACATGAATTAGGAGTTGAAATTGCTATTGTCGTAGGCGGTGGCAATATGTGGCGCGGTGAAACTGGCGCTCAATTAGGAATTGAACGTGCTCAAGCAGACTACATTGGTATGCTAGGTACTGTAATGAATGCATTAGCATTACAAGATACTTTAGAATCCTTAGATGTTCCTACACGTGTACAAACAGCGATTGAAATGAGACAGGTTGCAGAACCATATATTCGCCGTAAAGCAGTACGTCATTTAGAAAAGGGTCGTATTGTAATTTTTGCTGCTGGCACTGGTTCACCATACTTCTCAACAGATACAACATCCGCACTTAGAGCATCAGAAATTAATGCAGATGTAATATTAATGGCTAAAAACGGCGTTGATGGAATTTACTCTGCCGATCCAAAGAAAGATCAAACAGCAGTTAAGTTTGAAACACTAACTCATTTAGATATTATAAACAAAGGTTTACATGTTATGGATTCAACTGCTTCAACATTATCAATGGATAACAATATTCCATTGGTTGTGTTCAATATGAATCAACATGGTAATATAAAGAAAGTTGTTGAAGGTGAAAATATCGGAACAACTGTGGAAGGAAAATAATAATGAAAATTACAAATCCAATTATTCAAGACGGACAGGCACAAATGCTTAAAGCCCAAGATGCTTTAAGTCATGAATTAGGCGGAATTCGTGCTGGAAGAGCAAATGCAAGTATTTTAAACCGAGTAATGGTTGAATATTATGGTGCACCAACACCATTGAATCAAATTGCACAAATTTCTATTCCAGAAGCACGAGTATTACTAATTACACCATATGATAAATCTTCACTAGACGATATTGAACATGCATTATTAGCATCAGATTTAGGATTAAATCCAGTTAATGATGGAACTGTCATTCGTTTAGTTATTCCTCAATTAACAGAAGAACGTCGTAAAGAACTTGCAAAAGAAGTTAAAGCTATTGGTGAAAAAGCAAAGGGTTCTGTACGACATGCTAGACGTGATATTCGAGAAGGCTTAAAGAAATCACAAAAGAATGGTGAATTATCAGAAGACGAATTGCACGATTTAGAAGATCAAGCACAACAAGTTACTGATGAGGCAATTAAGAAAGTTGACCAAATTGTTGCAGATAAGGAACAAGAAATTTTAGAAGGTTAATTTTTGTGGGGTAAAATAGACGATTGTCTAATTTTGCCCCTTTTGTCGTATTTAGTTTAATTTTGGAGGCAAAATATTGTTCGATAAGTTATTTAATAAATTTTCTAATGATACAAAAGAGGAAATTAAATTAGATGAAAATAAAATGCCTCAACATATTGCTATTATAATGGATGGCAATGGTCGTTGGGCACAAAAAAGAGACTTACCACGTGTCGCAGGACATAAACGGGGAATGGAAGTTGTTAAAGATATTACAAAAACAGCAAGTGGTTTAGGAGTTAAAGTATTAACGCTTTATGCATTCTCAACTGAAAATTGGAAAAGACCTAAAAAAGAAGTTAATTTTTTGATGGATTTGCCAGTTAAATTTTTTGATACTTTTGTTCCTGAATTAATTGAAAATAATATTAAAGTTAATGTTATGGGATATACGGAATATCTACCAGAAAAAACGCAAAAAGCGGTAAATGATGCAATCGAACAGACTAAAAATAATACAGGAATGATTCTAAATTTTGCATTAAATTATGGTAGTCGTGCTGAGATTATAACAGCAGTGAAAAAAATTGCATTAGATGTAAAAAATCAAAAATTAGCAGTTGATGAAATAGATGAGGATGTTATTTCAAAATCATTAATGACACAAAGTGTTGCACCATATAATGATCCAGAATTGTTAATTAGGACAAGTGGTGAAGAAAGAATATCCAATTTTTTACTTTGGCAATTAGCTTATAGTGAATTAGTATTTTCAGATAAATTTTGGCCAGAATATAAACCAAGCGATTTAATTGAAGATATAAATAAGTATCAACATCGAGATCGGAGATTCGGTGGCGTAAAGGAAGGTAAATAATGAAACAAAGAGTAACAACAGCGATTATCGCATTATTAATATTTATTCCACTTTTAATTATTGGTGGAACTCCATTTAATATTTTAGTAGTTGCAATGGGAATTGTGGCAATGACAGAATTTGTATCTATGAAGAAATTATTTGTCGTTTCTCCTGCCGCATTTATTAGTTATTTTGCGATTGCGAGTTTATTAGTACCTAGAAACTGGCTTAATTTTTTGCCAGCTCCAGCTAATGAAAGTTATATAGATTTATTTTTTGTATTCTTACTTTGCTTGCTAGCTTTTACAGTAATGTCAAAAAATATGTTTTCATTTGATGATGCAGGTGCATTAATTTTAGGTGCTGTATATGCAGGATTTGGCTTCCATTTTATGATTCAAGCACGTACTGAAAGTTTATGGATGCTCTTATATGCATTATTAATTGTTTGGATTACAGATAGTGGAGCTTATCTAATTGGTCGGAAAATTGGAAAACATAAGCTTGCTCCAAAAATTAGCCCAAATAAAACATGGGAAGGTTCAATTGGTGGAACACTAGCAGCAGTAATAATTGTTGGTATTTATGTTTACATGCAACAATCTGTATTTAAATACAATATGCCAATTATGTTAGTTTTAACTTTAATCTTTTCAATTGGTGGACAATTTGGTGATTTAATTGAATCAGCATTTAAACGTCACTATGGAGTAAAAGATTCAGGTAAGATCTTACCTGGACATGGAGGAATTCTTGACCGATTTGACTCATTGTTATTTGTATTACCTTTGATGCACTTTGCAGGATTGATTTAGTTCATTAAGAGAGGAGTTAAGCCAAAAAATGATTGTCACAATTATTGCATTTATAATTGTTTTTGGTGTTTTAGTTTTCGTACATGAATTTGGACATTTTTATGCTGCTAAGAAATCAGGTATTTTAGTACGTGAATTTTCAATTGGAATGGGACCAAAAATATTTGCATATCATAAAAATGGAACAACGTACACTTGGCGGCTTCTTCCATTAGGAGGATATGTAAGAATGGCTGGCCTTGAAGATGATGAAGATACATTGCAAAAAGGTGCACCTGTATCATTAGTTTTAAATGATGATCAGATTGTAACTAAAATCAATACAAGCCAAAAGAAAATACTTAAAAACGCATTGCCATTAATTGTTACAGATTGGGACCTACAAAAAGGTTTATGGATTGAAGGTTATGAAAATGGCGATGAAGAACAAGTAAAACGTTTTAAAGTCGATCATGATGCAATGATCATCGAAAATGATGGAACAGAAATTCAAATTGCTCCTCTTGATGTCCAGTATCAATCTGTCAGCGTTCCTAAAAGATTAATTACAAACGCTGCAGGTCCATTTAATAATTTCATTCTTGCAATTATTGCATTTGGATTAATTGCTTTTATTCAAGGTGGAGTTCAAGTTGAAACTAATTCAAATCAAATTGGAACTGTTCAAACATCTTCAGTTGCTGCAAAAGCTGGATTGAAAGCTGATGATCGAATTGTTTCAGTAGATGGAAAGAAAACTGATAATTGGCAAGAATTAGTAAATGCAATTAGCAGTCGCGGCGGTAAAGAAACTACTCTTGTTGTGAAGAATAAAAATAAAACACGACAAATCACGTTAGTGCCAAAGGTTGTAAAACAAAATGGAGAAAAAATTGGACAAATAGGAATTACTGAAAAGATTAAGACTAACCATTCTATTGGTGCAATTTTATCATACGGATTTGTACGGACTTGGCAAATTATAGTAGCAATTTTTGCAGCATTAGGTCAAATGTTTACACATGGATTTAGTTTAAATGACTTTGGTGGACCAGTTGCAATGTACTCAATGACTTCAAAAGCTGCTCACTATGGAGTATTGAGTGTAATTAATTTAATGGCATTCTTATCTATAAACCTAGGTATTATGAACTTATTGCCTATTCCAGCATTAGACGGTGGAAAAATTGTTTTGAATGTTGTTGAAGGTATTAGGAAAAAACCAATTGATCCTAATAAAGAAGTTGTGATTACAATGATTGGATTTGCCTTGTTAATGATTTTAATGATTTTAGTAACATGGAATGATATTCGGCGTTACTTCTTCTAAAAAAATATGATAGACTAGAAAAAGAATTTAAAAATTGAACGAAAGAAGAGAAACTTTCATGAAACAATCAAAAATGTTGATTCCAACATTAAAGGAAGTTCCAAGTGATGCAGAGGCAGTTAGTCACCAGTTAATGTTAAGAGCTGGTTATATTAAGCAAGTTACTGCTGGAATGTATGCCTACCTTCCTCTTGCAAATCGAGTTTTACAAAAAATTGAAACTATTATCCGCGAAGAAATGGATAATATTGGTGCAGTAGAAATGCTTGTTCCTGCTGTAATTCCTGCAGAATTATGGAAAGAATCAGAACGCTATGATACATATGGACAAACACTTTTCAAGTTAAAAGATCGTCATGATCGGGACTTTATTTTAGGACCAACACATGAAGAAACATTTACAACTATCGTGCGAGATTCTGTAAAATCATATAAAAAATTACCACTAACGTTGTATCAAATCCAAACTAAATATCGTGATGAAAATCGTCCAAGATTTGGACTTTTGCGTGGACGTGAATTTATTATGAAAGATGCTTATTCTTTCCACGCTGATACAGAGAGTTTAGATAAAGTATTTAATGATATGGGAAATGCATATCGAAATATTTTTAATCGTGTAGGATTAACTTTCCGCGAAATAATTGCTGACTCTGGTACAATGGGTGGCAAGGATTCACATGAATTTATGGCGATTACTCCAATTGGAGAAGATACTGTTGTATATTCAGATAATAGTGGGTATGCCGCAAATATTGAAAAAGCAAAAAATTTAAGAACAGTAAAAAAATCGCATGAAACGCCAAAAGAATTAGAAAAGATTCAAACTCCAGATATTAAGACAATTGATGAAGTCGCTGAATTTTTAGGGAATAATACTGAGGATGAAATTAAAACATTATTATTTATTGCAGATGAAAATCCAGTCGTGATTTTGATGCGTGGTAATGATGAAGTAAATGAAGTGAAGTTAAAGAACTTTTTAGATGTAAATGAATTACGTCCTGCTACAGAAGATGAAGCACAAAAATATTTGGGTGCTAATTTTGGGTCACTAGGACCAATTGGAGTTCCTGAAGATATTAATGTATATGCTGATTTAGATGTGGAAAGTATGGTAAATGCAACTGTAGGTGCAAACGAGGATGGATATCATTTCAAAAACGCTAACATAGATCGAGACTTTAATGTTGATGAATTTGTTGATTTACGGACAGTTCAGGAAGGCGATTTATCACCAGATGGTGAAGGTAAATTGAAATTTACTCGTGGAATTGAAATCGGTCATATCTTTAAACTTGGTACACGTTATTCAGAAAAATTAGGTGCAACAGTTTTAGATAATAATGGTCGTCAAATTCCTATGATTATGGGATGTTATGGTATTGGTGTATCTCGTTTGTTATCAGCAATAATTGAACAAAACCATGATGAAAATGGAATGATTTGGCCACGTAATATTTCGCCATTTGACATTCATTTAATTCCTGTAAATGTTAAGAATGCAACACAAGTTGAATTAGCTGATGCAATTGAAAAGTCCTTGCAAGATGCAGGTTTCCAAGTATTAGTTGATGATCGTAAAGAACGTGCAGGCGTTAAATTTGCTGATTCAGATTTAATTGGATTACCAGTACGTATTACAGTTGGTAAGAAAGCTGAAGAAGGAATTGTTGAAATTAAATTACGCCAAACAGGTGAAACCATCGAAGTTAAAGTTGATGAATTGATTGCTTCACTAAAAATTTTATTGAAAAATGTAAATTAATTTCTAGGATAAGGGAATAATAGTTAAGAGTTTAATTAATTTAAATCACTTTACAACGAAGTAGTTATAATACTAGTTGGAATTTAAGGTTTTAATTTAGCCCGACTGGAAATCTAAAAAAGACTGGGCTGAGTGCTGCAGTCTTTTTTAGACTTAATAAATAGGAGAGGAGAATAAGATTGTCTTTAAGTAAACAAGAATTATTTAATAAATTGTTAGAACAAATAGATTGGCAGCCTAATGAAAATGATAAAGAGTTTTTAAAAGATGCCGCTATTGATAATGTTAAAGTTCATATAGATTCAAAGCGTTGGGATTTTTGTTTGCAAGTAGATAATATTTTGCCATTTAATTTATATGTTGATTTGGTTAATCACATTTCTGTTGCGTTTAAAGAAATTGCTGAAACTCATTTATTGATTAAAACGCAGAATCCTGAAGTAACAAATAAAAATTTGGCAGAATATTGGCAATGGGCAGTATCACATAGTGAAGTTCATTCTCCGATGATTAGTGAAGTTTTTCGTGGGAAGGTACCATCTATACAAGATGGTAGGCCTGTAATTGTTGCAGAAAATGAAATCGTTAAGAACTTTTTGACAAGTCAAGCTTTAGGTCCAATTGAAGATGAATATAGTAAAGTTGGTTTTCCTAAGTTAACTTTCTCTACTTTAATTGATGATTCTAAATCTCAAGCCAAAATAAATGAGTTTAAAGAAAAGAAAGCTAAATCTGATGCTGAATTAGCACAGAGAGCAATGAAAGCAATTAAGAAACAATCTGAAAAGAGAAAGAGCAAGCAAAAAGAAAATGTTAATTTAGATGGACCAATTGTTTTAGGTAAAAAAATAAGTGATGATGTTCCAGTTCGGCAAATGTCTGAAATAAATGAAGAAGAGCGTTCAGTTGTTGTTCAAGGATATATATTTGATCGTGAAATAAGACAACTTCGTTCTGAACGTAAATTGCTAATTTTAAAAGTTACGGATTATAGTTCATCTTTTGTAATTAAAAAGTTTTCGAGAGATGAGAATGATGAAGCAATTTTTGAAGCTTTAAAAGTAGGAAAATGGATAAAAGTTCGTGGAAGTGTGCAAGAAGATAGCTTTATGAGAGATTTAACTATTAATGCATATGACATTATGGAAGTTAAACATGAGAAACGTAAAGATACGATGCCCGATGGGGAAAAAAGAGTTGAATTACATTTACATACTAATATGAGTCAAATGGATGCAACTAATAGTATTTCTGATTATGTTTCTCAAGCAGCTAAATGGGGACATAAAGCAATTGCGGTGACTGATCATGGAGGATTGCAAGCTTTCCCTGAAGCTCATACGGCTGGTCAGAAGAATAACGTTAAAATTTTGTATGGTGTAGAAGCTGATATTGTGAATGATGGTATGCCAATTGCATATAATGAAGCACATGTAAACTTGAAAGATAGCACATATGTTATTTTTGATACGGAAACAACAGGGCTTTCTGCACGGTATGATAAAGTAATTGAATTAGCGGCAGTTAAAATGAAAAATGGTACAGTTATTGATCGTTTTGAACAATTCATTGATCCTGGTCATCCGCTTTCACAAACTACAATCAATTTAACAAGTATTACTGATGACATGGTGAAGGGTTCTAAATCTGAAGAAGAAGTCTTTAAAATGTTCCAGGAATTTTGTAAAGGATGCATAATTGTTGGTCATAACGCAACTTTTGACGTTGATTTTATGAATACTGGATATGAACGTCATCATTTGCCTTTGATTAAAGAACCATGGATTGATACATTACCATTAGCACGCTTTTTGTATCCTGAGATGAAGGGGTTCAGACTAAATACATTGGCTAAAAAATTAGATGTAAATCTAGAACATCATCACCGTGCTATATATGATGCTGAAGCAACAGGTTACATTTACTATGCAATGTTAAAAGATGCAGAAGAAAATTATGATATAAAATATCATGACGATTTCAATAAATATGTAGGTGAAAATGATGCATATAAACATGAACATCCTTTCCATGCAACTATTTTAGCCAAAACACAAGAAGGACTTAAAAATTTATTTAAATTGATGTCTGATGGAATGACGAAGTACTTTTATCGTGTAGCACGAATTCCAAGGTCAGTTTTAAATAAGTATCGTGAAGGATTATTGATTGGTTCAGCATGTGCTAATAGTGAAGTATTTACTGCAATGATGCAGAAGGGATATGGCGTAGCAAAAGAAAAAGCTAAATATTATGATTATTTGGAAGTTCAGCCAAAACCATTGTATGAACCACTAATTGAACAAGAATTAGTAAAAGATGAAGCAAATCTAGAAGAAATTATCTCCAATATGATAGATTTAGCTCATGAATTGCAAATTCCGATTGTTGCTACTGGTGATGTTCATTATATGAATAAAGAAGATGCAATATATCGTAAGATTTTGATTCATTCTCAAGGTGGAGCTAACTCTTTAAATAGATTGCATAAACTTCCAGATGCTCATTTTAGAACGACAGATGAAATGTTAGATGATTTTTCATTTTTAGATGAAAAAACTGCTAAAGAAATTGTTATAGATAACCCAACTAAGCTAGCAGATGAAATAGATGATATATCTCCTGTTAAAGACAAGTTATATACACCAAATATGCCTGGGGCAAATGAGCAAATTAGAGAGTTAGCGCTAAATAAGGCTCATGATTGGTATGGTGATCCGCTACCAGAATTAGTACAAGCAAGATTAGATAAAGAACTAAAATCTATTATTGGAAATGGTTTTGCGGTTATTTATTTAATTGCACAAAAATTGGTATTTAAATCAAATAAGGACGGATATTTAGTAGGTTCTCGTGGATCAGTTGGTTCAAGTTTTGTTGCTACAATGACTGGAATTACTGAAGTAAATCCATTACCACCACATTATCGTTGTCCTAAATGTAAATACTCAGAATTCTACACTAAAGGTGAGTATGGATCTGGTTATGATTTACCTGATAAAAAATGTCCAGAATGTGGAACAGAATTGATTAAAGATGGACAAGAAATTCCATTTGAAACATTCCTTGGTTTTAAGGGAAATAAGGTTCCTGATATTGATTTAAACTTTTCAGGTGACTACCAACCAATTGGGCATAATTATACTAAGGTACTATTTGGTGAGAATAATGTTTTTCGGGCTGGAACTATTGGTACTGTTGCTGATAAAACTGCGTATGGTTATGTAAAAGCATATGAAAGAGATACAGAACAAACTTTAAGAAGTGCAGAAGTTGATCGTCTTGCAAAGGGAGCAACTGGTGTAAAACGTACTACTGGTCAACACCCTGCTGGAATTTTAGTAGTTCCAGATAATATGGAAATTTATGATTTTTCACCAATTCAATATCCTGCTGATGATTTGAGTGCACCATGGAGAACTACACACTTTGATTTCCACTCAATTCATGATAATATTCTTAAGCTTGATATTTTAGGGCATGATGATCCTACAATGATTCGTATGTTGCAAGATTTATCTGGAATTGAGCCAAAATCAATTCCTACAGATGATCCTGGGGTTATGGCATTGTTTTCAGGAACGGAAATTCTTGGTGTAACTCCAGAGCAAATTCAGTCTAAAACTGGGACACTGGGAATCCCTGAATTTGGAACTAGATTTGTTCGTGGAATGCTTGAAAAAACGCATCCATCTACATTTGCCGAATTATTAAAAATTTCAGGATTATCTCATGGTACTGATGTTTGGTTAGGAAATGCAGAAGAATTAATTGAAAATGGAACAGCTAAAATGAGTGAAATTATTGGATGTCGTGATGATATTATGATGGATTTAATTCACTTTGGCGTAGATTCTGAAACTTCTTTCCAAATTATGGAACACGTACGTAAAGGTCGAGGAATTCCTGACGATTGGCAAAAAGAAATGAAAGAAGCAGATGTTCCAGAGTGGTATATTGGATCATGTTTGAAGATTAAATATATGTTCCCTAAGGCACACGCTGCTGCTTATGTTTTAATGGCTTTACGTATTGCTTACTTTAAGGTTTATTTCCCAATTATTTACTATGCAGCTTATTTTTCAGTTCGTGCAGATGATTTTGACTTAGTTGCGATGGCACATGGAAAGGAATCTGTAAAAGCAGCAATGAAGGAAATAAATGATAAAGGAATGGAAGCTTCAACTAAAGAAAAGAACTTATTAACTGTTCTAGAAATAGCTAATGAAATGCTTGAACGTGGATTTAAATTTAAAATGGTAGATATTAATAAATCTGATTCTTCAGACTGGTTAATTATGGATGATGGAAAAACATTACTAGCTCCATTTTCTGCAATCCCAGGTTTAGGACTAAATGTTGCTAAACAAATAATTGCAGCACGTGAAGAAAAACCATTTCTTTCAAAAGAAGATTTAGCTAAACGAGGTAAAGTTTCTCAATCAATTATTGAATTTATGAATGAACAACATGTTTTAGATGATTTACCAGATGAAAATCAATTAAGTTTATTTGATAGCATGTTTTAAAAATAAAGGCTCATAACAGTGATGTTATGGGCTTTTTTGTAACAATTTAGTGACTTATATAAAATCAATCGAATATCAGATAGTTTAATTTATAAAAAATATCTTTACATATCTATTAAATACCTATAAAATCATATTGAAGAAAGAATTTTTGGATTTTTAGTAGCGTTTTTAATAAAACGTAAAGAAGGTAACATATTGTATATCATTGTGAATACTGAAGATAATCGTATTTGCTCAGAATGGAACTATTTAAATCGTCCAGAAAAATTTATTTGTTGGAAAACGCATAGTGAAATTGAAGCTGAAAATAGTTATCGTACAAATAATGTTTATATTAAAAAATTGGCAAAAGAATTTATAAAAAGAGAGTTTGATCAATTAGATTGCTATATAGTTATGCCATCAAATTCCTTTATCAAGTTTTTTGATAATTTTATTAATATAGCAAAGGTAAGTTTATATCTAATTTTTAATTAAAGAATGATTTAAGGTACTAGAGAAGTCTAGTACCTTTTTATTTTTAATAAAATATTTAATTTATGATTTTTATGAAAAAAATTTTGGATGATTGATATAATAAAATTATTAGATTTGAGGAGTGAGTTTATATATGAGTACGGAAGTTGGTAAAAAACAATGTATTAAGAAAAATGTTTTGCGTATATTGTTTTTTATTATATTAAGTTTTTGCTATATTTATTTTTTTACAAATAGTACAGGGCAAGCAATTATTAAAGCAAATATTGATGGAGAATTTCATATTTCACGAATATTAAGTTTGGAAAATATCTTTAATTCACCAGTTAACTTTAAATATTTTGCACATACTGGGCAAATAGTAAATTTAATGTATCCTTGGGTATTAGTTTATCCAATGTATTTGTTATATAAGTTAACCAATGATGTAGTATTAGCTTATTATTTGTATTTTACAATAATAACATTTGTTACACTTGAATTAACTTATTATTGCAGTAAAAAAATGAAACAATCTACTTTAGGGGCAATGCTTGTTGCTGTCCTATATTCGTTTTCGATGGTACGTACTTCTGATATATATTTTCGAATGGCAATAGGGGAAGTGTTAGGAATTACATTTTTCCCTCTAGTATTATTAGGAATATACCAAATATTTTATGAAAAGAAACCTAAATGGATAGCCTTAACACTAGGAATGACATTATTAGTATATAGTCATGTAATTTCTGTAGTGTTAGCAAGTTTGTTAATTTTAATGTTTTTCTTCATTAATATTTTACGCAAAAAAATTAATAAAGAACGACTTTTAGCTTTATTGAAAGCAACTGGAATGACGTTACTATTAGGATTAGGATTTTTGTTACCAATGTTACAGATGTTAATAAGCGTAGATATTAGCAAACCTGTAGTTTACAATTTATTCCAAGCAGCATTGAAGCCTAATGATTTAATCAGCAAATCAATTAGTAATGAAGTTAGCAGTGTAATTACTTTTAATTTTGTCTATATTGTTTTGATTGTTATTTTATTATTTAATTTGAAAAAGATTAAGGGATTTTGTAGAGATACCTTATTATTAGGAACTATTTTTACAATTATGTCTACTACATTATTTCCATGGGATGTTTTCCAGAATTTATTACATGTAATTCAATTTCCATGGCGTTTAATTGGAATAGCATCACTTTTATTAGCATTTTCATTTGGCTCGCTATTTGGAAATTTTGTAAATCAAAGTCATCATAATAAAAAAAGATTACAGTTATTTGCGATGACCATTTGTTGTATCGTTTTATGTCATTTTGGAACTCTTGATATGATTGGAAATATAAATGGTTTAAACAATGGAGATACTTCGGAAAAATTTGTTAAAGAAGTATCTAAAAATCCTAATTTTAATGGACTAGATGATTATGCACCTAAAGATGCGGGATATGATTTACAATTTATTCATGATCAAAAAATTTGTGCTAATGCAAGCTGGCATTCTGTAAAAATAAAAAGAACGGCTAATAAAGTAATTTATAAATATGATTCACCTAATGCGACGACTGCATTTTTACCAGTATTCTATTATCCTGGAGAAGTTGTTAAACAGAATGGAGATCGGATTTTTGTGCAAAAAGCTCAAGATGGTGCAACATTAGTAAATTTAAAAGAGGGAGAAAATACATTTGAAGTTTCTTTTGAATATACTAAATTGGCAAAAGCTTCTTGGACTATTTCTTTAATTAGTTTTGTTGTTTTATGTGGTTATCTAATTTTTAAAAAGAAGAGGGTATTAGCAAATTAACTTGAATTTTTAGTATCTGATTGATATAATAAAGATGTATTTTTATAACTCGGTAAGAGTGAGCAGTAATGCTCACTCTTTTTAGTGGAATGAGTTTATATTGAATGAGGAGGATATTTAGTGAGCAGTGTAGTAGAAACAGTGACTGATTTAGTTACACCAATTTTAGATAACTATCATTTTGAATTGGTAGATATTGAATTTGTTAAAGAAGGTAAAAATTGGTATTTGCGCGTGTTCATTGACAAACCAAATGGCATTACAATAGATGAGTGTGCATTGGTAAGTGATCAATTAAGTGAAAAACTTGATAATTGTGATCCAGATCCAATTCCCCAAGCATACTATCTAGAAGTTTCTTCCCCTGGTGCTGAACGCCCATTGAAAAAAGAAAAAGATTATGAGCGTGCCATTGGGAAGTATATTCATGTTTCTTTATATCAACAAATTGATAAAAGTAAGATTTATGAAGGAACAATGACAGAACTAACTAAAGATAGTTTAACTTTGGAATATCGAGATAAAACAAGAATTAAAACAATTACGATCCCTCGTGAAAAAATTGCGAAGGCTCGTTTAGCAATTGAATTTTAAACATCTTATACTAAGGGAGATTTTTTTAATGAGTAAAGAATTATTAACAGCTTTAGATGTTCTTGAAAAAGAAAAAGGCGTTAAACAAGAAATTGTGATTGAAGCTTTGGAAAATGCATTGGTTTCAGCATACAAAAGAAACTATGGCCAAGCTCAAAACGTTGAAGTTGAATTTGATAGCAAAAAGGGCGATATTCATGTTTATGCGGTCAAAGATGTTGTAAATGAAGTCTTTGACTCACGTTTAGAAGTTAGTTTAGATGATGCATTGCAATTGAATAAAGCATATGAAATTGGTGATCAAATTAGATTTGAAGTAACACCAAAAGACTTCGGAAGAATTGCTGCACAAACAGCTAAACAAGTAATTATGCAACGTGTGCGTGAAGAAGAACATAATGTAATTTACAATGAATACATTAAATATGAAAATGAAATTGTAACTGGTGAAGTTGAAAGAAGAGACAATAAATATATTTATGTAAACTTAGGTAAAGTTGAAGCTGTTCTTTCTCATAAAGATCAAATTGATGGTGAAGAATATAAATCACATGATAAGATCAAGGTTTACATTTACAAAGTTGAAAATGGTTCTAAAGGACCTCAAGTATTTGTAAGTCGTTCACATCCTGATTTATTACGTCGATTATTTGAACAAGAAGTTCCTGAAATTTATAATGGTGAAGTAGAAATTGTTTCAATTGCACGTGAAGCAGGAGATCGTGCAAAAGTTGCAGTACGTTCAACAATCGATAATTTAGATCCAGTTGGAACTTGTGTTGGTCAACGTGGTGAACGTGTTCAACAAATTGTTAATGAATTAAAGGGCGAAAACATGGATATTGTTAAATGGGATGAAGATCCAGCAAAATATATTGCTAATGCTTTGAACCCAGCTGATGTAATTGAAGTTCGGTTTGATGATGAAAATGACCACAATTGTGTAGTTATTGTTCCTGATGATCAATTATCATTAGCAATTGGTAAAAGAGGTCAAAATGTCCGCTTAGCAGCTCGTTTGACAGGTTATAAGATTGATATTAAATCTGAATCAGATATGCAAGAAGAAAATATCCAAGAAGATATCTCTTTAGCAGAAGAAGATGGTAATATGCCCGAAGATATTTCCATTGATACTGAAATTGATGAAAACACAGAGGAATAAGAGGTAATATCATGGTACAACGCAAAATTCCGATGAGAAAAGATATTGTAACTGGCGAAATGCTTCCTAAAAAGGAATTAGTTCGTGTAGTTAAAAATAAAGAAAATGAAGTTTTCATTGACCCAACAGGAAAGAAAAATGGTCGTGGAGCATATATTCATTTGGATGTAGACACAGCTAAAAAAGCAAAAGATGAAAAGACTTTCGATAAAACATTTGGAGTTAAAATTTCAGATGATTTTTATGATGAATTAATCGAATATGTAGATCATAAAGTTGCTCGAATTAAGTTATTTGGCCATGAATAAAAAAAGAATTTTAAATTTGCTTGGACTTGCACAACGTGCCCGTAAAAATGTTACAGGGGAACAACTTGTTCTAAAGCAAATTCAGAATAAGCAAGCACAAATTGTTTTTTTAGCGTCTGATAGCGGAAAAGCTACACAGAAAAAATTTATTGATAAGTGTAATAGTTATGAAATCCCATTATCAATGGACTTTACACGTGCGGAATTAAGTGTGGCAATTGGACAGGTCCGTTCAAGTATTGCAATTACTGATGCGGGTTTTGGATTAAAAATTAAATCATTGCTGTTTTCAAAGTAATAAATCTCTCATTTGCGTTTTGAAAACACAATGACAATACGCGAAATGGAGGGACTTAAATGAGTAAAAAGCGAATTTATCAAATTGCAAGAGAATTAAATGTTAATAGTAAAGATATAATTGATATAGCTAAAAAGAATGGCATTAAAGTTGGAAATCATATGTCAATGCTTGATGAAAATGAAGAGAAAACGGTGAGAAATAATTTGAAGAAAAACGATACAAAAGAAACTTCTAAGTCAAACAATAATAATTCTGTAAAAGTAAATAAGAATAACGAACATGCAAAGAATGAGCATAAAAATAATGCTCGTCACAACAATGATAAAGAAATGAATAATAAAGCAAAGCATCATAATAAGCAAAATTCATCTGCTGAAGCTTCAAATTCGTTTAATAATTCAAATAATAAAAAGAAATTTAACAAAAATAATAAACGAAATAATAATAATTTCCAAAACAATAAATTTAGCAAGAAAAACAAAAAGAAAAATAAAAAAGAACGTCGTCAAGATCGTCATGCTCAAAAGAAAGCTCCAGTTACACAACGGAAGAATAAGCCATTGCCAGAAACACTTGTTTATACAGTAGGTATGAGTGTTGCTGATATTGCTAAAAAGATTCACCGTGAACCAGCAGAAATCATTAAGAAATTATTTATGATGGGTGTTATGGTGAACCAAAACCAATCATTGGATAAAGATACGATTGAAATTTTAGCTGATGATTATGGTATTAAAGCAGAAGAAAAAGTCGAAGTTGATGTTTCTGATATCGATAAATTCTTTGAAGAAGAAGAAAAGAACCATAAACATTTGGAAGATCGACCACCTGTTGTTACAATCATGGGACACGTTGACCATGGTAAAACAACTTTACTTGATCATTTAAGACACTCACATATTACTGAGGGTGAAGCTGGTGGAATCACACAACACATTGGTGCTTATCAAGTTAAGCATGCAGGTAAGACAATTACATTCTTAGATACACCAGGACACGCTGCATTTACAAACATGCGTGCACGTGGTGCGGATATTACTGATATTACTGTACTTGTTGTTGCTGCTGATGATGGTGTTATGCCACAAACAATTGAAGCTATTCACCACTCTCAAGCTGCTGGTGTTCCAATTATCGTTGCAGTTAACAAGATTGATAAGCCAGGTGCAAATCCAAATCACGTAATGGAACAATTAACTGAATATAGCTTGATCCCAGAAGATTGGGGTGGAGATACAATTTTTGTTGAAATCTCTGCAAAATTTGGCAAAAATATTGATGAATTGCTTGATATGATTCTTCTTCAATCTGAAATGATGGAATTGAAGGCAAATCCTAAGCAACATGGTGCAGGTTCTGTTATTGAAGCTCGATTAGATAAAGGTAAAGGATCAGTAGCTTCATTACTTGTTCAACAAGGTACATTACATGTAGGAGATCCAATTGTTGTTGGTAATACTTTTGGACGTGTTCGTACAATGACAAATGATCATGGTCGTTCAATTCACAAGGCTAAGCCTGGTACACCAGTTGAAATTACTGGTTTAAATGATGTACCAGATTCTGGAGATCGTTTTGTTACATTTAATGATGAAAAGACAGCTCGTGCTGCTGGTGAAAAACGTGCAGAACAAGCCTTAATTAAAGAACGTAATAAGACAACTCACGTAACTCTTGATAATTTGTTTGATACTATCAAGGATGGAGAAATGAAAGAAGTTGACTTGATCATCAAAGCCGATGTTCAAGGTTCTGTAGAAGCTTTAGCACAAAGTTTCCAAAAAATTGATGTAGAAGGCGTAAGAGTTAATATTATTCACCAAGCTGTAGGTGCAATTAATGAAAGTGATATTACATTAGCTGAAGCTTCAAATGCTATTATCATTGGATTTAATGTTCGTCCTACTCCACTTGCTAAGCAACAAGCAGATGCAGATGGTGTTGATATCCGATTACACAATGTTATCTATAAAGCAATCGACGAAGTTGAAACTGCTATGAAGGGTATGCTTGAACCAGAATACCGTGAAAAAGTTACTGGCCAAGTAGAAATCCGTGAAACATATAAGGTTTCTAAGTTAGGTACAATTGGTGGTGGATATGTCATCGATGGATACATTAGTCGAAACAGTGGTGTTCGTGTAATCCGTAATGGTGTTGTTATCTACGAAGGAAAATTAGCTAGTTTGAAACGTTTCAAAGATGACGTTAAAGAAGTTAAATCTGGATATGAATGTGGTTTAATGATTGAAAAATATAACGACATTAAAGTAGGAGATCAACTTGAAGCCTTTGTCATGGAAGAAGTTCCAGTTGAATAGTAAAGGAGGCTGTTAGAAATGGCACAACAAGTTCGAATTGGCAGACTTTCTCAAGAAATTCAAAGGGAAGTTAACGATATCTTGCAAAAAAGAGTTCGTGATCCTCGAGTACAAGGCATAACAATTACCGGTGTAGAGGTAACTGGTGATTTACAACATGCAACGATTTATTATAGTATTTTGTCTGATTTAGCTTCAGATGCTGAAAAAACTCAACGCGGTTTAGATAAAGCAACTGGATTAATCCGACGTGAGTTAGGACATCGTTTAAATGTCTATGTAACACCTGAAATTAAATTTAAACAGGATGAATCAGTACGTTATGGTGATCACATTGATGAGCTTTTAAATAAACTACATCAGCAAGATAATTTTTAAAATATTTTAGAAAAGACTGTGACGTAAAAATCGCAGTCTTTTCTTAGTATTAGAAAGAAGTGAAGTAAATGGATGGTATATTACCATTATTTAAAGAAAGAAATATGACAAGTAACGATGCGGTTATTAAGTGTCGCAGAATTTTTAAGACAAAAAGAGTAGGGCATTCTGGAACCCTTGATCCAAATGTTGATGGAGTTTTGCCAATTTGCATTGGTAAAGCTACTAAAGTAGTAAATTATTTGATGGAATCTGGAAAGAAATATCGCGGACAAGTAACTTTAGGTTTTGCTACTACTACTGAAGATTTGGATGGCGAGATTGTATCTAAAAGTTTAATTGAAAAACCTTTTTCAGATAGTGAAATTCAAAAAGTAATGGATAGTATGACAGGAAATATTGTTCAAATTCCACCGATGTATTCAGCAGTAAAAGTGAACGGGAAGAGACTTTATGAATATGCACGTGCTGGTGAAACAGTCGAACGTCCTCAAAGACATGTTAATATTAAGTCATTTAAAATGATTGGTGAAAGTGAATTTGATGAAAATCAAGGACTTCAAAAAATAAATTTTGAAGTTGAATGTTCTAAGGGGACTTATGTAAGAACTTTAGCAGTTGACTTAGGTAAAAAATTAGGAGTATCAGCAGTAATGTCTGATTTAACTCGACTACAAAGTGGTGGCTTTGACTTATCTCAAACAATAAGTTTATCAGAATTAGAAAATGCTGATAATTTAGAAGATAAACTTTTTCCAATAAGTTACGCATTAAAGGGCTTAGATTCAATTTCATTAACAGATTTTCAATGGAAAATTGTTAAAAATGGTGGATTTTTGCAACCTAAGTATTTAAAGAAATCAAGTCCTGTGATTGTATTAAATTATAAAAATAAAACACGTGCAGTATATAAATTTGATGAGGATAAAAAGGTTTATAAACCACAAACAATGATTGATTTAACAGATTAAGGAGAATTGAATAATGCAAGTTATTCATATAAGTGAACCAATAGATTATAGTAAAATTGAAAATCAAAATATTGTGCTTGCGATGGGCTTTTTTGATGGGGTTCATCAAGGACATCAAGCAGTATTGAGTGAGGCAAAAAAGCAAGCAGTTAAATCAAATTTAAAATTAGCAGTGATGACATTTGATTGTTATCCTAAAATGTTTTTTAAAAAAATAAAACCAGATGATGTTAATTACTTAACGACTGTTGAAAAAAGAATTTCATTGTTTGAAAAATATGGTGCAGATATAGTTTATATTGCTCATTTTGATAAGAATTTAGCTAAATTATCTCCACAAGATTTTGTAGATAAGTATATGGTTGGATTGCATGCCAAAATTTTAGTTGCAGGATTTGATTATACTTATGGAAAAAGAGAAATTGCTAATATGCAAACATTGCCTCAATATGCCCAAAATCGTTTTAAAGTTATTGAAGTATCTAAAAAAACAATGCGAAATGAAAAAATTGGGACTACAAAGATAAAAAGGCTTTTAAATGAGGGAAAGATTGAAGAAATAAATTGTCTGTTAGGATATAAATTTAATTTTGATGGGGAAGTTGTTCATGGAAAAGCTCGTGGGCGTACTTTAGGTTTCCCAACACTAAATATTAAACCATTTAAGCAACAATGTATTCCTGGAATTGGTGTATATGCAGTAAAAGTAAAATACGATAATCGTTGGTATGAAGGGATGGCATCTGTAAGTCATAATGAAACTTTTGGTGATAATCCATTAACGATTGAAATTAATGTATTCGATTTTGATCAAATGATTTATGGTGAACAAGTTGAAATTGAATGGGATAAATATTTACGCGCACCAATTAAATTTGAGAGTGTTGATGAATTAATAGAGCAATTAAATGAGGATAAAAAGGTTACAAAAATGTATTTTGAAAATAATTAGCACTCTAATCATTTATCTGCTAAAAAATTGGGTAAAAGCCTTGACTAACTTACAAATATTATGTAATATAATAATGGACTTAGCACTTAAGGGTGTTAAGTGCTAAAGGGGTGATTGTAAATGTTAACAGACAGACAGCTATCAATTCTGAAAGCTATTATTCGGAATTATACTAATATCGGTCAGCCGATCGGATCTAAGAAGTTGCAAGAACAATTACCAATCCATGTAAGTTCAGCGACAATTCGTAATGAAATGGCAGCTCTAGAACATCAAGGCTTTTTAGAAAAGCAACACTCTAGTTCTGGAAGAATACCATCATTGCGTGGATATCGTTATTACGTTGATAATTTGCTCAAGCCTGATAAAGTGGATCAAGATTTAATCAATAATATTCGGAATTCGTTTGATAACCAATTTTCGAAGGTTGATGATATTGTCGCTTTATCTGCACAGTTATTATCACAGATGACTAATTATGTAGCAATTTCTTTAAAACCAGAATCTAGTGATGTAGTAATTGAAGGATTTAGATTGGTACCATTACATAATCGTCAAGTAATGATTTTGCTTGTAACAAGTGATGGTTCAGTCCAAAGTCAGACATTCACTATTCCAGATAATATTCATGGTGATGAACTTGAGTCAGTAATTAAACTTATTAATGATGAGATTGTTGGTTTATCATTAAACCAAGTCAGCGATAAGTTGAATGAAATTCTACCAAAGATAGTTACTTATTTACATCAATATGATGGGTTCTTGAATACATTTGGTAGTATCTTAGACAAAGCAGTTTGTGAGCATGTTTATGTTAGTGGAAAACGTAATTTGTTGAACTTTGTGAATGATGATAATTTAGAGGAAATAAAGTCACTTTATTCTTTAATTGATCATTCAGTTGATTTAAACAAATTATTGAAAAAGACTGATAAAGATATTGCTGTTACTATAAATGATAAGGATGAAGGTAATTCATTAGATTATAGTTTGGTTTCTGCAACGTATGACGACGGAAATAATGGACATGGATTGATTGCAATTCTTGGTCCAACAAACATGCCATATTCCAAGATGATTGGAATGATGGACACATTCCGTGATGAGTTGTCAAGAAGACTAATAAATTACTATCATGACTTTAAAGAATAGAGAAGGGGTGTTCAAGTGGCTGACGAAGTAAAACATCCAGAGGAAAAAGCCGCAGAAGATTTGAATGTTGAAAAAGAAACAAAACATTCAAATCCAAAAGAAAAAAACGAATCAAAAGATGAAGTTAAAGATCTAGAAAAACAAATTGCATCTCTTCAAGAAAAATATGATGAGATGGAAGATAAGTTTCTTCGTGCTGAAGCAGAAATGCAAAACATGACGAAACGTTTTAAAAATGAACAAGCTCAACTATTAAAATATGAGGGACAAAAGTTGGCAACTGAAATTTTACCTGTAATGGACAATTTAAATCGTGCATTACAATCTGAAGTTGAAGATGAAGCTTCAAGTCAGTTAAAGCGTGGAATTGAAATGGTTGCTAATGATATGGAAAAAGCTTTAAAAGATAATGAAATCACAAAGATTAAAGCTTTAGGTGAAAAGTTTGATCCAACTAAACATCAAGCTGTAAAGACGGTTCCAGTTGAAGAGGGACAAGAAAAAGATACAGTTGTTGAAGTATATCAAGATGGATATATGTTAAAGGATCGCGTATTACGTCCTGCAATGGTCGTTGTAGCTCAATAATTTAGAAAGAGGTAAATTTTATGTCAAAGATTATTGGTATTGATTTAGGAACAACTAACTCTGCAGTTGCTGTTCTTGAAGGTAAAGAAGCAAAAATTATTACAAACCCAGAAGGAAATCGTACAACACCTTCTGTAGTTTCATTTAAAGATGGTGAAACACAAGTTGGTGAAGTTGCAAAGCGTCAAGCAATTACAAACCCAGACACAATTTCATCAATTAAGCGTCATATGGGTGAAGCTGGTTACAAAGTAACAGTTGATGGAAAAGACTACACACCACAAGAAATTTCTGCAATGATTCTTCAATACATTAAGGATTATGCAGAAGCATACCTTGGCGAAAAAGTTACTCAAGCTGTTATTACAGTTCCTGCTTACTTTAACGATGCACAACGTCAAGCAACAAAAGATGCTGGTAAGATTGCAGGTTTAAAAGTTGAACGTATTGTTAACGAACCAACAGCTGCTGCATTAGCTTATGGTTTGGACAAAACTGATAAAGATGAAAAAATCTTAGTTTATGACCTTGGTGGTGGTACATTTGATGTTTCTATCCTTGAATTAGGGGATGGAGTATTCCAAGTATTATCAACAAATGGTGATACACACCTTGGTGGTGATGACTTCGATAAAGCAATTATGAATTGGTTAATTGAAGAATTCAAGAATGAACATGGAATCGACTTATCACAAGATAAAATGGCAATGCAACGTTTGAAGGATGCTGCTGAAAAGGCTAAGAAAGACTTATCAGGTGTAACATCTGCACAAATTTCATTACCATTTATCTCTGCTGGTGAAAATGGCCCATTACACTTGGAAACAACATTAACACGTGCTAAATTCAATGAATTAACACATGATTTAGTTGAAAAGACACGTATTCCTGTTCAAAACGCTTTGAAAGATGCTGGTTTATCAAACTCAGATATTGATGAAGTTATCTTAGTTGGTGGTTCAACACGTATTCCAGCTGTAAAAGAATTAGTTAAGAACGAAACAGGTCACACACCAAACGAATCTGTAAACCCTGATGAAGCTGTTGCTTTAGGTGCTGCAATTCAAGGTGGTGTAATTACAGGTGATGTTAAGGATGTTGTATTGCTTGATGTTACACCATTATCACTTGGTATTGAAACAATGGGTGGTGTATTTACAAAATTAATTGATCGTAATACTACAATCCCAACATCTAAATCACAAGTATTCTCAACAGCTGCTGATAACCAACCTGCAGTAGATATTCATGTTTTACAAGGTGAACGTCCAATGGCTGCTGATAACAAGACATTAGGTCGTTTCCAATTAACAGATATTCCTGCAGCTCCACGTGGTGTTCCTCAAATTGAAGTTAAATTCGATATTGATAAAAACGGTATCGTAAACGTTTCTGCAAAAGATTTAGGAACAAACAAGGAACAAAAGATTACTATTAAGAGTTCTTCAGGTTTATCAGATGAAGAAATCGATCGTATGGTTAAGGAAGCTAAGGAAAACGAAGCTGCTGATAAGAAACGTAAAGAAGAAGTTGACTTGAAGAACGAAGTTGACCAATTGTTATTCCAAACAGATAAGACTCTTGAAGAAATCAAGGGCAAGGTATCTGATGAAGAAGTTAAGAAAGTTGAAGAAGCACGTGATGCATTGAAGAAGGCTCAAGAATCAAACAACGTTGATGAAATGAAGTCTAAGAAAGATGATTTAACAAAACTTATCCAAGATATGTCAGTTAAGTTATACCAACAAGCACAACAAGCTCAACAAGCACAAGGTGCACAAGACAATGCAGGTGACGCTTCATCTTCATCAGACAACAACTCTGATGACAATACAGTTGATGGAGACTTTAAAGAAGTAGATCCAGATGACAAGAACTAATTTGTCATAATTTAATAAAAAGTCAAAGTCCATTGTGGTCTTTGACTTTTTATTTTAATGAATAAATGGTAATCTAAAACAAGATAATAATTAGTTGGAGGAAAGTAATGGCTGAACAAATTAATCCATATGATGTATTAGGAGTCAGTAAGGATGCAAGCGATGCTGAAATCAAAAAAGCATATCGTAAACTTTCTAAAAAATATCACCCTGACTTAAACCATGAACCAGGGGCAGAACAAAAATTCAAAGAAGTTAATGAAGCTTATGAAATTCTAAGTGATCCACAGAAAAAGGCACAGTATGATCAATTTGGATCAACTGGTCAAGGATTTTCTGGAGCAGGTAATGGATACGGTGATTTTGGCGGATTTAGTGGATTTGGTGGCCAAGGAGGATTTGAAGATATTTTTGGCTCTTTCTTTGGAGGCGGTGCAAGTCGTGGAAATGCACAAAACGCACCTCGACAAGGTCGTGACCTACAATATGAGATGCATTTAACATTTGAAGAAGCCATCTTTGGTAAGAAAACTGAAATTGAATATACACGTGAAGCAGCATGTAAGACATGTAATGGTACAGGTGCTAAACCTGGAACATCTCCTGTGACATGTTCAAAATGTCATGGTAGTGGTTATATTCAAGTTGAACGCCAAACACCACTTGGTCGTATGATGACACAACAAGAATGTGATGTTTGTCATGGTACTGGAAAAGAAATCAAAGAAAAATGTCCAACATGTCATGGTTCAGGGCGTATAAACGAAAAGCATGCGGTTGAAGTTACAGTACCTGCAGGTGTAGAAGATGGCAACCAAATGCGCTTACAAGGACAAGGTGAAGCAGGATATAATGGTGGCCCATATGGTGATTTATTTATCATCTTTGATGTTGCACCAAGTAAAATTTACAAACGTGAAGGCTCAAATATTTATTTTGACCAACCAATTTCATTTGTTCAAGCAACATTAGGTGCTGAAATCTTGGTTAAGACTGTTCATGGTGATGTAAAATTAAACATTCCAGCTGGAACACAGACAGGAACAAAATTCCGGTTGAAGGGTAAGGGAGTTCCTAAATTACGTGGTTCAGGTAATGGTGATGAAATGGTTACTGTGCGCATTCAAACTCCTAAGAAGTTAAACAAGAAACAAAAAGAAGCATTGAAGATGTTTGCACAAGCATCAGGTGAAAAAGTAAATGAAGGATTTTTTGATAAATTAAAAGAAAAATTCTAAATATAAAAAAAGATTAGGAGGCTATGACATCAGTCACAGCCTCCTAATTATACTTAAATAAAAATTTTAATGAAATGATAAATTCCAGCAAATATCATGACTGTATATGCTAAACGACGAACAATTTTCATTGATATTTTTTGAGTAAAATGGATTCCGATACTAGTAGCAACTAAGCAACAGATAATTGAGATTGATAAGGGAGCTATTAATGAGGAAGTAAGATTACCACAAAAAATATTATTTAAGATCACATTAACGGTAGTAATTAAAAAGTATAGTTGAAGGGTTGCTTGGTATTCTATTGGACTTTTAATTATAGAATCAAAATATGCAACCATTGGAGGTCCTCCGATAGCAAACATGCCATCCATGAATCCACCAAAAGATCCGGCTAGGAATCCATTGAAAATACTTTCTTTAAGATGGATTCGATTTGCAATAAAAATCATATAAAAAGCAAGACTGCAAAGGAAGATTCCAAGGATTAAATCCATAACAGCTGAACTTAAATTAAGCATTAGGTGTACACCGATGCTACCAAATATAATGGCAGCAATTCCAGGTGTGATAACTAATTTGAAGTTAATGTGTTTTCTAAATTTTATTATTGTAAAAAGTTGTAAACAAAAAACAGTTATCAAAGTTAAAATATTTGCTTCCTTATATGGAAGGAATAGTGGAAGTAGAGCCATTGAAAAGATTCCAAAGCCAAATCCACTTGTACTTTGGATTATCGCGGCAATAAATACGACTATTCCTAAAAGGAGATAAGTCATAAAAACACGTCCTAACTTTAAATAATATTTGTAAATTATAGCATACAATCTGAATCAGTTTAAATAAAAAAATAAAAAGTTACTTTAACCATTATGAATAGGAGTGATTTATATGAATAATGATCAATTAACGCAAGCAGTTCAAGATGCGATTGCTGAGGCGCAACAAATTGCGATAACACGACATCAACAAGAGATCGACGTACCTCATTTGTTTAAATTTTTAGTACAACCAAATGAACTTGGTGAAGAGATTTATCAAAAAGCTGGGTTAGATATAAATGCAATTAATAAAGAATTAGATAATGAAATTGATCATATTTCATCAATTGAGGGAAATGTTCAATATGGACAAACATTAAGTCAGAATCTATTTCAATTGCTACAACAAGCTGACACTTTAAGAAAAGAAATGAATGATGATTTTGTTGCTGTTGATACGGTAATTTTAGCGTTGATGAAATTGCAATATAATCCATTTAAACTTTTCTTGGAAAAGCAAGGTGCAACTTATAATAAGTTAGTTGAAATTGTAAAAAGTTTACGAGGAGGTAGCCGAGTGACAAGTAAGAATCAAGAAGAACAATACCAAGCTTTAGAGAAATATGGTGTTGATTTAGTAGCAGAAGCTGTTAAGGGAAAACAAGATCCAATTATTGGTCGTGATGATGAAATTCGCGATGTTATTCGTATATTGTCTAGAAAGAGTAAGAATAATCCAGTATTAATTGGAGAACCTGGTGTAGGTAAGACTGCTATTGTTGAAGGATTAGCACAACGAATTGCTAAAAAGGATGTTCCTGAAAATTTACGTGATAAAACAATTTTCTCTTTAGATATGGGCTCATTAATTGCTGGTGCGAAGTATCGTGGAGAATTTGAAGAACGGTTAAAAGCAGTTTTAAAACAAGTTCAAAAAAGCGAAGGTAAAATTATATTATTTATTGATGAAATTCACAATATTGTTGGCGCAGGAAAAACAGAGGGAAGTATGGATGCAGGTAATTTATTAAAACCAATGCTTGCTCGTGGAGAACTTCACTTGATTGGTGCAACAACTTTAGATGAATATCGTGAATATGTTGAAAAAGATAAGGCATTAGAACGTCGATTCCAAAAGGTTTTAGTTAAGGAACCAACTGTTGAAGATACAATTTCAATTTTACGTGGCTTGAAAGAACGTTATGAAATTCATCATGGAGTAAGAATTCATGATAATGCTTTAGTCGCTGCAGCAACTTTATCTAATCGTTATATTACAGATCGTTTCTTACCAGATAAGGCAATTGATTTGGTTGATGAAGCTTGTGCGGAAATTCAAGTTGAAATGAATTCAATGCCAACAGAACTTGATCAAAGCAATCGTCAATTAATGAGATTACAAGTTGAAGAAGCAGCATTGAAAAAAGAAACAGATGCTGCATCTCAAAAACGTTTGAAAGAATTGCAAAAAGAACTTGCAGATACAAAGGAAAAAGTTAATAAGCTTAAATTGAAGTGGGAAAACGAAAAGAATGACATTCAAAAGGTCAGTGATAAAAAAGCAGAATTAGATAAAGCTAAACATGATTTAGAGAATGCAGAAAGCAACTATGATTTAGAAAAAGCTGCAAAATTGCAACATGCAACAATTCCTCAATTGCAAAAACAACTTAAAGAACTTGAAGAATCTGAACGTCCAAGCGAATGGATGGTAGAAGAATCTGTAACTGAAAATGAAATTGCGGAAGTTGTTAGCCGACAAACAGGAATCCCAGTTGCTAAATTAGTGCAGGGAGAACGTGAAAAATTATTACATTTGGCTGATACGCTTCATAAGCGTGTAATTGGTCAAGATGAAGCTGTAGATGCTGTTGCAAATGCAGTTTTAAGATCACGTGCCGGATTACAAGATCCATCTAAACCATTAGGATCATTTATGTTTTTAGGACCAACTGGTGTAGGTAAAACAGAATTAGCAAAGGCATTGGCAGATGATTTATTCGATTCAGAAAAACATATGATTCGAATTGATATGAGTGAATACATGGAAAAAGCATCAGTCTCACGGTTAGTGGGGGCTGCTCCAGGATATGTTGGTTATGAAGAAGGAGGCCAATTAACTGAAGCTGTTCGCCGGAATCCTTACACAATTGTGTTATTTGATGAAATTGAAAAAGCACATCCAGATGTCTTTAATATTCTTCTTCAAGTGTTAGATGATGGTCGTTTAACAGATGGACAAGGAAGAACTGTTGATTTTAAGAATACGATTTTGATTATGACATCAAACTTGGGTTCAGAAATCTTACTTGATAGCTCAGAAAGTGATGGCAAGATTTCAGATGAAACTAAGGAAAAGGTCATGAAGTTAGCACAAAGTCATTTTAAACCTGAATTTTTAAACAGAATTGATGACATCATTATGTTTAGTCCACTTACATTGAGTGTTATTGAAAAGATTGTTGATAAATTTATTGATCAACTTTCATCACGACTTAAATCACAAGAAATTGAATTATCAATTGATGATAAAGCAAAAGAATTTATTGCTAAAGAAGGATATGATCCAGCATATGGTGCTCGTCCATTGCAACGGTTTATTACAACTAACATTGAGACTCCATTGGCTAAGGAGATTATTGCGGGTAAAGTTCAGCCTAATTCAAAGGTTATGATTTCATTAGATGATGATGAAAGCGGTATTATTTTCAAAATTTGTAAATAAAAAAGTACTAAATTTACAAATTTTTTAGAGCATTCTAATAGAACTATAAAGAAAAAGTTATCATAATTAGATTTATAAGGATAGGTATTTAATAACCTATCTTTTTTTGTTATAATTAGATGAATAAATGACCTAAAGAAAGGAGAGTTATTTATATGGCAACTTATAAACAAATTAAATTAAGACCAGATAAATTTAAAATGCTTAAATATCTATCAATAACAGAGGGTAAAAATATGACTGATTTACTTGATGAATTGCTTGAGATAGGTTTTGAAACAAAATACAAAGGTGTGTCTATTGGGGAAATTGTAAACAAAGATATTCAAAATAATAGAGATAAGTTTTAATTTTTACTTGCATTAAAAATAATATGATATTATAATACTTAATAAGATGATTATTCATCATAATTAAATAAAGAGATAAATAAAAAAGCCTTCCCGGTACTGCAATACCGAAAAAGCCAATAGTTTCATAGGTTTGTATAATAAAGAAACTAAGTTTATTATAAGGCTTTTTTAGTGGTTTGACAAGCCTTAATTATCGTCTAAGGGTTGCTACCTTTCAACTAGTCCTTAAAATAGCACGTGAGACCTAACAGAGAAGGTCTTGTAGTTAGCAGGGTTTAAATACCTTATCTGTGTAATAATGATAAAAAACTTGGGTGGAAGACCATGTTATTAATTTAACGGAATCATTAAAAGCCTATGTTCCTTTTGTCCATTTCACGAGTTGGGACGATAAACCATAACTCTAGGAACGGGTTGCTCTAGGGGTGGTTGCGAGCTATAAATTTTAGTGTTGGTTGCATTTATTGAAATTATTATGTAGTTTGAATAAATGTAATCAAAGACAAACAAAAAAGCATAAACTTTTTTTCTTTTCTCTTTTTCTAGGGGAAAAGACTAAAAAAAAAAAGCTACGCTACCACGTATCACAATCAGTACTAGATATATAAATAGAGTTACTTATTAATAGTAATTCTATTTTTTTTTAAGTCTATAAATATTAAATAATAATAAAGATGAAAAAATGACTAGACTATTAGTCATTTTAGTGTATAATAATAAATGTAGGTTATATAATAAAGAAACGAGGTATTTTATAATGTTAAAATGTTCAGATATTGAGTTATTACTACTATTTAGTATTGTATTAAGTGGCTTGTTGGGAAATGTACAACTTACAACATGGTTGATATTATCATTCCTAGTATTGGTAATTGTACATATGTTACTAAATAATGAATATGCTGAAAGAATTGCAAACTTTATTTTTAAAGACTAGGAGAGGTTATAGAATAATTTATTATGGTAAAAAAGTATGAAAAACGAAAAGAATTAGTAGACATTGTACAATACATTGCAAATGAATTTATTTTTTATTATGTTAAGGACACTGGAGAGAATCCACCTAAAAATGAGGTGGAAGAAATACTTAAAAAAACATTAGAAGAAAACAATATTAAATGTTCCTCTGCTGAATATCATGGAATGTTAATTGATTTACTACCAAGTAAACCAAAAAGAAAGAGAACACGTAAAAATAAACAAAGAACTAAATTAAAAAAGATTGGTTCAGATGAAAGACATACTTTTACAGGTGTTTTTGAAAGGACTGGCTTTAAGTCTTATAAGGATAAATATAGCCCAACAATTCTATTAAAAGATATTAAAATGGATAATGAATTGCTAGCTGACCATTTATGGATTAATTATGGTAAAAACTTTTTAAAGTTAGGTAAATTAGAAAAGGGCGACCTTATCCAGTTTGATGGAAGAGTAAGTACTTATCATAAGGGGTATTACCTAGAGGGAAATGTAAAAGATTATCATATTGAGAGACCTACAAAGGTAAAATTATTAAGTAATAATCATGAATTTATTGAATTACCTACTGAAAATAAAATTATTATTGGTATGATTTTAACTGAAAATGAAAAGTTTTACTCTAAAAATAATAGGGGAACAGTGGACGATTATTTTTATATGAATTGTTATGACAAATGGAAAGAATCACAAAATAAGAAATAAGATGAGTGTATTTTGGAGGATTATTAAGAATTGCAAACTTTATTTTTAAAGATTAATAAAGAATATTGATTAAATAAATATTATTGGATAAACTAATAGAACGCTAAGAATTAAGGAGAGGTTACAAGATGAAGTTAAAGGAATTAAAGATTTTATTACATGATATTGATAGCAATTTAGTAGTTGATAAAGATGGATTAATTAGTGATAGTTGTGCTTGGGGCAGTCCAATAGAAAGCAACCTACCAGAGGAACATATGGAAATTTGTTTTTATATGGGTACAAAAGAGCAATTAAATAACCTATTTGATGAGAGGGTAAAAATGTACGCTAATGATAAGCATTACCACCGAACAGAAGAAGAAGTAGAAGAGGAAATAGCTAAAGATATTAGAAAAGAAATTAATTCATTAGATGTAAAAGATAATGAGTTATTATTATACAGTGAATTAGTGGATGAGGATGCTTGGGATATTGCTATGTATCATGATTATAGAGTTGAACCTTTAAATAATGAAACACTCTTAGAGTATGTAAAACGTAAGAAATTACCAATTAATGTATTTAATAGATTATTAGATAATTTGAATAATATTGAAGAGTGTGAAGTTATAGAAGCATTAGTAAGTAATAAGTTTAGTTTTAAAAGAGAAAAATTAATTGAATGCTTTAATGAAACAGCCCTAGCTATGAAAAGCGAAATAGCTGAAAAAGACATTCCTAATAGTGAAAAGGAAAAAGTAATTGCAATCTGTAATAATTGCATAAAAGAATTAAAAGAGCATATTACTAAGAGGCTAAATAATCAAGGGTTAATCATTAAACCTAGTAAGGAACTTTTAAATAGTATTAAGGAAGTTTATAAAGCTAAATTAAAGTATAAACATCATGATAATGATATTATTTACATAGATATAGAATAATAATTTAAGGCTAGATATAATTTATCTAGTCTTTTTTATACAAAATATTGTGTTAATTCGTTATAGGTGTGTTATTATAGTATTTGTTTCAAACATGTTTTACATTTAAAGTAATGGGCTAGATTACTTTAAGAGAGTTGATTACTCTTCTTGTTTTCGTTGGTCTTGGTTGTTCGTCAACTAAGGCTTTTTTTGTACAAAATATTGTGTTAATTCGTTATATATATATGTTATTATATAATTGTGTTCAAAATAACATAAAGGCTAGGTTTAGATATACCTACTTTAAGAGCGTGGATAACTCTTTTAATAAATATCTAATTGTTGCTTGTCTTGGTTGTTTATCAACTAAGGCTTTTTTAATACAAAATATGGTGTTAATTCGTTATAGGTATGTTATTATATAGTTGTAAAGAAAAAGCCCTCAGACAAGGCTTATACAAGCATATGTTAGCGGTACTAACTTTCAATGTCTGAGGGCTTTAACAAAAATTTTGTCGATAGGTGATACATGATAAATTGGTGATTAAGCAATTTATCAACTCCTGTCTGTATAAATTATCCTTGGTTAAGGACAATTATTATTATAACAAGATACATTGATAATACAACAGTATGTAATATTTTTTTCATGAAAATAATTGACAATATTCGTAAATTAGTGTTTAATATTATTTGTCGATAGGTGATACATTGACAGTCTGTATAAGTTGTAAGCTGATTACTTACACAAAGAGAGCTGGTTACTCTCAACTAAATAAGAGATGGTTACTTTTGTTTAGTAGTTTTTTCTTGTTTGTCTTGGTTGTTCATCAACTAAGGCTTTTTTTTATGCTCTAATAACGTTATACAACCATTTTAATAGTAGATAAGTATAAATTTACCTTAAACAGCCTTAAAATAGCTCTAAGAGCTTAATAAAAGGCTTTAAAAGGATATTCTAAATAATAGCCCCAATCGTTATAGTACTGAAATTAATTAATAGGAGGGCTATAACAATGGGTTGTATTTTAATGGTATTACTTGTAATTGGAATCTTTTTACTTGCATTTATTCCGCTTGGCATCCTTGTTGGTATGATTATAGGTGGAATTAATTTAATCATGGCTGGACATGTATTTTTAGGGGTTTTACTATTGGTTTTGTCTGCTCTATGGATAGTTAAAAGATAGAAACACAGGAATGAAAAGTTTTAATTTTTTAGTGAATTTGACAAGAATAAAAATATTAGTTATAATAGTGATGTTACTTTCAAATAAATACTTAATTGTTATTTAACATAGCTCTGGCATTATTTGCTAGGGCTTTTTTTGGACTATTTGAAAAATATTCTATTATGTGATATTATAATAATACCTTATTAATTGCACAATTATATATAAACTTAGGCTCTAGTATTAAAACTAGGGCTTATTTTTTTACGTTAAAGTGTCCTCTATGTCGTAATAAAGTATAACGTTTTACTCCAAATGTATAACATTTGTTATAGTAAAGTATAATGTTTGTCGTAATAAAGTGTACAGTTTGTTATAGTAAAGTGTACTGTTTGTCCTACTTGACACCATAAGTATTTATTGATATAGTTGTTACAGTATCCATATACAACCAACCTAAACTCCAAATTTTTATTTTTAACCTTACAACACTACATTCATTCTTAGGATAAGGATAGCCTTAAAGGGTTATCCTTTTTTTATTTCAATTCTAAGCTCTTTCACAGCCTTATATGGACGTTTTAACCCTTTCTAGTGTAAATTATACTTATATATCATTTAAGTACCCCAAAACAAGCTCTAAGAGCTTTTAAAAGGGTATATACATTTTATTTTAATGTTACCCAACATCTTTATTTTATACCATATCCATTTAAACCCCTCTAAGAGCTTCATACAGCCATTTTAATATGTTTTAATGTAATTATACTAAACGCCCTTAAAAGTGCTCAAAAATAGCTCTTAAGAGCTAAATAAAGCACGTGGCGGGGCGGGGCATTTTCTTTTTATCTTTTCTGAATACTTGCAAGACCGCATTGATTCTCTTATCCATTGAGCAACCCTATATCTATCTTAAATTGAGCAACAATACTAATATCAATACTAGATAATTGACCTCACTAAATATTAATACATCTATCTGAATTAATTAATTATTAATACTAAATACTTGAACTAACTAGATTAATATTATCTATCTAAATACTTGTACCAATACTACTATCTTAAGTTGAAACAACAATACTACTAATTAATACTAACTGAAACAACTAGACTATTATTACATCTATCTTAAGTTGAAAGAACTAGACTAGATATTAATACTATTCTTAAGTTGAAGAAAAGAAGAACAAAAAGAAAGAACTACAATACTTGTACTTGTACAAGTGTTGGTTTGTCTTACTTATAAAAGTAAGTGCTTTGCTAAGCTTTCCAGAAAGCGTAATAACTGTACTAACTAATATTATCTATCTAACTATTTACATCAATACTCTATTTTAATATCAATATTCTATCTTAATACTATTATTTTATACAATAAAAATTTAATTGATACGTATATAACAGTTAAAAACTGTTATATACTGTTATTTTTCTGTTATATACTGTTATATACTGTTATAAACTGTTATTCATTTGAGCAATCCCTTGTGGCTCAAGGGCTAAGGGTCAATAAAGTATAACGTTTGTTACGTCTGCTATAACATTTGTCATAGTTATGTATAACGTTTGTCGTGTCTGCTATAACATTTGTCATGATAAAGTATAACGTTTGTCGTGTCTGCTATAACATTTGTCATGATAAAGTATAACGTTTGTCGTAATAAAGTATAATGTTTGTCATAGTAAAGTATAACATTTGTCATTTAGGGAAAATTGTATACTTTTAAAATTATGTATAACGTTTGTCGTAATAAAGTATAATGTTTGTCTTGACATTTTAAAAATATGTGATATAATTTATATAGAGTTTGTTTTATTCAATTATAATAAATGTATCAAAATCCATATTAATTACTTTAAACTATTACAAGGAGGGCAGTTGCTGAATACCTAACACGAATAAGAAATAATAAAAACAAACTACAATTAAAAATTAAATAAACTTGTTTCTAGTTCAGTGTTAGGACTAGCTTTTTTTATACCCAAAATTAGGCAATTATTAAGAAAATATTAAGGCTCAATCAAAAAATGAGCTAAAGTTTATTATTATAAATGAGGGGTAATTTTTTATTACTCTAATCAAATTTTAATAATAAAAAAACAAAGTTTATTATTATGATTGTCGATAAAAAATAAATAGTATGGAGTGATTTAACATGGACTTGACAAAAATTAAAGTGAAGAATGATACAATCAATAATTTTAGCAAAATGACTAGAGGGGAAATTAATCTAAGCGTTGCCTTATATGCTTACATTAATGACAATCTAGCGAAAGCTAAGAAAACTAATAAAGACAAGGTTAGTTTTGAAGTAACTAATTTTGAACTAAAGAAAGTTGCTAAATACAATGGTAGGGGAAAAGCTACTGATAGGTTAATTACCCTTGAAGATAGTCTTAAGGGTATAACTTTAACTACTACTAATAATAATAATATCAAAGTAGAACTTGACCCTAGTAGCTTTGTTATGCTCGAAGATGAATACAAGCTATACAATGATAAAGATTTTACAATTATTAACTTAGAAATCTTATTACAATTATCAACTAAGTTAGAAAAGATTCTATACATATTAATGTTACAACATCGAAAGAGCACAACAATTCAGATGAATTTTAACACTCTCCAAGCTAAAGTTGGTACTAGTGTACCTAATGGAGTCGTAAAACAACGCCTAAATAAAGCTATCGACAGCTTGAATAATACTTTCAACGGGCTATGCAATGAGATCACATGGAAATACGAAAACAAGACAGGACACCAAAAAATAAAAGGCTTTATCTTGACATACAACAAGAAAGCTCTTAAGAGTAACAATGTAGAAAAAAGAAACTTGGGTACTACAAAAACAAGTACAGTTAAAAGTAATAATGTAGATAATGCAGAAATTGCAAAATTAAAAGCACAAATTAAAAAGTTAGAACAAGAATTAAAAGCTAAAGATGAAGAAATTAATAATTTAAAACAAGAACAAGAAACAGAAGAACAAAAACAAGAACAAAATAATAAAGCTGGTATCATTGTTAGCACAACGCCTACTTATTGTACTAAGAGTAATGATTATGATATTGAGGACTTTTACCGTGAAAATAATAATAATATGAATTATATGGACAACTTGAAACAAAAAGCTCAAGACGTTTCAGAGCAGCGAAACCTAAATAATACAGAGCTAGATAATTGGTTAGCAAATGTACTAGATTAATGAAAACCTTGATATTACAACAACTTAATAAAATCTTAAGAAAAAATCGCCGTTTTTTGGCGTTAAGTTTATTATTATATATGTAAGGGTTTTCAATCTGGATATTTATAATTATTAAAACTTTCTAATAATGAAAATGCTAAACTTTATTATTATATATGTAAGGTTAAAAACCTAAGCAAAAAAACAAAACAAACAAATAGGAGTGATTTTTTATGTTATTAATTTTAAATGAAAATGCAAAAATGGAAGATGTAAAAATGATAAATGGTAAGATTGATAAGGGAGTTTTGAAAAAGGTAAGCAGAAGAGTAAAAAATAATAATGCAAAGCTACCAATTAAATTAGTTGCTAAAATGTATAAACCAACTTTGGCAATCGAATTAAACAAAGATACATACTTAACCCAAGAACAAATTACTAGTAATAAATTCTACATTAAAAAGATTAGTAACTACATGTATGCAACTAATCAAGGATATGTATATAACATTAATAGAAAACGTAAAAATTATGGTAAAGCTAATGCTTTTGGTTATAGGGTAATTTCTACTAAAAATAAAACTACTACAACCATGAATAATCTTTTATACAATGCACTGGTTGAACCAGTAGGAGAAAACGTTGTACACCATAAAGACCATAATAAGAGTAACAATGCACTCAGCAATTTAGCATTAATGACCCGTGATGATAATTTAAGGGAAAGATTCGTGAATAACCCTTCATTAGGTAAAGAAATGTTTTCAAAGATTTGTAAAAACTACATTTATGATAAAAATACAAAGACTCTATTTAAAAATAAAACTACTGCTGCTAAATATGTAAATGGTTTAGTTGCTGGAGTTACCGCTTGCTTAGATGGAAGGTTTAAAACATACAAAGGTATGGAATTAATCCAATTAACAGATGAACAACAAAAAGAAGCAGAAAAACATTTTATTTTTAACAAAAACCAAAAAATGATTAATATCTAACAAATAACATTATAACATAATAATATCAATAATAAAGGGGTAGATAAAAAAATGTGGGAAAAAAAGGAATTAAGCAATAAACAAATCAAAGCAAAAATCGAAGAAGATAAGGACTTACAAGAATATCTAAAGAAAGATATGGACTTTGGTATTTTTTATTACATGTTATTAGATGATACATATACAGAACAGGGGATTAAAACAATGACTAATCAAAAGAAAGAGCAATACATGCAGGATACTTATTTAGCAAACAAATTAGATAGTTTATTATTTTGGACAACAACAATCAGTCTTTTAATAAGTACAGCTTTAACATTTTGGGTAAATAATGTATGGCTTGTATTAAGTCCATTATTCGTTAATGGTTTTATTGCTCTTGGTATTGCAATAACTCTAATTGTAAGGGGTTTCAAGCATGGCAATAAATTTGATTTGGTAAACATGGTATTCCCTAAGTGGCACAACAAAGATAAATAAAGGAGTAATAATAATATGGTAATGGTCGACGAAAAAACACTAAACAGCATTTTAAATAGTAAGAATTTTCAAACTCAAAAACATAAACTTGCAAATATTCAATTAATCTCAGATAATGACGCTCAAAATAAATTATTATGGCAATTCCTTGAAGTCCGTTGTAAAAATATGAATAAGAATGAATTTGAAAGAGCTTGGGGAGATAACGGGAAATATGAAAATGGGAAAAAGAACAATAAATATCTATGCTGGTTGATGACGCATAGTGTCAAAGATATTACAAAACAAAACAAAACCAATCAAAGTAAAAAAGAAGAGGTTGAAGGCTATCTAAAAAATAGTACAGTTTCAACTTTTACTATTGATGATGATTCAAATAATAATAACCAAAATGACAAACTAAAAGAATTGGTATTACTCAATTTGGAACAGCTTTTTCATGGTTCAACAAGAAAAAAAGGAATTTATTAAAGTATTATTTACTAGTGGAAGTAAAGAAGCTCAACTTTATTTAGCAGAACATACCAAAACACCTATAAATAGTTACATTGGAGTTATTAGTAAATATTGTGATAAGAATAGAAAGCGTTTTAATACTGTATTAAACAAGGAACTTTCAAATAAGGATAAACAAGTACTTAGTTTTATTAATCAATTCCTAACTATTGAAAACCAAGAAAATGTTTCTTTATTTCTTAAACAGGGTCAAGAATCCGAATTAATCTCAAAACACAAAGCATTGTTTGAAGATTTGATAGGTTGTTGCGGAGATATTCCAAATACTTTCTATATCACTCATCAAAAAGCACTATTACAAAATTGGGAAAAGATTGAATATCAAACGGAGAAAAGTTATTTAATTGACTATTTAGAACAAAAACAAAAGCAATTACAAAAGAAATTAAATTAAAATAACAATTATTAGTCCTACTTAGTTAGGACTTTTAGTTGTATAAGGAGGTTATTAATATGGCTAAGTATAGAGAATGTATCAAACCTACTTGCCACGAACTTATCCAAATCCCTAATAAGTATTGTGAAAAACATAGACAAGAAATAGAACAACAAAGGCTAGAGTATAATAAGATTAAACAACAACAAAGATATAAAATGTACAATAAGCATAATAGAGATAAGCAAGCTAATGCGTTCTATCAATCTAAGGAATGGAAAGCCACAAGGAACTATGTTATTAATCGAGACAATTATGTGTGTTGTGTATGTGGCGAACCATTGAACAATACAAAAATAATAGATCATATTACGCCACGAAGAGCCGATAAAACAAAAGAATTAGATACAGACAATCTCTGGTGTTTATGTTATAAATGCCACAATATTAAGACAAGTATTGAGGAGCAAATTATAAATAGTCCTAATGGCAAGAACAAGATAAAACATATAAATAAAAAGAACTGGAAAAAATACATATTAGAAAGGTTAAACAAAAGGAGTAATTAACTATGATAGCAATAACAATAGTATTAGTAGCAGTAATAATAGGATATATCATAGGAAAACATAAGGAACAAAAACATTATACATTATATACATATTGGTATTATTACACAGTAAACGAAGTAACAGTAATTAGAGAACATATTAATACATTATCTAAAGCTCAAGTAATTAGAAATGATATTAATCTTAAGGAGTATTATGTAATAAAAGAATATGATGAGTATTTAGAATTTAAGGGACTTAAAGTAATTCCAGCAAACAAGATAATACTTGAGGACAAACAAGAATGTACCATTAAATAGTATTAATAATAAGGAGTAGTTGATAGTATGGCAAAGAGTATAAGTAATAGAATTTATTTAAATGTTAATGCAGTATCTTATATAGACTTATGTAAGGACAAAGTATATCTAAACAATGGAGATTATTTTTTAACAACAAAGGAATCAATTAATCGTATTATTGATAGATTAGAGAAACCATATCACAATAAAGATACTAATGTTATCTATGGAAATAATAAAGTATTGCAAGAGTATTAGTAATAAGGAGTAATACATATATAGTAATACAAGTATAGCAATACATAAGCAAAGCAATGCAATGCAAGGCAATGGCAAGAGTGGAGTGCGCAAGCACGCAACGACCATGCAAAGGTATATCGTTATAGTTGTGTAAGACAAATCACTCCATATTATTTATTTTAAAGTAAAAAATTCTTTTATATCCCCCCGCTATTGAGCTGAAAGAAAAGCTCACCAAAAAAAAGAACTTTCTTGCGTGGAGCATGCAAAAACCTTTTATAACGGGTGGGGGGTTATTTTAAACCATATGTAAACCATACAAAACATAGAAAAGCCTATATAAAGCCGTTTCTGGCTATAAGGCTTTTTTATTTTGCACTAAAAATACAACTAAAAATCGTTATAGATGTGAAACAAACTAAAATACAAACGCACTAATAACAAGCGTTAAACAGAAAAGGGGTGCATTAAAGTGGCTAGACCAATGAAATTAGACCGTGATAGCAATAGAGCAGACCAACGGCGGAACGTGAAAAGATTAGACGAGTTTCAAAATGGGATGGAAGAACTACAAGCAAGCCCTAACAAAAATATCAAAAAGGGAAGAGCAGGCTATATCTATAAGCAATTACAACAACAACTAAAAAAACAGGGTTTTGTAAAAGAGTTAGATATTCACTTGGTTAATTTACTTGCAATTCATATCGACATGTATTATCAGGCTTATCAAGAAGTTAGTGAGCATGGAATCCAACAAGCTATTTATAAATGTGAAATTAGTCCAACTGGCGAAATCATCAACGAGCATGCCTTTCAGGGTTACAAGAAAAACCCAGCAGTAGACACGCTTAATATGTGCACTAATCAAATTAAGACAATCAGTGAAAAGTTAGGAATGACACCAACAAGTAGAGCAAGCATGTTAGCTAACATCAAAGTGGACGACAAACCAAAAGAAACAATACAAGATGTCTTTAATAGTGGGGTGGGTTGGTAATGAGAAAAATTGACTTATCCCAAAAAGATGCAGATTTACTCACAGAATATTATACGGAACTTGATAACGGTTGCTATGATTCCATTATTGAAGAATACCGAGACCCAGCGACACGTTATTGTTTTAGGGTATTAAATGAAGAAGTTTTAACATGTAACTCCATTAAGTTGCAAGCATTCAGACATATTCAAGATTTAAGAAGAATTACCGAAGATGATAATTTTAATTATTATTATGATTTAGGGGAAACTAAAAAATTGTATAAGTTCACAACTATGTTAGTTGACCCCAGTAATTCGAAACCTATGCAATTAATGGACTGGCAACTAAATATCTTATTTCAGGCGAATTGCTGGAAAGATAATAATACAAATGAAAGAAGATACACTAGAGCAATCGTGAGCATGGCTAGAACTAATGGCAAGAGTATGCTTGCAACAGTACAGCTATTATATGATTACATTTTTAATTGTGCAGGTTTAACAAATCAAGAACTATTGTTAGCTTTACCTAGTGCGAGTCAAGTAGAAAAAGTATGGCTCTATTTGATTAGTTATTTTAAGGCTTTAGAAATTCATGACTGGTTCACAGGTTGGGAAGAGACGGACGCCGTAGAGGCTCAAAGTGAAAAAGTTATAGCAAGAAATACTAATAATAGAATTTTGAAGAGACCTTTCTTGAGTAGACGTTTTGACGGTAACCATTTTAGTACTTGTGTACTTGATGAAGTCGCCGATAGTGAAAACCAAGCCGTAATTAGTGAAAGTATTGGGAAAATAACCTCTGGAATGGTTCAAGCTAAAAATCCTATGGTGTTTACTATATCAACGGCTTATCCTAGTAGTAATTGTGATTTTTATAAACAGCAAAAAGCAATGTTTAGGAATATGGAACAGGATTATAAGAGAATTTCCGAAGATGTGTTGTGCATTGTATACCAACAAGACAACCAAGAAGAGGTTTTAAATGATGAGCTTTGGATTAAGTCTAATCCATTACTTGAATTAGATAGCTTAAGACCTAGAATGCTAAAACAAATGCACGCAGATTTAGAAGATATGCGGGTTAAAGGCAAGGAATACGAGTTCATTAATAAAAATATGAATTTATGGCTTAATCAAAATGTTGATACCTATTTAGACTTAAAAACTATTGAAAGTGGTGTTATTCCAGATCGTCCAATAGACATACAGGGTAAAAAAGTTTATATAGGGTGTGATTTAAGTAACTTTAATGATGATACAAGTATTGCTTTTATATATCCATATGTAGATAGCTTAGGGAACAATAAGTTTTATATAGAGGAACATTCATGGATTCCAACGGCAAGAGCTCAACGAAGAATAGACTTAAAGGAACAGCAGGACAATATCCCGTATAGACATCTTGAAGAAAAAGGCTTTTGCACAATCGCCACAAACCGTTTTGGATATATCAACTATGATGAAGTATTTGAATGGCTTATTAATTACATTAATGATAATGATTTAGATGTTGATAGTATCACTTATGATAAATGGCGTAGTGATAAATTTATAAAATTACTGGAAAGTAACACGAGCTTTAGATTAATACCATTACAACAAACCGTAGTGGGCTTGAACGATGCTACAAAAGACTTTCAGCAATGTATAACAGAGGGAAATATTAAATTCCTTGATGACGATATTATAAAAGTTGCTCTTTCCAATGCTATTCTATATCGAAGAGAGGGACTCATAAAAATAGATAAGAACAAAGAAACTGAAAAGATTGATTGTGCTGATGCTATTATAGACGCTTTTTATCGTGCAAGGCTACATTTTGATGATATCGAGGATATAGAAAAACAATCAAAACATCCATTTGAGAACATGACAAATAAACAAATTAAGGACATATTCAATAAAGATTATACATTTTAGGAGGACTACACAAATGAATAATAAGAAGAAAGAAATAATTTTTGCTTTAATTTACCTATTACCCTTATTCTTTATGATTTTAGGACTGGCAACTTTTACCCTTGCAGCATTTTTATTTAATAATTTGCTAGGCGTTGTTATTTTAGGGGTATCTTTTGTTGTTTTAGCTATTATGTTAATTCCACTAAATAATAATAAAGATAATGATTAGGGGGTGTAAGCAATGTATAATCCTTTTAACTTTAGAAAATCACAAACTAGAGATTTAACTATTCCTACAAACACGGTACCTTTTATCCAGATAGGTGGTAAAATTATCAGTAATAACTTGACGGTTAGTGCTGATACTGCTTTACAACATTCAGATATTTACGCCGTTGTTAATCGTATTTCTAGTGATATTGCAAGCGCAAGTATTGACATTCCGCAACCATTTTATAATGTTATCCAAAAGCCCAATCCAAGACAAACCAAATTCGCATTTATTCAAAGTATTGTGGCTAGTATGCTTTTAACGGGAAACGCTTTTGTAATCATGTATAGGAATGGTTCAAGTATTCCAAATGAGTTAGAACTTGTACCATCCTCAAATGTCGAAATGACCCTTGAAGATGACCTAAGTATCACTTATAATTTTAGTTTCGATGATGGTAGACCAAATAAAGTATTAACTGGTAAGGACGTATTACACTTTAAGTTAATGAGTACAGGATATGAGGCAAGCTTTTATACAGGTCGATCTCCACTTGAAAGCCTTGTAACAGAAATAGCAATTCAAGATAATTCTAACAAGCTAACACTTAGCGCTTTGGCAAATGCGATTACTCCTACTAACATTTTGAAAGTAGAAAAAGGTCTTTTAGGTAGCGATGAAAAGAACAATATGAGGCAAGCCTTTGAAAACTCCATGAAAACAGGTAGTACTATTGTTTTGGATCAAAGCGCAGATCTAAAGCAAATTTCTATTAATTCTGATGTAGCTAACTTTTTAAAAAATGTTGATTATACAAGTGAGAACATTGCGAAGGCTTTTTGTATTCCTAGTTCCTATGTTGGATTGAATGCAGATGAGCAATCGAGTATAGAACAGATTAGGTCAGATTACATTAATAGTCTTAACATGTATTATAAACCCATTGAAGAAGAATTAAGCAAGAAGTTAGCATTAAATAAGATGCTAGATGTCAAAATTAATGTATCAGATGCTTTAGACGTTGATAATCAATTAAAAATTAAAAATGTTTGTGATTTAGCAAAAGCAAAAGCTATTAGTTCAGAACAAGCACAACTAATCTTGTCTAATTATCATATTTTGGGAATGGACAACATTATTAAAAAAACAGGGTTACAAAATGCAGATAAACAGGAAGAAAAAGAAGTAATTGAATAATTATAAAGTGCTATTAATTTAGCACTTTTTTTATTGCTTAGAAAATGCAAACACAAAACGTTATAGGAGTATCACAACATGAAAGGAGGCACTAGAATGGCAACAGCAACTAAAAAAGTTAAGGTAAAATCATCTAATTTACGTGCTTACATTGATGAGGATACTAATACTCACGTTATCACGGGTAAAGCAATCGTATTTAATTCAATGAGTGAATACATGGGGTTTTATGAGATTATCGAACCAAGTGCTTTAGATAATGTTGATTTTTCTAATACATTATTACTTTATAACCATAAATTTGGGGACGTGTTAGCACGTGTTGATTCTGATACTCTTGATATTGAGATTAAAGAAGATGGCGTTTACTTTACTGCAACTCTTGCAGATACAACACTTGCTGAAAATGTTTACCAAGATATTAAATCTAGAAATTTGAAGGGTTGTTCATTTCAATTTGTCTGTGGTGAAGATGAATGGACGACAACAGAAGATGGCGAACAATTAAGAATTATTAAAGAAATCGATGCAATTTCTGAATTATCCTTAACTCCCATCCCAGCATATAGTGAAACTAATTGCAGTGCTATTCGTAGCCTTGAGAAGGAGGTTAATAACATGGAAGAATCAAAGAAGGAACAACCTAAGGTAGAACCAGTGGAAGAACCAAAGAAGGAAGATAAACCAGTGGAACAACCTAAGGTAGAACCTAAGAAGGAAGATAAAAAAGTAGCCAAAGATTTAAAAGTTAAGATTGATAATGATGATTTGATTAAAGAAATTGAATCATTAAAAGAAATGATTGCCCAAGCACAACAAGCAAAGGCAGAACCTAAAGAAGAAGACAAGCGGGAACTTGATGAAGAACCAGAACCCGAAGAAAAAACAAAAGAAAACGTTATAGAACCAAAGGCAGAACCAGAAGAAGATAAAGATACTCCAAATGGTTCAAAAAAACAACAAGAAGGAGGGGCTACACAAATGGCTCAAGTAATTAAAGCACAAGAATCAAAAGAAGATAAAGAAGTGCGCAATTTTGAAAACTGGTTAAAAGGTGATGCACGTGATTTGACATCCGGTCAAACAAGTACAAATTCAGATGCAGTATTACCATCTCAAGTACTTTCATTATTGAAACAACCTAATGACCCTTCACAATTAGCATCATATGTTAACCGCATTGCTGTTCAAGCTCCAGCGGGTAAATTACCAGTTCTAGGTAAAGCAACTGCAAGACTTGCAACAACTCAAGAATTAAAAGAAAATCCAAACATTGCAGAGGCACAAATTAAGAAAGTTTCATATGACTTAGGTACATACCGTGGACAATTACCAGTATCCAATGAAATGGTTTCGGACTATCCTAACATTACATCTATCTTATCCGGTTATGTAAATGAAGTTAAAGCACAAACAGAACAAGCTAAAATTGGTGCAGTGTTACAAACTGCAACAGCTAAAACAGCAGCTTCATTAGACGACATTAAAGGCTTATACAACGGTTTATTAAACTATGGTTCCGACCGTAAATTCGTTGTAAGTGCTTCAATGTTCAATGAATTAGATACTATGAAAGATGCTGAAGGTCGTTACTTGTTAAAAGAAGATATTGCATCAGAAACAGGACGCAGTTTATTCGGTGCTGAATTAATTATCGTACCTGATGAAATTCTTGGAAATGCTGGCGATAAGAAAATGTTTGTAGGTTCTTTAAAAGCATTTGTTACAGAAGTAGTAAAAGATGAAATCTCAATGAAATGGGAAGAAAACGTTTACTTTGAATCTGTATTAGGCGTTGCAATTCGTATGGACGTTGTGGCAGGAGATACAGACGCTGGTTACTTTGTTACTTACAATGCAGGAACACCAGCAGCAAAATCAAAATAACATGCTGAGAGACGCACTCTAAGAGCGTTTTAAAATAACTATAAGTAAGTAATACACTAGATTACTTATCAGACCGCCTTAACGAATGATAACAGTACCCCTTGAGGGGGCGGTTAAGTAAAAAAGGAGGTGCAACAATGGAAAAAAGCGAGTTAATTAATTCTATGTTAGTGTATCTACATTTAGATGATGACGAAGAAACACAACAGGAATTAAGCGCAGTTGTTGAAGGTGCAATAGCTACTACAATCAACGCTATTAATTCTAGTTTAACTTATGACGACTTGAAGAATGATGCACAATTTATCATGGCTTTAAGGACATTAATTACTCAAACTTATTACGATAGAGAGTTAAGCAATGGTTACTCTTTTGGCTATTTATCATTTATAGCACCTCTGAAAGCTAAGTATGATAAGGGGGTTGTAGACGGTGCAAAGCCAAATCAAGTCTAGATTTAAACCTTATCAATTTAATGGAAACGTTACCTTCTCTACTATCATTCAATCACAAAACCAACATACGCATATTATGCAAGAGATAAAAAAAGAAGTATTTACAAAAAAGTTTGCAAGAGTAAAAAATACGCTATCTCAAAAATATTCGGTCGTTGGAACACAATACGAAAAGAGTTTCAATATTGCAATACGGCACACAAAACAGCTAGAAGAATATGATTACTTGATTGCTACTATTAATGGAATTGATTACAACATTATTGATATGAGCTTGGATAATGAAAATTATAATAGTTACGATTTGCTCACCCTAGTTAAAAAAGAAGGTAATAGCAATGGCTAACGATGAGACCTTAAGCAGTCAATTACAGGATTACATTAATCAATTACAGGACGTGGCAGACCTTAGTACCGATGAACAGGCAAAAGTTACTAAAGCAGGTGCAGAGGAATTTGCAAAAGAGCTCAAGAAAGTAACCCCTGTATCTGACAGAAACACAAAGCATGCTAAAGATACTATTATTGTTCAAAATACCGATATAGACGGCAATAAGAATGGTGATAGTGTTGTTGGTTATGATAGTGAACATGCTTACATAATGCGCATGATGAATGATGGGACAAAGTACTACCCAAAGAAAAAGGGTAAAAAGTTTGGTAAAAATCACTTGAATTTCTATTCAAAATTATTTGCTAATAATGCAGTACAGACTAGAGTACTGAATGCAAATGCAAGAGCTTTAGAAGAATTAATCAAATCAAAACAAGGGGGATAATAGAATGAGTGCGATAACAGATGTCGAAGAAATAATTAAAACCAATGTCCCTCAAATTGATAAAGTCTTTACTTATTTGATACCTAAAGCAGAAGTTTCTAATACAAGTGAGACAGTTGCATTAATTAGAGAAGTTCAAGTACAAACAGACGAAGAGGGGAACAATACCTTCAACGCAATTTCAACTCAATTACAGATACAAATATTCTTGAAATTAGATGTTGATTTTGACATTGAAGATTTACAAATTAAATTGCTTAAGCTGTTCAATAATAATATTTACGAATGCTATTCATTTGGTGGTTGGTATGCAGACCCAGACACACAACAGCTTAGCAATTCATTTTATATAGAAAAATTAAAATACGTTAATTAATTAATTTAATTAAAAAAAATCATTATTAGGGGGAATTAAGTTATGGGAATGGTCGGAATTGAGAAAGTTTATCTAGGAGTCTTAAACAAGAATGGTACACCAATTTTAGACGATAACAAAGGCTTCACAACTGGGATGATTGAAGTTACTGATGAAATGCTTGGTACATCTACTTTTAATTTCCAAACATCAAAAAACAGTGAAGAAATTGCGGGTAACAATAAGGCGTTATCAATTCAAAAATCTATGCCTACTGCTAGTGCAGATATTACCTTTAATAATCTGCCTTTTGACATCCAACAAAAGGTTTTAGGTCGTGAGAAAGTAGGTCAAGGTTGGGTAGATTCAATGGTTAATACTTATTGTGTCGTTATTGCTCAATCTCCAATTCCAGACTCTAAAGACAAAGTTTATACAGTCTTAGGTAAGACAGTTGCAACAAGTAAGGGTTATAATTTACAAACATCTACAAGTAAAAAGACTAACCGTGTAAGTGATGAAATGAGTTTTGAAGGTTTGGCTTGTGATGCCTTAAATGATATGCCAGTTATGACATGCTCAAGTGCTGACGCTGGCTTTAGTAAAAAGGCTATGTTTGACCAAGTTTGTCCAGGACAAACACTAATTACAGAAACATCAACACCCGCAGTTAAAAAGAGTAAGTAGTTAAATAATCTTCATATTTAGAGTAGGTTTAATACCTACTCTTTTTTTATGGTCTTTTTGCAAACGTTTTCCGTTATAGATATAACTAAAAAAGATAAGAGGTAAGTTAATATGAAGATTAAACTAGACAAATTACCATTCACAAAAAAGACTTATGACATTAAAGCAAGCGTTAAGAATATGAGACTTACATACAAGTTACAACTTGCATTTGCTAAAACAAATGATTTAGACAACAAATCAGATGAAGAATTAGTAAATGTTTTCTTAGAAATGTTTGAAGAATCTGAAAAATACTTAAAGACAGTATTAAAATTATCAGACAAGCAAGCCGAAGAATTGGAAGACATGACACAAGAAGATTTAGTAGGTACAGCGAATACTATTGCAATGAAATTACTTGGTATCAGTGAAGATGACGTTAAAGCATCAAAAAAGTAGAGTCCAGCCCTCACTTTCAAATGCTCAAATGTCAGAAGAGCTATGAAGATTTTTTGTTATTTGAGAAGAACGCAATAACGCAATTACATTTGAACTTAGATGAGTTGGAAAAACAAGACTATTACTTATTAATGGAAATTCTAGGGATTCCAGATAATCCAAGCAATGAAGTTATTGAAGATCCTAGAGCGTTGTTAAACCTATAAAGAGTTGCCTTAGTGGTAGCTCTTTTTTTGTACCTTAATAAAGCGTTATAGAATTATCAAACAACACGAACGGAGGTACATATAATGGCAAGTAATAAAGTTGCTGGTACTCTTAGTACTAAAATTAAGATGGATACAACAGAAGCTCAAAAATCTATAAAAGAGCTTAATAATGATATATCTAGTACTGTTTCTATTCTTAAACAACAAGAACAAGAATTAAAAAATAGTGGAGATGCTACGGGTGCGTTAGAAACTAAAATAACGCGATTAAAAGAAACCCAAAACGGTTACTATGAAAAATTAAAATTATTAAAACAAGCACAAAATGACGTTAAGGACAGATTAGGCGAGTCCTCTACTGAATATCAAAAATACCAAACACAAATAAATAATACTATTACTGTAATTAGTAGATATGATAATCAGATTAATAAGGCAGAAAAAAGCCTTGAGTATTACGATAGTGGGTTAGCAAAATTAAGACAATCCTATTCAGAACAGCAAAGAGTTTCACAATCTTTAGTAGAGAAACTTAAGGCAGAAGGTAATACTTACCAAGCACAACAAGAAGAGCTTAAGCAAAGTAAAAATGCTTTATCTAACTTGCAAGAACAATACCAAGTCCAAGAAAAAGAACTAACTAACATTAAGAGTAAATTAAGTAGTGTATCTAGTGAGTACTCACAAGCTAGAACTAAACTTAATGAGTTAGCTCAATCACAGGGCAAGAGCTCAAGTGCTTATAAGGAGCAACAAGGCGTATTACAAAAGCTCAAGAACTCAATGGATAATGTTAATAGTGAGCTTAATACGCAAACTATCCGCTTAAATAAGACTGCTACTGAAATGGCTAACACCAAGTCAAAAGCAAATAGTTTACATGAAGAGTTAAGCAAGAAACACCCTAATTTCTTATCTAAAGTAAGGGAACATTTAACGACAGCAGACGACAAAACAAATAAACTTAGTTTAAGCACAACTAAATTATTTGCTGCTAACATGCTTTCTAATGGTCTTACAAGTGCATTAAGTGCATTAGGTACTAAATTAAGTGATTTAATATCTCAAGGTAATGAGTATCTAGACTATGAGCAAAAAATGAATGCTACATGGCTCACTCTTACGGGAAATGCAACCGAAGGGGATAAAATGGTTAAGACCATTAATGATATGGCAACAGCTAGTCAAAACAGTACACAAATGGTAGACGGTTTAGCAAAACAATTCTATGCAGTTACTCAAAATAGAGATAAAACTATGGAATTGTCCAAGTCTGTACTTACGTTACAGGATGCTTTTGGTGCTACTGATGATGCTGTACAAAACTTTGCAGTACAATATTCTCAAATGGTCGCTAATGGTAAGGCAAGTGCTCAAGACTTTCTTAGCTTTACAAACGTATTCCCTCAACTAAAACAACAGTTATTGGAATACGAAAAGAGCATTAATCATAATGCTAAAATGACGACTAAAGACCTTAATGAGATGATTAGCGATGGTAAGGTTAGTGCCGAAGATATGAATAAGGTACTTATCGATATGGCAGATAAGTACAAGGATGCTACTGATAACTTTACCAATACAATACCGGGTCTTAAGCGTACCATTGACGCCACTATGCCAAAACTTGTAGCAGCGATTGAGCAACCATTCTACAACATGAAAAACCCTATTTTGGGAAGTTTGAGTAAGGCTATTACAGATCCCGCTATTACACAAGAAGTGGGCAAATTAGGTAAGACTTTAAGTAATGCTCTCAATGATGTAATGACTGCTTTTGGTGGAGACGGCAAGAAGTTTGATGGTGTAAAAGTTCTAAAAGACATCTTAGAGAAACTACAAGGAGCCGTTAAGACTTTTGCAAGTACTGTAGTTACACACAAGAAGAATATTAAAGACTTTTTAAGTGTAATTAGTACTGCTAGTGTTGCAAGTTGGAAAGTATTTGCTGAAACATTACAAATCTTATTACCAGTAATTAAGAACGTAGCAAATGCAGCAGCAGAACATCCTAAAATTTTTGCAGCGCTTACAACTGCCATTGTTGCAAGTACAACAGCAGTAAAACTCTTTAGAACTCCCTTAAGTTTAATAGTTGGTACATTTGGTACTGTTTCTAGTGCAATTAAGAAAACTAAAGACCATACAGACACCTTTAAAACTGCATTTTCTAAAGTTAAAGGTATCATCTCTCCAGTTACCAACGTATTAAAGAATATTGCTAGTGTATTAGGCAATAAACTTGTACAGGGACTCACTAAAGCCGTATCTTTTGCAGGTAAATTCTTAGGTATCTTTAAGACAATCGGTGCCTTTATGCTCACTAATCCTCTTGGGTTATTAATAACCGCCCTTTCCGCAGTTGTAGTTGGTTTAGTTGAATTATACAAGCATTCCGCAACATTCCGCAAGTTCTGCCACGAATTAGCAGAGAAGTTTGGGGAACTTGGTAAGTCTATAAGTAAGATGGCTGGTAAAATTGTCAACTGGATTAAGGACATGGTTAAAGGTATCCAAGAAAAATTTGACAGTTTTAAAAAGGCTTGTGGAAAAGTTGGAGAGAAGTTTGGAGAGTTCCGAGACGACCTCAAGAAAAAAGCAAACAATATCAAAGAGAAAGTATCTGAAAAATGGAATGATTTAAAAGATGCTACTAAGGACAAGTTTAATAACATTAAAGATACCGCTAAAGATAAATTTAGTACCATGAAGGACAAACTTACCGAAGCCTCAAATAATATTAAAGATAAGGTAAAAGATAAGTTCGAGGATATGAAGGAACGTGTAAAGGATAACGTAAAAAATCTTAAAGAAAGTAATGTAACTGTTTTCGGACTTATGTACAGTGAACTAAAGAACAAGACCTCAAAAGGACTAGGTAAGATTAAAGAAAAATGGTCTGATATGTGGAGTAGTCTAAAAGAAGGCGCTCAAAAATCAACTAAAAGCGTTGGTAATGCAGTGGTTAATATTGTAAACAATGTTATTAAGGCTATAAATAGTATGATTAAAAAAGTCCAAGAAGGTATTAATTGGGTACTTGAGAAATTTGGCGCTGATAAGGTTCACTTTGGAACTATTGCAGAAGTTAAAAAGTTTGCTAGTGGGGGTACTGTTGGTAATGGTGGTACAATGGCTCTGGTTAATGATGCGCACGGTTCAAACTATCGAGAAATGTTTGCAACTCCAGATGGCAAGTTAGGAATGTTCCCTAAAGAACGTAATTTTATGACTTGGTTACCAGAAGGTACTCAAATATTGAACGGTGAAAAGTCTAAAGCCTTAGCTGATATGATGGGAGTACCTCAATTTAAGAATGGTACAAAAGATCAGAACATTTTTGAAAAGATGTTTGACAAGGCTTGGGATTTAGCTAAAAATGTTGCTAACATTATTGCGCACCCCATTAAGTTTTTAGAAAATACTTTCAGTAAATACATAAATATTAGTGGAAAAGGCTTTGTAGGGGACATTATTAAGAGTGCTCCTAGTTACTTTGCCAAACAAGGTAGCAAATGGGTTAAGAAACTTGCTGAAGATTGGAAAAAGAAAAGAGAAAGTAGCAGTAGTAATGGTAGTGGTGCTGTAGAGCTTAAGAATGGTGCAGAATTAACTGAAATCATCAAGAAAGCTCTTGAAAGTAATGGACTACCAACAACAGACGCTTATATAAATGCTTGGTTACGTCAAGTAGCTACTGAATCAAGTGGAAACGCTAAAGCCGTACAAGGAAACATCGGAGACGTTAATAATGCTTCTGGAGACCTTGCTAAAGGGTTATTACAGGTTATTGGTGCTACATTTAACGCTTACAAGTTTGCAGGACATGATGACATCTTTAATGCTTATGATAATGCTTTAGCTGCTATCAATTATGCAAAACACCGTTATGGAGCTGAAGGAATGCTTCAAGTTATCGGACATGGACATGGATATGCAAATGGTGGTTTTATATCTCAAGAACAACTAGCAATGGTAGGAGAAGGCAATAAACCAGAAGTTGTAATTCCTTTATCCAGTGAGAAGCAAGGAAGGGCTCTAAGTTTACTTACACAAACTGTAAATAAACTTAATCGGAATGCAGGTAATAATACAGTTATAACTACTGATAATGGTAGTATGGAAGCTAAACTTGATACTATGATTGGTCTATTAAGTCAATTAATAACAACAAATAGTAATGGTTTTGCTAAACAGAACAACGGTATTAATACACAAGGTTTATACCAACAAATGTATAAAGATCAAACTATTAATAATTACCAAGCATTCTAATAATTAGAGTAGGAATTGTCCTACTCTTTTTTAATACCTTTAAAATACGTTATAGAGATATTACAAAATAGAAACGGAGGCTAAAATAATGAAGTTAAGTGATTTATGGCTTAAGGTCAAGGTCGGTAATAGTGAAGAGATTGACATAAGTAATGTTACACCCAATTTACAATTTATTGAATTAACAACAAGCCCAGCATTTTCTAATACATATCAGAATATTACGGGAGTTAATGGAAGTATCTATACAGCCTCACAGTTTGATAAAACAACCGTTAATGTTAAACTTTGGGTGCAGTTTAAGAGTTGGGAAGATTTAGACCTAGCTAAGCATGACATTTATAATTTTTTCATGACTAAAGAAATTTTAAGAGTTCGTTGTAATACAGCCCCTAATAAGGTGTATTATTGCAGGGCAATGCCATTCAGTATCGAACCTACTAAGGTTGGTAGTGGTGGTGCAGTATTCACAATTCCACTTGATAATCCTAGTGGCTTATGTTATTCAATTTTAAATAGTGATGAAGTATCAAACTTAGAAAAAGGTTCTAATTGGTCTTATGGTATGAATATTCCAGACGATAAAGAGCTAACATATCATTTTATTAATAAGGGTAGCTTTAATGTTTATAACCCTAGCGACATTGCTATTAATCCTTATTTACAAAACGATAAACTAACTATTCAAATTAAATTTACAGGTAATAATATTACAATTAAAAATACTACTAATGGCAGTAACTGGACGTATAACAAGAGTGGTAATGGTAAAGACATAATCTTATTGAATGGTGTTAATAGTAGCATTAATGGTAGTCCATGCTCTAAAGATACTAATTTTGGACATATTCAACTAGAAAAGGGAGACAATAATATTACTATCTCTGGTGCTAACACTAGCGATATTACTTTTAGTTTTCCTTTTGCATATATAGCTTAAGGAGGGGTTCAAATATGAAAGATAAACTAGTTATAAAAAACAATGAATATCAAGAACCTCTAAATAGTGTTTTAGCTGATTCATTCCAAGAAACTATTACAGTTAATCAAGCATGGCAATTACAATTTAATGCGTATGATGATGGAAGTGTTGCTTTTAGTTTATTACAAGCACAAAACAGCATTTTATGGAAGGGACAAGAATTTATAATAAAACAGTCCCAGCCAACATATGCTAATAGTCTCAATACTACGCAAGTAACCGCTACTCATATTGGCTATGATGTTAGTAGAGTATTCCAACATAATTCTAATAGTGGAACTAAGACATATAGCGTTAATGACGTATTAAGTTATTATTTGAGTGGTAATAGTTTTGGTTATAGTTGGGAAGTAATAGGGAACTTTGATAAGCAACAGATAGATAATCTGGGCAATTCAAATGGACAAGACATGCTATCAAAAATAACAAGTACGTGGAGTAATGCAGTAATTACTTTTGATAACAAGAAAATTAAAGTATACAACGCAGATGATTTTTATAAGGATAATTCTAAAGTAATTACATATCTAGGCAATAGTAACTCTATTCAACTCACTTATGATAGTACTAGCTTAGTAAATAAATTGTATTGTGTAAGTGATGGCAATAGTACAGAGGAGAACAGTAAACCACCTTTTAATCCGTTTTATGTACAAGATGATGCAAGTATAAAGAAGTATGGTATCTATGAAGGTAATACCCTTAGCGATAATAGATTTACTGATGCTAACTCAATGAGGGAGTATGCTAAAACACAATTACAACCAGAACCAAGCCTAAGCATTCAAGTTCAATTTCTGAATGGTACTAAGGGTTATAACATTGGTGATATTTGTACTTTAATTATTCCCGAACTTGATTTAAAGACTAAAGTAAAGGTTACTCAAGTTACTTTATATCCACTTAGTGATAATGCACAAAATCAAGCACAACTTGAGAATACAGCTAAGACAATCTTAAATTATAATGAATCCTTGCACAATTACACTAAGGCTCAAGCAACAATACAATCAAATGTAAGTACCTCTATATCAAATGCTATTCAATCTAACCAAGAAGAAATTAATAAGATTAATGAAAGTCTTAAGCAATCTTCACAAACTGTTACAAATGATTATGGCAGTATTATATATACCTTAAATAATGGTGTAGTTTATGTTAATGCAACTTTTACTAATATTGTAAAAAATACTACTTTTAATGTTCCTAGTGGATATGGTAGCAAGACAACCATTAATAATAGTTTAATTGTTAATAGTTCAGGTACTAATTACATTCTTAATTATAGTATTTCAGATACAACGCTAACTATTACTAATATTAGTGATTTAGCAGGTAATGCAGTTGCTAAAATAACAAGTTGTACCGCAAACTTTAACTATTTAATTTAGAAAGGAGTAAGTAACATGGACTTGACTAACATCAATTTATCCACTTGGAGCGGAAACCCAAGTACATTCTATTCCACTAATTTAGGTAATTTTAAAGCTATTAATAATTTTATTTCTAACTGGAATAATGCAAGTAGTACTAATGATTATTTGACCCCTATAACTATTGAACTAGATACAACCGATTATACAAATACAAATAGGAATGCTTATAATCAATTTTTAGAGAATACTAAAAAGATTAATAGCTTTTTGGGTTCATACATTGATATGTATAGGCTTACTGATTTTGATTACATTTATACTGATGTATCAATTCCGAAAAATACAGAGTTTAACAGAGTCGCAATTAATGAGTATTGGACTAGCTTAAATAATCATCTTAATTTCTTAATTAATCAAGTAAAAGCATTCTAATTATTAAGGTAGGTAATTCCTACCTTATTTTTTATGCTCTTACAAAGCGTTATAGAGATATTACAACAATAGGAGGTTATAAGAATGGCAACACCTAATAATATGATAGCTTTGTTGGGTAGTGATGATTATATCGAATCTATCCCAAGCACAAGCGTGGTTAATGGTCGTTTAAGATACATTGTGCTTGATGTAGACAAGCCAGGTAAATTATTCTTTAATTTGCAAGACGTATTTAACGCAACCGTAGGCGAAAAAAATAAGATTTTACCTATGCAATTCCGAAGAGGTGGCGAACCTATTCCATTGAATAATATTCAAATTTCTATGGATGGAACTTATCCAAGTGGCACAGGTTTTCACGTCGTAGGGGACGAATTGGACGCAAATAGTGCAGTTACTCAATTTACTTTACTTGATGGACTATTTCAAGAAGTGGGCGATTATGTCTTTACGTTCACTATTAAAAATACAGCAACAGGCGCAAAAGAAACCTCACGCCCTTGTTTCTTCTCTGTAAGTCAAAATATTAATAGTTTGGCTATTGATTGGAGTAACGGGGTAAGTCCTTACGATTCTGAATTTGATAAATGGAAAACAGAAGTTACAGCCCAAGTAAATAATCTTAAGACAGACATTAATAATTTATCTGATTCTGTTAATACTTTAGATAGTACAGTAAGAACTTACCAAACAACAGTTAATACAGCCGTTGATAATAAATTTAATGATAAGTTAGCTAGTGATAATACTTGGACTGGAGCTAATACTTTTAATGGTGGTCTAACTGCTAACAATGTTAATAGTACTAATGCTACTATTAATACCTTAAATGGTACTACTATTAATGGTACAGATGTTAAATTAAATAACAAATCTCTCAAATGGACTAAGAGCGGTGATTGTACCCTTCAAGGGTTATCAAGTAATGACGGCGGTACGCATATTTCTTATTGGGTTAATGCTAATACACTTTATATCACTGGTTGGGTAGATAAACCTAAGACAGCCTATAAAACATTTAAGGCTTATATACCAACATCAATCACTAAAAGAGCATTAAACGTACAGAATTACTATGTAGCTGTAAATGACTACGACTGGAACAATCCAAGTACAGCAACAAACCCTACTGAATTTCACTTAGACGGGAATCAAGGAATTATCTATGTTAATGGTTCAGGGAATGATGGTGGTGCTCGTTTAGATTGGGTTATTCCATTAAAAGACGCTTAGGGGGTGTAATTAATGTTAGGTTATTTTTTAGATAATGAAGGCTTTATCTCTTATGTAGACTATGTAGATGAAAATACAGTAGGAAACTACACGACACAACCTATTCCCGCAGGTTTAAATAAACCTAAATGGAATGGAGGTGCTTGGGTTGAAGGTATGACTAATGGCGAATTAGATAACATACACGGAGAAGCAATGCAACCAAATGCAACAGAAATCTTCCAAGCACAAATGTTAGTAAGGTTAGCAAGTATGCAACAAGCTATCACTGATTTACAAAATCAAGTAGGAGGTGCACAATAGTATGTTTGAAATGATTAAAAACTTTTATAACTTAGGATTATATACACCAACAGATTTAGATTTATTTGTTAGTGTTGGTTATATCACCCCTGAACAAAAAGAAGAAATTATTAATCCTCCAAAAGTAGAAGAATCAACTAAATAAACATAATAGGTAGGTATATCCTACCTATTTTTTTTTGTACCTTTTAAAAACGTTATAGGAATATCTAAAACAACAGGAGGTAAAGAAATGAAAAATTTAACTCTTTTAAATGATAATACCAATATTAAGTTAAATGATACGGGTACAGTTATCCAATTTAAAGCAAGTAACGAAGGGCAACCCGTAGGGCTTTCAAACGGACAAAATGCAGTATTTAGAATTAAAAATGAATTAGGTTTTCTTAAGTCTGTTCAAGCAACTACTAGCTATGGTGGCTATGTATTTGAATTAGATACAAGTAATTTAAGTGATTTAGTACCAGATACATACCAAGTAGAATTATTAGTTCAAGTTGACTCTGATAATGCTTTAATTTTTCCAGATAATGGATTTATTGATTTTACGATTACTAAAAATGCTCTAAACATTATAGGCGAACAACTCCCAGTAATGAGTTTAGACGATTTCACAAAACAATTTGATAACTATGTTCAATCTGTAAAACAAGGACCACAAGGACCACAAGGTGTTCAAGGTCCAAAAGGGGACAAGGGAGATAAAGGTAACGCTGGGGCAATTACAACAGTTAAGAGTGTAAAATCTCTTCTTGATTTATTTAGTAAATATTATCAAATCGACGCAAGCCGTGCCAGTGTTGGTACGGGTGATTATAATTATTACGATAAAAATAATTTGACTTTGTATAATTACCAATACAACGGCGAAACAGTCGCATATTATCCTTACAACAGTGGTTCGGGTTCAAGTGCTACATTGAGTCCTATTCCTTTAGACAAAGGTTGTCAAAACAGTGGTATTCAAATTGATTTTGATTTAGTAACGACTGCGGACGGTGGAACATTTACGGTTGTGTTACCTGATTTTCCAAGTGTTATCTTACCAGTTAATGAAATTAAACAAGGTACTAATCATTATAGTTTTTTTGCTCAAACGGGTTCAGTTCCTAGCTCTGCTTATTTTGTAAATATGGGATTAAAATTAAGCAATTATACAGGACAATTAGGAATAAAAAACCTAGTCGTAAGAGTGAATAATGCGTTTGTTGATTATGAAAAAACATATGATGCAATGATTAAGAATATTAATTCATCAATTAATGGAAAAGCAGATACTGATGAATTAGATTTGTTCGATAGTGGATTATTTGATAGTATCAAACCTTATTTGACAGAAAAAGATAATCTATCAAATAGCATAGAACAAGCGTTGCATGAAACTATTACAAATACCAATGATTTAATTAATGCAACAAATAACAATCTTTCAAAATTTGCAAGTTCATCAATGGTTATGAGTCCAACTAATGTTAAAGGTGGAAATGTTAGTGCTTTTGGAGATATGGATTACAATGAAATTCAAAATCAAGGAGAAGCATTAAATTTAAACACTATCACAGTATCACTTTTAGTTCGTTGCGATAGTGCTACCAGTTCGACCTTGACTGTTACTGATGATGATTGGGCAAAGGTAAAAGCAGACGTTGCAGCATTGAAACAACGTGGATTTAAGATTTTAATTCAACCATACCCATATATCGCTAATGGTTCAGTAGCGGAAGTTGACTGGAATCCAAGTGATATAACTACTTGGTTTAATCAATATTCAGAAATACTACAACAAATAGCGGAATACGCACAATCTGAAAAACTTTATGGAATGTATGTAGCTACTAACCTTGTACATCTTGAACAGTACGAAGATAAGTGGGTATCAATTATTCAAAATGTCAAGAAAACATATTCAGGTAAAGTATTTTTTAGAACAAACTGGTGGAAAACAGCAAGTTGGGCTCCTGAAACTGTTACAGCATATCAAGCTACATTAAACAGAACATTTTGGCAATACGTTGATGTAATTGCGATTGCTGCTTATTTTGAAGTTACAGACGAGCAGAATCCAGGTTCAGAAACGTTACAAAAAGAACTGCATGCAACCGAGATTTACGACCGTAAACAAGATATTGTTACTGAAATTAAGAATTTTCATGATAAATGGAATAAACCTGTTTTCTTTGGCGAATTAGGATTGCCACCTTATTCAAATGCTCCAAGTAAACCATATGATAACCAAATGGATAAGACAAGTAAATATAGTGAAGTAGTTCAATCTAATTGGTTTGACGCATGGTATACAGTATTTAGTCAATTTGATTGGTGGTTAGGATATTCCATTTTTGAAATTGGTTCTAACTCCAGTTATAATCCTTATGGCAAAATGGCAAGCTCTACAATTCGTATGCAAGTATTTGGTGGAGAAAACAAGCCAACAAGCATGATTAGTAAAGATGTTCCTAATGTTCCAACTAAAGGAGATATTTGGTTTGTTAGTGATGATAGCAATAATATTACAGCCATAAAAAGTTGGAATGGTACAGAGTGGGTTCAATTCAATTTGAAATTAAATTAAATTAAGGAGATGTAAATATGAGTATTTTGGGCTTGTCCGCACAAGATTGGGTAGCTCTTTTAAGTATTGTATCTACCGCCGTTGGTGTTTTAATTTGGGGGTTTAGAAAAGCCTTTCATACCGTATATGAGAAGGAAAGTAAGAACCAACAAGAACTTACATCAAGACTAATTAACATCATGGACGATTTCAAGCATACACAATGTAATTTAAATGAAACCATGAAAGAAATTCAAAACGATTTAAAACAAACAAATGCAACTATAAATAATCATGAAGTAAGACTTTCAGTAGTCGAAGAAAAAATAAAAGATTAATTTTAAGAGGGTTATTATATCCCTCTTTTTTAATGTCGTTATAGATATATCACAAAATAAAAGGAGGCAAACAAATGCTAAAAGATAAATTAAAAAGATTGTCTTTAGGTCTTGCAACTGTATTTACAGCTGTTGGTATTGGTGTTAGTGCTAGTGCTGATAGTGTTAGAAGCTATGGTACTGATTTGAGTAAATATCAAGGCTATACAGCTCAATTTGTGAGGTCAGACGATGAATTTACTATCTGTCAAGTAGGTGGTATGTATTCAGACGGAAGTACATACAATCAGGCTACTTATACAAGTCAAATTAAGTCAGCATTACAACAAGGTAAAAGGGCTCACTCTTACATATGGTTACAAACTGGAACAAATGCTAACTTAGCGGTTAAATGTGTGGAGAATTTCCTACCTACTATTCAAAATGCAGCTCCAAAGGGCTCTATTATTGCGTTAGATTGTGAAGCTGGTTATAGTGCAAATACTAAAGATGCTAACACAAACGCAGTTATTAAAGCTATGGATAGGGTTAAACAAGCGGGCTATACACCAGTATTCTATTCATACAAAGCATATGCTTTAGAACATTTTAATATGGGTGATATTCTTAAGGCTTATCCAGACAGTTTCTGGGTTGCTGGTTATCCTTACACTAATGGTATTTATCCAGCTCCCTTTGAATATTTCCCAAGTACAGACGGTGTATGTATTTGGCAATTTTCCGATAATGGAGACGGTACTATTAAGAATTTAGATTATAACATTGATTTAACAGGTATCACTAAAAAGGGCTATACAACAAGCAACGAACCTACAACACAAACTCCAGTAGTTGAAGAAGTAGAAAAAGAAGAAACTGTAACTAATACTAATGAAGATTACGCACAAAAAGGGACATTTACAGCAAACACAACCTTAAACATTAGAACAGCCCCTTCAACTAGTGCTAGTGTCGTTGGTACTTATGCACCTGGAGAAAGTCTAGTGTACGATCATGTTTACATTAAAGGTAAATATGTATGGTTGCGTTATATGAGTTACAGCGGAAGTTATCATTACGTTTGTGCTGGTATTCTTGGTGGAGATGAATACGGTACAAGAAAAGCATATTCCACTACTACTGTAACAAAGACATATACTGTAAAGAGTGGCGATACATTGAGTAGCATTGCAAATAAATTAGGTGTTTCAGTATCTTATTTACAAAGTAAGAATAACATTAGTAACGCTAACTTGATTTATGCTGGACAATCCCTAAACTATTAAAAATGCAAAGAGAAATCGTTATAGTAGTATAATCACTCCTTGTAAATAACTTAGGTACTAAAGAGCTATCCATATTGGGTAGCTTTTTTTGTTGCCTTATGCTATTATAATGTTATCCTATATAATAATTTTTCTCTTGAGTGGGTTTAATACCCGCTCTTTTTTTATGCTATTATATCTTTATGGAGGTTGTTTTATGGCAATTATTAAAAAAGATAACCTCTTTATAGTTCGTATTAGTTACAAGAAAGGCGGTAAATACCATACTAAGTATAAAAGTGGTTTCACTACTAGAGAGCAAGCCGAAGAATACGCACAATATTTTAAAAAATATTTAAGAGAACCTGTACAGGACAAAAATAATAAAGAAACAAAAGTAACACTATATCATTATTTTTACGAATGGTATTCAACATTTATTGAACCTAAAATAACATATAATACTAAAAGGCACTATAAAACTGTATTAAAAATAATCAAGGTCTATTTTAAAAATAAGAAACTTTGTGAAGTAACTAGAACAGATTACCAAAAATTTATAAATTGGTATGGTAGCAATCATGTTAAAGCTACAGTTAATAAAATGCACTACCATATTAAAGCAATGGTTAATAATGCTATTTTAGATGGAGTACTAACCAAAGACTTTACCCAAAGTATTAATATTGTATATAGTGATAAGAATAAGAAAAGTGTTGACTATCTTAATTTAAAGGAAATAAAAACTATTATTAAGTATCTTTTTAATAGTATTGATACTAATAAGAGAACTAATAATACTTATATCTTTCTTTTAACGGGTTTTCTTACTGGTATGAGATTAGGGGAAATACAAGCCCTTACATGGAATGATGTTAATTTTGATACATGTAAAATAGATATTAATAAAAGTTGGGATTGTTATAACTATAAATTTAAAAAAACTAAGACTAAAGCAAGCAATAGAGTAATTGTTATACCTAATAATCTAGCAAAGATACTTAAACATAAAAAAGAAACTGATAAACCTAATAGCCGGAATTTAATATTCTATAATGGTGGCGCTCGATGTGTTCCAGAGAGTTCAAACATAAATAGAGCTCTAAGGAGACTTTTTAAACGTTTAAATATTAATAGAAAAAACTATCATTTCCATAGTGTTAGACATTCTTTTGTTGCTTTGACATATAGTCTTGGTATAGATATGTACGCAATCTCAAGACACTTAGGGCACGCTAACATTACTATCACTATGAATACTTATTCCTACTTGTTAGAAGAATTTAAAGAGGAACAAGAACACAATCTTGTAAATAGCCTTACAAAAATTTACAAATAATCTTTTATAAAAATTGATATTGGGGTGTTTTTGAGTGTCAGCATATGGTGCTCGTCCATTGCAACGGTTTATTACAACTAACATTGAGACTCCATTGGCTAAGGAGATTATTGCGGGTAAAGTTCAGCCTAATTCAAAGGTTATGATTTCATTAGATGATGATCAACATTTAACTTTTAAGGATTTAAAAGCAGAATAATTGATAGTTGATCTATATAATTGAATTTCAATGACAACCAACATAGAATGTTGACGTAATAATAAATGTTAGGGGTCGATTGAAATGACAGTAGATGAAATGATTAATGATGTTTTAGATAGTGAAAATGTTAACAAATTAACATTTCATTTGTGTGATACTAATAATCGTCATACAGATCTAAATACACATGATTATTTGCAACAAATGTATCAACTATTAAAAAATGTACGTTCTGAGTTACAAACAGAAATCAAGGAAGATGATGCTCAAAGTGCGAAGGATCAAATTGATCAACTAGATGCGATCGATCAATATCTAAATAAGTATCGTGATTTTAATAATTATGATAGTAAAGATGATGATGTGAAGCATGTGGTAATTGAGACCATTAAATTATGTAATGATGTAGATCCATCACATTCAACAAATATTTTCCCAGATTCAATTTACTTAGAAAGTATTAAATAAATTTAAATTAAGAGGCTATGATTAAAAATCATAGCCTCTTAATTTGATTATTTACTTTTATTATTTTCTTTTGTTTTAGGTGCTTTGATGAAAAGTGTGATGATATTAACTAAAATCCATCCCGCAATCATAGGAAATACACCACTCATAACAGGATCAAATGATGCGCCATCTAAGGCTGAAATGATGTATCCAAAAACTTCACCATAAATTAAACACCAGAATAGAATTGTAAGTTGTTTAGCCATTCTGAACACCTCTTTAATAGTAGTCTAGTATAGTTTAATTTTTTTTTCAAATATAAATTTAAAAGAATTCTAGGTGATTTGATATAATATAGGTATTAATTGATGATTTTGAAAGGAGGTATTGAATTTGTTTAGTCCGCTTCAAGTTATTAGTAGTTACAGTTTACTTCAAAGTACGTTGAAAATAGATGATTTTGTCCGTCGTGGAAAAGAATTAGGATATGAAGCATTAGCTTTAACCGATAATAATGTAATGTATGGTGTGCTTGATTTTTATCATGCATGTCAAAAGTATGGGGTTAAGCCGCTGATTGGTTTGACATTAAAGTTAAATGGTAAAGATCAAGATGAAAATGAATTAATTTTGATTGCTAAAAATCGTAATGGATATCAAAATTTATTAAAAATTTCATCAGCTAAAATGTCTAAAGAAGGTTTTGAAGCTGGTGATGCTCCAATTAATTTATCTGAAATTAAGAATTTTACTGCGGATATCATTGCAATTGTCCCTGAAAATTCTAAGGTTGATAAATCAATAATGAGTCATCAATTTGAACAGGCAAAAAATGAATTGAATGCACTCATTTCTTTGTTTAGTCAATCAAATGTATTTTTGGGCGTAAATGAATTTATGGATGATAATTTAATTTATAATTTACGACAATTACAGAACCAAGTCCAAGTTCCTTTAATTGCGACTTCATTTGTAAAATATTTAAAAGCTGAAGAAAAGTTCAATGTAGAAGTATTGAAGTGTATTGGTAAAACTTCAAAGTTATCAGATGAACAATTAGCAGTACCTCAAAACGGAAAACATTTTCTAAAGAGTCCAGAAGAATTCATGAAATTATATGTGGATTCAGGACTAAAAGATGCATATGAGCAAAATTGCGAGGTAGTTGATGAAATTAATGTGGAATTAGATTTTCCCAAAACTCAACTACCACATTATCCAACTCCAAATGGAGTATCTTCGGAATCATATTTAAAGAATCTTTGTCAAAGGGGATTGCAAAAGCGAATTCAACATGAAAAGATTCAAAATTCAAATGTATATCAGGAACGATTAAACCATGAATTAGAAGTCATTCATCGAATGGGATTTGATGATTATTTCTTAATTGTGTGGGATGTAACTAATTTTTCACATAAAAATAATATCTTAGTTGGTCCAGGAAGAGGATCAGCTGCAGGTTCATTAGTTGCGTATGTTTTATACATTACTGATGTTGATCCAATTAAATATGATTTACTTTTTGAACGTTTCCTTAATGAGGAACGGGCACAAATGCCAGATATTGATTTAGATATTCCAGATCAAAAACGTGATGAAATCATTGAATATGTTCACCAACGGTATGGCCAAAATCATATGGCACAGATTATTACTTATTCTCATTTAAATGCACGCCAAGTCATTCGAGATGTTAGTCGTGTAATGGGACAAAATCAATATGAAATTTCAAGCTGGTCAAATGCATTACCAAGGTTGCACAATATCAAGTTGAAAGATGCTTATGATAAATCACAAAAGTTGCGTAATTTAATTGCTGATAGTCAAAAGAACGCTTTGATTTATAAGACTGCTTTGGCATTAGAAGGATTGCCTCGACAATATAGTACTCATGCTGCGGGAATTATTTTAAGTGATCATGACTTATGTGATTTTGTGCCATTGCAAATAGGGTCAGAAGGAATTTACTTAACTCAATTTGCTAAAGAACAGGTTGAAGAAGTTGGATTATTGAAGATTGATTTCTTGGGCTTGCGTAACCTTACGATATTAGAAAACGCAATTCAGTTTATTAAACATGATTATGATGCAGATTTTGATATTAGGGAAATCAGTCTTAATGATGAAGCTACTTTAAAGCTGTTTCAGAATGCAGATACTAAAGGAGTTTTCCAATTTGAATCTGATGGGATTCGAAATGTCTTAAAACGACTCAAGCCACAAAATTTTGAAGATATAGTTTCAACCAATGCGTTGTATCGTCCTGGCCCAATTCAAAATATTGATGAGTTTATTGCACGTAAAAATAAACGTAAAGCAGTTAACTACTTAAATGAAAAGCTTGAGCCAATTTTGCAAAAAACGTATGGAATTATTGTTTACCAAGAACAAGTTATGCAAGTTGCAGCTATTATGGGTGGCTTTTCTCTTGGACAAGCTGATTTGCTAAGAAGAGCGATGAGTAAGAAGAAGCAAACTGTAATTGATAAGATGAGAACACAGTTTGTCAATGGGGCTATCGAAAAGGGATATAGTCAATATGACGCGGTTCAAGTTTATGAATTTATTGAGCATTTTGGAAATTATGGATTTAACCGTTCGCACTCTGTGGCATATTCAAAATTAGCATTTCAGTTAGCATATATTAAAGCACATTATCCAGCTGCTTTCTATGCTGCAATTTTAAATTCAGTGATTGGAAACAGTAGTAAAACGCGTGATTATGTAATTGAAGCAAAGCAAAAGGGTGTCAAAATACATCTACCAGATATCAATCAAAGTCAAAAATATTTTATATTGAAAAAGCATGTAATTTATTTTGGATTTAGAAGTATTTGGAAGATACGAACAGATTTGATTCAAATAATTTTATCTGAGCGTAATGAAAATGGATTTTTCCATAGTGTTGCTGATTTTATTCGGAGAATTGATGAGCGTTTCCTAAGTGATGATGTATTGGATGCATTGATTTATGCAGGTACATTTGATGAATTTGGTGAAACACGAAATCAATTATTAAGTGAAGTTCCGGGAATACTAGAAACAATTAAATTAAGTGGTGATAATGTTGATTTAATGAAACAACTTATGCCAAAAAAAATGCAACAAAAAGTCAGTTTATCTGAAAATGAGTTGTTAGAAAAAGAAGTAGAGTATCTTGGGACATATATTTCAGGTCATCCAGTTGATCAGTATAAAAAACTAACTGAAATTTATCAGACAGAAACTGTTAAACAATTGAAAGTAGGAATATATGCAAAATCAATTTTGTATATTAAAAACGTGAAAGTGATTAGAACTAAGAAACAAATGCAAATGGCGTTTGTGACAGCAAGTGATGCAACTGGTGAAATCAATTTGACTGTATTTCCTAAACAATTTATACAGTTTGGTAATTTGTTACAAGAGGGTAATGTTATTTTTGTAACTGGAAAAATCGATGAACGCAATGAAAAATTAAATTACATCGTCAATGAAGTTCATGATGCAAGTAAAATTAATTCTAAATGTTTTTATTTAAAAATCGAAGAATTAGATAAAGAACGTAAAGAAAAATTATTGCATGTAATGCAACAATTTCATGGAAAAATTCCAGTAATAATTTATGAAGAAAAAAGCAAGCAAAAAATTCGGATGTCTAACAAATATTGGCTAAGTGATACAGAAGCAACAATCCAAGCTTTATGCGATTTTCTAGGTAAATCAAATGTAGTATTACAATAACTTATAGTTGTAAATGCCAAAATCAAAAATTTTATCATTCTAAAACAATCATAAATGTGATAAGATAAAAGACGGAGAATGTATATTACAGATTTATTACTTGAGGTGAAAAAAGTGAAACGCATTGGTATTCTTACAAGTGGTGGCGATTCACAAGGAATGAACGCTGCTGTTCGTGCCATTGCTCGTTCTGCAATGAGTGCTGGTCTCGAAGCATATGGTATCAACTACGGTTTTAAAGGTTTAGTTGAAGGCAACATCTTTAAAATGAATTCAGAAGAACTTGATGGAATCATCAACCGTGGTGGTACAGTTCTTTACTCTGCACGTTTTCCAGAGTTCGCTCAGGAAGAAGTTCAATTAAAGGGTATTGAACAGCTTAAGAAATTCGGGATCGATGCTTTAGTAGTTATCGGTGGCGATGGATCATATCACGGTGCATTGAAGCTTACAAAACACGGCTTTAATTCTATTGGAGTACCTGGAACAATCGATAATGATATTCCAGGAACAGACTTTACAATTGGTTTTGATACAGCAGTAAATGTTGCAACCGAAGCCCTTGATCGCATTAATGATACTGCAACTTCACACCAACGTACATTTGTTGTTGAAGTTATGGGTCGCGGAGCTGGCGACATTGCATTATGGGCTGGAATTGCTGCTGGTGCAGATGCAATCGTAATTCCAGAACGTGATTATGATGTTAAGGCAATTGCTGAAAAGATCAAGCAAAACAAAGAACGTGGCAAGGATCATGCTTTAATTGTTATTGCAGAAGGTGTAATGTCTGCTGCAGACTTTAAAGAACAATTAGATCAATATGGTGACTTTGATAGTCGTGCTGTTACATTAGCTCACGTCCAACGTGGTGGAACACCAACTGCAAAGGATCGTGTTTTAGCTAGTCGTTTAGGTGATTATGCTGTACGCTTATTACTTGAAGGCAAAGGTGGATTAGCTATTGGAATTCACGATAACAAATTAGTTGCCACAGACATTATCGATACATTAGAAAATCACAAGCATAAGACAGATGTTTCATTGCTAGATTTAAATGATCGTTTAAGATTTTAATTAAAGGAGAAACAGACTTATGAAAAAAACAAAAATCGTAAGCACACTTGGACCAGCAAGTAATGATTTAGATACAATTACAAAGTTAATTGAAGCTGGCGCAAACGTATTCCGTTTTAACTTCTCACACGGTGACCACGAAGAACACAAAGGTCGCATGAACTTAGTTGCAGAAGCTGAAAAAGTAACAGGTAAAAAGGTTGGTCGTTTACTTGATACTAAAGGTGCTGAAATCCGTACAACAGTTCAAAAAGAAGGCAAGATCCAATTCAACATTGGTGACGAAGTACGTATCTCAATGGATTCATCAATTGAAGGTACAAAAGAAAAGATTGCTGTTACATACCCAGGTCTTTTTGACGATGTTCACGTAGGTGGCCACGTATTATTCGATGATGGTTTAATCGACATGGAAATCGAAGAAAAAGATGAAGCTAACAAAGAATTAGTATGTAAAGTATTAAACGAAGGTGTATTAGGTTCACGTAAAGGTGTTAACGCTCCTGGTGTATCAATCAACTTACCTGGTATTACAGAAAAAGATTCAGACGATATTCGTTTTGGTTTAGACCAAGGTATCAACTTTATCGCTGCATCATTTGTTCGTAAACCACAAGATATCTTAGACATTCGTGAATTACTTGAAGAAAAACATGCAGAACATGTTCAAATCTTCCCTAAGATCGAATCACAAGAAGGTATCGACAACTTTGATGAAATCTTGAAAGTTTCAGATGGTTTAATGATCGCTCGTGGTGACATGGGTGTTGAAATCCCACCTGAAAATGTTCCTTTGGTTCAAAAATCATTAATCAAGAAATGTAACGCTGTTGGTAAGCCAGTTATTACAGCTACACAAATGCTTGACTCAATGGAAGAAAACCCACGTCCAACACGTGCTGAAGCTTCAGACGTTGCTAACGCTGTATTTGATGGTACAGACGCAACAATGCTTTCAGGTGAATCAGCAAACGGTGAATACCCAGTAGAAGCAGTTGCTACAATGGCTCGTATCGATGTGAAAGCAGAAAATGCATTACGTCAATACAAGAACTTTGCAATCAACTCATTCGATAAGACAGATGTTACAGAAGCTATCGGTCATGCTGCTGCAGAAGCTGCAAACAACTTGAACATCAAGACAATTGTTGCTGCTACAGAATCAGGCTACACAGCTCGTATGATTTCTAAGTATCGTCCAGATGCAGATATCTTAGCTGTAACATTTGATGAAAAGACACGTGGTGGCTTAACAATCAACTGGGGTGTATACCCAGTTGTTGCTGAAAAACCTGCATCAACAGATAAGATGTTTGAATTAGCTACAGAAGAAGCTAAGAAGGCTGGATTTGCTAAGGAAGGCGACTTGATCTTAATCGTTGCTGGTGTTCCTGTAGGTGAAAAAGGTACAACAAATATCATGAAGATCCAATTAGTTGGTTCTGCATTAGTAAACGGCCAAGGTGTTGGCGAAGAAACAGTTATCGGTAAAGCTGTAGTTGCAACATCAGCTAAAGAAGCAAACGAAAAAGCTGAAGAAGGTTGCGTATTAGTTACAAAGACAACTGACAAAGACTACTTACCAGCAATTGAAAAAGCATCAGCTTTAGTTGTTGAAAACGGTGGTTTAACTTCACACGCAGCAGTTGTAGGTATTTCAATGGGAATTCCTGTAGTTGTTGGTGCTGAAAACGCAACAGAAGCTATCAAGGAAGGCGAAACAGTTACTGTAGATAGCCGTCGTGGTGCTATTTACCGTGGTGCTTCAAGTACTCTTTAAGATAGACAAAAAATAAAAGTTGAAATAAGTTGCAAGACGTTGTGACTTGTTTTGATGATAAAAATCGCACTCGACGGGGTGCGATTTTTTTATACATTTTTTTAGTTTTTAAATGCACACTTTGATATACTGATTTTAGAGAAGGAATAACTAAGTGTATGGGGAGTCTTAAAGATGAAAGAAAAGGAAAGTGCAAGAGCTGAAATTCGAATTAGTAAGAGTAAAGTTCTTATTTATATTGTATTGGCTATTTTTCTAATTATTTTGGGCGCTGTAAGTATTAGTGCAGGATCAGGTGGTGCTGCATTATTGATTTTAGTATTAGGTGTCTTTTGGGGAGTTTATTGTTTACCATATCTAATTAATATTAATCGGCCATATTTGAAAGTTACTACAAAAGAAATGTTTTATAATCATGCATTTAAGCATCGGATGATTTCACTATCAAATATAAGAAAAATACAAGTAGTAAATGAAAATCGTAATATTGCGAATAATAAAAATCATTGTAATTTAAAATTAATTTTAAGCACATGCTTGATTCGAGTATATTTAAGAAATGCTATTCAACCAATTGTAATAAATCCAAGTTATATTGGAAATGCAAATGATTTTGCTAGTTTCAAATTGGCTGTTCAGAAGTGTAAATTTTGATTTTTAATGTAAAAAGAACAGTATAAAAAGTACTGTTCTTTTTTTATTCAAAAAAATTTTAGAACTTTGCTTAAAGTTCATTGACAAGTTATAAAAAAGATGCCATAATACAATCATTGAATGAATATTAATTAAAGTTCAAAGGAGGGTGCTATGAAACTTCGTGAAGTTATTGATACCAAAACGGGGTTAAATTCTAGAGAATTGAAAAAGCAAAATGCAATTTCTTATTCAATTGCTGATTTTAATTATGATTTAAATCAAACCTTTGAAATTTCAAAGTCATCTAGTGATGATGCTTTAAATCGAATAACTTTAAAGCAGGGAGATTTAATTGTAAGTTTGCAAGACTTTAAAATGGCAATTGTTTCGCAGAAGAATGCTGGAAAGGTTTTTTCGCAACGTTTTCTAAGGATTATTCCCAAAAAAGAGTCTAATTTAGATATTCGATATTTATTGTTTATATTTAATCAGTCAACTTTAATTCAAAAACAAATTCATAATATGCTTGAAGGAACAGTTCTAAAGTTAATAAAAGAAAGTAATATTTTAAATATTACTATTCAATTACCATCTTTGGAAATACAAGCAAAAATAGGTAGTTATTATCAATTATTGAAGGAGTTTGAAATTTTAACACAAGAAAAGTTGACGCTTTTAGATAAATTAAGTATGGAGTTATTAAATAATTTAAATATCGAGAAATAATTATTTGATAAAATATTATAGTGTTTAATGTAATTTGGAGAGAGGATACTATGATACATAAAAATGAATTGAAATTTGAGGACAAATTAATCGATTATCTTGAAAATCTTGGTGGCGAAAAACAATGGGAATATCTTCCTAATATTAGATACACTGAAGAATTATGGGAAAATTTTAAACATATTCTTGAAAAAAATAATGCAGATAGTTTAAATCAACCTTTATCGGATACTGAATTTAGTCAGGTTAAGCGTGAAATCAATAATCTAACTACTCCATATAAAGCAGGAAAATTCTTATATGGATTAGGTGGAGTTTCACAAGTTGAAGTTAATTTAGATGATGGTCGTCATGTATATTTAACAGTTTTTGATCAAGACCAAATTGGAGCAGGTAATACCGTTTATCAAGTAGTTAAACAAATTAAACGACCAGCAAAAGTTACAGGAAAACCTCCACGCCGTTTTGATGTTACTTTATTAATAAATGGTTTGCCAATCATTCAAATCGAAGAAAAAGCAGATGGACATGATGCACGTGAAGCATTAAGGCAAATGTATCAATATATTGATGAGCAACAATATACGGATATTTTCTCAACGGTTCAAATACTTATTGCAATGACTCCGCATGATGTGCGTTATATGGCAAATACAACAAGTAAATCATTTAATTTAGATTTTTCATTTAGATGGCAAAATGAAAAAGACAATAAACCAGTTTTAGATTGGAAAGAATTTACAAATCAATTCTTGTCAATTCCAATGGCACATCAAATGGCTACTAATTATATGATTTTGGATGGAACCAAAGATAAAGAATCAATTAAAATTATGCGACCATATCAAGTATATGCAACCAAGCGTGTTATTGAAAAAATACGAATGCATGATTTTGAAATGGGACCTCAAGAATTAGGCTATGTATGGCATACAACTGGTTCTGGAAAGACAATTACATCCTTTAAGACGGCATGGTTAGCACAACGTTTAGCTAAGGTGGATAAGGTTGTTTTCTTAGTTGATCGAGTTGCATTAACAAATCAGACTGTTGATAAGTATAATGCGTATGATCCTGATGGTGATGCAAAAGATGGTGTCATAATGGATACGGCGAATATTGGAGTATTGTCTCGTAGATTGAAAGAGAAGAAAAATGGGATTATTGTTACTTCAACTCAAAAAATGGATCGTTTAATTTCACAGAAAAAAGATTTTAAATATGATAAAAATGTTGTATTTATTGTCGATGAAGCGCATCGTTCAACCGCTGGTGATATGATTCAAAGAATAAAAAAGGCTTTTCCTAATTCTGGATGGGTTGGATATACTGGAACTCCAATTTTTGATAAAGATATTGATTCAAAAGATAAGGAAAAGATTACAACTTACAAGATATTTGGCGAACCATTACATCGTTATACTATTCGTGATGCAATTAAAGACAAGAACGTTTTAGGATTTAAGGTTGATTTTGAAACTACATTGTCTGAAAAAGTATTACGAAATGAATATCTTCCTAAATACTTTGAAGAAAAATATCCAAAATGGACAAGTGAACAAATTAATGAACGAATTGAAAGACTACCAGTTGAAGAAATGGATGATACAGTTACTTCAAGTGTATTTGATATGAATGAAAAACACGTTCAGTTAGTAGTTAAAGATGTTCTTGAAAAATGGGAAAAACGTTCTTGCAAGCGGAGATATAATGCGCTTTTTACTACTCATGTAGGTGGTGGTAAGGCTTCAACTCCAATGGCAATGATGTTTTATCATGAATTTAAGAAACAAAATGCAAAAATGGACAATCCATTGAAAATTGCTGTTACATTCAGTCAAGATACATCAAATGGTAAAAATCAATTAAATACTAATAAAAGTTTATTTGAAGTAATAAATGATTATAATGTTGAATTTGGTACAACATATGATATGCAATCAACTAAAGGATATACCGATGACGTTATTTCTCGTTTAAATAAGACTGCTAAGGATGGGAAATATTTAGATTTAGTAATTGTAATAGACCAATTACTTACAGGATTTGATGCTCCAGAATTAAATACTTTATATGTTGATCGAACATTAAAAGGTGCTAATCTAATTCAAGCATACTCACGGACTAATCGAGTTCATAATATGCAAACGAAACCATTTGGACGAATTGTAAATTACCGTTGGCCACATCATTCAGAAGTATTAATGAATAATGCGTTGGAGATATATGCAAATCGTGATTCAGCTAATGTACAGGAAAGTTTAGTAGAAGGCGTTGATGCAGAAGGAAATAACACTGGAATAATTGCATTATCATATGATGAAGTGTTGAACAAATTAAAACCAGTTGTAAAATCTTTGAAGAAACTCACTGAAAACTTTACCCATGTTCCGGATAAACTTGAAAGTGAAAATCAAATGTTATCACATTTAAGAACATATAATAATTTAATGTCTCAAGCTAAACAAGATGATCGTTACGATGAAAGTCATCCTGAAAAATTACTCAATCAAATTGGATTGAATTGCGATGATGAAGAACGACTTACAACAGTTTTAGCTAATGATTTAAAAGAGGCAATTGCAGATAAACGAAACATTGATCCAATTGAAATTTCATTAGAAATGGAACATGTGAAAGATATTGAAGTTAATTATGATTATCTGCAAGAATTGATCGCTCAATATGCAAATCAATTACATAATGGAGAAAATAAAGATGCCGAAGATACAAGAGAGGAAATTGATCGTATTGTAAGTCAAATTCCTGATAGAAAATATGCAAGTCAAATTAATGGCTTTAATGATGCATTGAGAGCAGGAAATATTACGATCAATGTTTATCCAATTTCTCCAAATGATGTTAAAGATTTAATTTTAAATAATGCAGACAAAGGGCAACGTGAAGAAATATTAAAATTTAAGAAAAAATGGGGCTTAATTGATATTCATGATTCATACCTTTTAAACGATATGATTGAAAATCACATTGAAGGTGCTGATGATATGAATAACAGTGGAGAATTAAAAAACATTATAAAAGAAGCATCGGCAGTATATAGTACTGATGCAGAGGATGAAGAAATTCGTTCAAAATCAAGAATTAAGTACCGAAATAGTTTAAGACAAGCAATTACTGAATTTGCTGATGAAATGAAGAAGAAATATTAAGGTGGTAAGTTATGACAGAATCAAGACAAGAACAAGTTAAAAACATTACAAACGAAATTTGGGCAATGGCAAATGAATTACGTGGAAACATGGATGCAAGCGAATATCGTAATTATATTTTAGGTTTCATGTTTTATCGTTATTTGTCAGAACATCAAGAAAAATACATTTTTGATCAAGATTTATTAGACATCGAGGATGGAGAATCAGTAAATGATGCATATTTGGAAATTCCTGAAGATGAAATCAAGGATTATCTTGAAGATATTTCAAGTAATTTAGGATATGCAATTGCACCTCAAGACACATGGGCAACAATTACTAAAAAAGTATCTGAAAATACAATTATTCCATCTGATTTTCAAAATATGTTTGATGATTTTAATGAAAATGCAAAATTGAATCCAAATGCAGAAAGAGATTTCCGTGGGATTTTTGATGATGTAAATTTAGGCAATAGTCGATTAGGAAACGATACAACATCACGTGCAAAATCATTAGCAAAAATTGTAGAATTAGTTGATCATTTTACATATCAAGATGAAGCTGGTCATGATATTCTTGGCGATGTTTATGAATATTTAATTGCCCAATTTGCTGGAAATTCAGGAAAAAAAGCAGGAGAATTTTATACTCCTCACCAAGTATCTAAGGTACTCGCAAAATTAGTTACATTAGATATGAACAACGATGCTTCTTTTTCTGTTTATGACCCTGCGATGGGATCAGGTTCGCTACTTTTAACAGTAGATGATGAAGCTAAAAAGAAAGAAAAGAAGATAGTTTCTTTCTATGGTCAAGAATTAAATACAACAACATATAATCTTGCGCGTATGAACTTAATGATGCATGATGTTGAATATCGAAATATGACTTTAAAAAATGCTGATAGTTTGGAACTTGATTGGCCAGTAGGTCCAGATGCTCAAGGAATTGAACATCCAATTATGTTTGATGCTGTTGTTGAAAATCCACCATATTCAGCTCGTTGGGATAATAATGAAAATAAATTGAAAGATTCACGTTTCAAACCTTATGGTGCATTAGCACCAAAGACAAAGGCAGATTATGCATTCTTGTTACATGGACTTTATCATTTGAAATCTGATGGGACAATGGCAATTGTTTTACCTCATGGCGTACTTTTCCGTGGAGCAAAAGAAGGTAAGATTCGTCAAGCCTTAATTGAAAAGAACCAGTTGGATGCAGTAATTGGAATGCCAGCTAACTTATTCTATAATACGTCAATTCCAACTGTTATCTTGGTTTTGAAGAAACAACGTGAACGTAGAGATATCTTATTTATTGATGCAAGTAAGAACTTTGAAAAGGGTAAAAATCAAAATACTTTGCGTGATGAAGATATTGATAAAATTATCCAAGCATATAAAGAGCGAAAGGATATTGATAAGTTTGCACATGTTGCAGATTTAGATGAAATTAAAGAAAATGACTTTAATCTCAACATTCCACGTTATGTTGATACCTTTGAAGAAGAACCTCCCGTTGATATCAAGAAAGTATCTCAAGAACTTCAAGATATTAACAAAAAAATTAAGGAAACTGAAAGTGAATTCTTATCAATGGTGGATGAATTGCAAATAACTGATGAGTCAAAAGACATTATTCAAGCCATCAAGGAGGCATTTAAATAATGGTAAAAACTAATCAAGAAGAACAAAGAAAAGCGCCAATTCTTCGTTTTAAAGGGTTTACTAATGATTGGGAGCAAAGAATGGTATCTGATATAGGGAAAATAGTTGGAGGTGGTACACCTTCAACTAAAAATCCTAAATTTTGGAATGGCAATATTAATTGGTTTTCGCCAAATGAAATTAATATAAAAAGATATGTTACTGAAAGTAATAAAAAAATTACAAAAGAAGGATTAAAAAAAAGTTCAGCAAAAATTTTACCTGCTAAAAATACAATATTATTTACAAGTAGGGCTACTATTGGAGAAATGGCACTTTTAACAATAGATTCAGCAACCAATCAAGGATTTCAATCGTTTGTTTTAAATAATAACGTTTCTCGATATTTTATTTTTTCATTACAAAATAAAATAAAAAAAATTGCATTAAAAAAAGCATCTGGTTCTACATTTTTAGAAATTTCAAAAAAAGAAGTAGAAAAAATTAAAATAAATATTCCTTCTCTTAAAGAGCAAAAAAAAATAGCAAATTTATTTAAATTAGTTGATGACTATCTAGCTTTATATGAACGAAAAGCTAATTATTATAATTGCTTATTTTTAAATTTAAAAAAAATATTTTTTGCCAAAAATAAAAAAACTAAATCCTTAATTGAATTGATTGACATAAAAACCGGATATAGAAATTCTGAAGATAACATTGAAAAAGGTAAATATTTATTTTTTGATAGATCGGTTGAAGTAAAAAAATTAGATGAATTTGATTTTGATGAAGAAGCAATTATTTTGCCTGGTGAAGGTCAAACATTTTATCCTAAATATATTAATGACAAATACGCTTTGCATCAACGGTCATATAGTTTGTTTAATTTTAAAAACATTTATCCAAAATATCTATATTATTTTCTTACAACTCAAAGCAATAATTTTTTGAAATATTCAGTAGGTACTACTGTACCTTCTCTTAGAAAATCAACATTTAAACATATTAATGTTCCAATTAAATCAATGAATACACAAATTCAATATGCAACAATTTTAGAAAAAATCGAAATTATTATCGATGAAAACCTAAACAAAATAAATTCTTTAAAACAAATAAAAAAAGAACTATTAGATACTATGTTTATCTAATTACAATTAACCTCTCATAATAAAGGTGGCACTAAGCCAAAATAAATTTTATTATGGGAGGTTTTTCTATGCCAAGAAAAACAAAATCACAATATTTACATGAATACTTTAAATCATGGGTAAAATTATATAAGGTTGGAGCAATTCGAGATGTTACTTTGCAAAAATACTGGGTAACATATCGTCAAATCAAAGGATTAGAACCTGATTTAAAAATGGGCGAACTAACTAGACAAACCTATCAAGAGTTATTAAACAAATATGCTGAAACACATGAACGACAAACTGTTATGGACTTTCACCATCAAGTTAAAGCGGCAATTTTAGATGCTTACGATGATGGAATCATTAAACATGATCCAACACGTCGAGCAATTATCAAGGGAAAGAATCCTAAAAAAAAGAAGCCTAAATTTTTGAGTGAATTTGAATTAAAACTACTTTTAAAAGAATTAAATCTTGGTGATAAACCATCATTAGATTGGTTAGTTTTACTAATTTCAAAAACAGGCTTACGTTTTGCAGAAGCCTTAGGCGTTACACCAAATGATTTTGACTTTGAACAACAAACACTATCAATTACTAAAACTTGGAATTACAAGGATAAAAAAGGTGGTTTTCAACCTACTAAAAATAAATCTTCTATTCGTAAAATCCAGTTAGATTGGAAATTATGTATGCAATTTAGTGGGTTAATTAGAGATTTAGATCCAACTAAACCAATTTTTATTACTAAAAGAATATATAATTCAACAATTAACTATTTTCTTGAAAAGAAATGTAAAAAAGCTGATGTACCTGTGATTTCAGTTCATGGATTAAGACATACACATGCATCTCTTTTATTATATGCAGGTGTTTCAACTGCAAGTGTAGCTAAAAGATTAGGTCATGCAGATATGACAACTACACAAAATACATATATTCATATAATTGAAGAGCTTGAAAATCAAGATAATGATAAAATAATGCGTCATTTAGCAATGCTTTAATATATATAAAACGACTTACCAGTTATTTGGCAAGTCGTTTTTTAATTTAAATAAACATAGTATCTAAAAGTTCTTTTTTTATTTGTTTGATTTGTTTTAATTTACTTTCATATAAAGTAATAAGTTTATTTATGTTATTTAGTACTATCCCAATTTTTCTTTGCTCAGGAAAAATGGTTATCCAAACATTTATTTGACTTAAAGATTCCATAGTTAATTTATATCTACCTGAACCAACAAGATATTTAAAATAGTTAATTTTTTTAATTGTTCCTACTAAAAAGTTTCCATCATTATTTTTGATATTGATTTTAAGCACATGAGTATGATTATTAGCCCATATTTTTCCTGTAACAAAGGAAATTGGATAATTTTTAATGTCATTTGCCCCATCTTCAGCAATTAAGATGTAATTTCCATCATGAGTGTAGCCAGAAACATATCCTTGAACTCCATTTGCACCGTAATAGGGTGTTAAACCTTTTTTTCTATCTTGTCGTTTTACAGGTTTTCTTTTGTTATCTTCTCTATAACAAATAGTTAATAAATTTCTTTGCTCCCAAGCATTTGTAAAGCCTTTAAAACGTAAATTAGGATATTTATTTTTAGCAAATAGATTATCTAAAAAATATTTTTTTATTTGTGAAAGTAGTTTAATTTTTCGCTCATATAAAGTAAGTATTTTATCTAATGTCTCAGATAATTTAGAAATGAGTATCTGTTCTTTTAGGTTTGGAATCTGAACTTTTATATTTTGTATTAATTTTTTGTTGAGTCCTCCTCTAGAACCTGCCCCAGATGACAAACTTCTAAGCTCAAAATATCTTTTTTCCAAGTTGTAAAATATAAATCCATAATAGTCTTCGCTAATTGGAATAATTCCTGCTAAAGATTGATTAATAGTTAATTCGATGTTGTTAATAGCAACCTTACCGCGAGTTTTACCTTGCCCTGCTAGTGCTATTAATACTGAATTTTCAGGAACAAATTTTGCGCTTGAATTTTCTAATCCAAGTTTTGTAATTAATTTATCGGTTTTATAAATTCTTTTTTTATTTATTTCTCCTGATGACATCCAGGGAATATTTCCATCCCAATATTGATTTTTTTTAGTTGATGGAGTACCCCCAACAATGATATTAGCAAGATCAGATAACTTACGTTTGCTCCCAAGCATTATGTTGAAGATTTGAAATATAGAATCATTAAAAAGCCAATAATTATTTTTACCTATAAATCCTTTATACAATCGCTCATAATTTTCTTTTTATAAGTATCATTGGATATAAGTAAAGTTAGTTAAGCTAACAATTAACTTAATTAACATATTGATTTTTTGAATAAAACTATTTATACTTGTTGCAAAAGTTAGTTAAAAAGAATGCAGACTATGAGAAATCTATTAGATGGGTATAAAACCTACACTACATCAGGTAAACTGCAAAAAAGTGTAATGGGGATAGTAATATGCATTTTTATAACGATTGTATAGTAATACTACTTACCGTAATTATTGGAATTTTGCTATTAATAACGGTTCTAAGATGAAGATTAGAAGGTGAAAGCTATTAATACATTAATTAAATTAGATAGTGTTTCTAAGAGTATTAATAATAAAAAAATAATTAAGAAAGAATCTTTTTCAATTAATGAAGGAAGAGTTGTTGCACTGTTAGGTCCTAATGGTGCTGGTAAAACGACGACTGTTCGCTTGATAACGGGGCTATTGTCTGTTGACTCAGGAAATATAAAATTTAATGGTAAAAACTTATCAGATGATACAAAAGAATTTAGAAAATACATAAGTGTCTTAAATGATGGAAATTTGTATGAAGATTTAACATTGGTTGAAAATCTTATGATATGGAAAGATTTATATGAAATTTCCGAAAATGATTTTCAGACTAGAGTTAGTCCGTTACTAGCATTCTTTTCTTTGGAAGATAGGAAAAACGATAAAATAGGAACTTTTAGTAAAGGAATGAAACAAAAGGCTGCAATAATTCGGACCTTGATAAATAATCCTAAATTATTAATTTTAGATGAACCTACAAGTGGGTTGGATCCAAAATCTATAGAAGAACTATACCGGTTATTAGAAGAAATAAAAAATAATAGAAAACTGTCAATAATACTATGTACTCATCAACTGTACGGAATTTAAAAAATTGTTGACGATATAATTATTCTAAACAAAGGTCAGGTTTTATTGAAAGGATCTATAGATGATTTAATATCTAAATGTTGGCCAATAAAAGAATATAGGTTAGATGTAAAGCAAATAGAAAAAGCATATAAGGTGATTAACTCATTAAAAATTAAATGTTTTTCAAAACAAGGTGGCCTTTATTTTACAGTAAAATATAAAGATGAAATTCCTAAGATTATAAAAAAATTAGATGAATGTAACATTGATATCTATTCAATAAAAGAGATTTCAAAAGGAATTAGAGATTTGTATTTTAAATTCATAGGAGAGGATAAATTGAAAAATGTTGAATTATAAAAGAGTTAAGGCCGTTTTAAAAAAAGATTTATTACAAACAATAAACGATAAAACAATGATTATTTCACTTATGATTATTCCTGTTATGTTTAGCATTATCTTACCTGTTTTGATTATTTCACTAGGATTTAATAGTGGAATCGTAAACAGTCTAAGTGGTTTAAATGCGTTCACACATTTTGTAATAAAAAACAATATAGGCGGGAATTTAAACATGGAGGGAAAAATTATATATAGTGTTTTCCAATATTTTTTTATTCCTTTGTTTTTATTAATTCCTTTATTAATTGATACGGTTCTTGCAAGTACAGGATTTATAGGAGAAAAAGAAAAGAGAACGATAGAAGGATTATTGTATACACCTATTACAGATTCAGAATTACTTTTAGCTAAAATGTTAGCGTCTCTATTACCATCTACTACTATTTCATGGATCGCTATTTTTATTTATTGGTTCATAGTGGATATAAAGTGCCATAAAATAATTGGAATTATTTTTCCGAATACTTTATGGCTACTAATAATTGTTATGATTCCTTTAATATCACTTTTGGCTATTGAGTTAATTACAATTTTTTCACAATATTTAAAAACTTCTAAGTCCGCGCAGTCAGTTACGGGAATGTTAGTTTTTCCAATTATTGCTGGGGTAGTATCCCAGTCCTCAGGAGTTCTATTAATTAATAAAACTTTTATTTTAGGCATATTAAGCGTATTGATAATTTTAGATGTATTATTCTTTTATTTTTCTGTAATGAGATTTAATAGAGAACGCTTTTTATTGAAGGAATAGATATTAATGAAAGTTTTAGGTATTTTAAATGAAAAATTAGTTTGTATATAGGCAATTATGAAGAAAATATATTTTTGACAACAACTTATGAATATAAAAAAGACGAAATTCAATTGAATCTCGTCTTTTATTTTTATTCTTTATTATCATCTAAGATTTGTTTACGTAGTTCTTTTCCTTTTTTAGTAAGAATTACAGATGCTGATAAGAAATTTGCATTAGGTATTTCTTTTAAAAGACCTTTAGCTACAAGGGGAAAATAATTCTTACCATTCTCCATAAAAATTTCATCTTCAACTTTACTTTTTGCAACTTCTAAAAATAATTCCTGTTCCTCAGGAGTTAAATCTTCAAATTTCATCGTGCATCTCTCCTTTGAGTTGATTTTCTCCTTCTATATTTTCATTGTAACATTTAATTATAATAATTTAATTAAAATGCTTTTATTAGCAAAAATATTTTGTATAATAAGAGCTATGTGACAATTTACTATTTTATTTATACAAATCAATTATATATTGGACTGGTTCGAGAACTTCCCAGAATAAAAAACCAAGTATCTCTAAAGGAGGTTGGAAATTATGAATAAAAAGAAAAAGGTTATCATTGATTGTGATCCTGGAATAGATGATTTTTTAGCGTTATGGTTCGCTTTAAAATCACCAGAACTTGATGTAATTGGAATTACAATTGTTGCTGGTAATGTTCCGGTAGAGCAGGGCGTAAAAAACGCTTTGAAAATTTTGAAAATCACTAATCGATTAGACATTCCTGTGTATGCTGGTGCTGAAAAGCCTTTGAAAAAAGAATACATCAGTGCCCAAGACACTCATGGCGATGATGGCTTAGGCGAGAGTGGTATTCCAGATGTAACTAATGGAATTTGTCGTCAAAATGCAAGTGATTTTATTAACGACACATTAATGACTGATTCAGATGTCACAATAATCGCAATTGGTCCTATGACAAACATTGCTGTTGCAATGCAAAAGAACATTCAAGCATGGGAAAACTGCCATGAATTAATCTCAATGGGTGGAGCATTCAAATCATTTGGTAATTGTTCACCAGTTGCTGAATATAATTATTGGTGTGATCCTGATGCTGCAGCTTATGTTTACAAGCATTCACCAGTTTTAATCACAATGGTGGGATTAGACGTAACTCGAAAGATTGTTTTAACTCCAAATATAATTGAATTGGTTCAACAAGAGAATAGTGAAGTTGCTGATATTATCAGAAAGATAACACGCTTTTACTTTGATTTCCATTGGAAACAAGAAAAAGTTATTGGATGTGTTATTAATGATCCATTAACGATTGCAATCTTATTGGATCCAACTATCTGCAGCGGCTTTAAGAGTTATGTTCAAATTAACACTGATAATGGAATTGGTAATGGTCAATCAATTGTTGATGAAAAAGACTTCTACCATCATACTGCCAATGCAGAAGTTTTAACGCAAGTTGATTCATTTAAGTTTATGAAACTATTCTTAAACCGAGTAGCTGAATTAGACTTAGAATTATTAGATCAAATTTTGCCAATGATTATGATGGAGGAAGATTAATGAATAATTCAAAAAAGATTTCAATTAAGAAAATAGCAATTTTAGCAATTTGTATCGTATTAAATATTGTCGGAAGTAACTTAGCTTTAATGTTACGATTACCAATCTACTTAGATTCAATCGGTACAATTTTAGGAGCTGCACTTTTTGGTCCAGTTTGGGGAATGTTAGCTGGTGGTATCACTAACTTGATTATGGGATTAACAACTGACTTAACTTCTCTATACTACACACCAGTTGCATTAGTTTTAGGATGCTTAGCAGGTTTCTTATATCGTAAAATTAGTCCAGATAGCTTTAGTAAAGTTTGGATTGTTGCCTTATTAATCTCATTGCCAGGTACAATTCTTTCAACAATCATTACTTACTTTGTCTTTGGTGGAATCACATCTTCTGGTTCTTCAATCATTGTACAATTACTATTTGGAATGGGATTGAGCAAATTCTGGGCAATCTTTATCGTACAAGTATTAACAGACTTCCTTGATCGATTAATTTCTGTATACATTATTGCTATCTTATATCGTTCATATAAACCATTAAAAAAATTAAAAGCGTAAAATAAAAAAGATTGCTATAAATTAGCAATCTTTTTTTAATAAACTTAGTCTAATCTGGAATTTTAATTGCATTCAATTCTTGATATAATAATACTAAATACCATGTACGAAAGTAGGTAAGCACTTTGGATATAGGAGAAATGAAAGAACGTCAACGTCATATCCGTAATTTTTCAATTGTTGCTCACATTGATCACGGAAAATCAACTTTAGCTGATCGAATTTTAGAAATGACAGATACAGTTTCTAAACGTGAAATGCAAGACCAACTATTGGATTCAATGGATTTGGAACGTGAACGTGGAATTACAATCAAACTAAATGCAGTTGAATTGCATTATAAAGCTAAAGATGGAGAAACATATATTTTCCATTTAATTGATACTCCAGGACACGTTGATTTTTCATATGAAGTATCACGTTCTTTAGCAGCTTGTGAAGGTGCTATTTTAGTTGTTGATGCTGCACAAGGAGTTGAAGCCCAAACTTTAGCTAATGTTTATTTAGCATTGGATGATGATTTGGAAATTGTGCCAGTAATCAATAAGATTGATTTACCATCTGCACAACCTGAAAAAGTTCAAGAAGAAATTGAAGATGTGATTGGATTGGATGCATCTGATGCAGCATTTACTTCTGCTAAGACCGGATTAGGAGTAGATGATGTTTTAGAGAAAATTGTACATGATATTCCTGCACCAGATGGCGACATTCAAAAGCCATTGAAAGCTTTGATTTTTGATTCTGTTTATGATGATTATCGTGGAGTTGTATTAAGTATTCGAGTTGTTGAAGGAATTGTTAAACCTGGCGATAAGATTCGTTTAATGAACAGTGGCGCTGAATATGAAGTTACTGAAGTAGGGGTTAACTCACCTAAACCATTAAAAAGAGATTGCTTAATTGCTGGGGATGTAGGTTATTTAACAGCTTCAATTAAAGATATTCAAGATACTCGTGTTGGTGATACAGTTACAAATGCAGATAATCCAACTGATAAACCTTTAGCAGGATACCGTGAAATGAACCCAATGGTATATTCAGGATTGTATCCAACTGATAACGCTAAATATGATGATTTACGTGAAGCATTGGAAAAACTTAAACTGAATGATGCTGCCTTAGAATTTGAACCTGAAACTTCACAAGCTTTAGGTTTTGGATTCCGTTGTGGCTTTTTAGGATTATTACATATGGATGTTGTTCAAGAACGATTAGAACGTGAATTTAATATGGACTTGATTACAACAGCACCATCTGTAACTTATGATGTAGAATTAACAGATGGCACACGAAAGAAAGTAACTAACCCTTCTGAAATGCCAGAAACTTCAAGTATCAAGCAAGTTTATGAGCCATTTGTTCATGCAGAAATTATGGTACCAAACGATTATGTTGGAGCAGTTATGGAACTTTGCCAACATAAACGTGGACAATTTGTAACAATGGATTATTTAGATGATACACGTGTAAACGTAATTTATAAAATGCCATTGTCTGAAATTATTTTCGACTTCTTTGATAAATTAAAATCAAATACACGTGGATATGCATCACTTGACTATGAAATGGATAGTGAACAACCAAGTGATTTAGTTAAAATCGATATTTTACTTAACGGTGATAAGATTGATGCTTTAAGCTTTATTTCTCACCGAGAATTTGCTGACAAACGTGCTCGTGTAATTGTCGAAAAACTAAAGAAAATTATTCCACGACAAAACTTTGAAGTTCCAATTCAAGCTGCAATTGGTGCTAAGATTATTGCAAGAGCAACTATTAAAGCATATCGTAAAGATGTTACTGCTCGAATTCATACAGGGGATCCAGACCGACGTGCTAAATTGTTAGACAAACAAAAACGTGGTAAGAAACGAATGAAAGCAATTGGTAAAGTAGAAGTACCACAACAAGCTTTCATGGCAGTATTGAAAACAGATGATGAAGCAGATGGAAAACAATAAAATTAAAAATGCTAAGATTGGATTTATTATTGGAATTTTAATTCAAATTATCCTATGTTGTTTGAATTTTTCAATTTTTGGATGGTTTACATTAGTATTATTGGCATATCTGATTTGGGGATTTATTAAACTAAAAAAAGATAAAACATACTGGATTAAAATTCAAAAAGTATTTACAGTGATAATAATTTTAGAAGTATTAGTGAGTTTACCATTACTATATTTATTTCAACATATTATATAAAAAAACACGCATTATGCGTGTTTTTTTATTTGTTTTCTGGCAAACTTTCTAAAATCAATGTTGCAGTTTCTTCAATAGACTTGTGAGCAACATTAATTACTAGACAGCCAATCTTTTTATACAATTCATTTGCGGCTTTTAATTCATCTTCAATGTTGTCAATATTTGAATAATGAGTATTTGGTTTTAATCCATATGCAATCATCCGTTCTTTACGAATGTTATTTAAAATTTCTGGGTCATTAGTTAAACCAAAAATTTTGTTTTTATCGATTTCAAAAATCTCTTTTGGAATTTTAACATGAGGAACTAATGGCAAATTAGCAACTTTATATCCTAAGTTAGCTAAATATAGTGATAGTGGGGTTTTAGATGTTCGTGAAACTCCCAATAAAACAATATCAGCTTTTAGAAAACCGGATGGATCTTTTCCATCATCATATGTAACAGCAAATTCAGTGGCTTCAATTCGTTTGAAGTAATCTTTATCAGTTTCATGATTAATTCCAGGTTTGCGAAGGGGTTCTTCATGTGTTTTTTCCTGAAGTTCATTTAATAGACTACTAATACCATCATAATGACGAATTGAATTTTTTTGACAATAATCATTAATATAATTAGTTAATTCTTCAGTAATAAAAGTATGAATAATAAATGCATCTTCTCGTTTAGCACTTGCTAAAATTCCCTTTAAGATTGAGGTTGTAGTGATAAACGGAAAACGTTTAACTTGAAACTTAGTATCTGGAAATTGGACTGTTACAGCTTGAGCTAAAGACATAGCTGTTGCACCAATCGAATCAGACATTACATAGAGTTTGATATTTTTATTCATGTGTTTTCCTCCTTAATTTTAGAAAACGCTTTACTAACTATTATTATAATATTAAATCGATTAGAATCAAAGCATAAATCGTGAGGCAGTGTGTTATAATTTTGGTATTGATTACTACGGAAAGAGGTATATTCATGGGAGTTCAATTTGTATTAGGAAGAGCCTCAATGAACCATGAAACGGAAATGATTTCTCAGTTAAAGCAATGGAGAAATCAAAATCCAAATGGGAATTTTTTTTATTTAGTTCCAGAACATATTAAATTTGAATCAGAAATTGATGTATTATCTAAAATTCAAGATGAAGATGATCAAAATAAAGTATTTGCAAGCACAAGTGTACAAATTTTTTCATTTACACGACTAGCATGGTATTTTTTACGAAACACTTCAGTATTAAACAAACAAAACTTAAGTAAAACTGGATTATCAATGTTGATTACACATTTATTGAATCAATTAAACAAAGATGATCTAGTTATCTTTAGTGATGAACAAAATCAACCTGGATTTGCTGAAAAATTAGCTAAACAATTACTAGAATTACGTTTGAGTGGGTTGGAAGTTGACGATTTGAAAAAACTACAAAAAGGTGCTCAACGTAAACATCAAGATAATTTAGCTGATAAATTAGCAGATCTAACATTGATTTACGAAAAATTCTTATCATTTAAAATTGATGGTGAACAATCTTTATTGGAAACATATTTAGATTCAGCCAAACTTTTAGAGCTGCTAGAAGAATATCTTGCACAACATGATTTGAGTAATTACTATTTCTTAATTGATGGTTTTGATCAATTTAATGCTACTGAATTAAAAATTATTACGATATTAATGCAAAAGGCTAAAGAAGTTATGATTAGTTTACCTTTAACTGACCAAGCTTCAGTCCAAATTCCACAAACTAATGCATTATTTTATCGTACAAGTAAGCTATACCATCGTTTAAGAAAGTTAGCTAAGGGACAAAAGATTCAAGTTGTATGGGCAAAAGAGGCAAGAGTTAATAGTAACTTACAACAACTTGAAAACTATTGGATTAATGCACATGAACTAACAACTAATGCAGAGTATGAACTTGCTCCAGATGAAAAAGAAGATATTACAATAACACAAACTATTGATCGAATCAGTGAAATAAAATGGGTTGCTGCCAAAATTCGGCGAATGATGGCTGAAAGTCAAAATACTGAACATCCATATGAATACAGCGACTTTTTGATTTTGACTCCTCAAACTGAAAAATATCAAAATTTAATTGAGCCAATTTTCAATCAATTTAGAATTCCTTTATTTACTGATTTAACTCAAAAAATGAGTACTCACCCTTTAGTAGAATTTGTTTTAGGAATTTTTGATGTTCAACGTCATGGATTTAACTATCAATCCATAATGAGATTCCTAAAGACTGAATTGTTTGTTCCTGAATTATTTATTACTGGAAGAACTTTAGATCGGCTTAAAGCTAAGGAAGCAGCGTGGATTGAACATCATCCAAATAGTAAATGGAGTTTTGATCCTGAAGCTAGTGAACTTTATTTACGTCAAACAGCTACATTCAGAAACACATTGGATGTTGTTGAAAACTATATTCTCGAACATGGAATTCATACTTTATCTGACTGGAAAAAAGAGTGGATTGTTAAAGAACTCGGACTTAAAGAAAATGAAACTCAGGAAGAATTACTTGAAAGAGAACGGGCACTTGTAATCAATAGAAATGCGAATGAATTAAGAAAACAAGTAGTTAACTTATTTGAAGATTTTCGTGTGGGCTTAAAGAAAGTCGAAACGGGCTTGGACTTTGCCCAACTTCTATTTGATTTCATGGAAAAAGCACATGTTGCAGAAACATTGAGTAAATGGCAACAAGCAGCGATTGCAATTCAAGAAGAAAATCATGATGCTATGGCTACAACATTACATGGTGAAGCTATTGATACTACAAGAGCTCAACAAGTTTGGAATCAATTCTGTCAATTATTAGATGAATATGTTTTTGCATTAGGTAACGAAAAATTTGATGCAGAAATGTTTGTTAATATCTTCCAAAGTGGTTTTGAAAGTGCAAACTATAAACGTGTTCCATCAACATTAGACCAAGTTATTTTCTCTAAATCGAATGTACTTCAAATGCAAAATCGAAAGGTTTGCTTTATTATCGGTGCTACTGCTGATGTTATGCCAATGCGAATTGATACTGCAGAGTTATTAACGGAAGATGACCGCAATGTTTTAAATACTATTATGGATATTGCCAAAATAAGCACTGATAAGTATCTTCCTGAAACATGTGAGTTACGAATGGCAGCTGAACCATTTACTAATTACTTAGCCTTTATGAGTGGCAGTGAAAAACTATTTTTCACATATCCTGTTAATGATACAGATGGTACAGATTTACAAATTTCTCCATATGTTTCTGAAATCAAGGATGCTTTAAATCTTCCAATTCAAAAAGTAATGCTTACAGCACCAAATATGGGTCCGGAAATCATTGATTATGTGGGGACATTTGCTACAACAAGTAGTGAATTATTGAACTTATGTCGTCAATTGAAACATGATCAAAAAGAATTATCTCAAGAATGGGTAGCAATTTTTAATTATATTAAGCAACATCAAGGTAATCGTTTGCTACAAATATTTAAGAGTTTGAATTATCAAAATGAGATTTTGCCAGAACAAGAAGCTGACGAAAATAACCATAAAACTTTAGACACTGATTTAGTCAATGAGTTATATGGTAATCAAATTATGGGCTCAATCTCAAGATTAGAAACATTCTATAAAAACCCATATGAATATTTCTTGAAATATGGATTGAAACTAAAACCACGTGCACTTTATGAACCAACAAGTGCAAATGTTGGGGACTACTTCCACAATATAATGGCTGTTTTAATTGATGAATTGCAAAGTGAAGGCATGACTTTATCAAACCTTAGTTCAAGCGATTTTGATCAGATTTTGAGTAAGGTAATTATGCGAGTTGATCAATTGTCAGAATTTAATGTTTTCCAACAAACTGCTCGTAATCGATACTTACAAAATAAACTAAGAAGATCAGCTAAAAAAGTTTCACGTGCAATTTATCGTCAACATCATAAGAAGAAAATCTTTTCCCTTAAATCTGAAGCTACTTTTGGGTTTGGATCAGATGCAGTCTTGAAAGGAAAGAAATTTATTTCGTTAACAAATCCAAAGGATAGATTGCTCTTACAAGGTAGATTGGATCGAATAGATTTAGTAGAGGATCAGAACAATAATCTTTACTACAATGTTGCAGATTATAAATCTGGCCAAATTAAAACAAAATTAGATCAGTTCTTAGTAAAATCACTCAACGGGATTTCTTTGCAACTATTAACATATTTGGCAATTTTACGAGACAACCAAAAATCAATGTTGCAAATGTTACAAAATGACCGGGCATTAACTGCAGCACTAAAAGATGCACAAAAGGATCAGATCAAGCTAGGTAGTGCAGTATATTTCCATTTGGGTACACCACAATTAAAATTTGCTGATTATAATGCTCAGAATATGGTTGAAGCTCAAAGTATTTCAGATAAGAACTTTGTATATGATGGTCTATTTTGTGCTGATGTTTCAGATCTAAGTTACATTAAAGCACTAGGAACCTCATATCAGAACGATGAAAAAATAATCAATTTAGATAATTATAAAATTAAACTAAGTAAAGGCGGTTTGAATAAGCGAACAACAAAGAACCGTGTTTATAATGATGGACAATTTAATAAGTTACTAAATATGGATTTACTAAAAATTAGCCAAGCTACAGATGCAATTTTTAGCGGAATAATTGATTTAGCACCTTATAGATTAGGTAATGCAACTGGATTAGACTATTCAGACTACTTGCCAATTATGACATTTGATACTTTTATCGGAAATGAATTTAATGACTTGAATTCTAATATTGGCGATATATGGGAACAAATTGAGTCTGAAAGTGATCGTTGGAAGCAAATTAAGGATGAAGTTGAAGGATTAGATACCAAGAGAAAGAAGGGTAAAGATTAAAGATGGCAGATTTTAAAGATTATGCAACTGAGAACCAATTAAAAGCAGTTGAAAATCGTGGACATAATATTTTAGTTTCCGCCTCTGCTGGTTCTGGGAAAACTAAAGTATTGGTCGAACGTATCAAAGAAGAAATTTTAAATGAAAATGCAAAAATTTCACGAATGCTAATTATGACCTTTACCAATGCAGCAGCTAAGGAAATGAAAGATCGATTAACAAAGGTTTTACAAGATGAATTAGTTAAACAAATGAATTCAGTAAACAAAAACCCACAAAAGATTACTCATTTACAAAAACAACTAACTGCTATAAATGTGGCCGATATTAGTACAATAGACTCTTTCTGTTTAAAATTCTTGAAAAAATATTATTATGCAATTAATTTAGACCCTAATTTTCGTGTCCTTGCAGATTCAATTGAAAGTGATGTTTTAAAAGAAGATGTTTGGGAGAAAGTTCGTGAGAATTTTTATCAAAAATATGAAAATTTAGCTGGAATAGAATCACCAACAGAAGAGCAGAAATTACTCTTGCAAGAGTATGACGACTTATTAAATCTATTCACTACTGATCGAAGAGATGATGATTTAACTGAAGTTGTTTATCAAATGAATAATTTCGCAAGTGCTAATGAAAATCCTGAAAAATGGTTAATGGATGCAGTTGATAATTATGATTTTGACGAAGATACATTTACCGATACTAAAATTTTTAAAAATGTTATCAAAAAGAATGTTTTAAATGCATTGCAAACTACCTTAGAAAAATATCAAACATATTGGGATGATTTTCAAAATGAACAAGTTCCTCTTATGCAAGATTTTTATTCACTTAAAGAAAAAGAATTAGGAAAACTTAATGTTAAGATAATTACTAATAAAGAGATTGTCGAAGATGACATTTCTAAGTTACAAAATATAATGGATAGCTTAGAAAACGATACTATTGATTGGGACGATTTGCGCGAACAAATTGGGTTACTGTTCAGTAAAAAATTGAAGACCTTCTCAAAGAACCGTGATTTTCCAGATGATGATGACGTTATTGATCGCTATGATGAAATCAAGGCAAATTACGCAGATGCAAAAAAAATATTGGTTAAGTTACAAAACACATATTTCATATATTCTAATAGGCAACTAAAGGATGTTTTGAAACGTGCTAAGGGTGTAGTACAAGTTTTAATTAACTTAGTTTTAGATTTCAGAAATGAGTATTTAGAAACAAAATTGAAACGTCATGCGTTAGAATTTAGCGATTTAGAATATTTCACTCTTAAAATTTTGCAAGGCGATAGTGAAGTTTCACAGAAGATTCGTAAAGAATTAAAGTTACATTATACTGAAATAATGCTTGATGAATACCAAGATACTAATGGTGTTCAAGAAGCCATAATCCAAGCCATTGCAAACCACAATGTTTTCATGGTAGGGGATGTTAAACAGTCTATTTATCGCTTTAGACAAGCTGATCCAGGATTGTTTATGAAAAAATATCGAAACTTTAAACGAAGTGAAGAATCAACTGATTTAACCAGCGGTGAATTAATCGTCCTTCAAGAAAATTTCCGTTCAGTTAAAAACGTTGCAGAATTAACTAACTTGATTTTTATGCAAATTATGAATAGAAGTCTTGGTGAAATAGACTATGATGATGCGGCATTCTTAAAAGCAGAAAACCCAACATATAAAGTGGGCTTTGAAGATTTATCTGCAGATGTCATGATTTATTTGAAAGATTCTGAAAAACCAGATAATCAAAATAATGATGAACCTTTATTTAGATTAGAAGATAAGACTCAAGGACAACTGGTAATGATTGCAAATAAAATCAAGCAATTAATCGCTGATGGAACTGAAATATTTGATCGTAGCGAAGGTCATAAGCGTAAACTACGTTATTCAGATATTGCTATTTTATCTTCATCTCACCAAGATAGTTTATTAGTAAATGATGAATTTAAGCGTTTAGGTATTCCAGTTGAAATTGATGAGACTGATAATTATTTCAAGACTACTGAAATTCAAATTATGATTTCATATCTTAAAGTAATTGATAATCCACATCAAGATATTCCATTAGTAGCAGTTTTGCGCTCACCAATGTATGGTTTTGATGAAAATGAATTGGCTTATATCAGAATTAACCATTCTAATGGCGACTTTTATAGTGCTTTAACAAGCTTTAGAGGAAAATATGAAAATCATGATTCACTAAAAAAATATGATGCAGATAAGATTGATAAGCTTTATGAAAAAGTCTGTCAATTTACTGATGATTTAACTACATTCCGTGTGCAATCAAAACGAAGTGAATTAGCTATTTTAATTTGGAATATTTATACTACAACTGGATTTTTAGATTTTGTTGGCGGAATGCCAGGTGGATCTCAACGACAAGCCAATTTACATGCACTTTATGAACGGGCAACAACCTATGAAGAAACAAGTTTTAAAGGGCTTTTCCAATTCATCAGATTCATTGAACGGATGGATAAACAAAAGAACGATTTGCCAGAAATGAAACCTCAAGAAAATGAGGATACTGTTAAATTTATGACAATTCATAAAAGTAAAGGATTGGAATTTCCAGTTGTCTTTGTAACAAATCTAAGTACTAAATTTAACTTACAAGATTTGAATAAAAAATACGTTCTTGATGCTCAGTTAGGAATTGGAATTAATATTGTTGAATCTTCTAAAAATACAGTAGAACGGGATTCTAATTTTTCAATTAGAGAAGATGAAGCTGTTGATGTTCAAGAAACAACGCCAATTAATTTAGCAATTAAGGATCAAATTAAACGTAAATCATTAGCTGAAGAAATGCGTAAATTATATGTTGCACTTACTCGTGCAGAACAACAGATTTATTTAGTAGGGACATACCAAGATATTAATAAGTGGGCTAATGTATGGGGAACTAAAAAAGCTAATGATGAATTGGTAATTAAAGAAAATCAACGAATTGATGTTAATAACTTTATGGACTGGATCGGTCAAGCACTAGGAAGACAAGAGTCCATTTTAGATCAAACATCTGTATTTAGTTTGAAAGATCAGGAAATAATAAAACGAAATATTCGATTAGCATTTGATAAAACAAGCAAGTACTTTAAGAAAACTGATATTCCTGAAAAAATCAAAAATAGTGAGTTAAACTACACAGTTGAACTTTGGGAAAACGAAGCAGTTGCTTTTGAACGTGAAAATGAACAGTCAGATGTTGATGAAGATGCAACAATCATTCCACAAAAGATTAGCCAAACTTTAAATACAGAAGCTAAGGCAATTTTAGATTTTAAATATAAAAAACAATCTTTAACAAGAGAATCTGCTTATCAAGCTGTTACTGACATTCGGCGTTTATTTAATGATCCCGATAATGATTTAATGTCAGAATTCGATGCAGATAAAATGGAATTGATTTCTAAAGACAAGAAACCAAGTGCATTCTCATTTAATAAACCAGATTTTTTGACGACTGTTTCAGAAGTATCTTATGCCAAAATTGGGACCGCAACTCACTTGTTGTTTGAAAAAGTAGAACTAGATAAGCCGATTACAAAGCAATCGATTCAAGAGTTATTACTTTCTTTAGTACAAGAGGGATGTATTACAACTGAAGTTGCTCAAAAGATTGATTTAGATGGAGTTATTTCTTTCTATGAAACTAGTCTAGGAAAGAAAATATGTGAAAATCATGTAAATGTAAAACGAGAAGTGCCATTCTCACTGTTATTACCAGCTCAAATCTTAGTAAATAATGCAGTTGAAACCGATAAAAAGATTTTGGTTCACGGGATTATTGATGGATATTTTGAAGATCAAGAAACTGGTGAAGTATATTTATTTGATTACAAAACAGATCACTCATCACTAGATAAAATAAAATCAGATTACAAAGGACAAATTAATTTATATGCACTTGCATTAGAGAGCATTACAGGTAAGAAAGTTAACCAACGGTATTTGTATTCTGTTGAGAAAAAATCTTTAATAAAGCTATAAAATACAACTTTATTTAGGGAATATTTATTTGCAAATTGTTAAATTTATCTTGATGAAATAATTGATTATATTGTATAATTAAAATGAACTGTTAAGATGAAGTGCTTAGGTACGGATTAAGACGGTTACTTTAAAGCTCGGAGGGAGGGAAACAACATGTCAAAAACAGTCGTTCGTAAAAACGAATCTCTTGATGACGCTCTTCGTCGCTTCAAACGTTCCGTTTCAAAAACAGGTACTTTGCAAGAATATCGCAAACGTGAATTCTACGAAAAGCCAAGTGTAAAACGTAAGAAGAAATCAGAAGCTGCTCGTAAACGTAAGAACAAGCGCCGTTTCTAATGAACTTGGTTCTAAGGAGGCAATTGTGATGAGTTTAGTGGATTCATTACAAAAAGACATGATTGCTGCAATGAAAGCAAAGGATAAAGATAAATTAGGTACTATTCGAATGCTTAAAGCAGCATTAGCAAACGAAAAAATTAACGCTGGTCATGACTTATCTCCAGAAGAAGAGATTTCCGTTCTATCCCGTGAGTTAAAACAACGCAAAGATTCACTTGAAGAATTTGAAAAAGCTGGTCGTGAAGATTCAGTTGAAAAAATTAAAAAAGAAATCGAAGTTGTTGAAAGTTACTTACCAAAGCAATTAAGCGAAGATGAAGTAAAGGACATTGTTCAAGAAACAATTAACGAAGTCGGCGCAACATCCAAAGCTGATTTTGGTAAAGTAATGGGAGCAGTAATGCCTAAACTTAAGGGTAAGGCTGATGGTAAATTAGTCAATGAGACTGTTAAGTCATTACTCAGCTAATAAAAAAACTGTAGTTAATGCTACAGTTTTTTTATTTGTCCTTAAAACTAATTATTGCGCTTAGTTTTATTGTTTGAAGGAATCGTGTAAGTTTGCTAAAATTAGTTTAACTTATTAAAAATAATTTAACTTTATATAGAAATGGGGCATTTATTATGGAACAAATCGAACGTGCTTGTACATCAATGCTTGTAGGTAAAGATGCAAGTGCTGATGGTTCAGTAATGATCGCTCGAAATGACGATACATTTTTACCATTAACACCTCAACGTTTTTACATGCACCCAGCATGGCAAGGAGAAAAGGGTAAAAAAATTAAGTCATGGTTAAACGGCTTTGAAATGGAATTACCAGAAAATGGTTATCGTTACAATGCTGTACCAAATGTTGATTACAAAAATAATGGATACTACGAAGAAAGTGGTATTAATGAAAAGAATGTAGCAATGTCAGCCACAGAATCTACATATGGAAATGAACGTGCATTAGCATTTGATCCACTTGTTAAAGATGGTTTGGATGAAGATTGTATTGTTAACGTAACACTTCCATTTATTGATTCTGCACGTCAAGCAGTACAATTTTTAGGGAAAATTATTTCTAAATATGGTTCACCAGCTGGTAATTCTGTATTATTTGCAGATAAAAATGAAGCTTGGTACATGGAAATTGTTACTGGACACCTTTGGTTAGCACAACGTATCCCAGATGATGCATATGCAGTAGTTGCTAATGAAGTTGCGATTGAACAAGTTGATTTTGATGATACTGAAAACTTCCAATGGGCAGATGGTATTCAAGAATTCGTTGAAGAACATCATTTGAACCCTGATAAAGAAGGATGGAACTTCCGTCACATCTTCGGCACATACGATGAAAAAGACCGCCATTATAACACACCACGTGTATGGTATGGACATCATCTATTTAACCCAGAAGTTGAAGAAGATCCTGAATCAGGTGATTTGCCATTTATTATGCGAACAAGTCACAAATTTACACCTGATGATATTGAACAATATTTAGGTTCACATTATAATGAAACACCATATGATCCATATAGCAAAGACTCAACTGAAGAAGATATGTATCGTTATCGTCCAATTGGCTTGAACCGGACACAAAACTCACATGTTCTTCAATTGCGGAATGATGTTCCAGAAGAATTACAAGCTGTTATGTGGCTATGTATTGGTTTCCCAGAATTTTCACCATATATTCCATTCTATACAAATGCTAATGACACTGATCCAAGTTTCTCAGAAACTCCAATGGAAATGGATGTAGATTCAGATTCAGCATACTGGATGTACCGTCACATGTCTATGTTGGTTGAAAGTCATTATAGTAAATTTGTACAAGATAATCGCGATTACTTGAAAGAATGCCGTCGTGTTGAACGTCGTATGTTATGGCAATTCGATCAAGAAGCAGCCAAATTAAGTGGTGAAGAATTGACTGAATTCTTAACACAAAAGAACTATGAAATGGTTGCTAAGATCAAGAAAATGACAAAAGAACATATGAATAAGTTAATTATGAAGGGAATCGAACTTTCTAAATTTACTTTTGATATGGATAAGAACTTGTAATTTAAAACGGTAAACGTTGATATATTAGCGTTTACCGTTATTTTTGTATTCTTGATATTAAGTATAAATTATGTAAGTGTGCCAAACTTTTATAATTCATCAAGCTTATCAACTAATTGTTGATGAGCTTTTTTTGTGACATGAAGATATATTTTTAGTAACAGACGAATTCTCATGACAGCTATTGGTACACCTAATTCCGTTAATTTAGAAATATGAGTATGGCGGAAAATATGTGTAGATAATGGCTATTGCATAGTGAGATAATTCGATATCACGTATTCTAGCAAGAGTTTTATAAGCAGTCTTATTCATATTTTCCACATGAAGATTTAATCTAATGTGCCAGTAATATGAACAATATAAATATTTTTGTACTTCTATATTATCATTGCAAGTGCTTCACTAATTGCATTCTAGTTTGATATAACTATTCAAAAAGGGAGGCATAACCATGTATAATCTAAGATTGCATTTAATTCATTTTCTTCTAAAAAATGCACGTAACTTCCCTAAAATTATCTGACAATACATATTTGAGCGTTTATCTTTATAAAGTAAATTTTCAATCATTTCAGTTATTAATGGTGATGAAATTTTAATGAGTAGGGTATCCATATGATATCTGACATTGGATGGTTCGAATGTAAGAAAAGGATGTACAGCAAGTAGAGTCTTTAACCTGTTATTTATATTCAATAGTCATTCAGAAATTACTTCTCCAAAACGTTTTCTCATTATACAGACTTTTTTAATCGTTCTTCTATTTTTTCAGTTAATGGATCAATATAACTTTCTCTAAACGTATATTTTCTATTTTTTCAAACATCCACATTTATTAAAACTTTTTATGTTATAACAGAAAAAGGGCATATTACTAGCCCTCTTATAATAATCTTTTATGAAATCACCATCATTCTCCCATTGTTAATATTGATGGTTGTATGTTCGATTAATGTGATAAATAATAACCCTCAAAAGAGAGCTAAACATAAAGTAATAATTAACTTAAGTTTCTTCATGTAAATTCGGATCGGAAACATTGAAGTTAAAGATAATTTTATTAAGTCTTTTATTAATATTTTTGTTTAAATTGGGATTATACCCCAAATCAAATTTTTCGTTAAAAGCAAGCAAAGTTTCATGAACTATTTGTCTTGTTAATCCCCAATTAATATATGTCGGAAAAACATCTTTATGATTGTTAAATCCACCAATCATGTTTTTAAATACCTCATCATCTTTGATGTCGCTATTAATAATTTTAAATGAAGAATCTCCATCTCTTAAGTTCTTATAAAACTTATTGATTTTAGAATCGACATGTGCTCCGCCGTCTTCATTAGCCATAAAACGTATGAGATTTTCTCTTGATAAATCAATAAAAGAATATCTAAGGAGTGGTTGTTTGAGCCAGTGATTAAATTTCATCTTATGATAATTCACATTAGGGTTAAATAACATAGTATCGAAGTATTTATTAGTCTTAGAATATTTAGGAAGACGTGTGAATACTAGTGCTCCATAATTTATACAATCGTGTTTTGTAAATTCAGGAGTGAAAGAAGGTAGTTCAATCTTTCTTGCAATTCCTAATTGATTTAAAATACAACTAGATGTGTAAAATAAGGTTCTAAGAGTTACGCTTGAACGATTAATCGCTGAAAATTCTCCATTATCATATCTCTCGGCATCACTTTTTAAATCGTTAAGTGCCCACAATAATCGATCTTGGAATTCTTTTCTTTTATTTTTTCGTAATTCTTTTTCTTTTAATTTAGGTGATATAATGACCACTCCTAACAATTACAATGTAATACCACATAGCTATTTGCATATGGTAGATAAATTAGACGATGATGTTTATTCTATTGGGAATGCATCGATGATATATGATCCAATAGAATTAACTTTGAAAGATATTACACATCTGATAAAAGGTGAAGCATTAATAGATTTATCAGATGGTGAATATATTAATGTATTTAAATTATCAAATAAAGCTAAAACAGAACTTTTAAAATTAAGTAGTCGATGAATATTGACTGTTTTTTATTTTAAAATCACCTTACCAATGCATTTAACATTTTTGGAAGGACAGATTTATAAGTGCTCCATCATATCATCACTTAAGACAAATTCATTATTTAAATCCACAAAATCACTCCTTTAACACTTATTTCATTAATTTTTTGTTCCATTTATATCATTGTTAGAATTATTTTGTTTATTAATTATTCTCATTAATATTATTCCAGTAATTTTGATTAAAATATAAATTAAAAAAAAGAAAAGAGATAATTCTAACGATAATAGTAGCCCTTTTTGAATTATACTAAAAAATTCAAATATTAATTTAGTAAAAGGAAGATTTTCCATTGTATCTTTTTTGAATAATTCCATATCGCTAAAATAAATATAATCTATAAACTTCTTAAATGGTTTAAACTTCCAATTACTGTTTATTAATTTCATGACAATAATACTGATGTTAGCAATAGCAAGATTAAATTTGTAAAGTTTTATATCATTATCCTTAAAATTGATATTTATTTTTAAAAGATCATAGTATTTTTTATTTAAAAGAATACTAGCTATAGCATATATACAAGATAAAATTGATAACAAAAATATAATATCTTTGTTTATTATAAATAAACCAAATTGAAAAGATAGTACAAACATAAAAAGAATTATTTTTAAATCATTTTTATTAAAAAAAAGATTTATAAAATACAATAAATTAAAAGATATAAGGGATATTAACGAAAAACAAAATATATCAAAATAATTGTTTAAATCAGCTATTAAAACTAAAAAGTATAACAAACTTAAAACCCCAAAATAAGAAAAATTTACAAGTTTTCGATGTTTATTTGCAAAAACTAAAGCTAAAATAGCTAAAAAAAAGTATATTATACCCCATACTCCAAAAATAAAAACATAGACAAAATCGTTAGCATTGGTTTTAGACAAAAAGAGTAAAATTAAAAAAAGTAAAATAGGACTAAGAATATTAAAAATTTTTCTGTAGCATTTAGTTTTTTTTTACTATTTATATAATTTTTAATCTGATACGAAAAATTCCTTTGTTTCAATTTTTTCATGATAAACTTCCTTTTTTCAGCTTTTACTGTCACAGTGATTGGACGTAGTGAATTAACTATTTTTCATACTTTTAATAACATTATCAAATAAATATCCTGGAACATTAATACTTGCATGAATGTAACAGAATTACCTTTATATCCCATATCTTTGAATATCGATAATAATTTAATTGCTTCTAAATTTGCTTCACGTTCCATTCGTTCTTGTGATGAATATGATGCATGATAACAATCATCATGATTTTAAATATGTGTAATTTCATAGGCAAGTTAAAAAGCAAGCTCATTTGGATTATACCAATTAGTATTTATTACAATTTTATCATATGTAGCTGAAATGCAGGGTAGAGTATTCTCATCTAATGACAACTAACCGACCTTAATGCCTAAATCATCAGTTTTTTGTTTTAAAATTGATAATGGATTCATATATAAACCGTCCTTTCTATTGTATAAATATGAATAAGAAGCGAATATCATTTGATAAAACGATTTATTTAACTGCTGAAGAAATACAAATAATTTTGGATGCACTTTATTGTTTCCTAATATTACTTCTTCTAATAAAACATATTGGATTAATTTATTGATCATTAAATCGTAATCTTTTTTTCCCCATTAAAGAATTAATAGTTTCGTTATTTTTGAAAAAAACAGGAGTATTAATCATAGTTTGATTGGATTTCTTTATTTTCATAAAAATAACAGCAATATTTTTGAAGTTATTCATATAAAATTTTTCATAAGGAGATAATTCAATTATACAGAAAGAAAATTTATAAGTATTGAGAATCAGGTAGAAAGGAAGAATTCAAAATGAAATTTTGCGAAGCAATTGAAGAAATTAAAAATGCAGGCGGATTATTGGAGTGAAGCACTTGGGGACGTACTGTGTGTGATAGATTTAAAAGAGCCAATGATTATGTTTGATGAAAATTGTGAACGAAGACTATAGACCACATGAATTAAAAGTAAGTAGCTCTCTAGATTATATTATAGATATGGATTGTGAAGTAAAAGAAGTATTCTCTCCAGAATGAAACACGCTATGGTTAGGAATTATTTAATTAGCAATAGAAGCAATTCAATCACTTCCATGATGTGTGGATATAAGAAAGCTTATTGGGGGCTCTATCTAATTTACATTTGTTCAATTCATTTTTACTTTTGATATGGATAAGAACTTGTAATTTTAAAATTAGAGCAATAAACAATGTGTTTATTGCTTTTTTTATAATATATTGGGCACTATGTTTGGAAAATGAATATTTTACAAACGAAAATATTTTTGTTAAAGTTTAAGTAAAGGTTAAGTGATTAACTTTTCCTTAAAGGGTGATGAAAATGTATATTATTGTAAATAATAAAAATAATAAGGTTTGTGCGGAGTGGAGTCATTTAAATCATAATGATATCCATATTTGTTGGAAAACTTATTACGAGATTGAGAGTGCAAATAGTTATAGATCAGATAACACACATGTAAAGAAATTTAATTCAAAGTATGATGCAGAGCAATTCGCATCAAATTATTTTGAAGATAATGATTTAGAGATTATTTCAACTAATTTAATTCAAAGAAATATCGATCAATTAATTGAAAAAATAAAATATGAATCTCACCATACACATATTCATCATATGTATTAATTAAAAAGAATAAATTTTTGTAGTAAGAGTTTTTTTAACATAGGGGATCTAAGTGTTATTAAGCTGTTATGAAGTAGTATCAACCGATACTACTTTTTATTTTGCAAAAAATTACTGAATATGAATAATTTAACTATTAATTTCAATGTTTTTCGCCAAGGATTCTTCTTGTTTTGCATTTATTATAATGAAAAATAACTTTTATTTTATCATTTGATAATTTCAAGGTGCTTAATCAGAATGAAATCATAATACTTTTTAAAACTTTTTTTAAAATAATCGTTAAAAACCTTATATTTAATTTGATAAACTTACTATTGCCCCATAAAAGGAGGAATAACTATGTTACATTTAATTTGGGTTATGATCGTAGGTGCAGTCATCGGTATTATCGCTGGCTGGATTACAAAACGTGGTGGTTCAATGAACTGGATCATCAATATTGTCGCAGGTCTTTTAGGATCTTACTTAGGAGAATCATTACTTGGTTCATGGGGATGGACAGTAGCAGGAATTGCAGTATTTCCTGCTATAATCGGTGCCGTAATCTTAGTTCTTGTAGCAAGTGCAATTATTGGTCTTATAAAGAAATAATTTTTTTAGTTACATGGGGTAAATGAAAAGATAGTATCTAACTATCTTTTTTTATTTTGAGTAAATTATATTTTCATGTATTTCTTAATAATTATGAAAAACATTATCTTTGCTATTATAGATGTATTAATGGACACATTTATGTAGATTATATATAATTTACGTAAGAGTACGAGCCATGTACTATTTGGCACTATAGAGAATAATGGATAGAGATTTTATGTTCTTCATCATATTTTCATAGAACTATAAATAGTGTTAAATTTTATTATTTATAGTTTTTTTATTTTGCAATTTTACATATTATATTAGTAAGAGAGGAGAGAACCTAATGAATAAAGAATATTCTTTGATTATCAGTAATGATGATATTGAATTTTTGAAAAGTGATTTCAGTGGAATTTACAGTTTATTAAGTCCACGTTTATCAAGTTATAGTAAAAATAGTCAAGTTGCTTATTTTGAAAATGAAAATGATTTTCAAGAATTATGGAATCGATTTTCATTTGAGATCAGTAATGCAGTTGATCAAAATGGCGAATTAAGTAGCTCAGGAAAGAGATTACAAAAGATTTGGAATGAGAAGAATCTTGAAAATAACGGTAAAATGTGATAATTTTAATATTATTATAATGCAAATATAATTTGATAGGAGTAAAGCGAAATGGAGCCGAAAAAAAGTGAAGTAAAACTTAAACGATCAATGTCTGCTGGTCAATTAGAAATGATTTCATTAGGTGGAGCAATCGGTGTTGGATTGTTCATGGGATCAAATTCAACGATTAAGTGGACAGGACCATCAGTTGTTTTAGCATATGCTCTTGTGGGGGTATTATTATATATCATCATGCGTGCATTAGGTGAAATGTTGTATATTAATCCAGGAACAGGATCATTTGCAAGTTTTGCAACTGAATATGTTCATCCAATGGCTGGATATATGGCAGAGTGGTCAAACGTAATCGAATATATCATAGTTGGTATGAGTGAAGTTGTTGCGGCAACTGAATATTTGAATTATTGGTGGCCTAATTTACCAGATTGGTCGGCAGGGCTAGTTGTTATCTTTTTCTTAACTGCTGCCAATTTATTATCAGCTAAAACATATGGTACATTGGAATTTTACTTTTCAATGATTAAAGTTGTAACAATTATCTTAATGATTATTCTTGGTTTATTGATTATCGTATTTGGAATTGGTCATCACGGTATTCCAATTGGTTTTTCAAACCTATGGAGTCATGGTGGATTCTTCCCAGGTGGCTTTAAAGGATTTATGTTCTCATTAGCTATTGTAGTTGGTTCATATCAAGGAATTGAATTATTAGGAATTTCAGCTGGAGAAGCTAAAGAACCACAAAAAGCAATTGTTAAATCAATTAAATCAGTAATCTTGAGAATTTTAATTTTCTATGTTGGTGCTATTTTTGTTATTGTAACTATTTACCCATGGGATAAATTAGGTTCAATTGGTTCTCCATTCGTAGAAACATTTGCTAAGATTGGAATTACAAGTGCTGCAGGAATTATTAACTTTGTTGTATTAACAGCTGCAATGTCTGGTGCAAACTCTGGAATTTACAGTTCAAGTCGAATGCTATTCAAATTAGCACACGAAGGTGATGCTCCTAAAGCATTAGGTAAGTTATCTAAACATATGGTACCTAATAGAGCTATTTTAGCAATTTCATTTGGTATTTTATTAGGATTTATTTTAAACACAGTCCTTGCTGCTTTAAATAAATCAACATCAAATTTATTCGTTATTATCTTTAGTTCTAGTGTTCTACCAGGAATGGTACCATGGTTTGTAATTTTATTAGCAGAATTACACTTTAGAAAAAATAATCCAGAAATTATGAAGGATCATCCATTTAAATTACCATTGTATCCATTATCAAATTACATTGCATTATTATCAATGTTTATCATTGTTGTATTTATGTTTATTAATCCAGATACAAGAGTTTCTGTTTCAGTTGGTGCAGTATTATTAATTGTTTTAATGATAGTTTATATAATGCGCCATGGATTATCTAAAGATCGAAAAGTTAAATAATAAAGAATATAAAAACCTCTATTATGAATTCATAATAGAGGTTTTTTAATGTAGTAAAAAAGCTCCCTAAAAAAAGGAGCTTATGTATTAATTATTGTTCTGCATTTGTATTAGTAGTATTTTTAGCAGCATGTTGTTGGAATAAAAAGACACATGAAATTATTAATAAAACAATTGCAGGAAAAGCAAGTAATGCTGTAAATCCAAAACAAACACTTCCAATAGTTCCTAAAATACCACCAGTCATTTTAATGCCATTCTTGTGAGATTGGTAAATACAAATTGCATTCAAAACAACTCCAACCCACGCCATGCCATAAAAGAATACTGCTGCACCATCAGTTGCTCCAGCTGTTGCACCCGCAGCATCAGAAAATGCAGTACCGAAAATGACAAACCATGAAATAGTGAATAATACACAATTGATAATATTAAAAATGGCTGTCCATGTATTAATTTTTAGTTTTTTAACCATAATTAATACCTCCTAAAAATAATTACTTAGCTTTTAACGTCATCAAGATTTGGACTCTATTAAATAAAATAATTTACATTTTAGATAAATATATTTTAATATTAATTCACATTTATATCAATAATTTTATTAAAATTTGAGTAGTGAATATTACATTATTAAAAAATAAATTGAAATAAAGTAACATGAAAGGAATATACGTCGAAGAATAGGTGATAATTTTAATCCAATTTAAATTTGAGATAAAATAGAATTATCCTTCTTGAGAAAGGAGGGTAGATGTTGGAACTTTTATTTACACTCGTTGTTGCACCAATCATTGTTAATTGTGTCACTGAACTATTCAAAGAATGGCTTAAACATAGGAGATGATGATTGAGTAACAGCAAAATAAAAAGGCTTCTTTGGTTAGATGCTGGAACCATTTAACCATTGAAGTCTTTTTAATGTTGAAACTTTTATTTACGACTTAATTATAACATAAAAAATATGTCCCGCAACTTGATTGAATTAGCTATATAGCATTTTCGGGCATAAAGAATATGAGGATGATATATACAATATATAAATTCATAATATAATAAAACACCGTAAAATCAAAGATTCACGGTGCTTAATAAAGGAATGTTTTATAAAGGAAAGTACAGGATTTGAACCTGCGCGCCGGTTATTGCCGGTTCGGCGGATTTCGAGTCCGCTGCATTACCACTCTGCCAACTTTCCATCGCTTTAATTATAACAGTTTTAATAAAATAGATAAAAAGATCCGTAATGGACGGATCTTTTCAATCTATTAGAAAGGAGGATGAGAGATTCGAACTCTCGCGCCGAGTTGCCCCGACCTGACGGTTTTCAAGACCGTTCCCTTCAGCCAGACTTGGGTAATCCTCCATATGTATTAACAACACTTTAACAGTATATAAAGAATATAAGTATATGTCAAGATTTTTTTACGGATTTAAAAAATAGAAGAAATTTTGTTAAAAAAGGAAAATGTTTTTACTATTAAAGTTATAATAGTATCCGAGTTGATAATATATTGAAGGAGATATAAAATGATCATTTTAATAATTGGCATTTTAAGTGCGGTTATTTATTTAGCCCTTAATTTATTTATGAAACCTTCTAAATGGAGAATATGGTTTGGCTGGATTGCTATGGTAATCTGTGCATTATCTTTAATTTTGTCTATGTTAAATTGGAATGAACATTTAGGAATGGTTCAAGTCGATCAAATTCAAAATACTCAATTAGTTCCTCTAAATAGTAAAAATAAAATTGCTATTAGCAGAGAAAAAATTAAATACAGAACTAAGAAGGGTGTAATTAAAACTAAGATTAATAAACATGCTATAAAAATCGTTGAAGACTCAAAAGATGCATATATGATTACTACAACAGCTACTTGGAAATTTAAAAATTCATTTTTAGAATTCCTATTTAAAATGCCCAATTATAACTATACACGAATTATAAAACAGGAATTTTATTTACCTGAAGATTGGGCAATCAAAAAATAATTTTGAAAAAATGATTAAAATTCGTTAAAATAGTGAATATTATGTATACTGAAAGAGGAATTTATAATGGAAAGCTGGCTTTTTTTATTTTTAATTTTAGCAGTAGCGATGTTTGGTAAAAACACCTCATTAATTGTTGCAACAGTTGTTGTAATGCTACTAAAATTACTTCCATTTGCTAGTAAATTTATGGAAACTGTACATGATAAAGGAATCAACTGGGGAGTAACAATAATTTCTATTTCAATTTTAATACCAATTGCAACAGGAGAAATTTCGATTCATGATTTAGTAAATATTGTAAAGTCACCAGCTGGTTGGATTGCAATTGGATGTGGAATTTTAGTTGCCATTTTATCTAAGTGGGGTGTTGATCAATTATCAATTTCACCACAAGTTACGGTTGCGCTTGTTTTTGGTACAATTTTAGGTGTTGTACTATTTAAAGGAATCGCAGCAGGTCCGGTAATTGCAAGTGGTATTACTTATGTTATTGTTACATTACTGCATTTAAGTTTTTAGAAATAGGTGGATAAATTGTTACAAGATATTTTAGCTCATAATATAACTGCAACAGTTACAGATGAGAATGAAAATTATATTTTTGCTCAGTTTGAAGGATTAACCTTTAAATTAGCAAAGAATGAATTAATTAAACTACCAAAAATGGGTTCAAAGATTACAGGATGGGCCTATGAAAATGAAAAACATGATCTTCAATTAACTAAAAATCCACCTAAGAGTGGAATTGATAAATATGCATGGGGAACAGTAGTTAAAGTTCAACGTAATTTAGGTGTTTTTGTTGATGTAGGTTTACCTAATAAAGATTTCGTTGTCTCAATGGATGACATGCCTGCATTACCTGAATTATGGCCAAATAAAGGCGACCGTTTATTAATTGCTCTTACAGTTGACTCACAAGGACGTGTATGGGGTAAACTTGCAACGGATGAGATGATTGAAGGTGTGAGTGACAAAGCTGATAGTAGAATGAAAAACAAAGATGTTACAGCAACGGTCTATCAAGTAAAATTAAACGGAACTCATGTTATTACATCCGATTATAAATTAGGTTACATTCATCCCTCAGAACGTGATCAAGAACCACGTTTAGGTGAAGTTGTACATGCACGCGTAATTGGAATAAATAAGAATAATGAATTAAATTTATCTCTTAAACCAAGAGCTTTTGAAGCAATTAGTGATGATGCTCAAATGATTTTAGCAGCATTACAACATTCACCAAGTAAAACATTACCTTTTACAGATAAGTCAAGTCCAGATGAAATCAAAACTTATTTTGGAATTAGTAAAGGTGCATTTAAACGCGCAATTGGACATTTGATGAAAGCTGGTTTAGTTCATCAATCAGAAGGCACTCTTTACCTAAATGAAATCAATTAGCTTTACATTGTCAAGTTAATGTTATACATTACTTGAATAATTATTGGTATAAGAGGAAAGTGTAGTAGGAGACTTTTTAAATGTTAGTTAAATATAAAAACGACTATCAAAAAATTGCAATGGGATTATTATCTTTTATCCCTGACTTGAAAGAAATTTCAAGATTAGAAGCAGAAATCAAATGGTATCAAGAAGACGAAAGTCGAGTATTATATCTATGGAAAGATGAGAATAAAGACTTTACAGGAATTGTAGGAGTTGAAATCAGTGATGATATTGTAATGTTACGTCAAATTGCTTTATCACCATCTGCAAGAGATCAAGATGTTTGTTTTGATATTTTAGATGCACTAAATAGTACATATCCAGATCATAAAATGATGGGTAACATGGATATTGCTCCTATGATTACTAAATGGGAACAAAGAAATGAAAAGAAACGAAACTAATCAAGTAGAAGATGGCCTTACTTTTAAGTTCGAAAAGTTTGAGGGACCATTAGATTTATTACTTCATTTGATTCGTCAAAATGAAATGGATATTTATGATATTCCAATGGCCCAACTTACTAGTCAGTATATGAATTATTTGCATGAAATGCAAACTCTTCAACTAGATGTTGCAGGAGAATATCTTGTAATGGCCTCAATGTTATTAAATATTAAGAGTAAAATGTTATTACCAACTGAACAGGTAGAAAATGAAGAAATAGTAGAAGAATTTGAAGATCCGCGTGAGGAACTGGTTCAACAACTTTTACTTCATGAAACATTTCAAAATGCTAGCCAACAGTTACAAATTTTGGAAACTCAGCGGCAGCAACATTATTCACGTGAACAAGCAGAAATTCCTGATGATGCTAAAATTGGTCGTTTGTCAGATGAACAAATGTCAGTAGAATTGTTACAAAATGCATTTCAAAGGATGCTTATACATAAGAAGATTGTAAAACCAATTAGTCGGAAAGTTAATGTGGAAAAATATTCTATTAAAGATGAAATTTCACGAATTAAAAATAAACTAATGAAGGTTAATCATCCAATTGAATTTAACAGTTTATTTGGTGAACAAGTTGAAGCGGAAGAATTAGTAACGACATTCTTAGCTTTATTGGAATTAATTAAACGTGGAGAAACATTAGTTACTCAACCTATTGAGTTAGGACCAATTACTTTAGAAAGAGGAGTTCATTAATGTTATCTAATCAAGCTAAAATTGAAAGCTTAATTTTTGTGAGTGGTAGTGAAGGAATTACAGTCACTGAGATTTCTCATTTAACAGGTTTACTTAAACCAGCAGTTTTAGAACAGGTTAAATTACTTTCTGAAAAGTATCAAAAAGATAGTAATTGTAGTTTTGAACTTTTACAAGCAGGAGAAACCTTAAAACTAGCCACTAAAAAGAAATTTTCAAAATTAGTTAAAGATTATTTTGAAACTCCAACAACTACATCACTTTCACAAGCAGCAATTGAAACATTATCAATTATTGCATATAAACAACCAATAACTCGGGTTGATATCGAAGAAATTCGTGGAGTTAAAGTAAGTAATATGATTCAAAAATTACTTACTTTAGGATTAATTAAAGAAAGTGGAAGATTAGATGTTCCAGGTAGACCAATTCTTTATGCAACTACTGAAGAATTTCTTGATCACTTTGGATTGCAATCATTAAAAGATCTTCCACCTCTTAATCAAGAAGAAAACGAAAATGAAGAATCAAGTGATGACTTAATGGAATTATTTGAAAAAACAATAAAAGAAGAATAAGAGGCGAGATAATGGCTATACGTTTACAAAAATATATGGCGCAAGCTGGAGTAGCTTCTCGAAGAGCAAGTGAAAAATTAATTGTAGCAGGAAAAGTAAAAGTTAATGGTAAAGTTGTAACTGAATTAGGTACTAAAGTAAATGGTAATGATTTTGTTGAAGTTAATGGCAAACTGATTGAACAAGTTGAAACAAAAGAGTATTTCTTATTTTATAAGCCACGTGGTGTAATTTCTGCAGTTAAGGATGATAAGGGCAGAAAGGTTGTAACTGATTATTTTACAGACATTCCGCAACGCTTATATCCAGTCGGACGACTTGATTATGATACATCTGGCTTACTATTGATGACCAATGATGGTGAATTAGCTAATAAATTAATGCATCCCAAATATAAAATCGAAAAAACATATGTTGCAAAAGTTAAGGGAATTCCATCAAATGATAGTTTAAAACAACTTCGAATTGGAGTTAAACTTGATGATCATCATCGTTCTTCATCTGCAAAAGTGAAGATTTTATCTTCAGATAAAAAGACTGATACAGCGATTGTTTCAATCACAATTCATGAAGGTCGCTATCATCAAGTTAAGATTATGTTTGAAAAAGTAGGACATCCAGTTAAGAAACTTAAACGAGAAAGATATGGTTTCTTAACACTTGATGGTTTAACTGCTGGTCAATTTCGACCATTATCTCATAATGAAGTTCATAAGCTTGAAAAAATGGTTAGCAATAAAAGATAAAAAAAGACACTTTGTATTAATTACAAAGTGTCTTTTTATTAATCAATTAGTTAACCATTTTGCTTACTTTCTTTGGCAATATTACGATTTGCTCGTGTAAAATCAACGATAATCCAAATTAATAATGCGAGAATTGCAACAATCAAAATAGCTGCAATTGTATTTGCCATATGAGTTTCACTTACAGTTGGATTTTGTCCAAAGAATCCTAAGATAGAATCTGGTAAACCTTTAAGGTTCAAGAATGTAAGTGAAATAACGGAAATCCAACCAACAATTTTAACCCATAATGAATTTTTGAACCTTCCCATTTCTTCTTTACTATTGGTTAATAGTAATAGTGGAACCATTGAGAATGGTAAAGCAATAGCTAAGAATACTTGAGAATTATTCATTAGGTTATTTAATGCTTCATGTTGATCTAATTTAGACATTCCTGCAGTCATTGAAACACAAATTAAAACAGGAATTACTGAAATTAAACGTGTGATTAAACGTCTTGCCCATAAAGGTACACGTAAATGAATGAAACCTTCCATGATTACTTGTCCAGTTAATGTACCTGTAATTGTAGAATTTTGACCAGATGCGAGTAGGGCAATAGCAAACAATGCTGATAAAGCACCTGTTTTTGCAATACTAATCAAAACATGATTTCGTAACATTGAAGTATCTGAAAGTGCTTGATATAAACCAAAGAATGATGGATCTTTTACAGCACCTGTCTTAAATACAGCAACTCCCATTACTAAAAGTAATGCATTTACAATTAAAGCAACTGATAATTGAATATTTGAGTCCCAAGCAGAAAATTTAACTGCTGTTGCAACTTCTTCTTCATCATTATGGTTAATTTCACGTGTTTGTGAAATTGCAGAGTGTAGATATAGATTATGTGGCATAACCGTTGCCCCAATGATACCTAATGCTCCTTGAATAGGTGTCATACCATTTACAACAGGTTTAGTAGAAAATGTATCTGCTGTTGGTATAATACCGCGAATAACTGCTCCCCAATTTGGATCAGATAGTGCAACTTCATAAACAAAGACGAATAATATTACCATGATAAGAGCTACAACTAAGGCTTCAATCTTTCGAAATCCGATTTTAGTTAGTAATAATAGTAATAATACATCGAAAACTGTAATGAATACTGCTGCGATTAGTGGGATTCCAAATAATAAATATAATGCAATCGCTGCACCAATAACTTCCGCAATATCAGTAGCCATAATTGCTAGCTCAGTTAAAATCCACAAAACAATTCCTAAAGGTTTACTTGTTCTTCTCCGAATTGCTTGTGCTAAATCATTTTGAGTAACAATCCCTAACTTAGCTGCCATATATTGAAGAAGCATCGCAATTAAACTTGACATTAAAATGACAGACATTAATAAATATTGAAAATTTTGTCCACCTGTAATTGAAGTAGACCAGTTACCGGGATCCATATATCCAACAGCAACTAATGCTCCAGGCCCTGAATAAGCTAACAATGTTCGCCAAAATCCTTTTCCTTTCGGAACTTTAACAGTACCATTGATTTCCGCTAATGATTGGCCGTGATCTGAATCAACGTGCTCGATAAATTCATGATGTTTACCGCGTTTCTCCGTGCTTGACACATCGAAAACCACCTTTCGCTTTCTATTTCAGTGGGTAATTATACTCTTAATTCAATCGAATTAAAAGTATTTTTAGGCATGCCCAACAATTATTTAATAATATATTTTTCAATTTAAATCTTGATATAATATAATAATTTTATTGAATTAATGAGGAGAAATACAATGAATTATTATTTATTACATTTTTTCAGTGATAAACAATCTCGAAAACCAGCAGTAATTCGCCAAATTTTATCAAATAAAAAAACGAGTTCTTCATTATATTGGGGGATGAGATATCAACTATTAAATTATTTAAATGTAATTCCAACGTTAAATACTGAAAAATTTAATATGGCAATAAAAAAATTAATTCAAAAAGATTTATTAATTCATAACGATAATGAATTATTGTTGAGCGAAAAGGGAATTGAAATGAAAAACAAGTTTGATGAATGTCATTATAAACTTGATCACCCTGAACTTTTCTTGAAAATTAACTATTCATTGTGGAATGCATTAATGTTACTAATGATACAAGTCAGTTCTGAATATAGCTATCAAAATAAAAAATATTATGTTGCATCTAATAATCTTCAAGCTCAGTTTTTAGTTAAGCAATGGATTAACAAATTTGGCTTTGAACAATTGAAAACTGAAGTTAAAGATTGTTTAATGGCATTTTTAAAGCAACAAGATGAACTTAAAGCTGATATTTTTTCACAAAAATTAATAGGTCATGATTATTCAGGGTTATCAAATGACCAAATTGCACATCACTACAATTTAAACACGCTTGATGTTGATATTATATTTCATGATTTAGCAGTTCAGTTTGCATATTTTATCTTATCAAAAAAGGATCATTTATCATTATTAGTGCAAAAATCAATGTTATCAGGAATTTTTTCAGATACAATTAAACAGACTAAGGAATTATTTGATTCTGGTTTATCATTGAAACAAATTGTTACAGAAAGAAAACTCAAAATAAGTACAATTCAAGAACATATAGAAATTTTAGCTATTATTGAAAAAAACTTTCCATACAACAAATTCATAAATGAGAACGAAGTCGAATATTTAGATAATTTATACCAAGGAAATATTGATAAGTGGCAATTTAATAAAATGAATGAGGATGAAATGAATATTTCATTTTTCAAATTTAGATTATTTTGCATAATGAGGTCACATGATGAGCAAAGAACTAAGTGAAATTCTACATGAAGGTTTAAAAAAATATTTTGGATTTGATGAATTTAAAGAAGGCCAAGAAGAAACTTTAATAAGTTTATTAAATCGGCATTCAACATTGGCAATTTTACCAACTGGTACAGGAAAATCGCTTTGTTATCAATTATTTGCCAAGATAACTGGTAGACGCGTATTAGTTATCTCTCCGTTAATTTCTTTAATGCAAGATCAAGTAGAGCAAATGAAATATAACAAATTGACAAATGTTGTGGCATTGACTTCTAGTTTAAGTCGAGAAGAACGAAATTATATACTGCATAATTTAGAAAAATATCAGTTTATTTTTGCATCTCCTGAGATTTTAAAAAATGAATATATTTTTCAAAAAATCAAAACAATAGGAATAGAACTATTAGTTGTAGACGAAGCTCACTGTATTGTTGAATGGGGACCTGATTTTAGACCAGATTACTTATTATTGGGAGAAATCAGGGAAAAATTAAAAAATCCATTAGTCTTGGCATTAACTGCAACAGCAACGCCAAAAGTTGCTAATGAAATTACTAGAGAATTGAATTTTAATTCTGAAGATAAAGTAATTAGATATTCAGTAGACCGTCCGAATATAATGCTTGCAACTGAAACATTAGATAGTGAAAAAGAAAAAAATAATCGCTTAATAGAATTAGTTAGTACTATTAAAGGACCAGGGTTGATTTATTTTTCTAGTAAGAAAAAAGCAGATGAGATTGCAGAATTGTTAAATAAAAAAACAAGACTGAAAGTTGCATCATATCATGCTGATTTAAATTTAGAAGATCGTTACTCTGTTCAACACCAATTCATAAATAACAAATTGGATTTAATATGTGCAACAAGCGCGTTTGGAATGGGAGTTAACAAAAAAGATATTAGGTATGTCATTCATTATCACTTGCCTGGAGACTTAGAAAGTTATGTACAAGAAATTGGACGTGCTGGTCGAGATGGCAAGCAAAGTATTGCTATATTACTTTATTGTTTAGGTGATGAAAACATTCAGTATCAAATTTTAAAGGGCTCTCTTCCGACTGTATCAGATATTAAATACTACGCAGAACATAAAGAACTCTTACATAATATTAAAAACGAAGAGTTTGAATTATTAAAAGCATTTTTTGCAATGAATATCTCTGCAGATGATTTGCTTAAATTTTTTGCAGAGAGAAAAAGAGATAAAAATCAGGCATTAATTAAAATGATTGATTATATTAATTCAGACAAGTGTAAGCGACAATATATTTTAGATTATTTTCAAGATTTGAAAAAGATTAAACATGGAGAAAATTGTTGCACATATAATAAAAATTATAATTTGAAACAATTAGGACTAAAATTACAAGAACAAACCAAAGAAAAAATTGAATTTTTAGATTACAAAGAATTAATGAAAAAATTATTTGCGATCTAATGCAACCTTAAATAAATTTTTATAGCATTCTTTATTTTAACTGTGGTAATATATTTTAGGATATAAAAGATATGAGGTGTAATTTTGAATCAAAAAAAGTCAAATGATCATTCAAAAAAGCCTTGGGAAAATACTTTCGAAGAAGAAAAAGATGCTCAAGGTAACTTATCTAGAACTGCTAGAAGACAAAATTCAAAGAAGAATACAGCATTAACAACTTCTTTATTAATTGTCTTTGTTGTGATTATTATTGGAGTGGTGGGCCTATATTTTTTATCGCAAAGAACGGCTAAGCAACATACAACCCATAGTGACAAAATAGAGGTTGTATCGTCAAAAAAGAAGTCCTCTTCATCTTCTAAAAAAAGAGAAGCTAAGAAATCTTCTAAAAAATCAAGTGAAAAAAGTGAAGTTGTTTCTAGCTCAGCCGTTGAAGAAAGTAGTGTAAGTTCAACACAGCAAAATAATGAGGCACAAGAATCAAGTCAAGCTCAAGCAAGTAGTACAGCACAAAGCCAAAGTACAACTAATGCCCAATATGCTACAGTTGGCGCTGGACAAGGGGTATATCGTGTAGCTGTAAACAATGGTTTGACTGTTCAACAGTTATTAGAATTAAACCCTGGTTTATCTTCAAATACTGAATTAACACCAGGACAAAAATTAAGAATTAAATAATTAGGGGCATATGCCTCTAATTTTTTATAATATTTGTATTTGTGATAAAGGAGCAGAATAATGGATAAAATTCAAATTGCGATAGATGGCCCTGCATCTGCAGGAAAAAGCACAGTTGCAAAGATTGTGGCAAATAAACTTCACTTTATTTATTGTGACACTGGGGCGATGTATCGTGCAGTAACATATGCTGCAATCAAAAAAAATATTAAATTGGATGATGATCAAGCGTTAGGTGAGTTGCTTAAAAATATTGATATCAAGTTTGTTCCTGGCAAACCTGAACAACGTGTCTTTATTAACGAGGAAGAGGTTACTCGGGCAATTCGAACACCTGAAATCACTAATAATGTTTCATTAGTTTCTGCTCAACCTAGTGTACGTAAGGCTTTGACACAACGCCAACAAGAAATTGCTGCTGAGGGTGGAATTGTGATGGATGGCCGTGATATCGGAACAACAGTATTACCCAATGCACAAGTTAAAATCTTTTTAGTAGCTAGTGTTCATGAAAGAGCTGTTCGTCGGTTTAAAGAAAACCAAGAAAAGGGAATTGATACACCTTTAGCAACTCTCGAAAAAGAAATTGAAGAACGTGATTATAAAGATTCTCATCGGGAAATTTCACCACTTGTAAAAGCTGATGATGCAATATTAGTAGATACGACATCATTAGACATAGATGGTGTCGTTGAAAGAATTTTAGAAATTGTTAAACAAAATACAAAAGCAAGCGAAAATCAATAATAATTACTGGAAATATTTGTAAAATTCAGTTAAAATAAATAATAGAGTTAGTCGTTAAGGAGGACATTGTCCATGAGTGAATCAGAAAATAAGGATTTATTAGAAGCTTTAAATAGTGTTAAAGAAGTAAATGTTGGCGACGTCGTAAAAGGCGAAGTGCTAGCATTTGATGAAAATAAGCAAGTAATCGTTGGTATTGAAGGAACAGGTGTCGAAGGCGTTGTCCCTGGACGTGAACTTGGCGTTAAGATGGATGAAGCTGAAGATAAGATTAATGTTGGAGACATTTTAGACTTAGTTGTAATTTCTAAGATTGGTTCTGACAAAGAAGGCGGTAGCTTCTTATTATCACAACGTCGATTACAAGCTCGCAAAGTTTGGGATGAAATCGAAAAGAAATTTGAAAATGGTGAAACAATTACAGCACCTGTAACACAAATCGTTAAGGGTGGTTTAGTTGTTGATGCTGGTGTACGTGGATTTATTCCTGCATCAATGATTTCAGATCACTATGTTGAAGATTTGAACCAATATAAGGGTAAAGAATTATCATTAAAAATTGTTGAAATTGAACCAAGCGAAAACCGTTTGATTTTATCTCACAAGGAAGCAGCTAAAGAAGAACGTGAAGCAAAACGTAAAGAAGCTATGGATAAATTATCAGCTGGGGAAGTTGTTGAAGGTAAGGTTGCTCGTTTAACAAACTTCGGTGCATTTATCGACCTTGGCGGTGTAGACGGTTTAGTTCACGTTTCAGAAATTTCATATGATCATGTAAACAAACCATCAGATGTATTAAAAGTTGGTGAAGACGTTAAAGTTAAAGTATTAGACGTTGATGAAGAACACGGCAGAATTTCATTATCAATCAAACAAACTTTACCTCAACCATGGGATGAAGTTGGTGAAAAGATTGCTGAAGGTGATGTTCTTGAAGGTGTTGTTAAACGTTTAACAAGCTTTGGTGCATTTGTTGAAGTAATGCCTGGTGTTGAAGGTTTAGTTCACATCTCACAAATTTCACACAAGCACATTGCAACTCCAAACGATGTCTTAGAACCAGGTCAAGACGTTAAAGTTAAAGTATTAAGTGTTGATCCTGCAGCTCATCGTTTGGCATTATCAATCAAGGCTTTACAAGAAAAGCCAGTAGCTGAAAAGAAAGCTCCAAAGAAGAACAATGATAGTGCAAAGAAAGTTGAAATTCCTGAAGAAGAAACAGGTTTCACTTTAGGTGACATTATCGGTGATGAATTAAAAGATCAAAAATAATATAGTTTGATTTTTTGTTTCAGTTATACGAAATTAAAGAGGTTGCGGCATTGTCACAACCTCATTTTTTATGTTATTAGAACGGAGGTAACTATGGCGAATCCTATTGTTGCAGTTGTTGGTCGTCCAAATGTTGGAAAATCAACAATTTTTAATCGAATTGCAGGAGAAAGAATTTCAATTGTTGAAGATACTCCTGGTGTAACACGCGATCGTATTTACACACATTGCGAATGGCTTGGAAAGAAATTTAATATGATTGATACTGGCGGAATCGATATGGGAGATGAGCCTTTTGTAAATCAAATTAAAGAACAAGCTGAAATTGCAATCGACGAAGCAGATGTAATTATTTTTGTTGTAAGTGGTAAAGAGGGAATTACAGACGCAGATGAAAAGGTTGCAAAAATATTATATAAAACTGATAAACCTATTTTCTTAGCAGTTAATAAAGTTGATAATCCAGAAATGAGAAATGAAATTTATGATTTCTACTCACTCGGATTAGGAGATCCAATTCCTGTTTCAGGAATTCATGGAATTGGTATTGGTGATTTATTGGATAAAGTTATAAATGCTTTTCCAGACGATGCTGATCAAGAGGATGATACTAGTATTAAGTTTAGTTTTATTGGACGTCCAAATGTCGGAAAATCATCTTTAGTAAATGCTTTATTAGGTGAAAATCGTGTGATTGTATCTAATATTGAAGGAACAACCCGAGATGCTATTGATACAAAGTTTGTAACTGAGGACAATACAGAATATACAATGATTGATACTGCTGGTATTCGTAAGAAAGGTAAAGTTTACGAAAGTACTGAAAAATATTCTGTATTACGTGCAATGCAGGCCATTGATCGTTCCGACGTTGTTTGTGTAGTTTTGAATGCTGAAGAAGGAATTCGTGAGCAAGATAAGCATGTTGCTGGATATGCACATGAAGCCGGACGTGGAATTATTATTGTAGTTAATAAATGGGATACTCTTAAAAAGAATAACCATACGATGGCAGATTTTGAAAAGCTTATTCGACAAGAATTTCAATATTTGAGCTATGCTCCAATTGTTTTTGTTTCTGCTAAGACTCACCAACGGCTAAATTCATTGCCTGGATTAATTAAGAAAGTAAATGCAAACCATGAACGTCGTGTATCATCATCTGTATTAAATGAGGTTATTTTAGATGCGATTGCTCATAATCCAACACCTAGTGACAACGGAAAACGATTAAGAATCTATTATGCAACACAGGTATCTACAAAACCGCCAACATTTGTTGTTTTTGTTAATGATCCTGATTTAATGCATTTTTCATATGAGCGATTCTTGGAAAATCAAATTAGAGCATCATTTGATTTTACAGGAACACCAATCCATTTAATTATTAGACGTAGAAAATAAAATTACTTAAAAAACAATTAATAAAGTCACAATTTTTTAGTTAATTTATAGTGAAAAGCCTTGTCGTATTGGGTTTTCTATGCTATCTTAATTATTGAGCAATGATTTGTTAGTCATTGTTTGAACATTAATTTGATATTATATAACATGATTTAAAATGTTATTGGTTCGAGGAGGTGGAAACACATGGCAAACAAAGCACAATTAATCGAAAAAGTTGCTGATAAGACAGGTTTGACAAAGAAAGATGCAACAACAGCTGTTGATGCAGTATTTTCATCAATCCAAGATTTTATGGCAGAAGGCGAAAAAGTTCAATTAATCGGTTTTGGTAACTTCGAAGTACGTGACCGTGCTGCTCGTAAAGGCCGTAACCCACAAACAGGTGCAGAAATTCAAATTCCTGCAAGCAAAGTTCCTGCATTCAAGCCAGGTAAAGCATTAAAGGATGCTGTAAAATAATTCCTGTTTATGAACTTAATTAAAGTTAGAGGTTGTGACATTAGTCATAACCTCTTATTTTATTTACAAAATAAATTTAATTAGAAAGGGGATATCAAAATGACGTTTGCAGAAAAAACATTAGATTTAATTGATAAGGGGCAAATTGATGAAGCACATAAGGCTTTTATTTGCTCATTAAACAACGATAATGATGATATGATTTATAGTCTTGCTGAAGAGCTATATTCGCTAGGATTTACAAATATGGCTAAACAAGCATATGAAAAATTACTTAATTTATATCCTGATGCAGATGAATTTCGAACATCATTAGCTGATATTGCAATTAGTGAAGGAAATGATGATCAAGCCCTAGAATATTTATCTGCTATTAAACCAGATTCAGATGCTTATTTAGAAAGTTTATTAGTTGCTGCAGATCTATATCAAACTCAAGGAATCTTTGATGTAAGTGAACAAAAATTGTTAAAGGCCTATCAACTTGCTCCAGATGAACCTGTAATACAATTTGCACTTGCTGAATTGTATTACGATATAAAGAAATATCGTGAAGCAATTAATTTTTATATTAAATTAATTAAAGAAGGAATTACTGAGCTTTCTCAAGTTAATTTGGTACAAAGAATTGGAATTTCATATGCTGAAATTGGAAAGTTTGAACAAGCTTTAGGATATTTGGAACAAATTCATCCTGAAGATATGGATGATGATACGAGATTCCAATTTGCATTTACTCATATGAAGTTAAAACACTACGAAAAAGCACTTAAAGAATTTGAAAAATTAAAGGAAACTTCTCCTGATTATGCTACTGTATATCCAGCTATAGCTGAAATATATGAACAACAAGGTAAATTAAAAGAAGCATTAATTGCCCTACAAGAAGGGATGAGCGTTGATGAATTTAATTTACAATTATACTTTAAGTCTGCACTTATTGCAGAGAAATTAGGAGATAATGAACTCGCTGAAAAATATCTAATTATAGCAATTCAACAAGATCCTGAAAATGCAACAATTATTTCTGAATTAAGTAGATTATTGATTTTAGAAAAGAAGCATGAAGAAAACATACAACTATTAGATAGTTATTTGAAAGACAATCAAGTTGATCCATTATTTTACTGGTTACGCGGTAAATCATATGCTGCATTGGAAAATTATGCTAAGGCCATTGATGATTATAAGGCAGCAATGAAAGATTTGATGAGTTCTGCAGAATTTCTACGTGATGCTGCTCAATTCTTTAGAGAAGCCGGTTTACGAGATCTTGCATTAAATTGTGTCAATGAATATTTGAAGATTGAACATAATGATGTTGAAATGGCTGAATTACAAGAAGATTTACTTGATTATTAAGAAATAACCTAAACGGATTAATTTCCGTTTAGGTTATTTTGATATACTGCGATAATAATTTAATGAATCTTTTGAAATACGTAAATTTTTACATAAATCAATGTCACTTAAATGTTGATTATTTTTAATATATGAAATAATAGCATCTTGATATAAGGTAGATGGTTTCAATGGAATATCAATTTTTTTGCTATCCTTTTTTAGAATTTTATGTAATCCAGCTAGACTCATTGTTGGATCAGATAAATTAATTTTTTGCTTTAAATAAAGAGATTTAGATTGCTGTAATTCTTCAAATTCAGAATGAAAATTCTGAAATTCATGTAAAAATAGTAATTCATGATCATTCCAATTTTCATTTACAAGTACTTTATAAAAATTCGATTCTATAATTTCTTTTATAGAGTAAAAATGAGCAAGTAACAATAAAGTTAACCTTGTATAAAAAGATAAATCCTCATTTTGAAGATAATTAATTAATTTATTTGTCCAATTAATATCGGATGTAGGAGCAGGATTTTTTTCTAATCCTTTAAGAGAAAGAGTAGGTATTTTATTCGATAGATTATTTTCAAATAAAAATACAAAATAGCGATTTAAGTGAGTTAATATTTTGTTGTATGTAGAATTTTTAATTTGCTTTTTAATTTGAAGCATGCCTAGATAATCTTTAATATCAAGTTCTGAGATTTCATTTATATTTATTTCTACTTTATTGGAGTTTGTTTTTAAATATAAAAAGAAACGATTAATATCTTTGGTTAGATCATTTATAGTCGAATCAGCTAAAAAGACTTCGTTTTTTAGATATTCTTTAAAGCGTTCTTCAAAAGGAAATTCCATTTTTACCTCCAGTAATAAAATAAATTGTTACTTTAACAAAAATTATAACAAAAAAGAATATACTATAACAAATAAAATTATAGTATATTCTTTTTATTAATTTTGAGTATTTTTAATTCGTTCGTACGTAAAACCTTCGCCAATAACTTCATTTACATCCATTATCGAAACAAATGCATGTTCATCATATTTAGCAATTATTCGTTTAACTTCAGTTATTTCACTTTGACTAACAACTGTATATAAGGCTTTTCCTTTCTTTTTTGAAAATGCACCTTCAGCTTGCAAATAGGTCACTCCACGATCCATTTTTGAAATAATTTCGTGAGAGATTTCTTCACTGTGCTGGGTCATAACAATAATTCCACGAGCTGAGTAACCACCATCTTGAATGAAATTTACTACTCTTGACAATACAAAAGAAGCGACAACGGTATACATCATTCTACGTAAATCAATATAAGACAATGATAAGGTTAAAACAATTACATCTAATGTAAATAATGATTGTCCCATCGGAGTTCCATTTTTCTTTTCAAAAATACGAGCAATGATATCTGTACCACCAGTTGTACCATTAAAACGATAAACTAGTCCTAGTCCAAAACCACCAATAACTCCGGCAAGGATTGCAGCAATAAATAGGTCATGATGGACATTTAAATGGATATGTACAACTTGCCATAACCAAATCCAAAATGATAAGGCTCCAGTTCCATAAATTGTATAAATTAAGGAGCGTCTTCCTAAATAACGATAACCAATTATTAATAATGGAATGTTGATTAAAATAGTTGAGATTGCAGGATTAATTCCAGCTAAGAATTTTAAGATTAATGTAATCCCTGCAATTCCACCTTCGGCAAGTCGATTACCGATATTTATTGTAACGAAGCCAAATGCATATAAAGCTGTTCCGACTGTAATCATAACGAAATCAACAAATCGGATTTTGTTGTTCTTGTGAATAACCATAGAAAAGCCTCCAATTTTTTAACTTATCTTCTAGAATACCAAAAACCTTGAAAATGTACTACTATAAAGCTTTATAAAAATGATTTTTATTCCTAAGTGATATTTGATAGTCATGTAATTATTGTTTTGGTAAAATTAATATTAGAATTAAATTGAGAGATGATAAAGATGAGAATAACGAATTTTCCTAAGGAATTTATTAAAGCAATTCCTGTATTAAAAGAGATTCAGGATGCAGGTTATGAAGCATATTTTGTTGGTGGATGTGTTCGAGATACACTTTTAGGAATTCCATTACATGATGTAGATATAGCAAGTAGTGCATATCCTGCTGAAATTAAACAAATTTTTAATAGAACAGTAGATACTGGAATTGAACATGGAACAGTCATGGTTTTAGATCATGGTGAAGGCTATGAAGTAACTACTTTCAGAACTGAGTCTACTTATCAAGATTTTAGAAGACCAGATCATGTTACATTTGTTCGTTCATTAAGTGAAGATTTAAAACGAAGAGATTTAACTATTAATGCATTAGCAATGGGTGCGGATGGAACAGTTATTGATCTTTTTAATGGATTAGAAGATCTTAAAAATCATATTATTCGAGCTGTTGGTGATCCACATGAACGTTATCATGAAGATGCATTACGAATGATGCGAAGTATTCGCTTTATGAGTCAATTAGATTTCAAATTAGAAAAAAATACAAAACAAGCAATTAAAGATAATGCTTCTTTATTAAGTAAAATTGCCGTTGAACGAATTCGAGTAGAATTAATAAAAATGTTTCTAGGCAAAAATCCTAATGCAGGTGTTGAAACATTTATTAATACTGATTTATATAAATATTGTCCTGATTTTCCTAACTACAAAGATGGATTAGAAAAAATAGCTGGAATTAATAAAATAAAACTTGAAAATGAAACCGAATGTTGGGTATTGCTTGGATATGAGTTTAATTTAAATATTCAACAATTAAAGCAATTGATGAGACATTGGAAAACTTCACGTGACTTAATTAATCAAGTGGAAATTGCTTATAGTGCATTATTAAGTAAAGAAGGTCTATTAGATAGTCAGGTCTTATTTAATGCTGGATTGGATCTAGCAATTTGTGCAAATCATATTGCTAAGTTAGTTGGGAAAGAAGCATTTTCTGATCAAAAAATAAAAGATCAATATATGAAATTACCAATTAAGTCAGTTTCAGAGATTAAGGTTACAGGAACTGATTTAATTCAAAAACTAAATATGAAACCTGGGCCAATGATTGGTCAAATTCTAACAGACATTAAGGAAAAAATACTAAAAGAAACTTTAGCTAATGATGAGAATGAATTAATTAGTTATATCTCAAAGAATTATTAATTATGAAAGAGAGAAATCAATGCAAACTTTAAGAGTTGAACACCTTACTAAAACATATGGTGAAAAAACATTATTTAATGATGTAAATTTTATTATTAATGAGCATGATCGAATAGGGATAATTGGAACTAATGGATCAGGAAAGACGACTCTTTTAAATGCAATTTCACAAGTTGATCCAGCAGATTCTGGAGACCTTGTAAAACCAAATGATTACCGAATTGGGTATTTAAAACAAATCCCTGATCTAGATGAAAATAAAACAATAATGGATGCTGTATTTGAAGGAGCAGCACCAATATTTCAAGTTATTCGCCAATATGAAGAAACATTAGAGATGTACAGTAAGAATCCTGATAACGAACGGCTTCAAGAACGATATGATGAGGCAGAAAAAAAGATGAATCAGGAAGATGCATGGAATGCGGATAATGAAGTTAAAACAATTTTAACGCAGTTGAAAATAAAAGACACTAAGCAAAAAATATCTGAATTATCAGGTGGACAGAAAAAAAGGGTCGGTTTAGCACAAGTTTTAATTCAATCACCTGATTTATTAATTTTAGATGAACCAACAAACCATTTAGATTTTGATTCGATAGAATGGTTAGAAAAATATTTATCTAATTATCAAGGTGCATTATTAGTAGTAACACATGATCGATACTTTTTAGATCAAGTGGCAACTCAAATAATGGAACTTTCATACGGAAATTTATATAGTTATCAGGGAAATTATGAAGATTATGTTCAACAAAAGGCAGAACGACTTGAACGTGAAGCTATCCAAGAACATAAGCAGAAACAACTATATAAAAAAGAATTAGCTTGGATGCGTACAGGCGCAAAAGCTCGAACAACTAAGCAACAAGCCAGAATAAATAAATTCCATGAATTAGAAAAAAATGTTAATCATCCGGTTCAAACAGACGGTAATATTCAAATTAATTTAACTAACCAAAGATTAGGGAAAAAAGTAATTGAATTAAAAAATGCTTCTAAAAAGATTGGAAATCATCAAATAATCAAAGATTTCAACTTATTAGTACAGGCTAATGATAGAATTGGCATTACTGGATTAAATGGAGCTGGTAAATCAAGTTTACTCAATATCTTAGCAGGCAAGATTGCATTAGATAGCGGAGAATTAATTGTTGGTGAAACGGTTAAAATTGCATATTATCAACAACAAACTGAATATATTCCAGATGATAAAAGGGTAATTAATTATTTGAATGAAGTTGGGCAAAGTATTGTAAATAAAGATGGAGATCGTATTAGTACAACACAACTTTTAGAACAATTTTTGTTTCCAAGATTTATGCACGGAACATTAATTAGAAAACTATCTGGTGGTGAAAAAAGACGATTATATTTATTAAAGCTATTAATGCAACAGCCAAATGTTTTGCTATTAGATGAACCTACAAATGATTTAGATATTAGTACACTTACAATTTTAGAAAATTATTTAGATGAATTTAATGGCACTGTAATTACAGTTTCACATGATCGATACTTTTTGGATAAAGTCGCTGATAAATTATTAATTTTTGAAGGCGAAGGCAAAATTAATAATTACTCTGGATTATTTACCGATTATTTAAAAACTTTGGATAATCATAAAATTGAAAATAAAAAAGTGCATAAACAAAGCAATCAAAGCACTTCTGAAAAGAAAAAAAATAAAAAGAAACTAACATATGCACAAAGATTAGAAAAAGATGAGCTTGAAAAACAGATCGAAGAATTAGATAATAAAAAACAAGAGTTGCAAGATGAGATGAGCAAAACATCTGGAACAGATTATGCTAAATTGGGTGATTTACAACGTGAAATTGAAGAAATTGATGAGAAGTCAATGGAAAAAATGGAACGTTGGGAAGAACTTGATAATCTTGCTAACAATTAATTAGGGAGGAATTAAAATGACAGAAATCGTAGAAGAACCTTATTTACAATTAATGAGAGACGTAATGGAAAATGGAAACTTTAAGGATGATCGAACAGGAACAGGGACAAAAAGTCTCTTTGGTTATCAAATGAGATTTGATTTAAATAAAGGATTTCCTCTCTTAACAACTAAGAAAGTTGCTTTTAATAGAATTAAAAGTGAATTGCTATGGTTTTTAAGAGGCGATACAAATATTCGTTTCTTACTTGAACACAAAAACCATATTTGGGATGAATGGGCATTTAAGAATTGGGTTCAAAGTGATGAATATAATGGACCTGATATGACAGACTTTGGTCTTCGTTCTCAAAGTGATCCAGAATTTAATAAGACATATCGTAAAGTAAAAAAAGAATTCTGTGAAAGAATCTTATCAGATGATGAATTTGCTAAAAAGTATGGAAATTTAGGTGACGTATATGGAGCACAATGGCGTCATTGGAAAACAAGTCGTGGAACAACAATTGATCAAATTAAGAATGTAATTGAACAAATTAAAACTAATCCGGATTCACGTCGTTTAATTGTTACTGCATGGAATCCTGAAGATGTTCCAACAAGCGCATTACCACCTTGTCATGTATTATTCCAATTTTATGTGGTGGATGGTAAGTTAAGTTGCCAACTATATCAAAGAAGTGGTGACATTTTCTTAGGTGTACCATTTAATATTGCAAGTTATGCAATGTTAACACATATGATTGCACGTGAAACAGGACTTGAAGTTGGTGAATTTGTACATACGATTGGGGATGCTCATATTTATCGTAACCATTTTGATCAAGTAAAAGAACAACTTTCAAGAGAACCTAAGAAAGCTCCAACATTATGGTTAAATCCTGAAAAGAAACATATTGAAGACTTTGAAATGGATGATATTAAAGTCTTAGATTATGATCCAGCACCTATAATTAAAGCACCAGTTGCTGTTTAATTTAATAGGAGGTTATCGAAAGTGATTGCTTTTATTTGGGCAGAAGATCTTAATGGTGGAATTGGAATTGATGGACATTTACCTTGGCATATAGCAGCCGATTTACGAAGATTTAAAGAAGAAACTATGGGACATCCAATGATAATGGGAAGAAAGACGTTTGAAAGTCTTCCAGGTGTATTGCCACATCGTAAACATATTGTGTTAACACATTCAGATTTAAAAGTAGATTCTGAAGCAGTAAGTGTAATTCACTCTAAAGAATCATTAGACGAATGGTTAGTTAAACATGATAATGATTTAAACTTCATTATTGGTGGAGCAACATTGTTTGAAATGTATAAGGATAATGTCGATTATTTGTATCAGACAATTATTAAAAAAGAATATAAAACTGATACAATAATGCCTAAAATTGATTTTTCAAAATTTAAATTAATTGAGCAGAAAAGCTTTGAAAATATTGATCCAGAATTTGAATTTTTAACATACGAAAAAATATGATTGTATAATACAATCAAGCTATATATAAGCAATTGTAGCTTCTGTTTTCGTTGATTAATTTGCATAATACAATTTTGTAGAAGGAGTGATTTTTTGAGGAATAAAATTACAAAAAAGTACATTGTTATATTTTTATGTAGTTTACTTATTGTTGCATTTGCATTTGTTTTTATTCAAAAGACTTCAAATACAGAATCAAAGCATGAAAATGTTTCTTCAATAAAAAAAGTTTCAAAACCTCAAAAAATTTCGTTAGTTGGAATAGGTGATTCGTTGACATATGGAGAACAAGATCCAACTAAAAATGGTGGCTATGTTTATCTGATTAAGAAAAAGTTGCAAAAAAATTATAACGTGGATGTTTCAACTGAAAATTTCGGTAAAACTGGCGATCGTACTGATCAAATACAAAAACGTTTAGAAGATAGTGACGAAATGCAAAAAAAGGTTGCTAAAGCTGATGTAATCACAATGACATTCGGTGGAAATGATTTAATGCAAGTTTTACAGAATAATTTTAATGTTCTACTTAATGATCAACTAAGTACCGTTATGTCTAAACAGGAAAAAAATTATCAAAGAAAAGTAGAATCTTTATTGGATACTGTACGTAAATATAATCCTAATGCACCTATTTTCGTTATCAGTGTATATAATCCTTTTTATGTATATTTTCCTACTATTACGGATTTGCAAAAATATACAGATGAATGGGTTGACGTTACTAAAAAAGTGGTTAAACAAAACCGAAAAATGTATTTTGTAAATGTTAATCAACAACTTTCTCAAGGGCAATACTTGAATAAGGATCAAACAGAACTAAAAAAACAAAGTAAGTTAAATTTGGAAAAATTGTCAGGAAGTCAGGTTGAGAAGCAATTAGAAAATCAGAAAGAAATAAATGACTATTTATCTGATAATGATCATTTTCATCCTAATTTAAAGGGATATCAATTAATTGCTGATAAGTTATATGATGTGATGGTATCGCATAAATCAACATGGTTAAATTCTGATACTCAAGAAAGATGATTTGATTATGAAAAAGAAGCAAGATAAACAATTTAATTTATGGAAATTCGCTTTCTTTGCCTTATTAATTGTGGTTTTAGGTTTAATGATTTTTATAGGCGTGAAAATTTCGCTTCCTAACTCAGAACAAGAAAGTGCAAATACTCAGATTGAAAAAATAGAAAAAAGTGCTGCATCCGTTGATGTGACAATGAATAAAGAAGATTTTAGTTCTGCAATTAATTACTTTTTAAGTAAAGAACAGAAGAAAAGTGGAATTAAATATCGATTTATATTGAATAAATCTGCTATTTTAATGGGTACAACTAAAGTTTTAGGGAAAAAAATCACTTTTTCAGTTTATGCTACTCCTTCAATTAATAAGGATGGTAATATTGTTTTAAAAATTAAATCAATTGCGGTAGGTTCATTAAGCACACCTTCGTCATTTATTTTAAATTATATAAAGAATAATTATAATCTAAAGGGAATCGTCCAAATTAATGCAAAAGAAAATAAAATCATTCTTAGATTAGATCAGTTAACATCAAAAAATGATCTTAAAGTTAAAGCTACAAAAATGGATTTGAAGCAGAATGAGATTAAATTTAAAGTATTGATTCCAAAAAATTAAAGTGAGGAAAACATGTACAGAGAAAGTTTCTATCGATATTTAATGACGTTACGTGATCCTAATAAACATGATGAAATTACACAATTTGCTAATGATGCATTCTATGATCAAGAATTTCCTAAACAAGCCGATGACTATGAAAAGTTATCTAATTATTTGGAAATGAATGCATCATATTTACCATCAATGAGTATTTTTGATGATGTTTGGCAAATGTATTTAGATAAGATGTGTTAAGGAAGGAGAATTTAATGACAGTCATTCAATGGTATCCTGGCCATATGGCTAAGGCAATACGACAAGTAAAAGAAAATTTAAAATTAGTAGATATAGTATTAGAATTAGTAGATGCTCGTTTACCAGAATCATCTCGTAACCCACAATTAGAAGAAATTTTGCAAAATAAACTTACTATTAGAGTTTTAACTAAAGCTGATTTAGCAGATCCAAAATTGAATCGAGAATGGGTTGATTTCTATGAAGCTGAAGGGCAACCTGCTATTGCAATTAATAGTAATCAAGGTTCATTAAAAGCAATTGAAAATAAAATTAAATCAGTAATGGCTGATAAACTTTTAAAACGACAAGAAAAGGGAATTATTAATCAAAGAATTAAAGTAATGTGCATTGGAATTCCTAATGTTGGTAAATCAACCTTATTAAATCACTTGGTGAAGAAGAATATTGCACAGACTGGAAATAAACCTGGTGTTACTAAATCACAACAATGGCTAAAAGCAGGTAAAACATTACAGTTACTTGATACACCGGGAATTTTATGGCCAAAATTTGAAGATCCAATTGTAGGGAAAAAATTAGCTTTAACTGGTGCAATTAAGGATACATTATATGCTAAAGATGATGTTGCATTATATGCTTTAGAATATTTTGTAGATAATCATCCAGAAAAATTAAAAGAACGTTATCATCTAACGGATGATGAAATTAACGACACAACGGTTAATTTGCTTTTAAATTTAACCAAAAAAATGGGCTTTAAAGATGATTATGATCGTGCAAGTGAACGATTAATTTTTGATATTAGAAAAGGAAAATTAGGGCGTTATACGTTAGATTTTGTGCCATCTTCAGAAAACGACGAGGCTTAAAATGAAAATAAATGAAATTAAGGATATTTTAAATGATAATCCTGATGAAAAGTTTTTGAATTCTCTACATAACGATCCTCGAAAGGGAGTCCAAACAGCTTTAAAACAGTATTATAAAAGAGTTGAATCGTTACAAAAAAAGAAAGAAGCTTTTATAAAAAGATTCAAATATGAAAAATCTTTTTGGAATAATGGAATTGAATATGTTGCAGGAATAGATGAAGTAGGTAGGGGGCCGCTAGCAGGTCCTGTTGTTGCGTGTGCGGTAATTTTACCTCATGATTTTAATCTTATAGATGTAAATGATTCTAAAAAACTTTCAGAAAAGAAACGTGAAGAATTATATAATAAAATATTAGATCAGGCAGTTAGTGTCGGAATTGCAACCGGAAGTTGTAAATTAATTGATGAAGTTAATATTTATGAAGCAACGCGAATTACAATGAGAAATGCGGTTGAAAAATTATCTATTAAACCAGAACAATTGATAATAGATGCCATGGATATAGATACTACAATCCCTCAATTAAAATTAATTAAGGGAGACCAAAAATCTATTTCAGTTTCAGCAGCAAGTATTATTGCTAAACAATACCGAGATCAATTAATGAAAGAGTATGCTGAAGTCTATCCTGGGTATGAATTTGAAAAAAACGTAGGTTATGGAACAAAAGCACATTTAAAGGGTTTAAAAGAGTTAGGTGTTACTCCAATTCATCGATTATCATTTGAACCAGTAAAAAAGAATTTAAAATAAAATAAAATTTAGCTCCTTTTTGCGTATTTAATTAATAGAGAGTATGTAATAAGGAGTTTTTTTATGCTTTTAAGAGAATATTTAATAAGATTACATTTATGTAAAGGAGTTGGCATTGCAACAGAACGCAAAATATTAAATTATATTAAAATGAATCATGCCGTTCCTTCATCTGTAGGACTATCTCAATTGTTAAAAATAGAAAGAGCAGAAGCAATTCAATTAAATAAAAGAATTGTTTCTAACGAAACTACAGAAAAAATGAATATGTCATTGAAAATTTCTGATTGTTTAACGATTGTTGATGAAAATTATCCTCAAAAATTGAAAGAAATTTATAATCCACCATTAGTTTTATTTTATCGCGGAGATATTACATTACTAGATTCTCCGTTATTAGGTGTAGTTGGAGCAAGACAAAATAGTGTATATGCAAATCAAGTATTAGAAAAAATAATTCCAGAAATTGTTGATGCAAATATTGTTACTATTAGTGGATTAGCTCAAGGTATTGATAGTATATGCCATCGTATAACACTTAATAATGGAGGAAAAACCATTGGTGTAATTGGTACTGGAATTAATATGAATTATCCTAAAATTAATGAGCAATTACAAAATGAGATGATGAGAAATCATTTAGTAATTACAGAATATGCAGCATTTGAGAAGCCATTAAGTTTTCATTTTCCACAAAGAAATCGGATTATAGCAGGTTTATGTGATAGTTTACTTGTAGTTGAAGCTAAAGAGAAAAGTGGAAGCTTAATTACCGCTAACATTGCACTAGAAGAAAACCGCAATGTGTTAGTAGTTCCAGGAAGAGTTGATGCTGAGCTATCTAGAGGATGTAATTTACTTTTTCGTGAAGGAGCAAAACCAGTTTTAGATAGCTCAGATATTTTAGAAGAATTCGCACATGACTTGACAAAATGAAACCATTTGTCCTAACATGAAAAGCGATTTTAAAGATTTATTTTGATTATTAAGGAGTGGTTGAATGCCTGCAACAAAAAAAGCTTCAACAGGTAAAAAAACAAAAAAGAAAACCACGAGAAAAGTAAAGAAAAATTTAGTGATTGTTGAATCCCCATCAAAGGCAAAAACAATTCAAAAGTATTTGGGTTCACGATATAAAGTTATGGCAAGTCTAGGCCATATTCGTGATTTGCCTAAAAGTAAAATGGGAATTGATATTGAAAATGAATATGAACCACACTATATTTCAATTCGTGGAAAAGGCGATGTTATAAAAGAATTAAGAAAAGAAGCTAAAAAAGCAAACCATGTATATCTTGCATCTGACCCCGATCGTGAAGGAGAAGCAATTGCATGGCATCTTTCTTATTTACTTGGACTTGATGCGAATGATAAAAATCGTGTTGTATTTAATGAAATTACAAAAGATACAGTAAAAAATGCATTTAAAAATCCACGTTCAATCAATATGGATTTGGTTGATGCACAACAAGCACGACGCGTACTCGATCGTTTAGTCGGATATTCCATTTCACCAATTTTATGGGCAAAAATAAAGAAAGGTTTATCTGCTGGTCGTGTTCAATCAATCGCATTGAATTTGATTATTAAACGTGAAGAAGAAATTAAAAAATTTGTTCCTGAAGAATATTGGACTATTGATGCCCAATTTAAAAAGGGACGAACTAAATTTAATGCTGAATTTTATGGTAAGAATGGCAAAAAATTAAAATTAAACAACAATGATGATGTTCAAAAAATTGTATCGCAAATCGATAAGAATAAACCTTTTGATGTTGACAATGTTGTAAAGAAAGCACGAAAACGTCAGCCACCATTACCTTTTACAACTTCTACGATGCAACAAGTTGCAAATAATAGTTTGAAATTTAAGACTTCAAAAACAATGATGGTTGCACAGCAACTATATGAAGGTGTTAATATTGGTAAAGGCGGAGCGGTTGGTTTAATTACATATATGCGTACTGATTCAACACGTATTTCTGCACTTGCAAAACATGAGGCATCAAAGTATATTCATGATGAGTATGGTGCTGAATATGCAGCAATTAAACCAAGAACTGGTAAACTTCCAGAAGGTGCTCAGGATGCTCACGAAGCAATTCGACCATCGTCAGTATTACGAACTCCAGCTTCTTTGAAAAAATATTTAACACCAGATCAAATGAAATTATACTCTTTAATTTGGTCTCGATTTGTAGCAAGTCAGATGACACCTGCAGTTTATGACACAGTTAGGGTTGATTTATCTCAAAATGGAGTTAACTACCGTGCAAATGGTTCTCAATTAAAATTTGCAGGTTTTACTAAGGTTTATCAAGATAATGCTAAAAAAGATAATAAATTGCCAGAATTAAGTACTGGTGATCAAGTAAATATGGTTAATAATCAACCAAATCAACATTTTACATTACCACCTGCTAGATATACTGAAGCTACATTAATTAGAACGCTTGAAAGTAATGGTGTAGGAAGACCATCAACATACGCACCAACATTGAATACTATTCAAAAAAGATATTACGTAAAATTGGTTGCACGAAAATTTGAACCTACTGAATTAGGACAAATTGTTAATGAAATGATTAAAGAGTGTTTCCCAGATATTTTAAATATTGATTTCACAGCGGATTTAGAAGATCAATTAGATGACATTGAAGAAGGAAAGCGTCAATGGGTAAAAGTCGTTGATCAATTCTATAAACCTTTTGAAAAAGAATTAAATGCAGCATCCGAGAAAATCGAAAAAGTGAAGATAAAGGATGAACCAGCTGGATTTAATTGTGAAATTTGTGGAGCACCAATGGTAATCAAGATGGGACGATATGGTAAATTTTATGCATGTAGTCGTTTCCCTGAATGTCGTAATACTAAAGCTATTACAAAGGAAATTGGAGTTCAATGTCCAAAATGTCATAAAGGACAAATTTTAGAAAGAAAGTCAAAGAAAAATCGCATTTTCTATGGATGCTCAAATTATCCTGATTGTGACTTTGTTTCATGGGACATGCCGGTAGGACGTAATTGTCCTAAAGATGGACACTATTTAGTTTATAAAAAGAGTCGAAAAGGTCGTCAAGTTATTTGTCCAAATGGTGACTACGAAGAACCAATTGAAAAATAATTGTGAAATACAACTTTACAAATAAAAGTAAAGTTGTATTTTTTTATAAAAAAACATAGTATTTACAAGTAACTAATGATAATATTTAAAAATAGTATAATTTACATTTCTAATCAACGCATGATGGATTAAATATATTTTTTAATCGCATTTTAAAATGGTTTTTGATAAAATACGAATGAAGGTTAACAAATTGAAATGTTGACTAATACTGACCAAAGTTAGAAAATAACCATATAAAGATTTAGATTTTAAAATCTAGGAGGAAAAATATGACAACAATTTGTGCAGTTAAACATAATGGAAAAACAGCAGTTGCTGGGGATGGACAAGTTACATTAGGAGAAAAAGTAATTGCTAAGGGACAAGCACGTAAAGTTCGCCGTATTTATGATAATAAAGTTGCTGTAGGATTTGCAGGCGGTGTTGCTGATGCAATTAATTTAGAAGAACGTTTTGAAAAGAAACTAAATGAATTTAACGATTTAAAACGTGCAGCTGTTGAATTAGCTCAAGAATGGCGTTCAGATCAAACACTTCAAAAATTGGAAGCAATGTTAATTGTCAGTGATAAAGATAATTTATTAATTGTTTCAGGTGGTGGTGAAGTTATTGAACCAGATGATGATGTGCTTGCAATTGGTTCTGGTGGTAATTTTGCTCAAGCAGCAGCAGTTGCAATGACTAAGTATGCTCCAGAAATGTCTGCAGCTGAAATTGCACATGCTGCATTAGATATTGCCGCAGATATTGATATTTTCACAAACCATAATATTATTGTGGAAGAACCTGAAGAATAGAGGAACTAGAATGAATAACAATGAAAAAACACCTCGTCAAATTGTAGAGGAATTAGATAAATATATTATTGGGCAAAATAAAGCAAAAAAATCTGTTGCAATTGCATTACGTAACCGTTATCGTCGGATGCAATTAAATAAAGATATGCAAGAAGAAATTAAGCCTAAAAACCTATTGATGATTGGACCTACAGGTGTTGGTAAAACTGAAATTGCTCGTCGACTAGCCAAAATAGTAAATGCACCATTTGTTAAAGTGGAAGCAACTAAATTTACTGAAGTTGGATATGTAGGTCGTGACGTGGAATCAATGGTACGTGATTTAGTGGAAGTTTCATATAATATGGAACAAAAAGAAATGTACGCACGAGTACGTTCACAAGCAGTTCAACGTGCAAATGAACGTTTAGTAAAGGTATTAGTTCCTGTACAAAAGAAAAAAGACAAGAATAATAATGTTAATAATCAATTTGATTTTATGAAATTAATGCAGGATATCCAACAAGGTGCATTATCTGAAATGCAAAATCCAGCTCAAGAAGAACCAGTTGATGATGAAACACGCAATAAGCGTATGAGCATCAAAGAAAAGCTTGAAAATGGATTCTTGGAAAATGAAGAAATTACAATTGAAATGGATGATCCAAAGCAACAATTAAGTAATGAATCAGGAATGCTTGAACAAATGGGCTTAGATTTAAGCGATTTAAGTTCAATGATGCCTAAGCGCAAAGTCAAGAGAACATTACCTGTAAAAGAAGCGCGGGAAGTATTTATCAGAGAAGAATCAGAAAAATTAGTTGAATCAGAAGATATTGCGGTTGCAGCGATAAAGCGTGCTGAAAACTCAGGTATTATTTTTATTGATGAAATTGATAAAATTGCATCAAATGGAAAACAAAGCAGTGGTAATGGTCAAGTTTCACGTGAAGGTGTACAACGTGATATTTTACCAATTGTTGAAGGATCACAAATTAAAACAAAATATGGCATGGTAAACACCGATCATATTTTATTTATTGGTTCTGGTGCTTTTGCAGAAAGTAAACCAAGTGATTTAATCGCTGAATTACAAGGTCGTTTCCCAATTCGTGTAGAATTAGATGAATTGAAAAAAGATGATTTTGTTAAGATTTTAACTGAACCAAAAAATGCTTTAATTAAGCAATATATTGCAATGATTGGAACAGATAATATTGAAGTTACATTTACAATGGAAGCAATTGAAAAAATTGCAGAAATTGCATACAAAGTAAATCATGAAAATGAAAATATTGGTGCAAGACGTTTACACACTATTTTAGAAAAATTATTAGAAGATTTACTTTTTGAAGGTCCTGATATGCAAATGGGTGAAATTACAATTACTGAAGCATATGTTGAGGATAAAATTGGATCAATTGCAGCCAACAAAGACTTATCACGTTATATTCTCTAATATGAATTAAGGAAGTGTAAATATGGCAATAACGATTCAAAGTCAAGAAGCTAGTGCAACAATTAATGAACATGGAGCAGAACTTGTTAGCTTTATTGATAAAAAAACTGGTCAAGAATATATGTGGAGTGCTGATAGCAAATATTGGGGACGGCATGCGCCTGTACTTTTCCCAATTGTAGGGCGCTTAAAAGATGATACATATTTTGTTGATGGACAAGAATATCATATGAGTCAACATGGTTTTGCTAGAGATATGGATTTTGAAATAGTAAATTCAAAAGAAAACTATGTAGTGCTTGAATTACACTCTTCAAAAGAAACGAAAAAAATGTACCCTTATGATTTTATTTTAAGATTAATTTTTGAATTAAATGGAGAAAGCTTAAGAGTTTCATATGAGGTTGAGAATCCTAGTGAAGAAGAAATTTGGTTTGGTATAGGTGGGCATCCCGCATTTAAGGTGCCAATGAATTCGGATAAATTTTATGACGATTATACAGTAAAATTAACGCCAAAAGCTAATCGAAATATTATTCCATTAAAAGGTTCTTATGCAGATATAAATCATTTGAAAGAAGAAAGAACATCTGAATTAGCAGTAAGTCATGATCTTTTTAAAGATGATGCAATTATCCTAGATTTAGGAGAAGAACCTACAACTGTAGAATTAACAGATAATAATTCAGATCATGGAGTGGTACTAGCTGTCTCAGATGCGAAGTATTTGGGAGTATGGTCATGCTATCCAAAAGAAGGTCAGTTTGTTTGTTTGGAACCATGGTGGGGATTAGCAGATACTACAGATAGTGATTTAGACTTTAAACATAAATTTGCAAGCAATCAACTTGCACCACATGAAATTTTTAAAGCTAATTATGAAATCTCTATTTTTTAAATATGGATATTAAAAAAGCGACTGAATATTCAGTCGCTTTTTAATTAGTTATTTTTTTTACGTTGTTTTAGCCAGTATACAATACCAAAAGGTACCATATTTTCTTTACCATTTTTAATACGTTCAATGTTTTTCCAATGACGAATAAATACAAAGATAGTAAGACCAAATGATACACCGATTAAAACGGGATCATGGAAGAAAAATGCTACAATTGTTACTACAACAAAACCAACCATACTTCCCATGCTAACCATACTTGTAATGAAAATAGTTATAATGAAAATAAGCCATGCAAGCAAAAAGAACTTCCAATTATAAACTAATAATGCACCAGCACTCGTAGCAACAGCTTTTCCACCTTTAAAGCCTGCAAAAATAGGAAATACATGACCAAAAATTGCTGAAAGAGCAATTAAAAGTGGATTTGCATTTGAATGGAAAAAGTAAGGTAACAATGCAGCTAATGTTCCTTTTAATGAATCCATTAAAAGAACAATAATTCCGGCTTTTTTACCTAAAACACGAAATGTATTGGTAGTACCCATATTTCCACTACCGAATTTTCGAATATCTTTTCCATAAAAGATTTTGCCGATTAATACGCCAGAAGGAATTGAACCTAAAAGATATCCAATAACTAACATGACAGGAATTTTCCAACTCATGAAAGTAGACCTCCTTATCAAAACTCTTTTAAAATTTTATCACTTATTTAATATGTCTTCAATTATATTTTATTCGTAGAATTTATTTAGATGTGATATAATTCTAGAACGTATGTTTCAAAATTTGAAAAAGACTTTGTAGTTCGATATATTATTAAATAACGATAACTAATGAAATTATTATTAGTAGAAAGGTTACAACACAATGGCACAGAATAATTATGGTGATGATTCAATTCAAGTATTAAAGGGACTTGAAGCTGTTCGTAAACGTCCTGGTATGTATATTGGATCAACTGATTCACGTGGTTTACATCATTTAGTATATGAAATAGTTGATAATGCAGTGGATGAAGCATTATCTGGATATGGAAAAGAGATCGATGTAACAATTCATCCAGATGAATCAATAACAGTTGCGGATTATGGTCGTGGAATGCCAGTCGGAATGCATGAAATGGGGATCCCAACTGTTGAAGTAATATTTACAGTGTTACATGCTGGTGGTAAATTTGGCCAGGGTGAGTATAAGACTTCTGGTGGATTACATGGTGTTGGTGCATCTGTAGTTAATGCTTTATCAGAAAAATTAACAGTTAATACAGTTCGTGATGGGATTGAATATGAAGAAGATTTTATTAATGGTGGGCAACCAGTTGGCACACTACGTAAAATCGGTAAAACAACTAAAAGAAGTGGTACTACAGTAACCTTTAAGCCGGATCCTAAGATTTTTTCAACTACACACTTTAAATATGATACACTTGCAGAGCGTTTAAGAGAATCAGCCTTCTTGCTTAAGGGAGTTAAAATTACCTTAACAGATGAACGAGATGGTGGCGAACAAGATATTTTCCACTTTGAAGAAGGAATTAAAGAATTTGTTTCATATTTAAATGAAGATAAAGATACATTAGGTGATGTAATGTATTTTGAAGGCAGTAAAAATGGTGTTGAAGTAGAAGTTGCTGCCCAATATAATGATGGATATTCAGAAACGATAATGTCATTTGTTAATAATGTTCGTACTAAAGATGGTGGAACTCATGAAGCAGGAATGAAAACTGCTTGGACAAAAGCTTTTAATGAATATGGGCGTAAAGTTGGACTTTTAAAAGAGCGTTCCAAGAATTTAGATGGAAATGATGTACGGGAAGGATTAGCGGCAATCGTTTCTGTTCGAATTCCCGAAGAACTTCTTCAATTTGAAGGTCAAACTAAAGGAAAATTAGGGACACCTGAAGCACGTTCAATTGTTGATAGTGTTGTAAGTGAACAATTGCAATATTATTTAATGGAAAATGGTGAATTTGCTCAAGATTTAGTTCGCAAAGCAATGAAAGCTCGCGATGCACGAGAAGCAGCAAGAAAAGCTCGTGATGAAAGTCGTAATGGTAAAAAACGTAGAAAGAAAGATCAATTACTTTCAGGTAAGTTAACTCCAGCACAATCTAAAAATGCTCGCAAAAATGAACTTTTCTTAGTCGAAGGAGATTCTGCTGGTGGTTCTGCAAAACAAGGTCGTGATCGTAAATTTCAAGCAATTCTTCCATTACGTGGAAAAGTACTAAATACTGAAAAAGCTAAATTGCAAGATATTATGAAGAATGAAGAAATTAATACAATGATTTACACAATTGGTGCCGGAGTTGGTGTCGATTTTAAAATTGAAGATGCTAACTATGATAAAGTTATTATTATGACTGATGCGGATACTGATGGTGCTCACATTCAGACATTACTTTTAACATTCTTTTACAAATATATGAGACCATTAATTAATGCTGGTCGAGTATATATTGCATTACCACCATTGTATAAAGTACAAAAGAAAGTAAACAAAAAACTTAAAGTGTCATATGCATGGACTGAAGCTGAATTAGAAAAAGAAACTAAAAAGTTTGGTAAGGGTTATACTTTACAACGGTTTAAAGGTTTAGGTGAAATGAATGCTGACCAGCTTTGGGAAACAACAATGAATCCGGAAACAAGAACTTTGGTTCGTGTAAAAATTGACGATGATGCAGTTGCTGAAAAGCGTGTAACAACATTAATGGGTGATAAAGTTGAACCTCGTCGAAAATGGATTGAAAAAAATGTTAAGTTTTCACTTGAAGAAGATGGAAGTTTGTTGGATACAGTTGCAGCTGAGGGAGCACACGGATCAATCAATGATGAAGATTTAAAAAGATATGAAGAAGAAACGTTGTTTTAACAACAATTAGATATGATTTTTTTGTTTAACTTTAATAAGGAGAATTAAAATGACCACAAGTAATATTCAAGAACTTTCACTTGAAGCTGTAATGGGTGAAAGATTTGGTAGATACTCCAAATATATTATTCAAGAACGTGCTTTACCGGATATTCGAGATGGACTAAAACCGGTTCAACGTAGAATTCTATTTGCAATGAATGAGGACGGTAACACATTTGATAAAGCTTTTCGAAAATCAGCTAAATCAGTTGGGAATGTTATGGGTAATTTGCACCCTCATGGTGATTCTTCAATTTATGAAGCTTTAGTACGTTTAAGTCAAGATTGGAAATTACGTGAACCATTAATTGAAATGAATGGTAATAATGGATCAATGGATGGAGATCCTGCTGCTGCTATGCGTTATACTGAAGCAAGATTGTCAGAAATTGCATCCGAAATGTTAAAAGATATCAATAAAGATACTGTTGAAATGGTATTGAACTTTGATGATACACAATATGAACCTACTGTTTTGCCTGCGCGTTTTCCTAATTTGTTAGTTAATGGTGCAACCGGAATTTCAGCTGGGTATGCTACTGAAATTCCAACTCATAATTTATCAGAGACAATTCAGGCAACAATTTATTTAATGGATCATCCTGATGCAACTTTGGATGATTTAATGCAATTTGTAAAAGGTCCTGATTTTCCAACTCGAGGAATTGTACAGGGAATTGATGGAATCAAAAAAGCTTATAAAACAGGTCGTGGAAGAGTTGTTTTACGTTCTAAGACAGAAATAGAACATATTAAAGGTGGCAAACAACAAATTATTGTTACCGAAATTCCATATGAAGTAAACAAGTCAATTTTAGTTAAGAAGATTGATGAGATTCGTATTATGAAGAAAGTAGAGGGAATTGCGGAAGTTCGTGATGAAAGCGACCGTGAAGGACTTCGAATTGTAATCGAATTAAAACGTAATGCAGAAGCTCAAGGAATTTTAAATTACTTATTTAAAAATACCGATTTGCAAATTTTCTATAACTTTAACATGGTTGCAATTAATAATAAGCGTCCTGAACATGTTGGGTTAAAACAAATTCTATCAGCATATATTGAACATCAACGCGAAGTTACAAGTAAGAGAACTAAATTTGATTTAGATAAAGCATTAAGCAGAAAACACATTGTTGATGGGTTGATAAAGGCATTATCAATTTTAGATGATGTAATTTATGAAATCCGTCATTCTGAAAATAAAAAAGATGCCAAGGAAAATTTGATTAAAAAGTTTGATTTTACTGAAAAACAAGCCGAAGCAATTGTTTCTTTGCAACTCTACCGATTAACAAATACTGATGTAACTGCATTAGAGAGTGAAGCAGCAGAATTAAAGAAGCAAATTGAAACTTTCCAAAATATTTTAAATGATCCTCAAAAATTGGATGCAGTTATTAAAAAAGAACTAAAACAAGTTGAAAGTAAATATAAGACTGAACGAAGAACAAAGATTCAAGATGAAATTTCTGAATTAAAAATTGATACTAAAGTTACTGTTGCACAAGAAGATGTAATGGTATTAATTTCACGACATGGATATGTTAAAAGATCATCTATTCGTTCATTTAATGCATCCGGTGAAACAGATAATGGATTGCGTGATGAAGACCAAATTGTTTTCCAAGGTAAAGTAAATACTTTAAATCATATATTTATGTTTACCAATAAAGGAAATCTAATCTATCGTCCAGTTCATGAAATTTCAGAAATGCGTTGGAAAGATACTGGTGAACATTTATCACAAACAGTTGGTTTAGATGCGGACGAAATTGTTTTGAAAGTTAAAATCCTAAATTCATTAGATCAAGTTGGAAAATTTATTTTTGCAACTAAAGAGGGATTAATTAAACAGACAGAACTATCTGCATTAAAACCAGGACGTATGTATAAATCACGTGCAAGCCAATATATTAAACTAAAAACAGCAACTGACGAAGTTATAACAGTTGAATTTATTGAAGATAATTTAACACAAGTTTTAGCAATTACACATGGTGGTTATGGTCTTCGTTATAATTTATCAGATATTCCAACATCTGGTGCAAAAGCAGCAGGTGTAAAAAATATTGATTTACGAGATGATTATTTAACTGCAGTGAAATTAGTTAACGAAGAATCTGTTGTTGGAATTATCACTCATCGTGGTGCATTTAAACGGATGAAGGTAAATGAAATTCCGCTTACTACCAGAGCAAGACGTGGAGTACAAATTTTACGTGAACTTAAACGAAATCCGCATCGAGTTGCTTCAGCAGTAATTATTTCTGAAAATGATGAAATTCATATAATGACGGATCATAATGAGATTATTACAATTAATCCTGAAGATTACCCACTTAGTGATCGTTATTCTAATGGATCATTTGTTCTAGATGTTGAGAGTCAAGGAAATGTTCAATGGGTTGAAGTAAATAAAACAGTAGAATAATTTATATCTCATATGCTGGAATGCTTAATTTTAAGTGTGTTCCAGCATATTTTTTGTATAATAATCTAAAATATTTTTAAATTACTTTTAATTTTATTTTTGAAAATACTTATAGTTGTTATTATGTATATGGTTGAAATTTATATAAAGAGGAGTTAAAGATGAGATATCCAATTATATTATGTGAGGATAGTCCTCAGCAATTAGATAAACTTACTGAAACGATTCAAAATTATATACTGTTTCATGAAAATCAATTTAAATTAGAATATAGTTCAAATAATCCACACGACATTCAAAATTATATTGAAGAAAATGATATTCAGAAGGGGATCTATTTTCTAGATATTGATTTAAGTTCTGATATTAATGGAATAGATTTAGCTCAATGGATTCGTAATTATGATGTAATGGCTAAAATTATTTTTGTTACAACTCATACTGAAATGGCACCATTGACTTTGAAACGTCAAGTTGAAGCTTTAGGTTTCATTACTAAAGATGAGTACGAACAAATGAGAGATGAAATTTTTCAAAATTTAAAATTAGCATATCAAAGAATGGAACAAACTGCATTAGAAGATGAAAGTGCAAAAACGCTTGCTTTTAAAATAGGTTCTGAAACATTAAATTTTGAAGTTAAGGATATTATCTTAATTGAATCATCGGATAGGGCACATCGAGTTAAATTAATTACAAAGAATGGAGAATTTGAGTTTTTTAATAATTTAAATAAGTTAGAAGAACAAACAAAATTTTTAAAAGTATCACGTTCGCTATTAATTAATCTTCAAAATATTCAAAAAGTTGATTATAAATTGAGAGTAATTTATTTTGTTAATAATTGTCAACGTCCTTTTTCTTTAAGCAAAGTGAAGGTTTTAAAGAAGGCACTTCAAGATAAAAATGAAATCTAATAAAAAAACTATATGATTTAAAATCATATAGTTTTTTTGTTTATTCAAATTCTTTTAGAATGTCTTTAATATCTTTAACGACTTTCTTTTGTTCAAGATAACTTTTTACTTTAGAATCGTCATCATCTAAGTTAGCTAAGTTTTTGTCTAAATCATCAATTTTCTTGACGATGTGAGTAACAGCTTTATCTTGTTCCTTGATTAATTTATCAACGGCTTTTTCGCTTGCTTCTTCAGCTTTTTCTTTTGTTTTATCAACAGCTTTTTCTTCACGAATAATACTACGAATTTCATGAAGTGCTTTTTCTTGTTCTATGAAATGTTTTGCTTTACTTTCAGTATCTTCCATACGTTCCAAATCAGCATTTAATTTAATAATCCGTTTATTAATTCTGTTTAATAAAGAATTTTCTTTCTTTGAATAATCCATAGTTTGATCTCCTCTATATAAATTGTAATTTATATTACAAATATATTATATATAAATTGCGCAAAATATGATAATTAAAACACTTGATATATGACATTATTAATATAAACTTAATGTTTTTGCTTTATAAAACTATATAATTCGGATAAATAGAAATAATCAGGAACTTTTAATGCTTTAGGAAACATTATTGCTTTTATTTCTGAATAACTTAAAGTGGATGGCAAAGTTAGTAATTGAGCATGGTGTTTCTTAAGCGCCTTTATATTTTTATTTATAATTTGAACTCCTTTTTGAAATTCTAGTGTTGTGCCATGTCCAGGACAGATTTTATTGATATTATTCATTTTTTTTATTTTAGATAAACTTTCCAAAAAATCAAATGCTTGTTTTTTTTGTATTTTTTTTGTTTTTGGATTTATATCAAGTAAATTATTGAAATATATACCTTTTAAAATCAAGTCTCCAGTAAATAACATATCTTGTATGTGAATGACAGAATCTGATGAGGAATGTCCACACATCGAGTTAACAATAAATGGGATATCTGATATTGGATATATTTTATAGTTATTAATATAAGGACAGTATCTACTTGAGAGGTGTTCTATTAATTCTTTTTTTATCGTATTAGATAACTGCATATTATTGACGTTATTTCGAATATCATTTAGATACTGTTTAGAGCCATAATATTTAATTGCTTTATCACAAAATAAAGGGATAGAGTGAGGGAGCATCTTTAATAAACCTATATGATCTGTATGATGATGTGTTAAAATAATTCCGTTTAAATTTGTTAAAGTTAGATCGTAATTAGATAAAACTTTTTTTAATAAAATTAGACTTTTAGTATTTGCTGGGCCGGCATCAATTAAAAATTTTTGCTTAGGTAATAAATATACATTCACAGCAGGGGCATGAGGATTTGATTGAGGTAATGAAATTTTAATTACATTTGACATTAACTTTTCCTCTCTTTGATAATTATATTAATATAAAAATCCTATCAAAAATATTGATAGGATTTAGTCTTTTTATTGTTTATACAAATGCTTGGATTAACATAATAATACCAATAATAATAAAGAAGATATCTAATACTTTTGATAAGACCTTATCATTAATTTTATTGGCATATTTTGATCCAAGAATTCCACCAATTACAGCACCAATAGATAATAGAATACCAAAAAGAAAATCAATATGTCCATGACGGAAATATCCGATATCTGATGATAATGCTGTTATCGCCATAATTAAAGTAGAAGTTCCTACCGCCATATGCATAGGGTAACCGAGAATAATGATAAGTGCAAGTAAGATCATTACACCACCACCTGCACCAAAAATACCACTAATAATTCCAATTGCAATTCCAATCAATATTGCACTGAGAATCTCAGTCCATTGATGTTTGAACTTAATTCTTTTTCGTTCGGTGGTTTGTTTTTTAGAACGATGGAGTTCATTGATTCCAGAAAAAATTAACAGGATTCCGAATAGTCCAGATAATGTTACTCCTTTTGTAGCATTTGCAATACTAGCACCAAATTGTGCACCTATAACCGAAGCTACTGCTATCCAAAGTCCTGATTTTAATTCAACATGGCCTTTTCGGTAGTAATTATATGAGACAACAATTGAAGTAATTACATCTACAAACAAACTCGTTCCAATCGCAGTATGAACATTAACATGGAATAACATTGAAAGTGCAGGAACGATTAAAGTAACTGCACTAGCACCAACCAAACTAGTGATTACGCCGGTAATAGTACCAATTAAAATTAATATTCCATATAGAAAATAAATCATAGACTCATCCCTTAATTTAATATATAACAGCATATATTATAGTATATGTTTCAAAAAAATAATATTTATAATAGCTAATAATAAAATTTCATTTTCATTTTATCTAATAACTGGTATAATTGAAAACATATTTTTATAAAGTAAAGGACGTGAATGTAAAATGAAATATCTTAAAAAACATGAAATAGAAAAATTGGTCAAGTCCCATCGACATTCACGTGTAGCAGTTTTTCAGTATTTTATAAAAATAGAAAGAGTGGGATAAATGACTAAACAGAAAGAAAAATTAGGATTATTTGGATTAGCAGCAATTGTATTAAACGCAATGATTGGTGGAGGTATTTTTGATTTGCCTAAGAATATGGCAACTAATGCTGGAGCTAAAGCTCAAATCATTGCTTGGATTATTGTTGGTATTGGGATGTGGTTTGTTACATCCATGTTTTTAAAACTTTCAGAATTAAAACCTAATTTAACAACCGGATTATATAAATATGGTGAAGCAGGTTTTGGAAAATTTACAGGTTTTTTTGTTTCATGGGGATACTGGATTTGTGAATGTTTCTCTAACATTGCGTTTGCAGTTTTACTAATGAGTACACTAGATTATTTCTTTCCTGGAAAGTTTACAGGAGGAAATAATTGGCCTTCTGTAATTCTATCAAGTATTATATTATGGACAATGACTTTTGTTATTAGTAAGGGAATTAGACAAGCGAGTTGGCTAAATATTGCAGGTACAATTGGAAGACTAACTGTGATTTTCATCTTTATTGGTGTACTTGCAGTTCACTTTAAATGGGTAACATTTACAACGAATTTTAATGCAGTTCATTCAATGACTAGTGTAGGTGATCCTGGACTTGGTAGTGTGCCTGCACAAGTATTAAAAACAATGCCAGTTGTATTATGGGTATTTGGTGGAATTGAAGGTGCAGTAGTACTTTCTGATTATGCTAAATCTCAAAAAGAAGTAAAAAGAGCCACGGCATTAGGTTACTTTACATGTTTGATTTTGTATGTATTAGTTTCACTATTACCATTAGGATTAGTTTCATATGGTGTAATTTCTAAAATGATTTCACCATCTTCAGCAGAAATTTTATCATTGGCATTACATAACCCAATTGGAAAAATGATTATGGCAATTGGATTGATTGTTTCAGTATTTTCAAGTTGGTTGACATGGACAATGATGTTAGCTGAAATGCCATATGCAGCAGCAAAAGATGGAGCATTTCCAAAAGTATTCGCGAAAAAGAGTAAGAATGAAGTACCAATTTTCTCATTGGTTTGTGCAACTGTTATTATGCAAATTATTATATTAGTAGCACACTTTGCAAATAATGCTTTTGAAATGGCATATACAATTGTTGCTACAATGACAGTGCCTCCATATTTGATTAGTGCAATGTATTTAATTAAGATCTCTTATAATAAGGATAATTATCCTGGTAAAACAGGAAGAATTAGTGCGTTGATTACGGGAATATTAGCTTCTATTTATATCCTTATTATGGGTGTATCCGCTGGATTACAATATATAACTATTTCATTTATTATATATGCAGTTGGTATTCCAGTGTTTATTAAAGCTCGTAAAGAACAGAGTGATAATCAACCAATTTTTACAAAAATCGAAAAATATTTTGTAATTACTATTTTGATAGTTGCATTAGGTGGAATATTAATGCTTGTTAAATAGAAAAAGACGGGACATTTTGTCTCGTCTTTTTTTATTATAAATTAAAAGATAAAGGACTGATTTTTTCTTTAATTTCAGTTAAATTTTTTCCACTTGAAATTAAACTAGCAACAACGTATGAACTTTCAACTAGTGCAGAATCAAAAATATGAATTTTCTTATTTGATAATTCAGTAGCAAGTTCTAAATTTATTTTTGAACTGCCTATGTCATAAAAAGCTAATATTTCATCTGCAACATTAGCATCAATTGCATCACAAATTTTTTGTAAACTAGTTCCAATTACACCATCATCTGTACCACCAGCAAATGTAATCGGTGTTTTTGTTGAAATTTGATTAAGCATTTTTGCTACGCCATGTGCAATTTCAGGGACATGAGAAACAATTAAAATACCATATTTCATATTAAGCTTCCTCCGTCTCAAATAAACTTAAAAATATATATCCACTAACAATCACATTTGGACAAATGTGATTTAATTTTTCTTGATTTAGATAATCACTAATTTGATTCTTTTGGTCACTAACATTTTTAATTGTTTCATTAATTACTTTTGGAGATAATTCATTATTTTTAACAGTATTTGTAAGTAATAACCATATATCTTTCATCATTTTATTATTATCGGGAATACTTAAAGTTGCAGCATTTAATAATTCACCAATTTCTCTAGTATCTACACTTCTTTTAGACATTTGCAAAAATGCAGTTCCAAGTAGTGAACACAAAGGGTTATTTTCATTTGAAAAAATTATGCTTGTTTGATTTAGTGCACTTGTTAAATTATAATCATCATTACAATTTAAGTAATTTGTGATTTGATTCAATGCGTGTAGTAATTTATTACCACATTCTGGATCATTAAAATTATCTCCTAATCTATTTAGATATTCGATATGAGTATTTATTTTTTTATTTAAAATAGTCATCCATTTTGAAAATTCATCTAGTGTTAAGTCCATAGTATTCACTCCTTAATATACCAACCGCAATTTAGACTTGACTAATCAACATCTATTTTTATAGTATCATAGAAGCGTTTACAAGCTAAATAAAAAGGCTTAGATAAAAATGAAAAAAATAAGTGAAATAATTTGTCGATTGGAGTATATTTAAATACATTGAGATTTGATATGAAATGAAGGTGAACTCATGGCAAGTTTAATAGATGAAGAATTTGAGGGAATTGTATTTTCTCGGAAAAATTATCGTGAACGTGATATGTTAGTTACAATTCTAACTAATCGTTTTGGGTTCAAAACATTTTTTGTGCGTGGCGTACATAAACGAGGGTTTAAATTAGCATCCGCAATTCTTCCATTTACACATGGAAATTATATTGGAAGAATCAATGATAATGGATTGTCTTTTATTACCACTACTAGAGATGTTTCGCAATATCAACAAATCTCAAATGATATTGAATTAAACGCATATGCATCGTATATTTTAGGGCTAGCAAAGGAAGCATTCAGTGATCAAAGGAATAATTATTCTCAAATTTGGTTTGATCAAATTGAAAGTGCATTGAAGCTTATTGATGAAGGAATTAATCCATCAATTATAACTAATATTATTGAAGTTAAATTATTAGGATGTTTTGGTGTTCAACCAAATTGGCAAGGATGTTCAATTTGTGGACGTACAGATTTACCATTTGATTATTCTGAGATTTATGGAGGATTATTGTGTCAAAACCATTTTCATTTAGATGAGAATCGTCTTCATTTAAATCAAAGAACAATTTATTTTTTAAGAAAATTTAGTGTAATTGATTTAACTAAATTAAATTCTATTAATGTAAAAGATCAAACAGTATATAATTTACGACGTGCATTAGATGAAATATATAATAGTCAAGTTGGTGTATTTGTAAAAGCTAAAAAGTTTTTAGATCAAATGAATTCATGGAATATTACCTTAAAAGATAATGATCAATAATTAATAAAATTTTATTGATATATAGATTATAACTGTTATAATTCAATATATATTCTGATAGGAGAAGGGAAAGATTATTATGGATTCTGGCCAAGAGAAAGCTTTACAAAAATTGGGGGCTTTTGAAATCAGTAGTCTGATGCTAGAATTAGCGAAAAAAAATAATCATAAATTTTTAAATGCAGGAAAAGGGAATCCTAATTGGATAAATACCAAAGCAAGATTAGCATTTGCTCGATTAAGTGAATTCGGAGTATTAGATTCCCAAAGGACAATTGATAGAGGGGATTTAGCTGGATTTATCAAAACAAAAGGAATTTCTGATAGACTAGTTGAATTTTTAGATGTACAAAATAATAAAACGGATAAATTTATTATGGATATTTTGAATTATGTAGATAATGATTTGAAATTGAATAAAGATGAATTTATCTCAGAACTTATAAATGGCATTATGGGAAATACATATCCTACACCTAATAGAATTTTAAAAAATGCCGAAATTATTTTAAATAAGTATTTAGAATCAACTTTATACAATGGAGTTGAATTAGCTGATTCTACGCAACTATTTGCTACTGAAGGTGGAACTGCTGCAATCGTATACTTATTCCATTCATTAGCAGAAAATCATTTGATTAAACCAGGTGATAAAATTGCAATAAACACACCAATTTTTACACCATATTTGCAAATTCCTAAATTAAATGATTATGAATTAGTAGAAACAAAATTACAAGCAAATCCTAACAATGATTGGAAAGTTGATCCAACTGAACTTGATAAATTAAAGGATCCTTCAATTAAGGCATTATTTATTGTAAACCCAACTAACCCTGCTTCACGTGCATTTGATCATGATGTTTAAATAAATTAGAAGAAGTAGTTAAAGAAAATCCAGATTTAATGATTATTACTGATGATGTATATGGCACATTTGTTGATGGTTTTCAAACGGTATATAGTGTTGTGCCAAATAACACATTATTAATTTATTCATTTTCTAAATTGTATGGGGCAACGGGTTGGCGTTTAGGCCTTTTGGCAATGAATGAAAACAATATTTTTGATCGCTTGATCAAGGAATTGCCAGAAGATGAAAAGAAAGAAGTAAATCGTCGTTATAGTTTAGTGGATACTACACCTGAAGATCTTCCATTTATTGAACGTGTTGCTGCTGATAGTCGTTCAATTGGTTTATATCATACATCAGGATTATCCACTCCACAGCAAATGATGGAAGTGCTATTTGCATTAACGCATTTAGTTTATGCAGAAGGATCAACCGATGCATATATCAATGAATGTCGTTATGTAGTTGGAAAGCGTTATTCTGATTTAATAGAAGGATTAGGGATCAAACCTGATAATTCAAGAACAAATGCTAAATACTATACTTTAATTGATATTTATAAATTAGCAGAAGAGAAATATGGCAAAGATTTTCGTAAATATTTTGAAAAATCATTTGCTCAAATTGATTTCTTGATGAAACTTTCTGAAAATAATGGGGTAATTTTAATGGATGGTGTTGGCTTTGGAACTCAGCCGGGAATTATTAGGGTTTCAGAAGCTAATTTACCAAGCAAAGCATATATTAAAATTGCTGAAAAAATTAATGATTTATTGAGTTACTATTATAAAAAGTATTTAAAGAGTAAAGAATAGAGTAGAAGTTTTTATTGGGGAAGGCTTTATATATGGGGAAAAGTAAAAATCTATCTTTATTTAATTTTTTATCATTAACAGCATTAATGGTATTGACGGTTTATGAATATCCAACATTCGCTACGGCAAAACTGCACTTATTATTTTTTGTTATAATTTTTGGAATATTTTGGTTTATGCCAATCTCTTTAGTCGCAGCTGAAATGGCAAGTGTAAAAGGCTGGGAAGATGGAGGCGTTTATGGTTGGGTTAGTAATGCATTAGGACAACGATTTGGATTTGCAGCTATTTTCTTTGAATGGTTTCAAGTAACCGTTAGTTTTGTTACTATGAGCTATTTTATTCTAGGTGCACTTTCATATGTTTTTGATTGGCCTGCATTAAATACTAATCCATGGATGAAATTTATTGGAGTATTACTGATTTTTTGGGGACTAACAATTACGCAGCTTTTAGGAGCTAAAAAGACAGCTCAGATTGCCCAAGTTGGTTTTATTGCAGGTATTTTGATTCCTTCATTAATATTTTTTGTTTTAGCTGCTTTTTATATTTTTAAAGGCGGATCATTAGAAATTAAATTTGGATTGAAAGAATTAATTCCTAATTTTACTGAGTTATCTACATTGGTTATTGCATCTTCATTTATTCTTGCTTTTGGAGGAATTGAAGCCTCTGCTCCGCATGTAAATGAACTTAAAAATTCCAAAAAAAACTATCCTATAGTTATTATTATTTTGATTTTTCTTACTATATTTTTAGATGGAGCAGGCGGGATAAGTGTTGCAGCTGTGGTCCCACAAAAAGAATTATCATTAAGTGCAGGTGTAATTCAAGCTTTTGATTATTTAATGAATCGATTTGGTAATAACTTTAATTGGTTTGTAAAATTAATGGCAATTTTAATTGCATTTGGAGTTATTGCGGAAATTGCCTCTTGGATAATTGGACCATCAAAAGGAATATATGTTGCAGCTCAAAAGGGACTTTTACCAATGAAATTTCGCAAATTAAATAAGCATGGAGTGCCGACTCCGGTATTAATTCTTCAAGGAGTAGTTGTAACTGTTTGGGATGCAATATTAACATTTGGTGGTGGAAGTGATAATGTATCATTTCTAGCAGCTATTTCTTTAACTGTTGTTATTTACTTATTATGTTATATTTTGATTTTTATTAGTTATTTTAGTTTAATATATAGGTTTCAAAATAAAGCAAGAACATATAGTGCTCCAGGTGGAAAATTTGGTAAAACATTATTAGCGACATCAGGCATATTATTGTCAATTTTTGCATTTTTTATCTCATTTGTGACTCCATCATCTTTACCTAAAGCTCAAGGACATATTTATCAAGTAGTCCTTTTAAGTAGTTTCGTAATTGCGGTTGTCATTCCTTTTATTGTATATGCAATGCGCAATCATTTTGGTGAAGAAAATAAAGAATTTAAGATTATTCATCTTAAAAGTAAAGATGTTAATAAATTTGTACATCCAATTGGTAGAGGCGAATATTTGATAAAAGAATATAAAAAAGAAATACATAATAAATAGTCACCGTAATTTTTACGGTGACTATTTATTTAATGTGTAAAGCCATATTTTTTAGGTTTATTTTGTTTTGTATGAATTTGAGAAGAATCATTTATTAATTTACTATTATCTAATTCATGAATAGCAGCTTTCATATCTTCAATTAATTCAACTGCATTGTTCATTCCTAAATCAGCTCGACAAACGATTCTTTGAACTACTAAATTATCTAATCCTTCAGGCATTGGATATGTTGGTACTTGCCAACCACGCATTCTAAGATGATCTGTTAAATCGTAAAGTGTCCATTTTTGATTTAAATTATCTTTTAGTGAATAACATAAAATTGGAAGGTGTTCAGCACCATTAACTACATTAAATCTTCCCATTTTTTGAATTTCATTAATAATGTATTCTGCAACATGGTGTGTACGTAAATGAATATCATGATATCCAGCAAAACCTAGACGAACAAAGTTGTAATATTGACCAATGATTTGTGAAGCACTTCTTGAGAAATTGATTGCCATTGTAGGCATTTCGCCCCCAAGATAACTAACATTAAAAATTAGATCTTCAGGTAAATATTTCTTGTCACGCCATAAAACCCAACCAATTCCGGGATATACTAAACCATATTTATGTCCAGATGCATTAATTGAAACAACGTTTTTAAGTTTAAAGTCCCAATCAATATCTGGTTCCATGAATGGAGTGTAAAAACCACCGCTTGCAGCATCAACGTGGATATATACTTTATAATCAGTAGTTTTATTATATTCTTCTACTAGATCATTTAATTTAGCAATATCATCATATTGGCCAGTATAAGTTATTCCCATTATACCAACGATACCAATCGTATATTCATCAACATAATCCATAACCTTGTCCATATTTAATGATAAATGGTCTTTATCTAAGGGTACTTCACGAAGTTCAATATCCCAATATGTGCAAAATTTCTTCCAACAAATTTGATAACTAGAAGAGATAACTAAATTAGGTTTATGTGCATTTAAATCTAAGCCAAGTTTCTTAGCACGTTTGCGCCATGCAAATTTCATTGCGAGTCCACCTAACATACATGCTTCAGAAGAACCTACAGTAGAAGTTCCCATGAAATGTTCATTTTCAGGAGCATGCCAAAGATCAGCAATCATATTTACGCAACGATTTTCTAATTCTGTAGTACGTGGATATTCTGATTTATCAATAGCATTTTTATCTAGTGTTTCTGCCATGATTTTTGTTGCTTCTGGCTCCATATATGTTTGACAAAATGTAGCAAGATTTTGCCTTGCATTTCCCTCATCTACAAGTTCATCTTTGACCATTTGATAGGCTACTCGTGGTTGTACAGATTCATTTGCAAATTTATATTTTGGTAGATCTTGTGATTCATGTTCATTTCCAAAAATTGGATCTAAATATTTGGATTCTTCTTGGCTATTTCTATCAAATAACATAATACTATCTTCCTTTCAATTATTTTTTATTTTTTAATTCATGTTCCATATAATGTTCTCCACGTCCCGCAGGATGAACAAACTTATTTACATCTTTGCTAGAGAAGTGTTTAATTTTGAAGTTTTCATTTTTAGAACCATAGAATTTTCTAAATGCATAAATGACAAAGGGTACAATTAATGCAATAACAAAACTTGAAATTAATACAATTTGATAAATTTTTCCATCTTTAGCTGGAAGGGCAGAAGGAGTGGCGAATGAAACGATGAATGCAAAAACTGAAGTTAATAATCCAGAAAGTGCAAATAAAGTTTTTCCTACTGTTCCTCCAGGAACATTATATGTGCGATGTAACTTTTTTTTCTTGTAAATTAAAACAAAATAACTTATAAACATTAATAAATAACAGACTAAGTAAATGACGACAGTTAATGAAACTGCAGCAAGGAATGAAACATTATCACTTCCACCACCAAATGTTAAAACAGCATCCCAAATGGTAACAACAATGCCTTGTAAAATTAATAATGGATATGGAACACCATGTTTATTTACTTTACGAAATATTTTAGGCAATAATCCTTGTTGTGCTGAGACATACATTCCACGAGATGGTCCAATAATCCAAGAACTTATTTCTGCAATAACTCCAAATACAATTGCTAGAGATAAAATTTTAACTAGCCACATTAAATGTGAATTAAAGTGTAAAAGTATTAGTTTAAATGCTTGAATTACGCCTGCACTTAAAGATAAATCTTTTTGTGGGACAACAGCTGCAACGCTAATGCCTCCAAGACCATCTAAAGTAATTGCTAAAATTACTAACATTATTATTGCTAATGGGTAGTTATGTGATGCATTTTTTAATTCATTTACATGTGATGCAGATGCTTCGATCCCAGTGAATGCAAGAATAAATGAAGTAAAAATAACTAATGTTGAAATTTTTGTAAAATTAGGAATTAAATTATTAATATTAAATGATATTTTTAGTGGATTACCTTGAACAATATATGCAATTGATAATCCAAAAAAAATGATAGATGGAATTAAAATTCCTGATACAAAACCAACTTTAGCTATTTTGGCAGTATATTTAGTTCCAGACATCTGAATAAATGTAAGTAGCCAAAATAAAATCAAGACGCCAAAAAACTTAATGAATGGATTTGTATTTAAAGCTGGCCAATCAAACACAATTGATAAAGCTCCCATAATAAAATAGTCCATTGTTACAAAACCAACTGTAATTTGAAACCATTGGAAGAAAATTGCAGCAAACCCCCAACGTTTACCGAGGGAATTTCCAACCCAGCTATAAACGCCACCATCTTCCCAACCGTCTACACTTGCCATTTCTGCTGAAACAAGTGCAGTTGGTAAAAACCAAAATAATCCACCTAAAATGGTAAAGAATATTAAACTTAATTTAGATGTTGCAAATGTTGGATATTCATAAACAGTAAGTACCATTGATGAAGTTAAGGCAAAGAATCCAAATAAGCCTAATATTTTTTGAGGTTTATTTTTACTTTGTTTAGAGTTATCCATAAAACTCCTCCTTTCATTTTTTATTTTAGCCAAGTGTCTAAAAGCTTCAATATAAAAAAATAAATGCAAAATTTTATTACTTTTATATATATTTGGTTGTTTTTTAATGACATTTGAATATCTTTGTAATCAAAAGATGATTTAAATAGGGGTGTTAAAAATGGATAAAAAACTTCTTGATAAAATTATTGAAGAATCATTTCAATATTATAAAAAGGGACATGTTGCAACTTATATACCTGCATTAGGAAGAGTGAATCCAGAACAATTAGGAATTGCAGTTTATGATTTAGAAAATAATGAACAATATTTTGCAGGAAATGCAGAAACATCTTTTGCAATTGAAAGTATTTCAAAAGTACCGGTTTTATTACTAGCAATTGAAGAAAGAGGATTAAAGAATGTTTTTAATAAAGTTGATGCTGAACCAACTGGTTTTTCATTTAATTCAATTTTAAATATGGAAATTAATAAACGTACATATCCGATGAATCCATTTGTGAATACAGGAGCTATAGTTATTAATTCATTGATTAATGGCAAAAATAGTGATGAACGTTTTGAAAAAATCCTTTCATTTATGAAATTAATTTGTAATAATGAACACTTGACTTTAAACCAAGAAATTTATGAATCAGAATCAAGAACAGGAGATATTAATCGTTCATTAGCATATTATATGAAAGCCAATGATATGTTTGATGGAGATGTTGAAGATGTTTTAGATTCATATTTTAAACAGTGCTCAGTAAATGTAAATACAATAGATTTGTCCAACCTTGCTGCAGTGCTTGCAAATAATGGCATTGCACCTTGGAATAATCAACAGATTGTATCTGAAGAAGCTGCAATTACTGTAAAATCAATAATGACAACAGCAGGATTGTATGATGAATCGGGTGATTTTTCAACACATGTTGGTATTCCAGCAAAAAGTGGTGTTGGCGGAGGGCTAATGGCAGTTTCTCCAGATAAATTCGGAATAGGAGTTTTTGGTCCAGCGTTGGATAAAGAAGGAAATAGTACAGCTGGTATGAAGGCACTAAAATTATTAGTTGAAAAAGTTGGTTTAAATATTTTTGAATAATTATATAAAATAACCTTGCTATTATTACATTTTTCACCGATAATATTCTTTAAGTAAAGATTAAGGTGAATGAAATGTTTTATGTGTTTTTAGATTTAATAGGGATTACTGTTGGTGGTTTATTCAGTAAACCTTTACAAAAGTTTTTATCAGAACGTCAAATTGATTCAATGCTAGAAATTGCGACACTTTGTGTTGGAATCATTGGTATTCAGGGGGCAATTACAACCAAACAGCCACTATTGATGCTAGTTAGTTTAGTGCTTGGTTCAGTAATTGGAGTATGGTTAGATATAGATGGGAAATTTAACCATTTTGGCAATTTTATGAAGAGTAAATTACAAACAAGTGATCCTCACTTTGTTGAAGGCTTTGTAACAGTTTTTATGATCGAATGTGTTGGATCAATGTCAATTGTTGGTCCATTAAATGTTGCACTTTCTGGTAATACGGATTTAATGCTATTTAAAGTAATTTTAGATGCAATTACATCGCTTGTATATGGCGCAATTTTTGGCTACAGTGTGTTATTATCTGGCCCATTTGTTTTCTTATATGAAGCCATTATTTATGGCTGTGCATCAATTATTCAACCACTTTTAACAGCAAGCATAATTAATGAAATCAGTGCAGTTGGATCATTATTAATTGTTGCATTAGCATGTGATATTTTGGAAATTAAAAGATTTAAAGTTGCTAACTTCTTACCTGCTTTATTAGGTCCTATAATTTATGGTGCTTTTCAAGTATTTTTTAAATAATAATTGACAAGTTATAAAATTTAGATTATGATAGCGACATAATATTGTGAAACATTGATGAAAAAATGGTTATTTTAATTGATTTATAGCGAACTTGGTTGGTGAAAGCAAGTATGAGATTATTTAACTTGGCATTTTCGGAGTTTCAAACGAATTAAGTTGCTAGGAATTCCTAGAAGTAGGGTGGAACCGCGATTATGAAGAATCGTCCCTATGTAACCACATTGGCGTTACATAGGGATTTTTTTGTGCGTCAATGTTTCTTCGAATAATTTATAAAGGAGCACACATTATTATGTCTAATAAATTATCAATGGCTAATATTATTTTGACTCTGGAACAATTCTGGGCCAAACAAGGTTGTATGGTAATGCAATCTTATGATACTGAAAAGGGTGCAGGTACAATGAGCCCATATACATTTTTACGTGCAATTGGGCCAGAACCTTGGAATGTTTGTTATGTAGAACCATCACGTCGTCCTGCTGATGGTCGATATGGTGAAAATCCTAATCGTTTATATCAACATCATCAATTCCAAGTATTAATGAAACCAAATCCAAATAATATTCAAGATTTATATTTAGATAGTTTACGTGCATTAGGAATTGAACCAAAAGAACACGATATTCGATTTGTCGAAGATAACTGGGAAAATCCATCAATGGGTTGTGCTGGTGTTGGTTGGGAAGTTTGGCTTGATGGAATGGAAGTTACACAATTTACATATTTCCAACAAGTTGGTGGCCTCGAAGTTAAACCAGTTGCATCAGAAGTTACATATGGATTAGAACGTTTAGCTTCATATATTCAAAATGTGAATTCAGTATTCGATTTAGAGTGGGCTGATGGGGTAAAATATGGTGATATATTCAAAGAACCTGAATATGAACACTCTAAATATGCTTTTGAAGAAAGTGACCAAGAAATGTTGTTACATACGTTTAATACTTCTGAAGAAGAGGCAAAACGTTTAACAAAACTTGGTTTAGTTCATCCTGCATATGATTACTTATTGAAATGTAGTCATACATTTAATTTATTAGACGCACGTGGAGCTGTTTCAGTAACAGAACGTGCTGGCTATTTATCAAGAATACGTAATATGGCTAGAGCAATTGCTAAGGCTTTTGTTTCAGAAAGAAAGAAATTAGGTTTCCCATTAATCAAGGATGAAGAGTTACGTCAAAAATTATTGAAGGAGGATAAATAACATGACACATACATATTTATTAGAAATAGGTTTAGAAGAAATTCCTGCACATGTTGTTACTCCTAGTGCGGCTCAATTAGTTACAAAAACTGAAAACTTTTTGAATGAACAAAGATTGGCTTTTGATGAAATAGAAACTTATTCAACACCAAGAAGACTTACAGTAAAAGTTAAAGGATTAGCAGATAAGCAAAAAGATATTGAAGAAGAAGCCAAAGGACCTGCTAAAAAGATTGCATATGATCAAGATGGTAATTGGTCAAAAGCTGCGCAAGGATTTGCTCGTGGCCAAGGTGTAAATGTAGAAGATTTATTCTTTAAAGAATTAAAAGGTACAGAATATGTTTATGCTAAAAAATTTATTCCTGGTAAAGATGCTAATGAAGTTATGCAAGGAATGAAAGATGTTGCTATGAGTTTGAAATTTCCAACAATGATGCGTTGGGGAACAAATGATTTTGAATATGTTCGTCCAATTCGTTGGATAGTTTCAATGTTAGATGACGAAGTTGTGCCATTTAATATTTTAAATATTAAAGCTGGTAATGTAACTGAAGGTCATCGATTCTTAGGAAAAGCAACTGAACTTAAAGATGCAAATGATTATGTAGAAGCTTTAAGAGCACAAATGGTAATTGTTGATGCCAAAGAACGTAAAGAAATGATTCGAAATCAAATCAATGAATTGGCAGAAAAGAATAACTGGAAAATTGTTGTTGATGAAGACTTGTTAGAAGAAGTTAATAATCTTGTTGAATATCCAACAGTATTTGCTGGCTCATTTGATGAAAAATACTTAAATGTTCCTGATGAAGTTTTAATTACTTCAATGAAAGATCATCAACGTTTCTTCTATGTAACTGATAATGAAAACAAATTATTACCTAATTTTGTTTCAGTAAGAAATGGAAATAAAGAATACTTAGAAAATGTTATTCATGGTAATGAAAAAGTTTTAACTGCTCGTTTGGAAGATGCAAAATTCTTTTATGAAGAAGATCAAAAACAATCAATTGCAACTTACGTTGATCGCTTAGATAAGGTAATGTTCCATGATAAAATTGGTACAATTGCAGAAAAAATGGAACGAGTTCGTTTACTTGCTAGTCAAATTGGTAAATTTGTTGGTTTATCAGACCAAGAACTTAAAGATTTAGATCGTGTTGCACAAATCTATAAATTTGATTTAGTTACTGGAATGGTCGGCGAATTTTCTGAACTCCAAGGTGTAATGGGAGAAATTTATGCACGCTTACAAGGTGAAGACGAAAACGTTGCAACTGCAATTAGAGAAGAATATATGCCAATTAGCGCAGAAGGTGAATTGCCAAAATCAAATGTTGGTTCAGTTTTATCAATTGCTGATAAGTTAGATAGCATTCAATCATTCTTTGCAGCTGGCATGATTCCAAGTGGGTCAAATGACCCTTATGCCTTACGTCGTCAAGCACTTGGAATTATTAGAATTGCACTTGATCGTAATTGGAAATTATCAATTCCAGTTATGCAACAATTTGTTGAAAATGCAATTGAAAAACGTCCAGATTTATATGCAAACATTATGCCAAAAGCTGAACAAAAAGATATGCAACAATTTATAATGGATCGATTATCACAAATTATGAAAGGTGATAAAAAAATGAGACATGACGTATTAGATACAGTTGTTGCAAATCCTAATAATACATTTGTTGATATTCAAGAAGCTGCTCATATTTTAGGAAAACATGTTACAGATGATGACTTCAAAGAAACAATTGAAGCATTAACTCGTGTAAGTCGTATGGCTAAAAAAGCACCACAATTTGAAAAAGACGCAATTGTTGATTCTGAATTGTTTGAAAATGAATCAGAAAAAGAATTAGCAGATGCAGTTAAGGAAATTGCTAGTGCATTTGAAGAAGCTGATTTAGAAGAGAAGTTCCAAAAACTTGCATCATTAAAAATGCCTATTACTAAGTATTTTGATTCAACAATGATTATGGCTAAAGATGAAGATGTGAAGAATAATCGTCTATTGCAATTGAAGCAAATTGCAGATTTAGCAGAAAGTTTTGGAGAATTAGATAATTTAAATGTAAAATAATAATTAATTTTAAAGGATCATGATTGATTTCATGGTCCTTTTTATTGACAATAAACATCGATACATTTATAATCATCGATATAAAATGGATTGAATTTGGAAGTGAAAGTATGGTAAATGAATTAAAGGCTTTAAGTGACGAATCACGTTTAGAGATTGTAATGCTTATAGCTAAACGGGGAGAATTATGTGGCTGTGAGATTGAAAAACACTTTTCTATTTCACAGTCCACTGTATCACATCATATGAAAATTTTAACTAATTCAAATATTGTATCTGAACGTAAAGAAGGGCGTTCTCATTATTATTCTTTGAATAAAGATGTTTTACAAGAATTAGTTTTATATTTAAAACAGTTATTATAAAGAAGGAGAATATTTTATGAAACCAACACAAGACGTTATTGTACTCGGACCTGGATGTGCGGGTTGTGAAAGTTTAGCAAAAAATACAAAACAAGCATTAAAAGATTTAAATTATGTTGATACTACATTTAATTACATTACGGATATTACAGTGATGGCAAGTTTAGGAATTATGTCAGCGCCTGCTTTAATGGTTAAAGGAAAGGTAGTTTCAACGGGTAAAGTATTAACAGTTGGTGAAATAAAGAATTTGTTAAGGGAAAATGATCTATAATAAGTTATTTTTCTTAATAAAAAAGGAGTTTTAAATTTGAGTTGGATCACAAAGAATATATTCCAAATGTCATGGTTAAACGATTTTTTTAATTGGATAATTTTTGATCTATTTGGAATAAATAGTACTAGTAAGTTTGCACATTCTGTTAATTATTTCTTATTTGATACAACTAAGATTTTTATTTTAATGTCTGTTTTAATCTTTTTAATGGGGGTTTTGCAGTCTTTTTTTCCACCTGAAAAAACTAAAAATTTATTACATAAGGTAAATGGAGTTACTGGTAATATTTTAGGAGCTTTTTTAGGTGCAATTACACCATTTTGTAGTTGCTCTAGTATTCCAATTTTTATAGGATTTACAAGCAGTGGATTGCCTTTAGGTGTCACTTTTTCATTTTTATTTGCATCACCAATGATCGATATTGCATCTGTTATTCTTCTAGCATCTTTTATGGGGATGAAAATTGCAATTAGTTATATTTTTGTAGGTTTATTAATGTCAATAATTGGTGGTATTATAATTAAACATCTGCATATGGAAAATCAAATTGCAGATTACGTTAAAAATATTCAATCAACTGAAGTATCAATTGCTGCTTTAACTTGGAAAAATCGAATACGAGATGGAATAGCAGAAGTACGTAAAATTGTTGGTCGGGTATGGAAATATGTATTGATTGGGGTAGCAATTGGAGCTTTAATTCATGATTGGATTCCTACAAGTTTTATTCAAAATATTTTAGGAAATTCCAATCCTTTTTCCGTAATTTTAGCCGTAATCGTTGGCGTTCCGATGTATGCAGACGTTTTTGGAGTTATTCCAATTGCGACCGCTTTATTAACTAAGGGAGTTCCAATTGGTACGATAATTGCATTTATGATGGCTGTTACAATGCTATCTTTACCTGAATTAATAATGTTGAAAAAAGTTCTTAAAAATAAGTTACTCATATCTTTTATAACAATTGGTGTTATCGGAATTATAATTATTGGATTTGGATTTAATTTTGTATTGGGATAGGTGATTTAAATGAACATAGCTTTTGTTTGCACACAAAATTCTTGTCGTAGTCAAATTGCAGAAGCATTTGGTAAAAAATATTTTAACCAAAAGATTAATGTTTATTCAGCAGGTACAGATCCTGCTTCTGAGATTAACAATAGTGCTGTGAGATTGATGAAAGAATACTATTCAATTGATATGGAAAAAGAACAATATCCGAAAAAATTAGATAAATTGCCAAATATTGATATTTTGGTAACAATGGGATGTGGGGTAAAATGCCCATTTGTTCCATGTAAAAAATTAATTGAGTTAAACATTGAAGATCCTGCAGGTAAAAGTGATGAGATCTTTCTTAATGTGATAGCAGAGATTAAAGGAGAAATTCAAAAGCTTTCAGAACAATTTTCTGATTTATAAATAAAAACAGTTCATTGATTTGAACTGTTTTTTTTATTTATTTTTCATAATTGTTAATTTTTAATTCAATTTTATGCATTAGGCGATGCATAATATATAAATTCATATAAATAATAATTATTGAAATACATATATATGTTAGTAAGATAAATGAATTTTTACATAATTTAGCATAATGGATAACTAAATAAATAATTAGTGGCAATTCAAGTAAGATTGTAATTATGCCTGGAACATATCCTTTAAATTAAAAACACATTTTAAAATGCATAAATGAATGAAGACCATATCCAATTAGAAATGATAAATAAAGATATATATTCTTATTAAGAAAACAAAATAAAGAAATAATAATTAAAATTATAAATTCTTCTAAAACGCAAATTGAAAATGCTGATCCATTATTTGTATTTCCAAAAAGGGATGTTTTAGTTTAGAGATGAATGTTGAATTTTTTTTTCCAAATTGGAACCATTATTATTTCTTCTAAATCATGAAAAATAAAGATTAATGGTAATATCCAGTAATTAAATAAAATAGACAATATAATTCCTCCTTTATTTTTATAATATATCATTCGCTTTTTACTTCAATAATTTAAACATTTAGAAAGGTTAATGATTAAAAAAATATAGTATTATATATACTGTATATTGTATGTATATTTGGAGGTATCATCTATGAAAACATAGTAAGTGATAATTGGTTGTATAGGATTTTTGCGAGATTAAGAGTAATTGGGGGATAAAATGAATAAAAAGATTGTTAAAATAATAACCGCAGTTGTAGCTATGTTTGGACTATTAACGGCAGGTCAGTCTAATAATATTGCTGAAACTAGCACTGTATCTTCAAGTAGTAGTTCACGATATGTAAACTATGTTGGCGATAAATCAGGTGGAATCGTTTCTGAGGAGTTAGCTGATAGCGTATTAACACCTAGTGTACGTCAACAATTAGGAAACAATATAGAATGGAATGGAAATGGTGCTTTCATCATCAATGGTAATAAAACAGACTTAAATGCTGATGTACATGTTGCACCATATGCTACAAATGAAGTAGATAGTTTAGGACGTCCAACAGTTGGTAATGCATTTTTAAACAAAACATGTCGCCAATATAAAAGTCGTGATCAAACTGGAAATGGTTGGACAGAATGGAAACCACAAGGATTTCATCAATTACAAAATCTAAAAGAAGGATATACACATGCTTATGACCGTGGTCATTTACTAGCTTATGCTTTGATTGGTGGTATTAAAGGATTTGATGCATCAGAAAGTAATCCTAAGAATATTGCTACTCAAACAGCTTGGGCTAATGAATCAAATAAACCTGATGCAACAGGACAAAATTACTATGAAGGATTAGTTCGAAATGCAGTGGATCAAGGTAAGGAAGTAAGATATCGAGTAACTGACATATATGATGGTAATAATTTAGTTCCTTCTGGTGCTCATATCGAGGCAAAATCTACTGATGGATCATTAGAATTTAATGTATTTGTTCCAAATGTGCAACCTAATATTCGAATTAATTATGCAACAGGTGATGCACAACCATATTACCGTGATGTCCAAAGTAGTAGTGCTCAAATTGCAATAAATTCAAGTACATCTAGTTCAAGTAGTATTGTTGCTGCACAATCTGAATCAAACAGTAATAACAATTCAAGCGAATCATCTCAAAGTAAAAACTCAGTTTTAAATTCAGAAATATCAAATAAAAATGGAAATTCATTAAGTAGTTCTACTAATTCGATTAATAGTACTGCATTGAAATCAAGTAATTCTTCATTACAAACACAAACGAGTGTTTCAATTACATCAAATAGTAGTTCAAGCATTGCTGTAAAAGAAAATGCAAATTCAAATCAGCGAGGCATGGTAATTACTGGCAATAACAATAATGTACAAAATAAAAAACAAGATTCATCATCTGAAACAAATATAATGCCAAAAACAGGTGAAGAAAAGGCAAATATAGTTCCATTTACAGGATTTATAATGTTATGTTTAGCCGGTGCTTTATGTTTAAAAATGAAGAAACGCTTTAAATAGTATTAGTTAATAAAAAAGCTGCAATTAAAATTGCAGCTTTTTTTGATGGGCTTAAAGTTTGTTGCAATCAATATGTTCACCAAGTATACGTGAGATGCAATAAACAATTATAATTGAAACAAAACTTCCCATTGTAACATCAGATAAGAAATGTGCTCCTATAAATACACGTGAACCAGCGACTAGAATTCCAAAAATACATGCTAAGATAAAAGCGATATGACGGAATTTTTTGTGTGTATTTGGATTAATAAATAATGGTAGGTAAAGTGATAACCAAGCACTAGCAGAATGCCCTGATGGGAAAGACTGATGTCCATTTTTTCCATTTATTACGTACCAATTAGTAAAATGATTCCAATTTGTTAGTTGTTCTCTTGGACGCCATCTTCCCCATAGATCTTTCATTGAATCTATAAATGTGTCACGTAAAAAGAATGCAACTATTCCGCCAAGAGAAATGAACATTAATCGTTGTAATTCAGCTTGTTTAACGTTTTTAATCCATGTATAGATTAAGAAAATTCCAATTCCCCATAAAATTATGGTTATACAGATTATTAAAAATAAAACATTTCCCTTAACTGGAATTTTATCCGATGAATCAATCCCAATAGGAATATTGTCGTGAAAATTATTAATTGCACATAATAAACGTAATGTGCATTTTTTTACTAATTGCCACATTGCATATGCTGATCCAATTATTGATACTGACATAACTGTGAACTTTGATATATTATCTCTTATTTGATATAACGCATAAAAACAAATAATTAGACTAGCTATAAATAAAATTAACGGTGGGGCGATTGAACCAAATATTTGAAAGAACGTTGCAATTAAAGAGTTTTGATTCACTAAATGTTGACTAATACTTTTATCAAACAAACTACCAATTGCCATCAAAAATACAAAAACGCAAATAACTAAATATTCAATTCTAAAGTGCCTTTGTTTACTCATTTGAATACCTCCTTTTATATAATTTAATTATGAATTCGTAATATTAATTTTTAATATATTTAATGTAAACAACACGTAAAAAATAAATGTTTATTTAAAACAAACATTTATTGACAAATTCATATTATTGTTCATAATAATATTAAAGATTTAATTAAATAATTGCTTATATAATCGCTATTATATGGTTAGCAAGTTTCTACCCGATACCGTAAAAGATCGGACTATAAGCTAAAGATTCTAAATTCTTTTATTATGCTTCGTAGATTCTAACCAGTATTAGTTTCTAAGCAAAATGAAAGGATTTTTTCTTTGGATGAACTAAAAAAACGAATACTAACAGATGGGATTGTTCTTGATGATAATATTTTAAAGGTTAATTCATTTTTAAATCATCAAATTGATCCAAATTTGATGAAAAGGATTGGTAATTGCTTTAAACAAATTTTTTCGAATCAGAAAATAAGTAAGATTTTAACAATAGAATCTTCAGGAATTGCACCTGCTTTAATGACAGGCTTAGCTTTTCAAGTTCCTGTCGTGTTCGCACGAAAATCAAAAAGTGCGATTCAAAATGATAATTTATGCTACCACTCAGAGGTTTTTTCATATACTAAAAAAATTACTAACCATATTCTTGTAGACAAAAACTTTTTATCTACAAATGATAATGTCTTAATTATTGATGATTTTTTAGCGAATGGTGAAGCAGTTCGAGGCCTAATTGATATTTGTAATCAATCAAAATCTTCTATTACTGGAATTGGAATTGTAATTGAAAAAGCATTTCAAAAAGGAGGATTAGAACTAAGGAATAAGGGTTATAGGGTCGAATCACTTGTTAAAATTAAATCACTCGAAAATAATCAAGTGACATTCATGGAGGAATAAAATATGAAAAAATCAATAAATGATGTAAGTCATAAAAAAGCATTTGTTTTAGGAATTCAACATTTACTAGCAATGTATTCAGGTGCAGTAGCTGTACCATTATTAATTGGAACAGCATTAAATTTTTCAAGTGAGCAAATGACATATTTAGTTTCAATAGATATTTTTATGTGTGGACTTGCTACATTTTTTCAGTTAGCACGTAATCGTTACTTTGGAATTGGACTTCCAGTAATTTTAGGATGTGCAATTCAAGCTGTTGAGCCTTTAAAGATGATTGGACAAGAATATTCAATTCAAACTATGTATGGTTCAATTATTGTAGCAGGAATTTTTGTATTTTTAATTGCGGGACAATTTGCTAAAATTAAAAAATTATTTCCACCAGTAGTTACTGGAAGTTTAATTACAGTAATTGGACTTACTTTAATTCCAATTGCAATTCAAAATTTAGGTGGTGGATCAGTAAATAGTAAATCATTTGGTTCTTTTTCAAATATAGCAGTGGGTGGATTAACTATTTTAATTATTCTTATTATTCAATTTTGGGGTAAAGGATTTATTCAATCGATTGCAGTTTTAATTGGATTAATTGCTGGAACAATTATAGCTTCTTTTATGGGAATGGTTTCATTGAAGCCAATTATGCAGGCAGCGTGGTTTCATATACCACAGCCATTCTACTTTGGAATGCCTAAATTTGCATTATCACCTTCATTAACAATGATTATTATTGCTCTAGTTTCGTTGGTTGAATCAACTGGTGTTTTCTTTGCTTTAGGAAATCTTTTGGGTAAGGATATTAAGCAAAATGATTTGAAAAAAGGATACCGAGCAGAGGGACTTGCAGTGATTTTAGGAGGTATTTTTAATACATTTCCATACACAACTTTTTCTCAAAATGTTGGATTACTTGAGCTTTCCGGGATTCGTACAAAACGACCAATTTATTGGGCAGCATTTTTATTAATGATAATGGGACTATTACCTAAAATAGGTGCACTTGCAACGATAATTCCTACACCTGTTCTTGGTGGAGCAATGCTCGTAATGTTTTCAATGATTAGTGTTCAAGGAATACGGATGTTATTTAATGTTGATTTTTCAGATGAAAGGAATACATTAATTGTAGCAATTTCAATTGGAGCGGGATTAGGCGTTTCTGTGTATCCTACAATTTTTCAAGCATTTCCTCCATCAATTCAACTTTTTCTTGGTAATGGAATTGTAGTAGCAACTATTTGTGCTGTTTTATTAAATTTAATTTTAAAACGTCATAGTTTAACAAAAAAACAAGTTAAAAATAATTAGCATTGACATATTTAAATGTATATTTTATAATTAACCTAACAATTAAATAAACGGCTTAGAATATAGAGAGTTTGGTGAGTGGATGCACACGATGACCCAACAGCAACGTGCTTATGTTTAAGTAACGTGCTCCAGTGTATAATGATATTCTTCATATTTAACGTCTGGAGAATATTCTAGACGTTTTTTTATTGTAAAAAATTGATAGAGGTGTTTGTTTAATGAACAATAGTGTAATAAAAAAAGATAATTATATTGATGATTTTACTCGTTCGGTTTTTAAAGCGAGAAACTTTTCAGAGGGTATGGTTAATTTTTATGCCAAAAATCGTATAATTGATTTCTTTAAAAATAGTGGTAATGAATCTTTAATAAAGGATTTTTAAATTGCCATAAGTTCACCTAAAACATATGACGATGTACTTATTATTTTAGAAAAACAAGTAAAAATCTTGAAGGCATTAGGATATGATAAATTTTAACTAATTTAAGATTGCTATTAATTCCTTTACTATAACTATATTTAATGGAATAAATTTATAGGAGAAAGATATGAAAACATTTAATAAAAAAATGTCATTAGTGGAATTTAGATCGCAATATTGGTATAAAACTGATTTACAAAAAATCTGCATTGGAAAAACAAAGGCAATCCTATTATAGATTTGATTTTGAAATTGAATTTTATGAAGATAAAGGAAATTATCTAGTATCTACTTGTTTTGGCTGTAAAAAAATAGAGGGTAATTAGCCCTCTATTTTTAATTAGAAAAACAATTATTTTGTTTCAGAAACTGTTTTTTCGTTTTTTGTTGTTGGAGTTGATGTGGATTCAATTTCTTTTTCTTCTTTAAGTAATGCAACAATTTCTTTAAGATATTCAGCTTCTTCAGAGATTTCCTTTTCTTCTTCTTTCTTTTCTTCATCTTTATTGAATTTATTTACAAATTTAACTAAGATGAAAATCACAAATGAAATGATTAGGAAGTTTATTACTGAATTTAGGAATGATCCAACACGAAAATGAGCAGAACCAACAGAAAATACAATTGATGAGAAATCAATCTTTCCAACAAAAATTCCAATTAATGGATTAATAATGTTTGAAACTAATGATTTAACAATAGCAGTAAATGCAGATCCTACAATAACACCAACTGCTAAATCCATTACATTTCCACGTGCAATAAATTCTTTAAATTCTTTAAGCATCAAATCTACCTTTCCAACCTATTTACTTTAAAATACAAAGCTATTTTAACACAACTCAAAAATAATGTTTTAAAAAATCTTTATTACTAAAAAAACTTAATAATTTGTGAATATGACAATAATTAAAAAGGTAAATTAAGTAGTACTAATTAGAATGTATAAAGATAAACAATTTCTATAAATACGTTTTAATGTCCCTTGTGTTTTTTTCGACGTTTTAGTTGTTTCAATTCAAATCGCTCTTGTTTATCTAGCATTTTTTGTTTTTTACGTACTTGTTTTCGGTGCAACTTGAGGCTTTCATGTTAGATTTTTAAAACCTTCTGAACTAGGACAAAAATATTTTAATAGTTATACATAGGATTTATATTTCAGTTACTAACTGTTATTTTTCAATATTAGTATGTGGAAAATTTTTATTAAGAATGAGGATTGTAGTTATCTAGATTACAGTTATTATTTAATAATTAAATATCATTAACAAAGCGCCGAATCAGGTTGGATATCAAGATAAAATTATCCAAGTAAGTGATTTTAAAAATATATATAATTGATAATATCAAAATAATTATATACATTTGACATTTTGTTAATTTTAAATTGTCAATCAATTATATCTATACTATAATTCACTATGTTATTTGTTTTTAGATATGACAAATTGATCACATATTGATTTACGAAACTATTAAAATTGTTAGAAGTATATAAATAAAATAACAGTAAATTAGATATTTTTTAGTTATCTAATTTAATTGATAAATAATAAAAAATTTGATGTGGTTAAATTTTAATTGAACTATATGTTTTCAACTAAGATATAAAGAAAAAACTGACATGATTACCTTTAACTAAGATTAAAGAGTTTGGAAAATCTTTTTAAGAGGAGACCTGTAATAATATTTTGTTTAGAAATATATTCTAAGATCTTAATGATGAAATTATATTGTCAAAATATTACAGAAAAGTTAATAATAGTTATCAAAAAACTAATTTAGAACTCTGTATTTGAACACATCAAAATGAAAGTGACAAGAATAATGAGAAGAGAAGAAGATAAAATGAATTTTGAAATTCAAAATAGAAGATACCTTGGAAGTAAATTTAAATTAATTGACTGGATAGTTGAGTTAGTTAAAGAAAATACATCTGGAAATTCATTTTTAGACCTATTTTCAGGTACAGGAATTGTTACAAAAGCTTTTCTTAACTATTTTGACGAGTTTATTATTAATGATTTTTTATATTCCAATAATATAATATATAAAGCGTTTTTTTCAGACGAACCTTATAGTAAAGAAAAATTATTACATTTAAAAAATCAGTATAACTCTGTTATACAAAATAATCTTGATGATGATTATTTTGTTAATAATTATGGTGGAAAATATTTTAGTAATCATGATGCTCGAAAAATCGGTGAGATTAGAGAAATGATAGCTCAAGATGAATCGATAAATGAACATGAAAAAAGCATCTTATTGGCATCTTTATTATATTCAACTGATAGAATTGCGAATACGGTTGGTCATTATGATGCATACCGAAAAAAATCACATATAGACGATAGGTTTGTATTTAATTTAATTTCACCAATTAATACTAAAAATAAGGACATTTCTATTTATAGAGAAGATGCTAATGAGTTGGCTAAACATGTTAAAGCAGATGTGGCTTTTATTGATCCTCCCTATAATTCAAGACAATATTCACGTTTTTACCATGTCTTAGAAGAAATAATAAAATGGGATAAACCTAAATTGTCAGGAGTTGCTATGAAACCACCAGTAGAAAATATGAGTGATTATAGTAAATCTTCAGCACCACAAGTTTTTGAAGATTTAATTCATAATTTAAATGTAAAGTATATAGTAGTTACCTATAACAATACATATAAATCAAAAAGTAATAGTTCTAAAAATAAAATTTCACATGAAGAAATACTTAATACGCTGAATAGCGTTGGAGAAACAAAGGTTTTTAATAAGTCATTTAGATATTTCAATGCAGGAAAAACAAATCTTAATAATCATAGAGAGTATTTATTTATAACGAAGGTAGGATAAATTTATGGTTGTTAAAGGTATAAGATCGCCTTTATTCTATGTTGGAGATAAATATAAATTAATGCCACAATTAAAGAATTTATTTCCAAATAATATCGATACATTTTTTGATGTTTTTTGTGGTGGCGGAAGTTCATCACTTAATACCAAAGCAAAGCAATTTATATTAAATGATTGTGATCCGAAAATTATTGAATTGCACTCTTTTTTACAGGAAAACGCTATCCATATTGATGAGTTTATATTAGCTATGCATAATATTATTCACAGTTATGGTTTAAGCTTATCTGAAGAAGGTACTAATGATGAAATTCAAAAGCTTAAATTAACGTTTAAAAAAACTTATTTTGCTAAATATAACAAGTCAGCTTATTTAAAAATGCGTTCAGATTATAATTCCAATCAAGAAAATAGCTCATTGTTATATTTATTATTAATATATGGATTTAATCATATGATTCGTTTTAACAAAAGAGGAGAGTTTAACTTACCTGTTGGAAATGTTGATTGGAATAAAAATGTTACTACTGCATTAAAAAACTATGCTAACTGGTATGTTGAAAATGAAGTTAAAATGTCTAAAGGAATGGATTTTGAAGAATTTGTCCATGCTGTTGTTCCTACACAAAATGATTTTATGTATTTTGATCCACCTTATTTGATAACAACGAGCGATTATAATAAGTTATGGAATGAAGAAGATGATATTAGGTTGTATAATCTTTTGGATTCTTTAGATAATTTGGGTATTAAATGGGGATTATCTAATATGTATAGTCATAAAGGAAAAGAAAACAACATTTTACGTAAATGGAGTGAGAAATACAATGTTTATAGCATAAAAAGTAATTATATTTCTTATATTGATAATACTTTAAAGAAAGATAGTCATGAAGTATACGTAACAAATGTTATAAAGGAGCAAAATAATGACTAATAGAAGAAAACCAATAGCTTTTGATACTACATTGAGAAATCCAGAAAGAATTCCACAATTTGTTTCTATATTAGAGCCTTTTGAAGGTAAAATTCTTAATGATAAGACTGCACTTTATATAGAAGCAGAAGTTATTAGAAATAAGCTATTTCAACCAACAAAAGCAACTATGGGCGAATATACTAAAGAATATATTGGAAAATTTCACTTTATAGCAAAAGATCAATCGGAAAAAGCGTCTCAAAGGGTAACTGAAATTTTTAAAAGATGGGATGAAAATGATGCTGGAACAGTTAGTGTAAAAGATATTATTTATTTACTAGAAAATACTATTACTAAACATAAAGAAAAAAATTGGAAGGGTGGCTGGGAGTCTCGCTTATGGACTCAGTATAGATTTCTTAATGAATTAGGGTTTATCTATTTTATTAAAGGAGAGCCAATTAAAATTTCTGAAAATGGCCATTTAATGATTCACGAATATAGTAATGGTATTCCTAAAAAAGATACGATCGATATTTCATACGAACAATCAGCTTTTTTAATTGCTTTTTCAAAGTACCAGATTAATAATCCTTATCGAAAAAATACAATTAGTGTTAATTTTTTTCCGTTAGTATTAAATACTATTAAATATTTAGATGAAATGCATCAAAAACATGGTATCAGTAAACAAGATATTTCATTTATTATTGCATGGAATAATAATGATTATATAAAGTTAGGGGAATATATTTATAACTTTAGAAAGAAATATGGATATAAAACTTCTGATCAAATGGTTTACGAATATGCTATGAATCTATTAGATGATAGTACAGAAAACAAAATGATTCCAGCTAATAAAGAATTCATAGAAAAAGAAAAGAAAAATTATAAAATGCGGCAAATAATGATTGAAACACCTGATGAAGTTATTCGGAAGCTACGATTAACAATGTTGGTTTCTCTGAAAGGGATAGGTAATTTTATTGATATCAACCATAATGAAAATGATAAGATTACATATATCATAGAGAATATGAATGCTAATCAAAATTTTAGTGATGAAAATCAGTACTTTGAATATATGGGTTCAATTGAAGAAATTTTACAATTTAAAAATGAAAATGATAATTCAGAAAAAGAATTTAATGAAAAGATTACAGCTATTAAGAAATGGTCAAAAGAATTAAAATGGAATGTTTTAAAAGAAGAATTAGTAAAATGCATTGACAAAAGACAAACAAATAATAACTTTCTTAAATATATAAATGAGCCTACTAGATTAGAGTTTCTAATAGCAATTACTGTAAAAAAGGCTTTACCTGAAGTAAAAGTTATTCCGCATTATAAGGCAGATGATGAAGGAATACCATATAATACAGCGCCAGGTGGAGTAGCAGATATTGATGTTTATGAGGATGATACGCATGCGCTTGTTGAACCTACAATAAGTAAAAGTCGAAGTTTCCAATCTGAACATGAAATTCCCTCGATTCGTAATCATATACAAACAACAATAGAAACTGATAAAAAAAGTAAAGAAGTATTTGCGCTTTTTATTGCCCTCCCCATTATAAATGATACTGTATATATAGCGGATTTTCTTAAAGAGAAATTTGGATTTGAAATATATCTTTGGGAAGCTGATGATTTTGCAGAATTTTCACGTAATGTAAAAAGTATAAAGGATTATAAACTGATAAGATCATATGCAAATGCTAAGAGTTATAATGACATAAAAAATCCCTAGTTTAATTATTTTTTATTTTGATCATTTTTATTAAATTAATTGCATCAACAAAATTTGATGCAATTTTTTTATAATAAAATTTAATAGAAAAGAAGGCTTATCAAGGAAATAAAAATATAATCAATTTAAAATGGGCAAGCTTTAAAACAAGTTGAAGATATAGAGGCGCATGATGGTATTTAAGTTACCGGAGCGGTTAAATATGAAAGTTAAATAGTTAAAAACTGATTGTTGCAGGTTATTACAAATTACGATTTAGAAGGAGTGATTGCTAAGAATAGTTAAATTTAATAAAGTTAAAGCAAAAAGTTATGAAAACATGAATGCTTTTTAAATGTGCTTTAAAAATTTTAATTTAACAATTTATTTGTATAACAAGGTGAAGAACGATTTACAAATATTTATAATTTGTTTTATAATAAGTGTACACTGTACACTTATCATAAAACGGAAGGAAAATTTAAATGCCACGGAAAAAATCTAACTTAAAGTCATCTTTAATAGATGCAGGCATAATACAAATAAAAAAAAGAGGGATTAATGAACTATCTTTAAGAGAAATTACAAATAAATGTAATGTTTCTCATTCAAGTTTATATAAATACTTTCCACATAAGAAAGATTATTTAAATGCAGTAATGAATAAGTTAGAAATTAATTTTAATGAATTTCTAACGAAAGGGGCCAATACCGGCACAGCACAGGAAAATTTAGTAAAAATGGGAGTTAATTTTGTAAATTATGCTAAAGAACATACTAATGAATTTAATTCATTATTTTTAAATTGTACGATGACACCTGTTAAAATTAATAATTTTGATATTAATCAATATCCAGCGTTGTCTACATTTATGACACTTGTTTGTGAATTATCTTCTGAAAGGGATTATTTAGAAGTTGGAATCCATTTATGGAGCTATATTGTTGGTTTATCAGTTATTATTTCAAATAATGATTTAGAAGCTGATGAGGCGTGGATAAAAAATAATATTAAACAAATGATGATTCGTTATTTTGATTAAATTAAATTTTTAAAAAGAGGAGAATAAAATGAAAACACTAATATTAGCACATCCTTATGATAAAAGCTTTTGTTATGAAATTTTTAATGTAATAAAATCACAAGATTATGATTTTGAAATTATTGATTTATATCGAGATGGTTTCAATCCAACTATTACTAAAGAAGAATTATCTCAATATAATTCTGGTACTATTATTGACCAACAAGTAATTAAATATCAAAAAATTTTAAAAGAAACGACTAAGTTGATCATTATTACTCCTATTTGGTGGAATAGTATTCCTGCAATTTTAAAAGGATTTTTTGATAAAGTTTTCAGTAAACATTTTGCTTATGAAGATTCTCCTATGGGAGTGATTGGAAAATTAAAAAATATTAAGGAAGTTCAAATAATTACGACTTCAAATTCACCTATTCCATATTTAAAAATAAATGGAATTAATCATGTGATTAAAATGACCTTAAAACAAATTGGTGTATCAAAAATAAAATTTACTCAATTGGGTTCAATAAAGAAATCTAATTTAAAAACTAGAGAAGTATTTTTGGATAAAATAAAGTCAAAATTACGAGAATAAAGATATTTTTTAATATGTAAAAGAAACTTTACAAGCTAGGAAGTGATACACTTAAATTAAGTGTTTAATTTTTAAGGAGTAATTATAATGAAATTCAATATTCATGATTATGTAAAAAAACATTATGAAAATGGAGATTATAATAATGCCTATTCATCATATAATTCTCATTCTTATACTTATAAGTATAAGAATGTTACGAGAAATAAGTTAAGTGATTTTGAATTAGGGTATGCAAAGGGATTATCAGATAAATTCAATCGATTTAAATTTGTTTCATTAAAGCTTTTGACACGAATTAATAAACTTTTCAATGGGAAATTGCATGAAATTATTGATTACCTTGAAGGTTATAAAGAAGCATATCAAAAAAGTAGTAAAGGAAAGAAACAATGAAAAAAGCATTGTTAGTAATAGATTTGCAAAATGGCGTTTGTAAAGATGGGAAAATTTATAATTACAGAAATGTAATTGAAAATATTAATGATCAAATTGATCAGTTTCATTTAAGTACTAATCCTGTAATTTTTATTCAACATAAAGATGAAGATTTAATACATGGATCATTTGAATGGAATTTAATTTCTGATTTGCATAATAATGATTATTATATTGAAAAATTTCATGCTGATTCATTTTATAAAACTAATCTTCATGAATTATTAAGACATCTCGATATAAATAGATTGCAAATTTGTGGAGCTCAAGTTGAATATTGCGTTGATACAACAATTAAAGTAGCACATGATCTTGGCTATCAATTAACTATGGTTCATAATTCTACAACTACTTTTGATAATGAATATTTAAAAGCTGATAGAATGATTAATTTTTACGAAAATATTTGGAATAATAGATTTCTTGATTTTATAGAATAAAATTAAATAATTAGTTTACGAAACGAGTTTGGAACTCGTTTTTATTTTTATAATTCTGATGTTTATGAAAGGAATGAAAAACATGAGTGAATATTTAATTCCAAAAGCTTCTACTTTTGGTAAGTTGTTATTTTAAGGTAAAGGTGAAGAAGTTAAAACAAATCGACGTGTAACGGCAATTAAATATAATGTGATTTCAGAACGGCAAAAGGATTTATTAGAAGTGCAAATTCCAGTAATTGCGGGATCTAAAACTTTTGCTCCCGATACGGAAGTTGAATTAATTGAACCTAAACTTGAACCGGCAGGACAAGCTACCAATGATAATCGAGTAATTAGTTATTGACGTTTAAAGGTAAGAATATCGGAACTGATGAAAACAGGGAATTAACTGGGAAAATCCACTAGTATGAAATTTTAGTTACCTAACATCAATTATATATTGTAGTTTTACTAACTTCTTAGTCTTTAATGTATTTAGAACTTATATAGTTATAAATTTGAAAATCCATATCCATTCCAATTTTTGAAAGCTTTGCATGAAGTTCTTTTTTGATTAAATTTTTAGTTTTAGCATTGATAGCTTTATTATGAACTTGATTATCACAATAAGTTGTTTCTTCATAATAATCATTACCGTTATATATAATTTCTTCATTATTTCTTTTAGGATGAATGACCTGTGTGCCATCATTATATAATTTAAAATCGAAATGTTTAGTCGATAAAACTAAAGCACAACAATTTCCTTCGTTGAAGCCTCTAACATTTTCAACCTTTACGTTATTTTGAACTAAAATTTCAACATTAGGTTTAGGAACACCATCAATAAGGTGGTTTAAATCACATAAGTAACTTATTCTTTGGCTATCAGAATAACGGTAATTATAATTATATAAGCGGTATTGGCCAATGAATAGTTCAATTAAAATTGCTAATAATCCAATAAATATTAATCCCTTGAAAAATTTTTTCATCTTTTAATACCTTCTAGAAAAAATGGTTATTTTACATTAATATATAACATTAGTAGAATATATGAAAGGGATTATCAAATGAAAAAAAAGGATAAACAGAAACAATTACTAAAAATTTTATTTAGAATATGTATTTTTTCTTTTATAGGTGTGCTTACTATAAGATTGGTTGATCTGAAAAAAGAAATTGTTGAGAATAGTATTGAATTTCATCAAGAAGCTTGCCAAAAAGCTCAACGAATTGCAGAACAGAATGAGGATAATATCATCAATTGTATTAAAAATGATGATAAAGAAAATAAAATTAAAAAAATTACGATTCAGTATAAAAATGTTTTGCCAGGGATTTATGATTCAATGTCCTGTATTGATGTTCCATGTTATATTAATGGGGATAGGACTTTAAAATGTGATGTATTGTTAAAAGAAGATGATTACACTGTGGCTGACTTTGGTTATGAAATGGATTCAATTTTAGATGATAAATTATTAAATTATCTTGGATATTGTTCTGATTAAAAATAATGGTTTTAATCATTCTTGACCGTAAAATTTTAAGACTATTAATATAGAAGAAAAAATTTTTGTTTTTCTCACTCTTTTGTAAAGAAAGTGTTTTAAAAAAATCAGAGTATTACTATTAAAGATAAACAGGTTATAAAAATCATAATATCGCTTTTTTATAAGAAAAATAAATCCTAATAAAGACATAATAATGTAAAAGAATTGTATATCATTACAATTCTTTTTATTTTATATCAAAAACGTATTTAACAATAATTCAATGTAATTTATAAATCTTGACTTCACTTATAAATTATCCTAAAATTAAATTTGACTGAAAACAGTGGGGATTTTTTACCCTTTTTATATATAGAAGGAGGAATAATGATGAAAATACCATCTGAATTAATTGACGAAGTCCGTTCTGAAGTTAACATTTTAGACATAGTCAGTCAAAAAGTCCAGTTGCATAAATCTGGAAAAAATTGGTTTGGTTTTTGTCCTTTTCATCCCGAAAATACTCCTTCATTCTCCGTAAATGAGCAAAAACAAATTTTTAATTGTTTTTCTTGTCATCGTGGAGGTAATGTATATAAATTTATTATGGAGTCTGAAGGTTTAACATTTCCAGAGGCATTTATTCGTGTAGCCGAACTTGGAAATGTCCATTTAGATCCTAAATATTTACAAACGAATGCTCTTGATTCTACGCAATCTTCTGAAAATGGCAAGTTAATTGACTTATATCAAAAGGCAAATCAGTTATATCACCATATTCTTGTAAATACAGAACTTGGGCAGGATGCATTGGATTATTTGCATAAGCGTGAAATAAATGATGATTTAATTGAAAAATTCCAACTTGGTTATGCTCCAGAGACTGATATTTTAAAAAATTTCGTAAAAGAAAAGAAAATCGATTATCAGTTGTTACGTAAGTCAGGATTGTTTATTGAACACTCAACCAATAGTGATAATCCAATTGATAATCTTACTGATCGATTTAAAGGGCGTGTGATGTTTCCTATAAGGAATGAGAATGCACATCCAATTGCTTTTTCTGGAAGAATACTAAATCAAGTTGATGTTTCCATTCCTAAATATTTAAATTCTCCGGAAACACCGATTTTTAATAAACGCAGAGTGCTTTTTAATTTAGACAAAGCTAAAGTAACAATGAGACAAAACAAATCCGTCATTTTATTTGAAGGATTTATGGATGTAATCTCTGCATATAAAGCAGGAGTTACAAATGGCGTTGCATCAATGGGAACAAGTTTAACTGATGAACAAGTTCGCATATTAAGTCATTTAGTGTCAAACTTATCGATTTGTTATGATGGTGATGATCCAGGTCAAAAAGCAACTAAGCGTGCATTAGAAATGTTAATGCCACTGGAACATTTTGATCTTGGAGTTATTAATCTTCCAGATAAACTTGATCCAGATGAAGTAATAAAAAAATATGGTGCTGATAAGTTTAAGGAATTTACAATTGATCGCCGTGAAACTCCTATTAATTTCTTTATGCGCTATTATGCTAAAGGTATTAATTTAGAAAATGAAAATGATCAATTAACGTATATTACTGCAATTTTAAAAGAGCTAGCTACAATAAAAGATCCAATAGAACGAGATTTATATTTGAACCGACTAGCTTCTCGTTTTGGAATTGAATATCAAAATTTAGAATCACAATTACAGTCCCTTATAACTCAGCAACAACAAAATAGGCAAGAATCTGAGTACGCTAATTTTCCAAAAGATCACCGATCATTTAATGATTACCAAAAAGAAATCACAAACAGCATTAACTTAACAGATTCAGAAACAAAATATTCAAGAATAGAAAAAGCAGAACGATTATTGCTTTATCGTCTACTTCATGATCATAGTGTATGGGTTAAAGTTCATGAAATTGAAAACTTTACCTTCATTCATGAGAATTATCAAACAATATATGTGGTTGCTGAAGGGTACTTTAACCAATATAATGAATTTAAGAGTGCTGTTTTTCTAGATTATGTTCAAGATGAACAGTTACAAAAAATGATTACTGATTTAGAGATGGAAGAATATCTTGGTGAGGCAACAAATAAGGAAATCGATGATTGTATAAATTTAATCATGGATGAGTATCCAATTGATGAAAAGCTCAAAATAATTGAGCAAAAAATCAATAAAGCTAAACGTATGAACGATAGTCAACAACTGATGTCGTTAATAATGGAAAAAACTAATTTATTACGTCAAAAAGATGTTATGAAATCGACATTAATATAGGAGGAATTTGATTTGGCAAACAAAGAAATGAAATTTGATGAAAAGACTTTTAAAAAAGAAGTAAATTCACTAATTAAGGATTATAAAAGCAAAGGACAAATTCAATATGATGAATTAAGTAAAAAAATTGCTGAATCAATGCATTTGGATGCAGATCAAATGGATATATTAATTGAACGTGTCGAAGATGCTGGAATTTCAGTTGTAGATGAGAATGGTGAACCAAGTAAAGCAAGTCTTAAGGCTGCAAATCATGCTGCAGAAGAAGCTAAAAAAGATGTTTCTGCTCCTACAACAGGAATAAAAATCAACGATCCTGTTAGAATGTATTTAAAAGAAATTGGTCGAGTTGATTTACTAACTGCTGATGAAGAAATTGAACTTGCTTTAAGAATTGAACAAGGTGATGAAGAAGCCAAACAACGTCTTGCAGAAGCTAACTTACGTTTAGTTGTTTCTATTGCTAAACGATATGTAGGTCGTGGAATGTCATTCCTTGACTTAATTCAAGAAGGTAATATGGGACTTATGAAAGCTGTAGAAAAATTTGATTACCGTAAAGGATTCAAATTTTCAACATATGCTACATGGTGGATTCGTCAAGCAATTACTCGTGCCATTGCTGATCAAGCACGTACAATCCGTATTCCAGTACACATGGTTGAAACAATTAATAAATTAATTCGTATTCAACGTCAAATGTTACAAGATTTAGGACGTGAACCTATTCCAGAAGAAATCGGTGCTGAAATGGATATGCCAACCGAAAAAGTTCGCGAAATTCTTAAAATTGCACAAGAACCAGTTTCATTAGAAACACCAATCGGTGAAGAGGATGATTCACATTTAGGTGATTTCATTGAAGACCAGGATGCAACAAGTCCTGCAGATCATGCTGCATATGAATTATTAAAAGAACAACTTGATAGTGTACTAGATACATTAACTGATCGTGAAGAAAATGTTTTACGTCTAAGATTTGGATTAGACGATGGTCGTACAAGAACTCTAGAAGAAGTTGGTAAAGTATTTGGCGTTACAAGAGAACGTATTCGTCAAATTGAAGCTAAAGCTTTGCGAAAATTACGTCATCCTTCACGTTCAAAACAATTGAAAGATTTCTTAGAGTAGTTGAAAGGGAAAAATTAGATGGATGCCAAACATTTATCGAAAAGATTACAAAAAGTTGCTGAATTTGTTCCAAAAAACGCACGTATAGCTGATATCGGATCTGATCATGCATACTTACCAGTCAACTTAGCTTTAAATCATATAATTGATTTTGGAATTGCTGGAGAAGTCGTAAAAGGCCCTTACGAAAATGCATATAATGAAATTAAAGCTCAAAATTTAGAACATGTCATTATTCCACGATTAGCTGATGGTTTAGCTGCAATTTTACCTTCTGATAAAATTGATACCATTACAATTTGTGGCATGGGTGGTACTCTCATTCGCAAAATACTAAATGAAGGAAAAGAAAAATTAGTTAATCATCCTTTATTAATTTTACAACCAAATGTTGGTAGTGATGTTTTACGTCAGTGGTTATTCGAGCATCAATATGAAATCACTAATGAAATTATCCTAGATGAAGATCAACACATTTATGAAATATTAGTAGCTCAATATAACCCACAAGTAAAATCTTTATCACCAGAAGACTTACAATTTGGGGTATATTTGCGACATGAAAAAAATGCTGCCTACATTAAAAAATGGCAAAAAGAAATTCAAAAAAATAACGATGCTATTGAACAAATGAAAAAAGCAAAAAAAGTACCATTAAATCGAATTAAAGAATTAGAAAATAAAAATCAATATATTAAAGAGGTCTTGAATAATGACTAAAGTTAAGGATATTGTGTCAAAATTTGAAGAACTTGCTCCTAAGTGGATTGCTGAAGATGGTGATCCAGTCGGATTACAATTAGGAGATTTAAACCAAGAAGTTCATAAAATGATGGTAACATTAGATGTTCGTCCAGAAACTGTACAAGAAGCAATTGATCATAATGTTGATTTTATTTTTGCACACCATCCTGCAATGTTTAGACCAGTACAACCATTAGATTTGAGCATTCCACAAAATAAAATGTATGCTGAAATCATAAAACATGGAATTACTGTATATGGTGCACATACTAATTTAGATAATGCTAACGGTGGAATGAATGATTGGCTGGCAGAAGTTTTTGATTTGCAAAATACAGAGCCTCTTCTTCCAACTAGAGAAGAAGAGCACTCCTATACTGGATCTAAAAACGAAATGGTTGAAATGGTACAAAAGAAAATTGAAGTATTCTTTCCAGAAAGAATAAAAAAACAAGTACTTTTTGCGATGCATGAAAATCACCCACAAGAAGATTTTATTTATGATCTTTATCAGGTAGAGGGCTTAGGTCAAAAATTTGGCATGGGCCGCGTCGGTGAATTACCTAAATCAATGACAGTAAAGGAATTTGCAGAAAAATGTAATGAAGTTTTTGATATTCCAGGAACTCGTGTTATTAGTAAAGATATTAATAAAACAGTTAAACGAATTGCAATTTTAGGTGGTTCTGGTGCCCGGTTTTATACAAATGCACTTCAAAAACGTGCTGACTTATATCTAACAGGAGATATTTCTTATCATGTGGGGCATGATATTTTAGCTTCTGGATTAAATGCAGTAGATGCAGGTCATTATATTGAATATATATGTAAGCCTCATTTAACGAAGCTCTTTAGTAAATGGAATCAAAATGAAAAATGGAATATTGATATTTATCAATCAGAAATTAACACAAATCCATATCAGTTTATTTAAGTTAAATGCATCCAATTTAGGGTGCATTTTTTCATGTTAGAAAATTTAACAAGAGAATTTGACAACAAAATTTTAAAAGTTTATCATAAAATCATGATGAAAATCATTGAATTTATAAGCAGAAAGGCTTGACGAGTATGACAAAATATGAATCTTTAATTCCTCGTTTTATTTCATATGTAAAGAAAAACACACGTTCAAATGCAGAATCTACTACAATTCCTTCTACACAATCACAAGTTGAATTTGCGAAGGATTTAATGGCAGAATTAAAAGAAATCGGAATGCAAGACGTGCGCCTAAACAAGCAAAGTGGCTATGTATTTGCAACATTGCCAAGCAATCTTCCTGCAGGTAAAACAGCTAAAAAAATTGGTTTTATTTCTCATATGGATACAGCTGATTTTAATGCTGAAAATGTTAAACCACAAGTTATCGAAAATTATGATGGTGAATCAGATATTAAATTAGGTGATAGCGAATATACACTTTCTCCAAGTGAATTCCCTAATTTACATAAATCAAAAAATCATACACTTATTACTACAAGCGGAGATACATTGCTTGGCGCAGACGATAAGTGTGGAATCACTGATATTATGACTGCAATGGAATATTTAGTAAAACATCCTGAAATTAAACATGGTGAAATCGAAGTCGGTTTTGGACCTGATGAAGAAATTGGAACAGGTGCCGATCACTTTGACACAAATGATTTTGGTGCTGATATTGCTTATACAGTTGATGGTGGTCCATTAGGTGAATTAGAATATGAAACATTCAATGCTGCACAAGCTAAAATCACTTTCAAAGGTAAAGATGTTCATCCCGCAACAGCAAAGGGTGTAATGATTAATGCCTTGAAACTAGCAATGCAATTTGATAGCCAATTACCACAAGATGAAGTTCCTGAAAAGACTGAAGGTCGCGAAGGTTTCTTCTTACTCCTTTCATTAAATGGTGAAATTGACGAAGCTCATTCAGCTTACATTATTCGTGATCACGATCGTCAAAAATTTGAAGCTCGTAAGCAATTGATGTTAGATATTGCTAAACGTATGAATGACGAATTTGGCGAAGAACGTGTAATTATTGATATGAATGATCAATATTACAATATGCGTGAAGTAATTGAAAAAGATATGACTGTAGTTGACATTGCTAAAGAAGCAATGGAAGATTTACAAATTAAACCAGATATTTATCCAGTACGTGGTGGTACTGATGGTTCTAAGATCTCATTCATGGGAATTCCAACACCAAACATTTTCACTGGAGCAGATAACATGCACTCACGCTTTGAATTTGCAGATGTAGATACAATGGAAAAAGCTGTTGATGTTATCATTAAAATGGTTGAACTTATTGGAGAAAAAGAAGCATAATTCTTTAATTAATACTCAGACCTAAGTATGTCATTAAACTGCTTATTTTTTATACCTAAAAAAATTCCTCAAAGCATATTTAAGTAAATCCTTAAATTTTTTGATTCATTATAAATTTAAGTTATAATAGATTATGTTACTAAGTAGAATGGGGATGTAGTTTTGATTCAAGAGAAAAGAATTGAATTAATTAAACAGCTTCTTGAAGATCGTCAAGAACTAACAACTAAAAATATCATGGATGAATTTGGAGTTTCTCAAGACACCGCACGACGTGACATTGTTTTATTAACAGAACGTGGTGAAGTTCGTCGTACGCATGGAGGGATTCTTCCGTTAGATTTTGGTCGTAGTGTCCCGAATTACCAAAGCCGTTTAGGACAATTCACAAAAGAAAAAACTCATATCGCAATGGAGGCGTTAAAGTTTTTTAAACCTCATCATGTTTATTTTATTGGATCTTCTACAATCCTATTAAAAACATGCCAAAATTTAAATATGGATTTAACAGTACATACCCATTCATTAGATAATTGCATTGCATTATCTGATCATAATAAGGTAACTGTCAAAATTTCAAGTGGTACATTAAATCATGAAAATAGGTATTTTTATTCAAATTTAGCAGTTAAAGAATTACAAAATGTTGTTTTTGATACTGCATTTATTGCTGCATCCGGAATTGATGAAAATGGAGTATACTTGTTAGATCAAGGAGATGCAGAAATTGTTGGTGTTGCAGCTCAACAAGCACGTAAAGTTGTCTTGGTGGCAGAACATCAAAAATTTGTAAATAAATCATATTATAGAATTTGTCCATTAGATATAATTTCAACCTTTATTACAGATAAAGAATTAACTAAAGAGCAACGAAATATGTTTAGTAAACATACAAAAATTATCGTTGCATCAAGTAAAAATAAAATTAAAGAATATGGAGGTACTGTATGACATTTAAACAACCAATTGGAGTATTTGATTCCGGTTTGGGTGGGTTAAGTGTATTAAAGCAAATTTATAAATTAATGCCAAATGAAGACTATATTTTCTTTGGCGATTCTGCAAATGCACCTTATGGAATTAAAAGCACTCAGGAAGTTTATGAATTGAGCAAAAAAATTACTGAGATGCTTATTAATAAGTACCATGTTAAAGCAATTGTGATAGCATGTAATACTGCTACAAGTGCTGCTATTAATAGATTGCGTGAGGAATATTCAATCCCAATAATTGGTCTAGAGCCTGCCATTAAACCGGCTGTTCAAAATAATTCACATGGAAAAGTTATTGTAATGGCAACACCTTTAACATTAGTCGGTAAAAAATTTGATCAATCTGCAGAGCGTTTTAAAAATGAAGCAACAATTATAAAAGCTCCAGCTCCAGATTTAGTAGAGTACGTTGAACGAGGAGAATTACTTTCTTCTGGAATTAAAGAATACTTGCATAAAATTTTAGATGATAAATTACCTGTAAACGCAATTGTACTTGGATGCACTCACTTTCCATTTGCTCAAAAAGCAATTCAAGAAGTTGTCGGAAATGATGTTGAAATTTATGATGGTAGTATGGGTGCTGCAATGCAACTTCAACGTAAACTAAAGGATATTGGTAAATTAACTTCTGATACCTCGAAAGGCAAAATTGAATTTAAAAATAGTAACCCAGACCCGAAGGAAATAGAATTAAGTCAAAAATTGTTTGACATGTAAATTAAAGATAAACGGATTACTTATTTTAAATTTAGAGGGAAAGAAGAATTTTTATGAAGAAAAAAATAAGCTTATTTTCATTAGTTATGTTAACGTTAAGCTCACTTATTGGTTCAGGATGGTTATTTGGATCATGGGAGGCTGCTAAAGTCGCAGGACCTGCTGCAATCTTTTCATGGATTATTGGTGCTGTTGTAATTGGGTTAATTGCTTTTAATTATATAGAACTTGGAGCAATGTTCCCTGAACGTGGGGGAATGAGTCATTATGCGCAATATACTCACGGCTCACTTTTAGGTTTCATTGCTGCTTGGGCCAATTGGATTTCTTTAGTTACAATCATCCCAATTGAGGCGGTTGCTTGTGTTCAATATATGAGTTCATGGCCTTGGAAGTGGGCCAACTGGACCCATATTTTAATGAGTGGAGATCAAATTTCTAATAATGGTTTATTTGTTGTTTACATTTTTATCATCATTTTTACATTATTAAATTATTGGTCTGTTAAATTGCTAACTCGTTTTACAAATTTTGTTTCATTTTTTAAATTGGGAATTCCGATTTTAACAATTGTAATGCTTGTTATTTCTGGTTTTCATCCACAAAACTTTGGTAGCTCAATTCATGAATTTATGCCTTATGGAACTGCTGCAATTTTTTCTGCAACAACTGTTTCTGGAATCATTTTCTCATATGATGCTTTCCAAACAGTAATTAATATGGGGAGTGAAATTCAAAATCCTAAGAAGAATATAAAAAGAGGGGTTGTTTTATCACTTTTTATTGCCTTCGTCATTTATGTTTCCTTACAGATCACATTTATCGGAGTAGTAAAGCCAAGTACAATTGCACAAGTTGGCTGGCATGGACTTAATTTCCAATCACCATTTGCAGATTTAGCAATTATGCTTGGAATGTATTGGTTATCAGTATTACTTTACATGGAAGCATTTATTTCTCCTTTTGGAACAGGCGTCTCATTTGTTGCATCTGGTGCTCGTACATTAGCTGCATTTAAGGAAAACAAACATTTTCCTGAGTCAGTCGGAAAAATTCATAAAAAGTATGGGACACCTCGTGTTGCATTAGTTATCGATGCATTCATAAGTATTATTATGGTTACACTTTTCAGAAATTGGGGAATTTTAGCAAGTGTAATCTCAACCGCTACATTAATTGCCTTTTTAACAGGACCTGTTTCTGTAGTTTCATTACGTGAAATGGCACCAAATTTCATTCGACCTGTTAAATTAAATCATCTAAATATCCTAGCACCTATTTCATTCGTGTTAGCAAGTTTAGCTGCATATTGGGCAATGTGGCCAACTACAATTGAAGTTATTTTAATTATCTTAATTGGATTACCAATCTATTTCTACTATGAAAGACGATTAGGTTGGCCAGAAACTAAGAAACATATTAAATCCAGTTTATGGCTACTCCTTTTCCTTGGAGTTTTAGCCTTATTATCATATATTGGAAGTACAGAGTTTGGTGGAATTGGTTTAATTAAATACCCATTTGATTTTATTATTTTAATTATAGTGTCATTAATCTTTTATTATTATGGAATTCATTCATACATCACGTCTGAATACTTTGAACAAGCGAAAAAGAGTAACCAACAAGTTAATCTAAAAGACTATGATGAGGACTGATTTAAATGAAAATAATTATTTCACCTGCAAAACAAATGCAAGTGGATGCAGATACATTTGACGTTTTATCAACGCCTGCTCTATTAGATAAAGCAATCCAAATTGAAAAATATTTAAAATCATTAACTGTCGATGAATTACGTAAACTTTGGCATACAAATGATAAATTATTTGAATTAAACATGGATCGCTTAAGAAAAATGGATTTAAAAAATGAGATTCAAACACCAGCAATTTTAGCTTTTTGCGGATTACAGTATCAATATATGGCCCCAGATTTATTTACGGATAATGCATTAGAATATATTCAAGAGCATTTACGTATTTTATCTAGCTTTTATGGAGTATTAAGACCGTTTGATGGGGTTGTTCCGTATAGACTTGAAATGAAAGCTAAAGCTCATGTAAATGGCACTAAAAATTTACATGCTTTTTGGAATGATTCTTGGTTTAACGTTTTGACTCAAGACGATAATCTAATTATAAATTTAGCATCAAAAATGTATGCATCCCAAGTATCACGTTATATAAAAAATACAAAGATTAAAATGGTATCATGTGTTTTTGGTTATTATCATCCAACTAAGCATAAAGTTATTCAAGATAATACATATGCTAAAATGGCTCGCGGTGAAATGGTTAGATATATGGCTGAAAATCAAATTCAAGATTTTCATAAATTAATTAACTTCAATGATTTAGGATATGAATATAGTCCTGATTTTTCTGATGAAAATAATTTAATATTTTTACGTGATCGTAATCAAGAAATTCATCGTTAATATAATTAAAACAAAGAGGAGATATTGATTTGGATTTAAATCATATCAATTAATAAATTGAAAAGAGTGATAAAATGGCCGCTAAAAAGACAGCAACTTGCGTCATTTGTGGGAAACATTATTCAGTAATGGAAGGATTCTATTTAAGAAATTTAGGTGGAGATTTAGTTGAACAGATAAAAGAACATTATAAAGATATAAAACCATCATCTTTTATTTGTTTGAGTGACTTGCAACATATTAGATTAAATAACCTAGAAAAAACAATTAATGAAGATTTAGAATCTAATCGTAAAATAAATGCAAGTTTAGAAAAAAATTTAAATAGTAATCATTATGTTGTTAAAAATACAAATAATATGAGATTAACAAAAGGACAAAAAATTGCTGATGCATTAGCTAAATATGCTGGTAGTTGGGGATTTATCATCGCTTTTTGTATATTTCTTTTTATTTGGATGTCAATTAATACATTACATATTTTTGGCCTAGATTTTGATCCATATCCATTTATCTTATTAAATTTATTTTTAAGTTGTTTAGCTGCATTACAAGCGCCTGTTATTATGATGAGTCAAAATCGTCAAGCAGAACGTGATCGATTTGATGCAGAAAATGATTATAAAACAAATCAAAAAACAGAAATGGAATTACGCAATTTGCATAAAAAAGTGGATCAATTAAATGAGGTTCAGTGGCCACACTTATTAGATATTCAGAAAACTGAGATTGAAGTTTTGACTGAAATTGAATATGAGTTACAACAAATGCAAATCAAACAAAATGAATTGATTAAAGCAAAGCAACATCAAACACGACATCGAAGTCGACAATAAAATTTTATGAAATATTGCAACAGAGTATATTTTTAGATAATCTGGGTATTTTTAAGCTCTTCCTTTACTAAGGGGAGCTTTTTTTAATAATAAAAAAGTTATAAATAAATATTTATACTAATAAAATCTAAAAAATTATCAAAATTAATAAACAATTAAAGAAATTTCTTTCTTTATAAGGTATCATAAAGAAGCTTAGATATTTATATGAAAGAATGGATTGATTAGTTTATGTTGTGGAACAATATTATATTTTTGCTTTATTTTACTATAAACATTATTGTGTTTATTGCTAGTATTATTGCTTTTAAAAAAAATCATAATAATAATCTAGCATCATTATTAATTGTAGCGGGATTTATTATAGGAATTGCTGTTATACCATGCTTAAAATACGCTATTTTGAAAAAACAACTTGTAAAAATTATTGAATATACATTTTTACCAATATGTTTTAATGTACTTAATTTAAAGATTTTTAATATGGACAATTAATTTATCGTCAACTATTACTTTTATGCGTTGTATTAATAATAGATATTACTATTAAATTATAAATAAGCTAAATAACTTAAAAAATGTATCATTATATGATACATTTTTTTATTATCCAATAACATAATGAAAGATCATGAATTTAGATAACATTATTATATGTAGCACAAAACTTAATTTATAAGAATAAATAAAGTTTTCATATTAATGAGGCTTTATATTAGTATGTTCAAACATAACTGGTATATACTTAAAATATAATCAAGGAGGGATTCTATTATGAATAAAGATTACAAAGAAATGATTAACGACTTAACAAAAGATGTTGAAGTTATTAATGCAAAAATTAAAGAATTGGATACAGTTACAGACAAAGTAGATTTACCAGAAGATGAAATGGAATTAATCGATCGTCAAGAAAAAGTTATGAAAGACTATGCTGACGTAATGATGGAACGTATCGAATATTACGAAGCACGCAACTAATAATTTCTATTTGATATAAAGGCTGTGACTCTTGTCCAGTCTTTTTTTATAAACAAAGGAGTTGATTATTATGACAAAAATCGATGGTAAAACTTGGGTAATGATTGTTATCGCATGTGTTCAATGCTTTATAATGGGATTAAAGGCAGGGGGAGCTATTGCTCTTAGTTGGTGGTGGATTATGCTACCTACAATTATTGTTGGCATTTATTTACTATATGTATTTTTTAAATTAACAGTCTTTACTACTAAAGTAGAAGAAGATAAATTCGAAGAACATCATAAAAAGAATTAAAAATAAAAATAGCAAAAATTAAGTACTTTCATGTATTTGGGATGATCAAATATATGAAAGTTTCTTAATAATTGCTATTAATAGTATAAAGATGATAGATGTAAAGTTTGCAGCAAGTCAACTTTACATTAAAATATTATGATACAAGTAAACAAAATTCAATTAATTACAACTAGATGCAAGAATACTTTGTTAAGCCTATTTTTTAGCTTTTACACTTGAAAAATAAACTTTATGACTTCTTGGAAATTCACGACCAAAAGCAGTTTTTAACAGTCTCTTTGCATTACTATCGTCTAAATCAACAGTCTCATTTTGATATCCACTCTCAATTAATTTGGCAGCATTTTCTGTCAATTTTACAATAACTGAGCGATCTTTTTTAAAAGTATAGAATTGTAATTCATCAAATCTGCGTTTTTTTAAATTAGAAATTGCAGTTTTTTGGGCTTGTTTTAATTCTACTAATTTCATATCTCGGTATTTCTCCTCAATTATTTATATATAACTCAAATATAATGTTACACTTAAATTGTCTATTAATAAAATATGAAATTATTTACCACCTAAAAAATGTTCTAATTCATGTGTAAAATCTGCCTTTACAATATTAGTAGTAATGTAACAAATTGTGATTTTGTTACCATCACGTGTAAATGCAACTCGAACTGGAGGTAATTGTGGAGGGTTTACGCGGCATTCATAACACTTAAGCCCATTTACTTCAATTCGTGTTGCTAACTTAACTTTTGAAAAATCAGTTTCCATTTGACGTGTAATTTGTTTTTCTATTGTCTTTTTAATAACTTTTTCTTGGTGTCGATATGTTTTAAATACTTTTCGACATCCTTTATTATCATAGCTAATTATATAATTTGCCATGTGCATCCTTCCTTAAAACATTTAATATTATAATTTTATCATGTATCCAACAATTTCACTATTGATTTAATTTGTGAAGTCATAAAGCTTTTCGATAACAATTTAAATAAGTTTCATTTAAAATAGAGAGAGGAATAGGGTGAAATTTATGAATAATTTATTTGAACAAGTAAAACAATTAACAGAAGAAATTAGTAAAGAATGGAATAAAACTGACAGTATTGTAAGTAAAACTGTAACTCAAATGGCAAAACTTAACTTAGAATTAACAGATAATTTTTTAGAATTAGTTAAAAATAAAATGCCAATCGCTGCTAGAATTATTGCTCGACCCGTATATGAACGTAGTGTATTTTTGCAATTCATTTTACATGATCGCCGTGAAATAAGTTCTAGAGCATTACTCTTTTATCATTCAAGTCGACTTCGCCAATATTTATGGCTTAATTATATTTTGAAAGATCCAACATGCTTCAAGAATTTCGAAATGGAACAAAAATGGTTTAAAAAGCAAAGTCAATTTTTAAAAAAGAATAAAAAGGGCACTTTAAAAAATTGGGTTTCTCAACAAATAGAAAATGAAAAGCAAGCCTTTAATCGTATTGAAAATATGGTGAATTATTGTGAAGTTTCTCATTTTGACAAAGATGAACGGCGAAAGACTTGGTATCGGTTAGATCCTGAAGTGTTTGGAGGCAATCTGAAAATTTCAACTTTATCAGATGTATCTAAATATGTACTTAATGATCCACAAAATTATTATTATAATTTATTTTATGGAATTGATTCACTTTTTACTCATGGATATCTAATATCTGATATTTTCCCTGAGGAAGCTAATGAATTTAAGATTGCATTACTAAATTTATGTCTTGGTAATCTAAAAGCAATGTGTAAGTTTATGGATCTTTCTGTAAATCAGGAAAAACAATTAAATTTACTTACTCGAAAAGTGAAACAACTACACTTAAATAAACAACCATTACGTTTAACAGAATTTGAAGAAAAATTAGATGATAAAAAATTAAAAGATAAATTTAAAGTACAAATAGAACAGAACTTTAAAGCATATCAATGGTTAGAAAATAAACATTACAATTATGCACTCCACATTTTATTACGAACAATTAACGAGCAAGTGATGAGCTGGAAGTGGATGTTATCAAATAATTCAGATAAGCGTATTAAACTATTTGCATTAACAAGTCAAATTCAAACAATTTCAGATATATATCGTTTATGTGTTCCTAATTCAAAAGAACAACAAAAATTATCTCATTTAAGAAGAGATAAAAAAGATATTTATGATGAATTAGCAAATGATTTAATGCGTGAACGTACAATTAAAAAAGATAAACAAAAACGTCGGTGGTTTGTTTTAGAAAGTAACGCGCAAACAGTACATTCAATGCATCAATTAGAACATGTATTATTACCTGAAGATGGGGAATTCAGCTATTTATATGCAAATGGCTTTTTATCTGTACACGTTCATGGAATTAATCTTGAATTACCATACTCAATTGAAAATAAAACAGTATTCTTATTAGCAGGTGTAACTGATAAAAATGCATGCCACCATGTAACAGAAAAACTTTGGAATCTTTTTAAATCAGAGGAATAATAATGAAAGTTGTTAGTAGAACATCATTAAAAAATCAGTTAGAAAAAAGTTTTAAAGCATATTCTAATTGTCATTCAACAATTACAAATTTTAAACAAGATCGTAAAATTGATATAATCAAAAATCAAGATTCATATTCTTATCATGAAAGAGGCTTTGAAAATATTCGAAAAAAGAATTTAAACAAAGCAAAAGTAATGAATTTAGTTCAAAAACAAATAGATGTAGAATTTCCGAATAGTAAAAAGATATACTATTTAGTGAAGTAAAAAGTAATAAAACAAAGAAGAAGGTAATTTTATGGAAAACTATCGTATTGAATCAGATACCATTGGGGAAGTTAAAATTCCAGCGAATGCATTATGGGGTCCACAAACAGAAAGAAGTCGTCAAAATTTCCCAACAGGACCATTGATGCCATTAGCTATTATTAAAGCAATGCTTAATATAAAAAAAGCTGCTGCATTAGCAAACTCTGAACAAGATAATTTAGAAAAAGAGAAAGCAAATCTAATTGTAGAAGCTGTTGATTTACTTTTAGCATTACCTGATTCAAAATTACAACAACATTTTCCATTACACATATATCAAACAGGATCAGGAACGCAAACAAATATGAATGTTAATGAAGTAGTTGCTCATCAAACAGCAAAATTGAATTCCAATATTACTATTTTGCCAAATGATGATGTCAATCGATCACAAAGTTCAAATGATACTTTTCCTACCGCAATGAATGTTGTTGCTAGTGTTGAACTAAAAGAATTATTTGAGTCAGTACAACATTTAATTGATTTATTAACTGAAAAACAAGATAAGTATTGGAAAATAGTTAAAATTGGCCGAACTCATTTACAAGATGCAACTCCACTTACATTTGGTCAAGAAATAAGCGGGTGGATCAGTATGCTTGAACATGATTTACAATATTTAGAAGAACTTTCTGGTACACTTAATGAATTAGCAATTGGAGGCACAGCAGTTGGAACTGGATTAAATGCTCCCACTGGATTTGCTGAAAAGTTCACTAATCATTTAAATCAAATTTATAATGGACACTTTACCTCGCATGTCAATAAATTCTACAGTCTTGCTGCTCACTCTGGGTTAGATGTTGTTCATGGTGCAATCA